>CAYWMD010000013.1:0-112448 GCA_964458575.1 uncultured Bifidobacteriaceae bacterium | reverse complement strand
GGTCACTGGGACGAACTTTGGGTCAATTGATGGTGGTGGTGCGAAGTTGCGCCCCATTCACACCCTGTTCGATGTTGGATGTTGGATGTTGGATGTTTTCCCGGTAATCTCCCTCCCTATGCGAATTTTGTCTGGCATCCAGCCTTCGGGCGCGCTGCATCTCGGAAACTATTTCGGGATGATGCGGCCCGCCATTGAGCTTCAGGAAAAAGGCGAGGCGTTTTATTTCATCGCGGATTACCACTCAATGACGTCGCTCTTCGACCCCGCCGAGCGACGGCAGAACAGCCTCGATGTGGCATTGGATTTCCTGGCGTGCGGCCTTGACCCGAAGCGCGCGGTGTTCTTCAAACAGTCCGATGTGCCGGAAGTGTGCGAACTGACCTGGCTGCTTTCCACCGTCACGCCCATGGGGTTGCTGGAGCGTGCGCACAGCTACAAGGACAAAACCGCCAAGGGCATCGCGGCCAGTCACGGTCTGTTCGCGTATCCCGTGCTCATGGCGGCGGACATTTTGATTTACGATTCCAACGTCGTTCCCGTCGGCCAGGACCAGAAGCAACACGTCGAAATGACGCGCGACATCGCCATCAAGTTCAATGAAGCCTACGGCGAGACGTTCGTGATTCCCGAACCGCAAATCCGCGAATCGGTCGCCAAAGTGCCCGGCATTGACGGCGAAAAGATGAGCAAAAGCTACGGCAACACCATCGAGATTTTCGGCGACGAAAAGGCACTGCGGAAAAAAGTCATGGCCATCAAGATGGACAGCCGCACGCCCGCCGAGCCCAAGCCCGACGCGGAACATAATCTCGCCGTCCAAATCTTAAAACTCGTCGCGTCGCCGGAAGTGGCCAATGACTTCGAGACCCGGCTGCGTGCCGGTGGGTTGGGTTACGGCGATTTGAAGAAGGCACTCTTCGAGCACTACTGGAATTATTTTGCCGAACCGCGGAAGAAGCGGGCTGAACTGGCGGCCAATCTGGATTACGTCCACGGCGTCTTGCGCGATGGCGCGGCCAAAGCCCGAGCCAAGGCGCGGGAGGTTTTGCAGCGGGCGCGCAAGGCGAGCGGGTTGGCATAGCCGTGGCTGCGCTCGTGAGGGCGCGGCGGTTTTGACCCGGATTTCAGCCGCGTTCTCACGAACGCAGCCACGTGGTCAGCGGGAATGTTTCAACAACCACTCGTAGAGTTCCGGGTTGTTATAGGTTTCGGTCCATGAATCATGGGTCGCGTCGGGGTAAATCGTGAGCTTCACTTCCTTGACCCCAATATTTTTGAGCGCGTTCACCATGCGCTCCGATTCGCCGGGTGGGACGACGTTGTCTTTCGCGCCGTGGAAGGCCCAAACCGGCAGGCTTTTCAATCCCCGGCGCTCGCGTCCGCCAAGCAGAATATCAATCAACGAACCGCCGCCGCAGATCGGCACAATGGCCGCGAACTTTTCCGGATGCGCCACCCCCAAACGCCACGTGCCGTAACCGCCCATGCTCAGGCCGGTGAGGTAAACGCGCTTCGGGTCCACGGCGAACTGCTCGGTGACATGATCGAGCAGCTTCAACAACGGTTCATTCGACCAGGTCTGCTGCTCGGGACACAGCGGCGCCACGATGATGAATGGCAGATCTTTGCCCTGCTTGACGAGCTTCAACGGACCGTGAATGCCAACGCGTTGAACGTTGGTGCCGCGCTCGCCGGCGCCATGCAGGAAAAGCATCAACGGCCGGCGTTGGCCAGCTTTCGCGTCGTAGCCCGGCGGCAGATAAAGCAGGTATTCCAGTTCGCTGGCGCGGTTGAGCGTCCACTTGAGCGTGGCGGCGGAAATGGCATTGGTGGGCTGGGCCTTGGCTTTCATGGGCAGAAAAATTGCAAACGCAAATGCGACCGCCGAGGCGAGGGCGCGG
Organism: uncultured Bifidobacteriaceae bacterium; assembly: GCA_964458575.1. Classification (GTDB taxonomy): domain Bacteria; phylum Verrucomicrobiota; class Verrucomicrobiia; order Limisphaerales; family JADLHS01; genus CAYWMD01. The sequence goes on along the minus strand of CAYWMD010000013.1, from coordinate 110,544 downwards.
AAGGGGTTCATATTCATCCGGGACAACAAGGCGGTTGGGCCATGGCCGCTACATGATTTTCAGCTTCGGCAAATCCTGCGAATCCACCAAACCCACCGGCTCGTGCTTCGCGTTTACCACGATCAAATCGTCAATGTTCCGCTCGTTGAAAACTTTCAACGCCTCAACCGCCAGCGCGGTGTCGCGAATGCAGATGGGGTTGCGGGTCATCACGCTTTGAAGCCGGCGGGCGAGAAGATTTTCGTCGGCGGACATGTGCCGGCGAAAGTCGCCATCGGTGAAAACGCCGACCAGTTTGCCGCGGGCGTTCACAATGCTCAAGCTGCCGGACTTGGCGCGGGTCATCACCAGCAACGCTTCCTTGACGGTCAGGGATTCATTGGCCACAGCGTTGCGTTCGCCCGTGCGCATGATGTCGCCCACGGTCAGCAACATGGCACGACCGATGGCCCCGCTGGGATGATAACGGGCAAAATCGCTTTTCTTGAATCCGCGCGCCTGGAGGACCGCCATGGCCAGGGCGTCGCCCATGACCAGCATCGCGGTCGTGCTGGCGGTGGGCACGAGATTGAACGGGCAGGCTTCCTTGGGCACGTGCACGTTGAGCACCACGTCGCTGTGCCGCGCCAGCGAAGACTTCATGCCACCGGTGATGGCGATGACCTTCGCCGAGAATCGTTTTAGCGCCGGGAGCAGGTTGAGCAATTCCTCCGACTCGCCGGAATAGCTCAACGCCAGCACCGCGTCCCCGTCGTTGACGATGCCCAGGTCGCCGTGCAACGCGTCCACGCTGTTGAGCACAACACTGCTTGTACCCGTGCTGGTGAGGGTGGCGGCGATTTTTTGGCCGATGTTGCCCGATTTGCCGATGCCGACGACGACGACCTTGCCGCGTCGGCCGAGCACCTGCACGATCACGTCCACAGCGCGGTCAAACGCGGCGTCGAGCTGCGCGCGCACCCGCTTAAGGGCGTCCAATTCGATACCAAACACTTGCCGGGCTCTGGCCAGATGACTCACACGCTGAGAATGCGAAGAAAGGCGGGGCATTTCAATCAGTAACCGCGCGCCCGTTTCGCGGTGGGCGGGCGAGATGGCGGCCCGGCGTTCTGCGACTTGTGTTTCCCTTCCGCGGCGTTACGCTCGCGCTGGTGAGCACTTCATCACGCGGCGCGGCGCCGGAGACGACCGGGGTTGGACCAGCGGCACGACCGGCCTTTGTGACGACGCATTGGTCCGTTGTGGTCTCGGCGGGACGCAACGACACCACGCGCGCCCGCGACGCGCTCGCCAAGCTTTGCCAGTCGTATTGGTTTCCGCTCTACGCCTACGTTCGGCGGCGTGGGCATTGTCCGGAGGACGCGCAGGACCTCACGCAGGAATTCTTCGCCCGCCTCCTGGAACGCAACTGGGTGGCCGATGCCGACCAGGAGAAGGGCCGCTTCCGCTCGTTCCTGCTGTCCGCGATGAATCATTTTCTCGCCGACGAATGGGACAAGGCGCGCGCGCAAAAGCGCGGGGGCGGGGCGCCGGCGCTGCCGCTGCAATTCGACACGGCAGAAACACGCTACGGAATCGAGCCGGCGGACAACGTCACGCCGGAGCGGAGTTTTGAGCGGCGCTGGGCGTTGACGTTGCTCGAGGAAGTGCTGAAACGGTTGCAGGCGGAGTATGAAAGGGAAGGCAAAGCGGACATGTTCGCGGCGCTGAATCCGTGTCTCGTGGGCGAACGCACGGCGCAACCCTACGCGGAACTCGCCAGGCAACTGGCCACGAGTGAAGCCGCGGTGAAATCGGCGGTGCACCGGCTGCGGCAGCGCTACCGGCAATTGCTGCGCGATGAAATCGCCCAAACCGTTGCCAGACCGGACGAGGTGGATGAAGAACTGCGCCAATTGTTTGCCGTGTTGGCGGGGAGCTAGGAAAAACTACGAAACACGCGAAAGAATCAGGTAAGCAGCTTAACCGAGTGAGCTTCTTGCACAACTTGCGTATTCTATGATTTTGCCTTCCTCGATCACCGAAGCCAGTCAGGGCAAAATCATGGTCGGCAAAATCATGAACTGGGAGGCTTGTGTAATAGCCGCGACCATCCTCGCATATTCCCGGTTTTCATCGGGTTTCTTCGCAACCTTCCGCCGCTGTTTCCTAAGTAATGGGTGGAAGCGTTGAGATTATGGAAACACAACCAATTTGTCCGAGTTGCCGAAAGACCCTGCCGCCAGGCACTCCCTTGGGGCTGTGCCCGGAATGTCTGATCAAGTCCGGCTTCAATACCGGCACCGAGCCGGGGCAAGCCGGTAAGGACAGCGGCTTCGTGCCGCCGCCCGTAGAGGAAATCCGGCAACGCTTTCCCCAGCTTGAGATCATTGAACTCATTGGCAAGGGCGGCATGGGTGCGGTTTACAAGGCGCGGCAACCAGCCCTGGACCGCTTCGTGGCGCTGAAAATCCTGCCGCCCGGTGCAGCAGGTGATGCCGGCTTTGCCGAACGCTTCAATCGCGAGGCCCGGGCGCTGGCCCGGTTGAGCCATCCGCACATCGTGGCGGTGCATGATTTTGGTCAATTGGGCGGACAGCCGTATCTGGTCATGGAATTCGTGGATGGCGCGAACCTGCGGCAGGTGGAGCAGGCCGGACGGCTGGCGCCCGAGCAGGCGTTGCAGATCGTTCCGCAAATCTGCGAAGCGCTCCAGTTCGCGCACAACGAAGGCATCGTCCATCGCGACATCAAGCCGGAGAACATCCTGATTGATAAAAAAGGTCGGGTGAAGATCACCGACTTCGGGATTGCCAAAATCCTGGGTACAAATTCGGGCAAGGTTTCGCTCACTGGCGCAAAGGACGTCGTGGGTACGCCACATTACATGGCGCCGGAGCAGGTGGAGAAACCCTCGATGGTGGATCACCGGGCTGACATCTATTCGCTGGGCGTCGTGTTCTATGAAATGCTCACGGGCGAACTTCCGCTGGGCAAATTCGCGGCCCCGTCGAAAAAGGTCCAGGTGGACGTGCGGCTGGACGAGGTCGTGTTGCGCACATTGGAAAAGGAGCCCGAGCTTCGTTACCAGCAGGCGAGTGAGGTCAAAACGCAGGTGGAGACGATTGCGACGTCCGCGCCCGGTGGCAGCGGATGTGAGTCCGCTCGACCCGAGCAACCGAGCGAGCGCACAGCGGCGACCACCCGATCCAACGCGATAGAGGCAATGATCGTGTTTGGCGGAACGGTTTTCTTCCTGTTCCTGCTCGCGCTCGTCGGGGAAATGTCCCGCGCCACGGCTTTCAGGGGATTCCTGGCCGTGATGTCCGTCGTTGGCCTGGTCATTTGCGCGTTGTCACTGGCGGGCATCTGGCCGTTTCCATCCCCATTCTTCCCCGAACCCAATTTCAGTTCGAGAAATTTACGGCGACAGAAGGCAAGCAGTTCTTCACCAGCAACCGAACCGCGCTTTTCGCGCACGGCCATCGTGGGTGCGTGTTGGAGCATCTTCGGAATCCTTGCGGCGCTCTTTACGCTGGTCGCTCTGGAAGAAGGCCTCCCTGGGCGCACGCCCACCAGGGTGGGCCTCTTTGGGGCCGTCGTGCTGGTTCCGCTTGGCCTCACCTCAATATTCGGCACGACAATTCTGGGTTGGACCGCTGTCTCGCAAATCCGCGGTTCGGCTGGACGCTTGTACGGTTTGGGGCTGGCTGTGTTCGACGGACTTTTATTCCCGTTGCTGTTATTGGATGCTTTGGTTTTCGTCGTGTTGCATGCCCTCACGGCGGATGTGTTCCGCAGCGGTTTTCTGATAATGGCATTGATCGTCTGCCTCGTCCTCGACTGGCGAATCGCTTGGTGGGTCTGGTGGAAGGCAAATCAACCGCTCGGAGGTGCGACTGGCTCGGGTGCCGCCATTCCCCGTCACCGCGCCACAGCAGCATTGGTGATCGCGGCGATTGTTGTCATCGGAGTGCTGATCCCAACTGCGATGTTCGTCTCGCGAGAAAAAAAACCAGCGAGCGTTGCCGACTCGCCTCAAAAGTTACGAGGGCTTCCCAACGGCGAAGTGATTCTTGCTGGGCTGGCCAAACCAGATTCGCCGTGGGCCTGGCAGGAACTCGAGAAACGTGCCAAAGCCGGTCAACTCGAAACCAGGGAAGCGATGGCGTTGCTGGAGGATCTGACAGGCTGGATGAGCCAGACCTATCCCAACGGCTACGACCAGCCGTTGCATTGGCTGCGCGGACTGCTCGATGAACTGGGCAAGCGCCAACTCGTTACAGACGAGAAGAAGTTGGCATTTCTGGAGGCCTTCTACGGCAAACCTACGAGCGAACCGCTTTTGCGCGTCCGCGAAAACGAACCGCAATCGGGAATGTCCCTCACCTGCCAGTGGCGCAATCCGTGGACTGACGAATTGTTCGGGCTGAAGCTGCTCAACGAGATGCGGTCCATCACGATTGACGGCAAGGAGGCCAATTGGCGCAATGTCCATCCAAACTGCGAGCAATATGAATTTTACGGTTACCTGGAATTGCCTGCGTTGGCTGCCGGCAAACACTCCGTCCGGTTCGAAATCGAAAGCGCGTTGATTCCCAAGGCGGCTCTGGAGGGTTTTGCGCAGGATACACTCTCGGAAGACTGGCCATCAGCCAAACGACGGTGGACGCGCATCTGTGAATCCGAACTGGTGGTTTACCCTCAATCGACACAAATCGTCACGCTGACCGACGACCCGGCGCTCGATCCAGTGGTCAGCGGCGCGCTGTCGGTCAATCAAGTCATCATCCGCCCGGAGGGAAACCGCCCAACAGCGGTGGTCCCGGTGGAGATATCGGTGAAGGACAAAACCGGACAAAAGCTGCTCGTGCCCATCAGCTTTGATGTGACCCTGCGCGTCGCCGGAAAGGACTATCGCTGTGGTCATATCTGGAGCGCAACGAGAGGGGCGAGAGGTGGATTCACTCCGAACAGCGGCTCGCGGTCCGAGCTTTACGCCAGGATTCAGCCACCGGACGCGGAACTTCGGGAAGCCGAAGTGGTCCTGACACCCAATCCGAAAGCGGTTGAACGGTTGGGATCCATTGACCGCATCTGGGGGCGCGAGATTGTCTTCCCGCACGTGCGGCTTGTTCGAAAAGATTTGCACGAAGGTGACGAACCCTTCTTCGGCCCGGTAATCGAACGGGTCGTGAATGACATTTCAACCGGGCGCGACTGCTTCCTCAATCTGGATACGGGCGAAATGCTGACGCCGAAAACCGAGCTCGGAGATCGGTGGGAGGATTTGCACGCGTGGGCGACGGAGCACAATGCCGATGTGGTTGCCGATGAAGATGGCTACGCGGGCGGTCAACGAGGGTTGACCCTGTTCGACGGTTTCGCCGCCGGGCCGCACCAGTGGGATGAAGCGACCGCGGAATCCGTCATCAAAGCCGTGCGAGCAATAGCACACGGCATGTCGAAGCATCCGAGCCCACTGCCATTTTCGAAAATGCGGGCGGCTAAAGGCACCACGCCCGTGTTCATTTTTAAAACGCGCCAGGGACGCATCGGCATCCTGCAAATCCTTGCGCTCACCGACGATCCGCGCGGCGTGAAAATTCGCTACAAGCTCGTGCAACAGCCGACCCGCAAATAAGTCTGTGGACGCGGCGGTCCTTTGCGCGAAAAAGATTTCTTAGCCCGTCGGCGACAGGCATGTTCGGGGAATGATGAGAACGATTCGAATCCTGACAGCCGTTTTATCGTCCAGTCTCGCTGCCGCCGCACCGGCGTTTTCGTCCCCGCTCCGCCCCAACATCCTCCTGATCTTCGCGGACGACCTTGGGCGCAACGATGTCAGTTGCTACGGCAGCGAGATTCGCACGCCGAACATTGATTCGCTGGCGCGCGACGGCGTGAAGTTCGAGTCATTCTACGTGGCGGCGCCGGTTTGCACGGCGTCGCGATTCGGATTATTGACCGGGCGCTACCCGGCGCGCTCCCATGACCAATTGTTCGGCGCGCTGATGTTTTTGCAGGAGCGTGACGCGACACGCGGCATCCGCCCGGATGAAACCACCATCGCCGAGGTGTTGCAACGCAACGGCTATCGCACGGCGATCATCGGCAAATGGCATTTGGGCCACGGCCAGCCGGAGTTTTCGCCGCGGCGTCATGGCTTTGATTACGCCTACGGCAGCACGGGTGGTTGTGTGGATTACTTTACGCAGAAATACGGCGACAAGCCCGACTGGCATCGGAACGACATACCCGTAGAGGAAACGGGTTACACGACCGACCTGATCACGGATGAAGCCGTTCAGTGGATCGGCGAGCAGAGCGCGGACAAGCCGTTCTTTCTCTATCTTCCCTACACCGCACCGCATTACGGCAAAGGGTGGGACGCCAGGGAGAAGAAACCCACGAGCGTTTTGCAGCCGAAGCCTGACGAGCTTGAGCGCTTCAATAACATTGCCGACCAAAAGCGCCGCAATTTTGCCGCGATGGTGGGATCATTGGACGACGGCGTCGGCCGGGTCCTCGAGGCGTTGCGGCGCGCGAAGTTGGACCAGAACACACTGATCATTTTCACGAGCGACAATGGCGGCGATCCGAATTACGGCGGCAACAACAAGCCACTGCGAGGGAAAAAGAATGAGGTGTGGGAAGGCGGCATCCGGGAGCCGTGCCTGATGGTCTGGCCGGGAAAAATCAAGCCCGCCTCCGTCCTTCGCGATCCGGCCACGACGCTGGATTTCTTCCCGACATTTTGTGACCTCGCCAGCGCGAAGCGCGAGGGCATGGCCCTGGATGGCCGGAGTCTTGCGCCGTTGCTGCTGGAGGGAAAGCCAATGCCGGAGCGTGATTTGTTCTGGCAGCAACCCAACGGCGTCGCCCTGCGGCGCGGGCCTTGGAAGTATCTGCGCATCGGCAAAGAGGAAATGCTGTTCAACCTTGAAACCGACCCTTCAGAAACAAAAGACCTCGCAGCAGAAAAGCCGGAGGTGTTCAAGTCCTTGAAGTCGGCTCATGCGACAATCGCCGCGACACTACCCCTGCGCTAAAAACCACCGGCGCGTGGCCATCCTGGCCGCAGCACCGCGTGCAGGCGATGCTGGAATTCAGCTGGGGACTGCACCCACTGCGCGAGTGCTGCGGGCGAGACGCCCGCGCGCCGGATGATCGCAGGCATCCGGCGGCGACAACAGCGAGACGGGTTGTTCTACGGCGTTGCCGGCGCGGCGGGTTTCGCCTCGGAAGCAGCCTTTTCGGCGGCAGCTTTGGCGTCCGTAGCCGCCTTTTCGGCCTGCTTCTTGGCCGAGGCTTTTTCCTCGTCGAGCAGCTTTTGCACTTCCACCGGCGGTTTGCCGTATTTTCCGTCCGTCCAACGATACAAGCGACCTTGATCGTCGTTCAGGAAAGCGTAGATCCACCACGCGAGGAAGAGCACCACGAGGACTTTCGGCCAGAGAGCCGACTTCTCGGCGTAACGATCACTCACGTCAATCGTTGATCCGGGCGGAAGCTTGGCGATGCCGGTGAGGCTGGTGCCGAAGGGCACGTTGATTTTGGCGCGGGCGTTCACCGCCCAACCGTTGGCATCGAGGATGGGGCCGAGGTTGCGCTTGCGGAGCTTCATGTAGGCCAGGATGAGCGACGGCACGGAGATCAACAGCATGATGCCGATGATGATCAACGGCAGTTGCCACGGGGCGATGCCTTTGAACAGGCCCAGAAAATACGCCAGCGCAGTGCCCAACGCGCTGAAGGCAACACCGATGGCGGCCACGGCGCCCACGTCCACTTTCTTCGCCGGCTCGGCGGGTTTGGCTTTGTCGGCGGTGGCGACAGTCGTGGCGGTGGATTCGACTTTCGCCGTGGAGGCGGCCTCCGCCGCGGCCGCGCGCTTGGCAATCTGCTCCTCGATCATGCGAACGAGTTTTTTGTACGGCAGCCAGAACGCCTGACGCAGGCTGATGGGATTGGAAACGATTTTCGTGATGGTCGCGTCGAAATCGCGGCCCTGGCGGTCATAGAAAATGCCGTTGCGGCCCACCATGAGGTTGTCGTCGTCACCCTGAGAAAAGATGGCCACGATGCTTTTCTTTTCGCCGGTGCCCTTGCGGAAGCAATCGCAATAGACGAGATACGCCCCCGCCAGGCCCGCCATGGCAGCGTGCTTGCCGGCATCCTCGACCGGCAGGCAGAGCGTGCAGGAACGCTGGTCCAAATAGAGGGTGCCGCACTGAAAGATCGCCGGCTCGCCCGCGTCGTAAAGGTCCTTGAAGTTGACGAAGTTGATGCAGAGCAGATGCAGGTCGCGGACCAAACGCACGAGCTTTTCGACGTTGGCAATCGCCGTGGCCTCGGGTTCGAGGGCCTTGTCCTTCGCAATGACCGCGGCGACGTTCTCCTTCGCCTTGCCACCGAGAATCTCGCGCACCCGTTTGCTGCCCAGTTTCTCCACCGCGGCACCGGCCTTGCCGGCGTTCCAGCATTCGAATGCCCCGAGCTTGGCTTGCAAGGCCAGCCAGTCAGCCTCGGTCAATTCAGATTTGTCACCCAGCAAGGGTTTCACGGCGTTCGCCTGCAACGCCGCGACCGCGGCGGCATGGGCGGGATTGACGGCGCCCGCGAGCGGAAGCGGTTTGCCCGCAGCAATCGGGGCGAGCGGGAAGCCCGCGATTTCCCCGGCGGTGATGCTCAGGTCTTTGGCCGCCACGGCCAGATACTCCTCCTCCTTGCGGTTAAGCAGCGCAATGGCGCGCGGATCGTAGGCCGCCAGCCGGCAGCGGCCGAAATAATCGTCCACCTTCGCCTTGATGGCCTTGACCGCGGCGCTGGCGGCCGCCGTGGCGTCGCCCGCGGGCAGAATGTTTTTCGCATCACCCTCGGCTTTTTTCATCCACGCGTCGAATGCGGTGCACTCGGCGAAGAAGGCGTCCGCCTTGGCTTGATCAATGCCCGCTTTGCCCGAACGATCCGGCACGGTGCCCAGACAGGCGGCGATGTCGGCAATGACTGCTTTCGTGGCGTCATCGGTGGCGGATTCGGGCATTACCACGCCGTCGCCGTTGAGGGTCGTGTTGACAAAAATCTTGTTGGCGTCCGACGCATCCGCCAGCGAGATGGCCGTGGCATCCTGCTTGCCGAGATTGGCGCAGATTTGTTTCGCCGATGCCAGCAGTTGTTTGCCCTCGGGTGTGGCCTCGCTGATGGCAGCAAACGGGACGCCGTCGCCGCCTTTGATCAGGTCATCGGGGTTCTTGAGCATCGAACCCGCCCACTTGACCGCGGCAATGAGTTCAGGAGCGCGGATGCGGCCGTCCTTGTCGGTGTCAATCAACGCGGCGGTCTTGGGATCAAATTCCAGGCCCGTCGTCGGACAGGCCAGCGCGACCCAGAGCTTTTGGTCGAGCTGGTCTAGGTTCATCAAGTCCGCTCCGGTTTCGAGCTTGACCTGGTCGAAACCACCGGCGCGGAAGAATTTCCAGGCGTGGGAGGATTTTGTATTCATGATTGTCTTTGGTTTGATTCGGGGCCGGCCGGCGTCCGACGGATGCCACTCGACGATTCCACACCCGCCTCGCCAGACCGTGGCGACCGGGTGGGTGTGAAAATTCCGGCCGGGCGCGGCTACTTCTTGAGCAAATTGCCCGCAGCGGTGGCGGCGTCGCTCGTGGTTTTGCCCGCCAGCGCCTTCTGAAGCTGCGCCTTGAGACCATCCACGAGTTGTTGTTGCTCAGGGGTCAGCTTCAGCGCCGCCAGTTGTTGCAGAACGGAGGAAGCTTCCTGAAGTTTGTCACTGGTAATCAGACTTTTCGCCTTGTCAATCAACTCCTGCGCCTTGGCGGACGAGGCCGCGACAGTGTCCTGCACCTGTTTGGTTGCGTCTGCGGCGACAGTTTCGGCAGCCGCCTTGGCGGTGTCCGCCGTTTGCTTCATCGCATCCGCCACCGGAGCGGCGGCTTTTTGCGTTGCTTCGGCCGTTGCCGGGGGTGGCGAATCGGACTTGCTGCAACCCGCGAGTGACAGAGCGAATCCGGTGGCGATGGACAGGAGAATGTTTTCGAGTTTCATAATGGGTCTGGAGTTGAAAAGGCTGGCAGGCCTTGCGACCTGCCAGCCTTTGGTTTGATTACGGTTTAGTAAACGGTGGTGGATTCGGTTTCCTCAACCGACTTGGTCAACTCATCGCAAGTGAGGATGATCCGGTTGCGCGAGTCGCCGGCTTTCACACCCTTGACGACGACTGTGTAGGTGACCGCCTGTTTGGGCGCGACGCTGGCCACGGACGGGAAGCTTACCGATTGGCCGCTGACCGTACCTTGCGGTGAGCTGACGGGCTGGACCTCGTCATCAAAGCTGGCCGCGATCTTCACGCCGTGGATGTCGGCGAAACCCTGGTTGGTGACCTTGATCGTGTAAGTCGTGGTCTCGCCCACCTGAATCGGGTCCGGATTGTCCACCGCTTCAAGCAGCACGGCGGCAATGCCTTTCCACAACGTGCAAGCTTCGGCCGAGTCCTTCATGCCGCCCGCGGAGGCGGTGACGGTGTTGCAGTGATTGCCGGCCGTGGTGGAGGTCAGCTTGACGGAGAGATTCTTCTTCTCGCCGGGCTTCAAGGTGACCGTCCAAGTGGCCTTGTTGCCGCTGACGCTGCCGCCGGAAGTGGAGACAATGCTGGTCCCCGCCGGGGCGGTGTCGGTCACGAGCACGTCGGTGAGCGTGGTGTCACCGGTGTTGGAGACGACGATTTCGTAGTCGGCGTTACGGCCGAGAATCTGTTCCTTGGTGCCGGACTTCTCCACCTTCAGGCCCGGAACGAGGATCGTGGTGCAGGCATCATCGCTGACCTTGCCGGCATTGCTGCTGTTGGCCACCGCGGTGTTGCAAACCTTGCCGCGCTTGGTCGCCTTATAGGTGACGGTGATCGGCTTGGACTGGCCGGGGGCGAGATCACCCACATTCACGGTCACCGGTTGGCCGCTCATGCCTTCGGGAACGGCGTCGGTGACGACGACGTCACGCGCGACGGCGGTGCCGGTGTTCTTCACGACCACATTGTAAGCGACATCGGAATTGATGATGGCCGTTTCGGGGCCTGACTTCTCAATCGCAATCGTGGCCTTGCCGACAAACGTGGCGGCGCAGGTACGCGGATCGGCCGAGACCGAGGCGCAATTGACAATCTTGCCTTCCTTTTCAGCCTTCAACCACAGTTTGATGTTACGAGCTTCGCCGGCTTCAAGGTCACCAATGCGCCAGGTCAGCTGTTTGCCATCCACCGTCGCGGCGGGCTCGCTGCGCACATAACTGGCGCCGTCCGGCACCGTGTCACGCACGACCACGTTGGCCGCGCAGGCCTGAGCGGTCAGATTGAGTTCCGCCATGAATTCGCCTCCCAACGAAGCTTCCGCCGGCATCTTCTTGCTCATGCGGATGATACCCCAGGTCGGGTCGCTGCAAGTGGTTTTCGGGGCCGGAGCCGGCGGCGGCACATAGGCTGGCTGCGGCGCCGGAGCGGGCTTCGGGGCCGGGGCCGGGGCGGGGGCACCTTCGGCGCTGCGCATGAAAGGCGAACGACCAGTGTAATATTTGCCCGGCGGCACTTCATAATCGCTGCGATATTGTTCGTTATACTGTTCCTGAGGATTTTGGTCGGGAACGTTCCGGTCGGTCGCGCAACCGTTGAACAGCAGCGCAACTGCGGCCACTGAACTGGCGCAACAGATGGAGCTAAATATGGTCTTTTTCATAGGCTTCAATGAGTTTATTTCCGCTTCGCTAAAGAACTTTACGAACAACTGAGTTTGATTTTGCACGGATTTTATACAGCGCGCGGATCCGGCGCAACAACAAATACTGCAAATCTGTTGATCGCGAGTAGGTTGGGCCGACCAACGCCGGCCAGCGTCAGTCGGATGGAAGCCTCGGTTGGCGGGTCTCCGGCTCGGTGCAGATTCGCACGGGACCGACCGAGTGTTTTCCCGCGACCACCAACGGGTTACAGCAGCTTCGGCATGTCGAAATTCTCGGATACCTTGAAAACGGGCGGCGCGTTGTCGCCCTCGATGTATTCGAAGACCTTCCGCTCATAGTTGCGAAGCACCACACGGTCGCGGTTGCGGCTCAAGACGTACTCGGGATTCACCGGCACCTTGCCACCGCCACCGGGCGCATCAATGACATACTGCGGCACGGCATAGCCCGTCGTGTGGCCGCGCAGCGCTTCCATGATTTCCAACCCGCGGCGCACGCTCGCCCGCAAGTGGGACGAACCCGCGATGAGGTCGCATTGGTAAAGGTAGTAGGGCTTCACCCGGCAACGCAGAAGTTTTTGCACCAGCACCGTCATCACGGCCGGATCGTCGTTGACATTCCGGAGCAACACCGACTGGTTGCCCAGCGGAATCCCGGCGTCTGCCAGCCGGCCCAGCGCGTCGCGCACCTCGGTCGTCAACTCCCGCGGATGATTGGAGTGAACGCTCAGGAACAGCGGATGGAACTGTTTCAACATGGCGCACAGTTCCGGGGTGACGCGTTGCGGCAGAAAAATCGGAATGCGCGTGCCGATCCGCAGGAATTCCACGTGGGGAATCGCGCGCAACCGGGCGAGCAGGTTCTCCAGCTTCTCGTCGCTGAACAACAACGGGTCGCCACCGCTCAGGAGCACGTCCCGGATCTCAGGATGCTGCCGGATGTATTCAATCTGCCGCTCGAAGTCGGGATGAAAATCGTAACCGCTGGCGTTGCTCACCAGCCGTGACCGCGTGCAGTAGCGGCAGTAGGCCGCGCAACGGTCGGTTACCAGGAACAGCACCCGGTCGGGATAGCGGTGCACCAACCCCGGCACCGGCGAGTGCGAATCCTCGCCGCACGGATCACTCATCTCCCACGACGCGGTGTGGGTCTCCTGGACGCGGGGAATCACCTGCCGACGGATGGGGCAATGCTCGTCCGCCGGGTCAATCAGGTTGAAAAAATACGGCGTGATGGCCAGCGCAAGTTTGTGATTGGCCAGTTGCGTGCCGGCGGTTTCCTCCGGCGTGAGCGTCGGCATCAGGCGTTGAAGCTGGTCCAGCGTGGTGATCCGGTGCTTTAACTGCCAGTGCCAGTCGTTCCAGTCGGCGTCGCCAACCTCCCGCCAGAAGCCGCGGCCGGCCGGGCGAAATTCCTTGAGCGCGTCCATGCGTTTGGGTAACGACGCTTCATCACTGGGCGCAAAAATTGAATCCGGGACTATGTGCATGTCGTGTAGCGCACTATAAGTTTGCATCGCGAGGTGTCAAGCGGACGGCAAAAACCCCCTTGCATACCCAGCCGAAACGCTCCGCCCGGCAGGTTGGTGAAATGGGAATCGCTCACGGGCCCGCCATCCAAGGAATTTCCCCGCCCGTTGAGGCTTCCGCCACAGCCTTTTGGTGAAGTTCCGCGCGCCGCGTTTCCAGCGTCGCCAGTTCCTTGAGCGTCCCGCGGAGGATGTTGTTCGCGCCGGGAGACTGTATCTTCGAACCCGGCAGCAGCAGGCCGACGCGGTCGCGTTGTTCGAGATAACCGGACAACAAACGACGGTAGTCATCCACCAAACCCACAAGGTCGTGCGACACGCGCAAGCGCAAAAGGTCCAGCTCGTTCAGCTTGGCCCGCAACGTCTGACTCTGGCGCACAAAGTCCCACTCGCGGAAAACCGTAGCGAGGGAGATTTCGGCGTGACCCGGAAGTTCGTCCCGCGCGCGGCGTACGTCCACCGGCGTGCGCAGCAACTCGTCGAGCTTGTTCCAACTCTCCGCCAGGGACCAGGTTTGCGCCGGATCGCGGCCGGTAAAATGCGCCACCTGCAACGCCCACCACTTTTCCAAATCCACCGGCCGCTCGAAACGCGGCTGGAACGCGTTAAAAAAAGCCGTCTGCCAGTTGTAAACGCCGCCCAGTTCGTCCAACATCGCGCACAAGCCGGACCGGCCATTGTCCAACCGCAGCAACTCCGCAACGAACAACTGCGCACTGCAGCGATACGCATCGCCCGCCGCACCGCTGAGTTGCTCCGGGGCGGGCCAGGCCAACTCGTCGAGCGTCATCGGCGGCCGGTCACGCAAGGTGCGTCGTGCGTGCTCGAGCGGATCCCGGCGGAGCGCACCTTTCCGCCCGGCGCCGACCATCACCGGAGTGATCATCACCCCGTTCACCGTCCAACGCGCCGGCGGCGGCAGCAGGTCGCCCTCATCCGACATGAGCAGGTGTTGCGTCAAACCGGCGGCGAGCCACTCGGGGATTTCCGCGGTGCGATCTCCGCCTTTGCGCCCCACGCGTTCGAGCAGCAGCATCTGCACGATGGCACGCGCGAACCGCGTCCGCTGCACCGGGTTCGGCAACTCCAACCGATAACTCCGCCCATCGCGGAAACGCTCGGTGACAATTGTGATTTCGTCGTCTGGTGAGCGCGCCGGGAATTGCGCCAGGGAAATTTTCGATTGCCACGCCGTGCGGTCACCGAGGACGTCGGCCAACGCGCGTTTTATGCGCTCGCAGGCAACCGCGGCGAGCGCCGGCTCCAATTTCAAAAAACTCGCGTTGGTCGCCAGGTCGGGCGCACCGAAATTGCGCCCGGTGGCGGGAAGGCCGCGAATCGTAAACTGGCCGGAAACACTGTGGGCCGTGTTTGTCGCCGGCAGCGCGAGGTTGTCTGGCCAGGCGAGTTGCGCCGGCGACGCCGGCCCCAGCAACGCGAGCGGTAACGCGGCCACGAGGACTTTCCAGGCGAACCCGCCGCGGGTTTCGTCCCCGACGGCACGCAACCTCCGACAGTTCTCGCGTCGCCGATGCCGGCTCGTGGTCAATCCGCTCTGGGTTGCAAGTCTCATGGCAGGCCGCGACGGGGCGGCAACAGTCACGCTTTCGTGGACGCGGCCTTGGAGGACTTCGCTTCCGATTTGGCGGCCGGCGGGGGGGCTTTGCTGTCGCCGCCGGCGGCTGGTTTGGCGGACTCCGATTCCTTCTTGGCAGCCTGCTTGTAACCCTCGCTGCGGTAATCGGTGATGTAAAAGCCGCTGCCCTTGAAGATGAGGCCGGCGCCGGCGCTGATGCGTTTTTTCACCTTGCCGCGGCCCCATTTCTTCTGGGCGCACATGTCTTCCGGGCAGACAGAAAGCGGCTTGTCCGCGATGGACTGAAACTTCTCAAACTCGAGCCCGCATTTGTCACAGACGTATTCGTAGGTCGGCATAGACACTGATCATTATCGTTTTGTGATTGGAGAATTTAGCGGATCCCGGGCGCGACACAAGCGGGTTGCGGGCAGATTCAACCGCCGATGCAACTCATGGACCGGGGCGGCGCGACAAACTCCGGTTCGCCGATGTGATGCCGTTCTTCCTTCTGCCACGCCACCCGGTGCAGCCATTGGCAAACCGCGTCGTCGTCCGCGCCGTTGCGCAAAAGCGACCGCAGATCGTGCTCCGTCACACTGAACAGACAGGTGCGAATCTTGCCGTCGGCAGTGAGTCGGAGGCGGTTGCAGTGTCCACAAAACGGCTCGCTCACCGGCGCAATGATGCCGATCTCTCCACGACCATCCGGGAAGACCCAGCGTTTGGCGGTGGCGGAAGGATTGTCGGATGCGACCGGCTGCAAATCGAAGCGCGCGCGCAACCGTTGCAGAATTTCGCGGCCCGGCATCACCATGTCCTTTTGCCACGCGCGTGCTGAATCCAGCGGCATGAATTCGATGAAGCGATAGCTCAGACGGCGTTCGTGGGCGAAGACCGCCAGATTCTCAATCTCATGGTCGTTGATTTCGCGAATGACGACGGCATTGACCTTGACGGGATGAAAACCCAGTTCCTGCGCCAGTTGAATGCTTTGCAAAACCTCGTTCAAACCGTCGCGGCCCGTGATCTTCCTGAAATTGTCCCGGTCGAGGGAGTCGAGGCTGAAACTCACCCGGTGCAAGCCGGCTTCGCGCAGTGCGCGCGCCTTTTGCGGGAACAAAAAGCCGTTCGTCGTCAGGGCGAGGTCTTCGACGCCGGGAATCCGGGCAATGCGCGCGACGAGCTCCTCCACGCCGTGGCGCAGGAGCGGTTCGCCGCCCGTGAGGCGGATTTTCCGGATGCCCAATCGCACCGCCACGCGCACGATGCGTTCGATCTCTTCGAAGGAAAGGATGAGCGATTTGTCCACCCACTGCTGGACGATGGGCGCGGGGTTGGGCAGGTGCGCCCAGTGACCGCGATAGAAATTCTGCGCCGCCTCCGTCTCCGGCAGGCAATACATGCAACGAAAGTTGCAACGGTCGGTGAGGCTGACCCGCAGATCCCGCAATATCCGGCCGAAGGAATCGGCCAGCAGGTTCGCGCGGGTCATTATTTCGGCGGTGTCGGTGCGACCGGAGCGTTGGTCAACGGTGGAATGACGCGCACGGAGCCGTCGGCGTTGACTTCCACGTTCAAATCGTAACTGCTGGCCGGTTTGGGGGGCGGCGTGCGCTGCATCAACAATTGCGCGCCCTTTTGTTCCTCGGCGGCGAACAATCCCTTCCGAATCCACTCCAGCCGGCGGGCAATGTTCAACTCTTCCTTGAGCTTGGCGACCTGTGCGCGCAAAACGGCGAGATCGTTGAACTGCCGTTCCAGTTCGGCTTTTTCACCCATCAACCGCTTGAGTTCCTTTTCCAGAAACGCCTTGTCACCCTCCGATGCCGCCAGCTTGCGTTGGGTTTCGTCTATCTGGGCCGTGAGGTTCGTGAGCGAGACACTGAGTTCGACGGCTTTCTTGTCGAGGTCGGCATTCTGTTTTTCCAGATCGGCGATCTGCGCATCGCGTTTGACCACCTCCTCCTTGGTGAGTTTCAACGAATCCTCGGTCTTGGCGAGCACCTGCGCGATTTCGGAATACTTGTTCGTTAGCTCGGCATACTCCGCCTTGCGCGCCGCCACATCCTTCTCGAGGGTGAGGTTGACCTGTTTCTGCTCGTCCAGGTTGTCGCTGGTCACCACCCACTGGTTGGACAGCGTGGAGATCGTATAGGTGGCATTTTCCTTTTCCTTGGTCGCCTGCTTCTTCGTGGAAACCAGGGCCACACCGAGGCCGATGCAAATGGCCGCCAAAATGATGACGCCGACTAGATGTTTCATATCGGTGCCAAAATGCCCGGCCCTGCGTGCTTTGGCAAGCCCGCATCAGGGAAATTAAAATTCGCGCCGCGTCCGGCTTGCACACCGCCCCGCCTGCCCTAAATTGATGACCAGACATGCTACTGCCCCACGAGGTGCCGGTGATGGTCCTGCCGAACGTGACGTTGTTTCCGCAGGCGTTGCTCCCCCTCTACATTTTTGAGCCGCGTTACCGGCGGATGCTGGCCGATGCGCTCGCCACGCAGCGGCTGCTGGCCGTGGCCATGCGCCGGCCCAACCGCCAGCGGGAGAGCGCTTCGCCCGTGGCGGGCGTGGGGCTCGTTCGCATCTCGGTCGAGCACCCGGACGGCACCTCGCATCTCATCCTGCAAGGGGTGGCCCGGGTGACGCTGGTGGAAACCGTCCGCCGCCGGCCCTATCGCGTGATGCAGATCCAGCCGTTGGCCGCACCGCCGTGTGACACCCTGGCGGCGGATGCGTTGCTGGCGCGGTTGCGCGAGCTGTTGCACGAACGTTTCGCGCTCGGTCTGCCGTTGCCGCTCCCGCCGCTCGCACAAAGCCACCCTGGCAAGCTCCCGTCCGCGTTGGCCAAGGAAGTCCTCGGCTACCTCGACACCATCGCCGACCCGGAACAAGCGGTGGACCTCGTGTCTTCCGCCGTGCTGCCGAATCCGACCGAACGCCAGGCCATGCTCGAAACCGTGGACGTGGAATCACGGTTGCGACGGCTCAACCATCTGCTGCTGGAAGAAATCCGCCGCCATCGCGAAAACCATCATGAGTGAACCGACCTCCCCTGCCGCCGACCCCAGAAATCCCCTGAGTTCCGAAGAAATGCAATCCGCGCTTTTCGCGCAGATGGTGGTGCAACAAACCAATCTCGCGATGATGCTGTTGGGACGGGTGCCCCACCCGGAAACCGGCGAGCCGGCCCGCAACCTAGACGCGGCAAAGCTCTTCATTGACCAGCTGGAAATGCTGGAGGTCAAAACCCGGGGCAATCTCAACCGGCAGGAATCGGCGTTGCTCAAGCAAAGTCTGATGACCTTGCGCCTCGCGTTCGTGGAGGAAGTGAACCGGCCGGAAACGCCGGCCAGTCCGGCACCGGCGGGCGGCGCCGACGCCCCGCCGCCCCTTGCGGAAAGCAAAGCCGCGTCCGGACAGGTCCCGGACGCGGCGGATGAAGCGGAAGCAAAAAAGCGGTTCTCGAAAAAATACTAGCCGGCCGCACTATTTCTTGTCGGCGTCCTTTTTCGCCGGAGCGGCCGGCGGGCGCGCGGTGGGAGCGCCTTCCTTCGGCTTGAGCTTGTCATCGAGGATTTCAACGTGGTGGCTCGTTTTGAGCTTTTCGACGAAATCCGGCATGAGTTTTTCCATTTCACGCCGTGCCAGTCCCTTTTTCAATTCAGGGCTGACCTTTTCGAGTTCGACCTTGTGGGCCGGAATTTTCTCACTGAGCTTGATGATGTGATAACCGAACTGGGTGGTGACGATGTCGCTGATCTGATTCGTGCTCAGGGAAAACGCGGCCGACTCGAACGCCGGGTCCATCACGCCGCGCGGGAACGTGTATTCGCCGCCCTTGTCCTTTGATCCGGGGTCATCCGAATATTCCTTGGCCAGGACCGCAAAATCCTCGCCGGCGCGCGCCCGCTTGAGGATGTCTTCGGCGAGCTTGCGCTTGGCCGCCTTCTTCTCGTCGGACAACGGCTGGCGCGTGTTCGGGTCGCGCGTGCCCAGCAAAATGTGGCTCGCCCGCACCATCTCCGGCTCCTCGAACCGCGTCGGATTGTCGTCGTAAAACTTCTTCACCTCTGCGTCGGTCACCGTGACCTTCAACTCCCGTTCGAGCACGACCTCGGCGGTGGCCTCGTCGGCCATTTTCTTGGTGAGCTCGTCGCGGGTCATGCCCACGGACTTGAGCTGCCGGTCGAGCGCCTCTTCCGAGCCGGCTCGCTTCAGGACGGTCTCCATTTGCTTCGCCGCGAGCTGCTTGCCCTCGGTCTTTTCCGCGTCGGTGGCCATGCTCAGGAGGATTTGAATCTGGATGAGGCGCTGCAGAATCTGCTGTTCCAGCATCTGTGCCTGCTCCGGCGACATCATCTGGCCACGCGCCGCCGCGGCGGATTTGATGCTGATCACGGCCGAGTCCAACTGGCTGCGCTTGATTTCGACGCCCTGACCTTTGGCCACGACGGGGTCGCCGAAAAGCGAGGTGATCACGTCACCGGATTTGGCGGCGCTGTTGGTGGCATCGGGAGCGGCCAGGACCCCGCCGACCGTCAGGAACGCGGCCGAGAGTAGAGTGGTGATTTTAAGGCTCATGTTTTTGATTCTGTGGTTCGGAGTTAGAGGGTGACGACGCGGACATTACGAATATCGGGATCGCGTTGGAGTTCGTCCAGCACCGGCGCGGGCGGTTCGCTGTCGAGGTTGAGGACGGTAAACGCGTAACCGCCCACGGTATCACGATTGAGGCTCATGCTGGCGATGTTGACTTTGTGTTTCGCGAGCAACGTGCCCAGGTGGCCGACCATTCCCGGCCGGTCCTTGTTGTTCAACAGCAGCATGGTGCCGCTGATGGGAATTTCCACCGGCGTGCTGTACAGCCGGACGATGCGTGGATTGTTCGGCGAACCGAAAAACGTCCCGCCTGCCGAGATGACCTTGGTGCCGTTGCTGAACGCCTGCACATGCAGCCACTCGTTGAACGTGACAGGTTCGTTGGAACGCTTCTCCTCCACTGTCAGCCCCAGGGTAGCGGCGATGCTGCGAACGTTGATGTTGTTGAGATCTTTGACCGCCGCGCGCGACAGAAAGCCCAGCACGATGGCGCGAGTGATCGGATCAATGTTCGGCAACTCCTGCGCCCGCCCGCCGTAGGTGACGTGCAGGCGGTCCACGGCGGGCGGCGCGAGTTGCGCCAGCAACTTGCCGAGTTTCTCGCCGAGGGTGAGGTAAGGCTTGATTTGCTCGTAGGTCTTGGCGTCGAGATAAGGCAGGTTCACCGCATTCCGGACTTCACCGGTGAGCAGGTACGCAGTGATCACTTCGGCGACTTCGATGCCGCATTTTTCCTGCGCCTCGGCGGTGCTCGCTCCGAGGTGCGGTGTGAGCGTGATGCCGGGATGTTTGCGGAACGGGTGCTCGGCCGGCAGTGGTTCGACGGCAAAAACATCCAGCGCGGCGGCGGCCACTTTGCCCGAATCCAGCGCCGCGATCAGGTCGTTCTCCACCATGATTTCACCGCGGGCGCAGTTCACGATGCGCACACCCGGTTTCATTTTGGAAAACGCCGCGGCGTTGAGCATGCCGCGTGTGAGCTCGGTTACCGGCATGTGGACGGTGATGAAGTCGGCGTCCCGATAGACGGCATCCAAGTCGGCCGCCAGTTCGACCCCGAGCGCCTGGGCGCGGGCTTCCGTGAGGAAAGGGTCGTAAGCCACCACCCGCATGCCGAAAGCCAGGGCGCGTTTGGCCACCTCGCTGCCGATGCGGCCCATGCCGAGCACGCCGAGGGTTTTGCCGGCCAGTTCCGCACCTTGAAATTGTTTGCGGTCCCATTTGCCCTCGGCCATCGAGGCGGCGGCCTGCGGCACCTTGCGCGCCAGGCTCAGGATCATGGCAAACGATAATTCCGCCGTCGAAGTCGTATTGCCGCCGGGAGTGTTCATCACCACGACCCCGCGGTCGGTGGCGGCCTGCACGTCCACGTTGTCCACGCCCACCCCGGCGCGGCCCACCACGCGGAGCTTCGGGGCAGCCTCGATGACTTTGCGGGAAACTTTCGTCTCGGAACGCACAACCATCGCCACCGCATCAGCCACTACGGGCAACAACTCCGCCTCCGGCAGACGTTTAGGCAACACGACAACCTGAAATTCAGGTCGTTGTTGGAGCAAAGCGATTCCCTTTGGAGAAACCGGGTCACAAACCAAAATTTTCATAAACCAGAGCGGCAAGTGTAGGGGGAGGGGGAGGGGAGGTCAAACCATCAAACGACCGGCAGGAAAGGAAAGTTCGCATGACAAAGGCCAAGGCTGCAAAAAGGCCCGCTTCACCCCTTTGATCCGCGGTCGTTCACCTGCAAGTCCCGATTATCCGGGATCAGGAATGGGAACTTCTCTTGAAGTTCCCCGGAGCTCTCCTTCCCGACTGTCGCGCGATTTCCACGCGGGTCAACCGCCAGCCGCCTGTCAATTCTCCGGACTGATTCGGGACAAAAAGCGTCCTGACGCCGGAAACGCCGCGGCTCGGGGCGGGCTTCGTCGCCGTTGGGAACGGTGGCCCACGGTTTGCTTAAACGCCGGTTATGAGTGCGATAACGTTCAGAGTGAATCGGAAGAGCGGCGATTATGTCAAAGCGACGCTGATTCCGGCGAACCATTCCGAAGAGCCGCACTTTGGTTTGCTGGACGGCGGCATCATCGCGTTCTTTCTGCTATGCACCGGCGGGTTGATCTATCTCCTGCTGGCAGTGTACTAAGCCCGACCATGCCAAATCGGGCGTCCTGAGCGCCGGTTCCGGCCTTTAGCGGGCTGGGGCGACGACGGCTTCCGTCAGGGAGCCGGCCGGTGCTTTCAGGGATTCCCTGCTTCCTTCGGGGACGGGAGCCGTGGCGCAACAGACGGCGGTGCGTTTGTCTTGGACGG
The DNA here is from genome assembly GCA_964458575.1 of uncultured Bifidobacteriaceae bacterium. Taxonomy (GTDB): domain Bacteria; phylum Verrucomicrobiota; class Verrucomicrobiia; order Limisphaerales; family JADLHS01; genus CAYWMD01. Next base: position 88,792 of record CAYWMD010000013.1, on the reverse strand, counting down.
CTTGAATGCCGAACGCAACAGCCAGTGACGTTTCAATCCCTGCACCAAGTCGTCGGCATCCACCACAGCTTTGGAAATTGCCTCCAAAATGTTTGTGTTCGCCCGGACCTGCGAATTCAGGTTGCTCGTGATGCCGGCAAGATTTTCCAGCGAGACCGCCAGATTTTCCGCCAGTGCCGTGAGGTTGGTGTCGGCGTGCCCGACCGCCTGGTTCGCGTTTTCAAACGTGGCGTTCAAATGGCGCACACCCTCGGCACCCAGCATCCAGTCGCCAAACGCGCCGGGGCCGCGCAGTTCCGCGCTCAAGGCGGCGAGGTTGGTCAGCACCGGTCGGGCTTCGAATGTCAGCGCGTGCAGGTTCGAGGCGGCGGCGACACCGTTGCCGAGCAGACTGGTCAACTGGTTGGTCAGCCCCAGGAAATTCGGCAGCGCCTTTTCAATCTGCGCGGCGAGTTTTTCCAGCCGTTCGGTGACTGCGGGCGCCTCGTCGGGCACAAACCAGTACAAGTTCTCGCCCGTAAACGGCCGGTAGCGGCCGGCGCGATCATCCCAGACAGCGGTCGGTGATTTTTTTTCTTCCCGCGTGTCGAGGATGGGGATTTTTTCCAGGCCGAGCGCGGCCAGCCGGAGCAGGTTGGTATGGTTGAGCGGCGCCAGGGCTTTGAGCACCAGGTTGGTTTCCGTCGTATCGTAGCATTCCTCAGCCAACTGCCATTTCGCCGCGTTGGGAGACGCCTCCGCCTCGACCCGCGAGACCTCGCGCAACGGATTGAAGCGGTAGGCCGGATAACCGCCGTAGCCTTTGGTGACTTCGAGGACGCGCTTGCCCAGGAAATCCGCCGGCGTGATTTTCGCCCGCGAGCCGTTGTGACCGGACCACAGGTAGCCGTTGTACGGCTCCTTGATCTCGAACTCGACATAGACGTTGTACGTCTCCCATGGCGCCATGGTATCAATGCGCGTAATCTGGCCCACGTCGAAGCCCATCAGATTCACCGGGTCGCCGACTTTCAACCCGGTGGCGCGGTCGGAGTAGGTGAAGTAACGCGCCTTGGTCACGAACCAACCCTTCCGCTTGGCGGTGTTGTAAACGTAATAGCTGAAGCCGAAGACCAGCAACGCTGTGGCCAGGAGGACAAACCACCCCACCGCGCGTTCCATCCGGCTGAGGCGCGTGCGCAGTTGCGGGGTTAAATCCTGGAGGGCCATCGGTTATTTCGTTCGCGTCGAGATTGCCGTATCGCCGTCCGTTCCGCCAGCGGGCAATTCCATCGCGAGCAGTTCGCGCACGAGCACGTCGGCGGATTTTTCCAGCGCGGCCCGGTCGCCGACGATCGTGAAACGACCTTCATCCAGCGCAGCGAACCGATCCGCGTGATACCGCCAGGGTCGAAAGGAATCGCTTGTGACAACGAGCGTCATGGGTTCGGCACGCCACGGCGATTGGCCGCGGGCGAGTTGACCCAGAAAATTCAGCCACCAGGTCAGGTGCCGCGCGTCCAGCCGCGCGAGGGGGTTGTCGAGCAGCAACACCTCAGGCTGGAGAATCAGCGCCCGCGCCAGGCCGGCGCGTTTCTGCCAGTTGCGCGCCACGGTGCCGGGTTTTCGATTGGCGCAAGGGGTCAATTCCAGCAGTTCCAACAACGCATGCACGCGCGGGCCGGCGGCAGCGGCGCTAAGATCCTCGTGGTAGCACAACGGCAAGGCCACGTTCTCGGCAATGGTCATGTGGTTGAACAACTGCCCGCCGTCGAAGACAAAACCCAGCCGCAACCGTTCCGCCAACCGCTCTTCCTCGAAGATTGGCATCTCTTCGCCGAAGAATCGGTATGTCCCGTGTGTCGGCGGCATCAACCCGCCCGCCAGCATCAACAGGTCGCTCTTGCCCGCGCGTTGGGGTCCGGCCACGACCCAGAATTCGCCGGGATTCACGGTCCAGTTGATACCCTCGGCCACCGTCGCACTTTGGTCGCGCATCGCCCCAAAGGCGAGGTCGCGTAGTTCCAACGCCGGCATCACCGGTGATGTCGCCATCTCGTTCATCCGACCGTCAGGTAAATGATGATGAACAAGGCGTCCACCAGCACACAGGCAACGATGCTTTGTCCCATGGCGCGGACGGTGGCGCGGGAAATTTCATCGAGTTGCAGCGGCTGCGCCAGCCCGTGATAGCAGGTCACGATGGCGATGATGAACCCAAACAGCCCGGTCTTGAGCGCGAGCAAAACAAAATCCGGATACGTGAGCGCGCGGGCAAGCTGACTAAAGTAATCCCCCGGCAGCAGGGGCACGTCTTGCAGGAACGCCCACAGATACCCGCTGGCGACTGATCCCAGGATCAAATAAACCGTCAGAGCAAACATGCCCACCGTCACGCCCACGACTCGCGGCACAACCAAGTAATGCACGGGATCAATCCCCAGCGCTTCGAGCGCTTCGACTTCGCCCAACGCCCGGGTCGTGCCCAGTTCCACCACATTCGCCGTGCCGACGCGGGCCAGCACCAGCAGCGCGGCCAGTAGCGGCCCCAGTTCGCGTACCACCGCGACCACCATGATCGAACCTAGCCATTGAATCGCCCCCACCCGTGCCAGCGCGGCCACGGCCTGTCCGATCACGAGCAATCCAAGCGCGAGCGCCACGAACAGAAACATGGGGAGCAACTTCACCCCGGCGCGGGCGATTTCCCGACGGACAAGCGGATGAACGACGTGCCGGGCGACGCGAAATTTTTGGATCAGCACGCCGAGCGTGATCAAGGCGAACGCTCCGAGCCCCCGGATGGTCAGCAGGAAGATGAACAGTTTGCGCCCGATGAAATTGGCGTAGGAACGCGGTAGCGGCCCGCGCAGGAGAAACGTCGTCCCCGAAACGTCGAACGTGCTGACATCGCGTGTGTGCACGCGGGCAGCGTAGCGCGGCAGTCAGCCGGGTCAATTCCTGTCTCGTTGATCTTAATCTTAATCTTAATCTTCATCTTAATCTCCTTTCAGCCGGCGCGGGATTAAGATTAAGATTACGAGCAAGATTAAGAACGAAAGCGCGCATGGCGAAGAACATTGTCTATTTCGACCTGGAAACGCAGAAGTCCGCCGATGAAGTGGGCGGCTGGAGCAAAATCAGCCGCATGGGTATGAGCCTCGGGGTGACGTTCAGCACCGCGCGCGGCGATTACCGGGTTTACGGGGAGAAACACGTCAACGATCTGCTCGCGGATTTGCAACGCGCCGATCTCGTGGTGGGTTTCAATATCCTGCGCTTCGACTACGAAGTGCTGCACGGTTACACGACGTTCGACCTGCGCCAGCTTCCCACGCTGGACATGATGGTGGATCTGGCGGACACCCTCCAACATCGTCTCTCGCTCGACGCCATCGCCACTGCGACATTCGGCGTGGAAAAAACCGCCGAAGGGATGCAGGCCATCCGGTGGTTCAAAGAGGGCAAGCTCGTGGAAATCGCTGAGTATTGTTGTTACGACGTGAAACTCACGAAAATGGTCCACGAATACGGCGTCCGCCACCGGCAATTGCATTACAATAACCGGTTCGGGAAGAAGCTCACCGTGCCGGTGAAGTGGCAGATTTGAAATGAGCCCCCTACCGCACATCCCCGCATTGCGACGCGGACGCCCTTACGAAAGTCTCGACCAGGTCGAAGTGAAAGATTTCCGGACCGGCGATGTCAAAGCCACCGTCAGCCAGGTCAACGCCGGCATCGTGCGCAAAGATCTTTCACGGATCAGCGAGGCGCAGGCGGCGTTGAAGAAGTTTTCGGTCGCGCAACTCATCGAGATTTGCGCCAAGGCGGGTGAGCAATTCCTTAATGGCACGCTGCCGCTCGGCGACAAGGGCCATACGCAATCGCCGCAGCAATACATCGAAACGCTCTCCAGCACGAGCGGGCTGCCACACGTAATGGTCCGGCGCAACCTGGAGAAGATTCACCTCGCGCTGACCAAGATGCAGATGGTGCTCAACGGCCTTTCGCGCGGGCTCGATCTCTCGATCCTTGATTCCGGCAACGGCGAACAGTTTGGTACGCGCCTGAGTTATTTTCCGACGACGCAGGCGCTCGGGTTGGTGATGCCGAGCAATTCGCCGGCGGTCAATTCGCTCTGGCTGCCGAGCATCGCGCTCAAGACACCGGTCATCATCAAACCTGGCAAGGAAGAACCGTGGACGCCGTATCGCTTGATTCAAGCGTTCATCGCCGCGGGCGCGCCGGCGGAGGCCTTCGGTTTTTATCCCACGGACCACGAAGGGGCGGCTGCGATTCTCAACACGTGCGGTCGCGCGCTGATCTTCGGCGACAAATCCACCACGCAGCAATATGCGAACAATCCCGCCGTCCAGATTCACGGACCGGGTTGGAGCAAGATTCTGATTGGCGATGATTGCATCGAAAACTGGCGTGATTACGTGGATGTGATGGTGGCGAGCATCTCGGACAACGGCGGGCGCTCATGCATCAACGCCAGCGCCATCGTCGTGCCGAAATACGGCGCGGAGATCGCCGAGGCGCTGGCGCAAAAGCTCGGACCGATTCAGCCGACGAAGCTGGACGATCCGAACGCGCGGCTTTCCGGCTTTGCAAATCCGAAGATGGCGGACTTCATTGACGCGCAGATCGAGGAGGGTTTGAAAACTCCCGGCGCAACGGACTTGACGGCGAAATACCGGACACCCATCACCCCGTCCCTCTCCCCATCCGATGGGGAGAGGGTGGCCAAAGGTCGGGAGAGGGGTTCGTTTCGGAAAGTCACCTTCGACGGCGGCGTGTTCATCCGCCCGACGATTGTGCTGTGCGATTCATTCCAGCATCCGCTGGCGAACCGGGAGTTCCTGTGCCCCTACGCCAGTGTCGTTCAAGTGCCGCAACACGAAATGCTCAAACAAATCGGCTACACGCTCGCTTGCACGGCCATCACGAAAGACCCCGCGTTCATCGAGCAACTCATGGCGTTCCCGCACATCGAACGATTGAACGTCGGCCCGGTTTCGACGATGAAGATTTCGTGGGATCAACCGCACGAGGGCAACATGTTCGAGTTCCTCTGGCAGCGCCGCAGCATTGAGAACGGCTGGTAACAATCAGCAGATTCATTCTCCTGTTCCGAGAACATTTCCAATCGCCTCCGGCCTTCGCGACACGGTCAGAAGCGGTGGGACAAAGAACTCGGATGGTGAACGGTAGAAGGTTTCAAAGCGCCATCGCCACAGGTTGCCATCGGCGGCAAGGGTTACGATGCCGTTGAAGTAACCCGTCATTGCGACCCAATCTGAATGGGTGCCGAGGCGGCGGGCCTTTGCTGAGTTTGGATTCGCAATTGGATCAGCGGAAAAATCCCATCGCCACAGCGATCCGCCGTCGTCGAGCGTTACAACACTTCCTTGTCCGATGCTGGCGAGTGCGCGCCAGTTGGAGCGGCTGCCCAGTTGAACATCGCACCGCACGAATTCCGTAGCACCATATTTTTGCCCGGCTGGAAGTTGCCGTTTGCCGCAGACCCGGAATGTGCCGTCTTTGCGAACGCCCACCTGGAATGCGCCAAACCTCGGGACGCCCCACATCCAGGCCAATCCGCGCCAGTCCAGCCCGTCATATGGCGGTTCGCGCATGAAGGCAACCGCGTCATCAAATCGGATATGTTCGACTTTGTTCCACACTTGATGACCGCTAAAAGCCCAGGCCTGCCCGTTGGTTTTACGCAGAATTACTTTCCACTCGTCGGGCTGAGAGAATTCCGCCCAATCCGCTTCCGATCCCAATTGTCGTGGTTCAGACTCGCGCAGCGCCGTGGCGTTCGTCTCACCCAACTGCCAGAGCGTTCCGTTTGTTTTGATCAAAAAGCAGAGCCGGGAACGTCCCGCCAGGTCCTTCCAATCATTTGCATTCCCAACTCTCACCAGTTTGATGACTTCTGAATTGGTTTCACTCCGCTGCTGCCAGTATTTGCTGGGATTTTCGCGCTGTGCTGAAACCCACAGACTTCCGTCGTTTTGAATTGCAGCCACCTCGCTGTTGCAAAACGTCACTTTCGCCCAGTTTGTTCCTTCCAATTTTCTGCCGCCCGGAAAAAGGTTGAGCGTCTGCTGTTTGCCGGTGATCAATGCCGCCAGGTTTGGAAATGCTTCCCAAAACCGGTCGGTCCACACCTTCCCGCCGTGAAGCTTCGCAATTAAATTGGAGCCATCGGCTTGGAGCGCCACCTCTTCGTCCATTCGCAACCGGGCGTTCCCGTGTGCCGGCTCAATGGGTGTTAACCGCTCCCATGCCCGGTTATAAATGAGATTTGTGAGAACAACAACACACGCGAGTGATCCCAAGCAGACAAACCCGTTTCGTCGCCAAACAGGCCAACCGACCATCACGTGCTTGAAGTTCCAATACGCGAGCCAGGCCAGCACCAGCATCATAACCGGAATTCCGATGAGATAAACGATCCAACCCTGCCAAAGGTGGAAGGTGCGTCCGATTGAAATTCCGGTAATCACCAGCATCCACGTCAAAACAATCCCCAGCACAGCCGGGGCGAGTGATTGGAGAGTATTGCGCACCATTGTCGAGGCGTAGAACGAAATCAGAACAAAGCTGATGGCGAACAGCAGCATGGGCAGCAGCGGCAGCAAGGGATTGAGCGCGGTGATCGCGTTGGGGAAGATCACAGCGATGCGGCCTTGCGGCAGCCTGGCAAGAGACTCCAGCGTTCCGGTTTCAAACTTTGCATGCAAGTCTGGAAGGATGCGCCGGCCTTCAAACAGCAGAGGCACAGCGACACCAAAAAATACCGCCAGCGCAGAGGCGACGGCGAACTTGACGAGGATCTGCTTTCGCCGGCTCACGGGCAGGCAGAGTTGCGATTCCAACGTTCCTAGCTTGCGCTCCTCCGCCACTGCCGTGCACCCGATCAACAACGGCATCACCATCCAGATGGCCCAAAATCCCAGCGTCAACATTTCCAGGGCCGGGGAATCTTTAAAGCCGCCACCCAGCTTTCGCATCGCAATCACTCCGAGGTGCGTAAGCGCCAACACAGCGGCGATCACAAACAAGGACTGGTGCAGTTGAAATTCCTTGGCCAGCAAGGCGAGGATTGGAGCTTGCCGCCCTGGTTGCCTGCGGCTCGAGAAGACACTCCCAAGACCGCGCACGTTCGGAACTGAAATCGTGCCGCCTGTCCATTGAACATCCTGTGCCCGCGAAAACAGCCGCCACGACAAAATGATCCCGATCAAGGCGTAGATGCAAAAAGTCGCGACCAGCACCGGTTCCGTCTTGTTCGGATTCTTTTCCGTCAGATAGTTAACTGCCACCAGCAATGTGAACGGAGCCAGCACCGTAAACCAAAACGCCGCCGCCACCTGGCGAAACAAGAGCACCGTCCATAAACCGCCCGTAAATACCGCCAACACAAAAAGCGGTGTTACCACTGCCATTTCGCGAACATCCTGCTCCGTGAAATTGAAGGGCATGTGCAGGAGGAACGACAACCACCACGCGGCGGAAACAATTCCGAGCGCACCGGCCAACAAAACGACCTTGGTCCACCAGATGCGCCCACGTGCCACGGGTTGCGCGAGCAGATTTGCAAAAGTGCCCGAACTGATTTCGCGCCCGAAGGAATCCAGCGCCGTCATCACCAACATGGCCGGACATAACAGAAATGGAAATACGGTCAACAGTATCCGAAGATTGGGCTCAGGGCTTGAGACGGTCGGCACCAACCACAATGAGAACGTCAGCAGCAGGGCCATGCCGAAACTCGGCAGCAACAATCGGATTTCCTTTCGCACCAATGCGCTCATGGCTGCTTCGCGGTCAAATTTCGAGACGCGACAAAAATCTCCTCGAGCGAAAGCGATTCGGTATGGAGCTCTTCCGGCTTCAAGCTTTGGAGTTCGGCAATCAGTTCATCGCCGTTGCCATTAGCAAGGATTTCCAGTTCACGTCCGGTGAGTTTGAAACTTAAAGCGCCGGGCAGGCTGGGTTTTGCCGGCGGTTGCGCAAAGCGCGCGCGGATTTTGCGGAAACGGTCGCGCGCAGTGTCGGCGGCCATTGTCAGTAATTCACGGCCTTCCTCGATAATCGTGAACTCGTCAATCAAGCCCTCGAACTCGGAGATGAGATGAGTGGAGACGAACACGGTGCGCTTCGCGGCATCGCCGGATTGATACGCGCCGATGACGGTTTCGATGAATTCGCGACGCACGATGGGATCGAGGCCCGAGGTCGGCTCGTCAAGCACGAGAAGTTCCGGTTCGGGACAAATCGCGCTGATGAGGGCGAGTTGCGTTTTCTGGCCCTTCGAGAGATCGCTGGCTTTTTGGGTTTCGTTCAGTCCGAAGCGGGCCAGCAGATCGCTTTCGATGTCGCGATTCCAATGTGTGCGAAACGACGCAAGGTAATTCAGCGTGTCGCGCACGGTCATCCACGGATAAAACGCCACCGCGTCCGGCACATAGGCGAGCCGCGATTTCACGGCGACCTCGTCCTGCTGCGGGTCGAACCCGAACACGCGCACGCTGCCGCTGGTGGGGCGGAGCAAGTTGAGCAGGCACTTGATCGTGGTGGTCTTCCCCGCGCCGTTGCGGCCGAAGAAACCGTAGCAGCGGCCTGGCTTGACCGTGAGGTTGAGGTTGTTCACCGCGTCCAGCTTCCCGTAGCGGCGCGTGAGATTCTTGATTTCGATGACAGGGTTCTCGTTCATGGTGTCACCTCCAATGGCGATGAAAAATCAAATGGATTTAGGAGATTCTGAAATTTCTCCCTCACCCCGGCCCTCTCCCGCTGGGAGAGGGAACAGCAATTGGTTGTCCTCCCGGTCCGGAACGTCGCTGAACTTTTCTCCGTCGCACAACCTCGCGTGGGCCGGCGGAAGATTCCCCCTGTCCCAGCGGGAGAGGGCCGGGGTGAGGGAGAACGGCGCGATTTCATAACAGCCGGGCTTTGTTCTGTGAGTCCGAAATTCATGGTTTCTCCTTTTCCGCTTTGCGCTCAAAGTAATCCAACCGCTCCTTCACCAAATCTAGGAAGTCCGCGCGGTCCACCTGCAAATGGTGCGCGGCGACCACTGCCTCATCAATTTCCTTGAGCAGGATCTTCTGCCGCACCGGCTTGGTGAATGGCGTGTTGCCGTCTTTGAGGAAACAACCCTTGCCCGGAATCGTTTCAATGACACCCTGGCTCTCCAATTCCGCGTAAGCCTTGGCAATGGTATTGCGATTTACCCGCAACTCCTCCGCCAGCGGGCGGATGGACGGCAGCGGTTCGCCGGCCCGGATTGCCCCGGAAGCCGCGGCGTAACGGACCTGGTCCACCAGTTGGAGGTAAACCGGCTTGCCCGTCTTGAAATCCACCTGAAACATCATATCCGTTATCTGTCATAGGACACTATGACAGTTGCCGAAAGCTGTCAACTTTCTTTTTTAATTTATTTTGCCGACCGGCCGGGATTCGTACAGCTTGGCGCGCAACCGAAGCAGAATGGCCGGCAAACCTGATCCATCCAACCGCGAAGCCCGCCCGCACCCCGGCTGGTTTCGCTGGGTGATTTGCGCGCTGCTGCTCGGCGCGGCGGTGATCAACTACGTGGATCGCCAGGTCATCGGCATTCTTAAACCCACCCTGGTGGAGACGTTCGGCTGGTCCGACGAACGTATCTATTCCTCCATCGTGTTCTGCTTTCAACTCGCCTACGCGCTGGGGTTCATCTTCGCCGGCAGGCTTCTGGATATTCTGGGCGTGCGCCGCGGCTTCGCGCTTTCCGTGCTGCTCTGGAGCATCGCGGCAATGGCGCACGGACTCGCGGCCCAGGCGCGGGAATGGCGATTGCCCGTGTTGAACCTGGACGCGACCACGGGTTTCGCGCTCATCACGTTGACCGGCGCGGCGGCCGGCCTGGCAGTGGCACGGTTCGCCCTGGGCCTCGGGGAATCCGGCGCGTTTCCCGCCTCGATCAAAGCGGTGGCGGAATGGTTTCCGCGCAAGGAACGCGCGCTGGCCACGGGCATTTTCAACGCGGGAACCAACGTCGGCGCGCTCGTCACGCCGCTGGTGGTGCCGTGGATCACGCTGCGATGGGGTTGGCCCTGGGCGTTCATCCTCACCGGTGCGCTCGGCTTCGCGTGGCTGGCGTGCTGGTGGATGGTTTATCGCGAGCCGGAAAAGCATCCGCGGCTCAAGCCCGCCGAACTGGCCTACATCCGCAGCGACCCGCCCGAACCGACGATCACGATTCCCTGGCGGAAACTCCTGCCGCATCGGCAGACGTGGGCCTTTGCGTTGGGCAAGTTCATGACCGATCCGATCTGGTGGCTGTATCTGTTTTGGATTCCGGATTTCCTGCATCGCAATCACGGACTGGATTTGAAGTCCATCGGCCTGCCGCTGGTGGTAATCTACCTGGTGGCGGACGTGGGCAGCATCGGCGGCGGATGGCTTTCCGGGCGATTCCTCAAGCTGGGCTGGACGCACAATCGCGCCCGCAAAATGGCCATGCTCGTTTGCGCCGCCTGCGTGGTGCCGGTGATGTTTGCGTCCAAGGTGTCAAACTTGTGGGTGGCCGTGGGGTTGATTTCGCTTGCCGCCGCCGCGCATCAAGGCTGGTCGGCCAATCTGTTCACGCTGGCCTCCGACATGTTTCCACGCCAGGCAGTGGGCTCGGTGGTGGGGATTGGCGGAATGTCCGGCGCGGTGGGCGGAATGTTTATCGCGATGCTGGTGGGGGCGATCTTGCAGGCGACCGGCAGTTATCTGCCCGTGTTCATCCTTGCCGGGACAACCTATCTCGCGGCGCTGGGATGTGTTCACCTGCTCGCTCCGCGATTGGCGCCGGCGCAATTGAGCGGCGACTGACGCTCAATCATTTTCAACTTTTTGTCTCGGCACTTCACTTGCCCGCGTTGAATGAAATCCGCTAGGCTGGTGTCCAACCGCGATGCAAAACGCCGCCAACGAACTGACGCCCGAAAGGCTGCGCGCTTTTGAATTTCAATCGCGCACGCGCGTGGTGCAGGGTGTCAATACCGTCGAGCAGACCGGCGCGCTCACCCGTGAACTGGGCGCGAAGAAAGTGTTGCTGGTGACGGACGCCGGCATCGTTGCGGCGGGCCATGCGGGCCGAATCCAGCGCAACTTGGCAGCCGCCGGATTGGGAGTGATTCTCTTCGACAAGGCAAAGGAAAACCCAACCACCCGGTGCGTTGCCGACTGCGTCGCGGTAGCGCAAGCGGCCGGCATTGACGCCATTATTGGATTGGGTGGCGGCAGTTCGTTGGACACCGCCAAGGGTTGTAATTTCATCCTGACCAACGGCGGGCGGATGCAAGACTACTGGGGTGTGGGCAAGGCAACCAAGCCCATGCTGCCCTTCATCGCGATTCCCACCACCGCCGGCACGGGCAGCGAAATGCAGAGCGCGGCGCTCATTGCCGACGAAGTTACTCATCAGAAGATGGCGTGCCTCGACCCGAAGTGCGCCGCGCGCATCGCCATCCTCGATCCGGTGCTCACACTTTCGCAACCACCGCGCGTCGCCGCCTGCACGGGGATTGACGCCATCGCCCACGCCGTGGAATCGGCCGTGACGACGAAACGAAATGAATTGTCGCAACGACTATCACGCGAGGCATTCAAGCTATGCGCTGCCGCTTTTCCTGAAATCTACGTCCAGCCGGACAATCTGGCAGCGCGCACGCAAATGCAACTTGGCGCGGCGCTGGCGGGCGCAGCGATCGAGCAGTCCATGCTGGGGGCGGCCCACGCGGCGGCGAATCCGCTTACGGCGCATTTTGAAATCGTTCACGGTCACGCGGTGGGGTTGATGTTGCCGCACGTGGTGCGCTTCAATGCTGGCGACCCGGCGGCCCAGGCGGCTTATGAAGCGCTGGCCGATGCCGCGAGCAGCAGGGCAGCGGGCAAAAGCCGCGTGGCAGCGCTGGCGGAGCAGATCGCGGCGATGCTCGACCTGGCCGAACTGCCGCGGTCGCTTTCAGCGTGCAGCGTGCCGCCGGCGGCGATTCCAAAGCTGGCAAAGGAAGCGGCGCAACAATGGACGGCCGCATTCAATCCGCGCCCGGCCACCGGGGAAGATTTCGTGAAACTCTACGAGGCGGCCATGCGTTGATAAATTCGCTTGGCGTCCACCGCGGCGAACGGTTGCGCATAAAAAACTCGAAGCCCCGACTCCGGATCGTCAAGATGCGCCCGTTATGACAATCGTCTGGTCACCGGGTCTTTCTTTGAATGGCGGCATGGCATCGCCTGTCCCATTCCGCGAGACGGACCAATGGCAGTCTGGCCTCCGGGAAGTGATGTAAGAACTCCATGTCGCGGTTCAAGAAATTCGCCCATTCGCTGGCCTCTGGTTACCTGCTGATCGGAGTAAACATCTTCTACACGCTGGCGACGTTGCCGCTGGCACTGGCTTACCTGAGTGCGGAGGAATTTGGTTTGTGGGCCGGAATCACCGCCATCGCCGGCCAGCTTCAACTACTCGTAGATTTTGGCATGTCCAGTTCCGTATCGCGGATTTTGATTGACCACAAGGATGACCGGGATTCAGACGTGTATGGCACTGTGGTCAAAACGGGATTTCTGGCGCTGGCGGTGCAGGGACTGCTGGTGGCCATCGTGGGCGGTGTCCTCAGTTTCTGGTTACCACAAATCTTGAGAAATGTGCCGGAACAACTGTGGATCACCTGTCGCTGGCTGATGGCCGGTCAATGCGCGCTCCTAGGACTCGCCTTTGGGGGGCGAATTTTCAATTTCGTTTTGCAGGCGCATCAACGGTACGATGCGGGCAACTACGCGCAGATCGGTGGCTTCGCGGTCGCGCTGTTGACGATGTGGGTCGGGTTGGAGGGAAACCTGGGTCTGTATAGCCTGCTCGTGGCTTCGGCCGCGAACCTGGTTTTTGTCAACGTCTGCTACCTCGTCGTGGCCTGGCGCACGAGGTTGTTGCCGAAGTCAGGCCGCTGGGGGCGGGCTGACTGGCAAACGTTTCGTGGCATCTTTTCCTATGCCAACGATGTTTTCCTGTTGTCCCTCGGCCAGGTGCTCATAGGCATCAGTCAGGTGCCGATGATCACCTGGACGTTGGGGCTGACAGCGGTGGCGGGATGGACCACGATGACCAAGACGTTCACGCTGACGCAGCAGCTCATCGCGCGCATCTTCGATTACTCCTCGGCGGCGTTCGCCGAAATGATGGTGCGCGGGGAACGGGAACGACTGCACGCGAGGTTCCGGGACGTAACCCTGCTGACGGGTTCCATATCCGTGACACTTTGTCTGGCGGTTGCCGTGTGCAATCACAGCTTCGTCCAGATCTGGATGAGCGGAAGATTTTCTTGGGACGTCTGCAATGACCTGCTTATGGCGCTGTTTGTGATCGTAGCCGTGACCACGCGCTGCCACATCGGACTCGCCGGACTGACCAAGCAAATCCGTTCCATGAAATTCGTCTATTTCATCGAAGGATTGTTGTTTCTCGCCGCGAGCTTTCTGTTGACTCCAGGTCTCGGACTGGCCGGCATCATCGTCAGCGGGATCGCGACCAATTTGCTGTGCAGCGGATGGTACGGTTTGCGCCGCACAATCGGCTACCTGAACGTATCGGTGAGTGAAGTGCTTTGGGGGTGGTTGAAGCGCCCGGCGCAATTGTTTGTGGTGTTGTTGGTCGTCGCAGTCGTCGCTTGGTCCACCACCCGGCTTCTTTCGCCCTTCGTGGCGTTGGCGTTGAACGCCGGGTTGTTCGCAATGATCGGCACGTTCTGCTTTTGGCGCATCGGCCTCCCGCCGAACATCCGCGCCGAGACCACGGCGCTGTTGATGAAATGGCGCGCCCGGCCGCGCCCGGGGTGAACAGATTTACCGGCCGCTGGGTGAAGGTGCTGGCCCCGTCGGATCCAACATCCGGTAACGCCCGGTCATGGTCCGGCCAGCCCCGGCTTGCGGGCCACTCCTCGCAGTCGCATGGCGAAAACGTTGGGCCAAAGGTCCTCCAGGAAATGCAGGTGCAGAAAAGATGGAAAATGATCCCGCGCAAACCCGCTGATATAGCCAAAGTGTCCCGCCGCCTTGAAAACGTCCCATACCGAACCGTCGTCGAAGCGACCGATGCGGATATCCACGAAACCGGCGTCCCGCAGCAGGCGCTTCAACATGAGCTTGCTGAAAAACCGGATATGAACGCCGTTGTGGCGGTTGGACTTGGGGTTTTCAGGCTCCGACGGCACCTGCGCCCGCAGCAACGCCAGCAGGCGCCACGCGTGGTAACCGAAGTTCGGCACGGTGACCACCGCCACGCCGCCGGGCTTGAGCACGCGGTGCAATTCGCGCGCCGCCCGCAGCGGATCGAACAGATGCTCCAGCACTTCGACGCAGGTGACACCATCGAACGAGTTGTCCGCGACTTCGATGGTGCTCTTGTCGGTATCAATTTTGTAAGCATCAAAACCTTTGCCGCGCGCGTCCTCCAGTGCCAGTGAACTTACATCCGCACCCGCGTAACGTTTCACTGCACCTGCCAGTAGCTTTTGATAGGCGTGGCCCAAGCCGCAGCCGTAATCCAGCACCCGCTCCCTGCCGACCAGAGGCCCGAAGACCTGGCGGAATCGGGTCTCACGCCACTCCGGGCTGACATGCTTGCCCCCGGCCCAGTATTGATCGTAGAAACTGTTCGGATTCACGCGCGGAGAATAGCTGGATGATTTTATGACCTCAAATCAAACCCCTGTCCCTCAACTGCGCGATGAACTCGGCGGCAAAAGTTTCAAACGAAAGCCGCTCGCGCAATCCGCCAAGATCGGGACGCTGGCCAGCGCGCACGCGTTCCCAACATTTCAAGATCGCTTCCGCCGTCGCCGGCGCGTCGCGAATGGGAACAATTTCGCCGTTGACGCCGGCGGTGACGAAATCATTGGCGCCGGAGTGCGGTGTGAGCACCACCTGCAACCCGCAAGCCATCGCCTCGCACGCGGTCCGAACCAGACCCTCTTCCAACGATGGCAAAACAAACACGTCTGCCCCGCGCAGTCGCTCCGCCAGTTGCGCATGCGGCAGGCCCGGCGACCATTCGATGGGCAAATCGGCATAACGGGACAGAACCGGCTTCACATCGTCGCGAATGCTTTGGGTAAGCAACAGACGCACATCCGGGTGATGGCGGCGCACCAGACGAAACGCCTCCAGCAGATACGGCGTGCCTTTGCGCAGGGACAGGTTGCCCGTGTTTATAAGGGTTAGTGGCCGATCCTTGGGTCGGGCCGTGACCGCGGGATGGAAAACCGATAGGTCCACCGGAAAAGGCCGGTAAAGGATCTGCGCGGGCTGAAAACCACGCTCCAGAAATGATTGGGTCACATAAGCACTGGGTGAAAGAACATAGTCCGTTTGTCGCAGCATTATTCGAGAACGCTCGTACCAGTGGCGCGCCACCGGCGGCTGAGAACAATTCCAGCGGTGATGTTCCTCGGTGAGCACGGCCCAGAAGTTTTCGATGTGCGAATTACCGGCTTCAACGAAAGTTCTGCCCCCGTGCCGGCGCACCCAGCAAAAGCTGGCATTGGCGTAACCGTAGCTGGATAGGATGTGGTCCCCAGGGTGGAGTTGTTTTCGCACCCAGCGGTCGAACCATGGGAGGAGACGGAAGCGAAACGACTCCGCCGCGAATACGGAGAACGCCCGGGCGGCCATGTAAGCCCAGAGACCGATCCAAGGATTCAGCCGAGTTTGGCTGGCAGGCACACCTTCCGCGCCCCGCCGCGTTCCCAGCGCGTAATACCGCAGCAGCCCCGCCTCGGCCAGCACCCGGGCGTAGGCGTTGTAATAATTGGTGCGAAATGGTACCGCTACGACGAATCGGGCGGGCGTCGCGGCTGCTATGCCCGTCGCCGGGCGATCATTCTCAGTGGAATTCATGAACGTTGCCACGCCTCGGTGATGCCGACGCGTTGCTTAAAGTGCAGGCCCGCCGCGCGAAGAATCTCGCGGCACTTTTCCACGCCCTCATCGCCGATGGCCCAAGGGTGCAATTCGGCAATCACCAAGCGGTAGCGGCCCAGTTGTTCGCGTGACGCGGAAAAAATTTCGAGTTCCAGCCCTTCGATGTCCATGATCAGCGTCGTGAACGGACCATGGCGCGCGTCCAGTTCCGCGAGCGAGCGCGCGGGCACGCGGACGGGAAGATCGGT
Organism: uncultured Bifidobacteriaceae bacterium; assembly: GCA_964458575.1. Classification (GTDB taxonomy): domain Bacteria; phylum Verrucomicrobiota; class Verrucomicrobiia; order Limisphaerales; family JADLHS01; genus CAYWMD01. The sequence continues at coordinate 72,596 of CAYWMD010000013.1, read as the reverse complement.
CTTGCGCTGCGTCGTGCCGCCGACGACATAGATTGGATGCAGGTAAAAAATGACCTCGCGCTCATTGCTCACCGCGCAGTTTTCGACGAGGAAACCAGCGCGGTTGATTTCCCGGTTGCGATGTAATGTCGGAATGCAAAAGGGATTTCCTTCCACGACCACATGCCGCGACTTGTTGGCCAGGATTTTGTTGGTCACGCACGAAACAATCCCGAGGCATGCGCCGAACTCCAACACGCTGTCGGTCGGGCGCAGGAAATCGCGGATCAGTTCCCGTTCCTCGGCTTCGTAGGAGCCATTCAGAAAACACGAACGGTAGGCGCGCGAGGTGATGTCCTTCGGAATCGCAAACTCGCAGCCGTCGGCCCGGAAGCGGCCGCCCCGCAGGTCGAAAAGGGCGCCCATGAGCCACCGGATGACCGTGGCGTAAAACAAACCGCAGGCCGCGCCGAGCGGTCGGCGCACCGCGGGTGGCAGATGGCGGCGGGCAAGTTCGCGGGCCTGGCTCATGCGTTCGGGTTCAATAGTTCCCCGTAAAGTCGTTCATAGGCGGCGACCATTCTGGCAGCCGTCATGTTTTTTTCCAGCACGGACTGGGGCGCGCGCACGCTGAATCGCTCGCGCAACACCGCATCGCCCATGAGTTTCTCCAATGCGGTGGCCAGTGGCGCAACTGCTCCGGCAGGGACAAGCAGGCCGTTGTCGCCGTCCTGGATCAAATCTTCGACACCGCCACAGCGCGTGCCCACGCAGGCGCAGCCGTAAAACTGCGCCTCCTGCAACGACAAACCCAGCCCTTCATACAGCGATGGCATGGCGAAGATGGCCGACTGTTTGAAGTGATCGCGCAACGTCTCATCCGTGCACGGTCCGGGCATCTGGATCTGCTGCTCCAGCCGATGACGCGCGATGAGTTCGCGAATCGGACCGCTGACACCCGGGTCGCCGTCACGACCGATGATCAGGAGCTGCCAGTCGGGAAAACGCGAAGCGATTCGACAGAACGCCTCGACCAGAAAGATCTGGCCTTTGCGGGCGCCGATGGTGCCGGCGCATACGATGACTTTGCGGCGGTTGGGGTTCGGTGGCGGGGGAGCGCTCTCCTGAATCCGTGAGTGGTAAATCCACCGAAACTTTCCCCGGGGTGGATACCAGCGGCGCAAGGCGTGGTAGTCGTGTTGGGAAACCGCGACTTCCACGGACAAGGAACGGAGCACATGCACCTTGCTCAACCACGCCTGCGGCAACAGGGCAAGCTTGACCCCAAAGGGCCGGCGGTCCCAGCAGTAGCCTTCAAAGATGGAAAACGCGCCGTGATTGGTGGACAACACCCGCAAGCCCGCGCGCTGCACAGGAATGACTGGACAGCGATTGAACCGCCGATTGCCCCAGGCGTAGTTGCCACCGAAGTGGAAATGCACCAGGTCGGGCTGGGCCGCCTGAAGCCGGGCGGCGAGTTCGCGTCCCCGCGCCGGTGCTGTGAGTTCCGGTTGCCACGGAAGGTGCTGGACCACCTTGCCCGCGACGGACGACCGTGCGAACGACTCGGCGTCGTCCGCCGACACCAGCACGATTTGATGACGAGCGCTCAAACCATGGACCAGTTCGCGCACGAGCACTTCCGTGCCGCCGTGCTGGGCGATGGGGTATTCGAGGCAGTGCGCGATTTTCACAGGTGGGAGCGACAGGAGTGGCGACCGCTGTTTCAACCCGCGGCGGCTATCGCGGCGACAAGCTTGGTTCCCGATGACAAAATCACCCGCGCAGAGTAGAAACCCGATTGCCGGATTGGCAAGCCAATCAGCACTTCCGGTTTGCCCCGCTCCGGCATGGCCGGTAATCTCCCGCCGTTTGAATTTCTGGCTGACATTGCTGGTGTTGCTGATGTTGACCGGCCCGAGTTCCCTCGGCCAGGGAGTCTCTTACCATGCCACCAACCTGTGGCAGGCGTGGATCAACGGCGGCGGACGCTCGTCACCGGCGCTCGGACACGACGGCGTGATTTACATCGGAACTCTGCCCGGAAATTTGCTCGCCTTCAATTCGGACGGCTCGAAACGTTGGTCATTCAAGACCGGCTTCGAGATGGCTTCCTCCCCGTCGGTGGGCGCGGATGAAACCATCTACATCGGTTGCCGCGACCGAAAGCTTTACGCGGTGGACAAAAGTGGCAAGCGCAAATGGGCGTTTCCAACGGGTGGCTGGGTGGATGCCACCGCGGCCATCGCCGCCGATGGCACAGTTTATTTCGGCTCGTGGGACAAACAGTTTTATGCGGTCAACCCCGATGGCTCGAAGCGTTGGTCGTTCCCAACCGGCGGGCCGATTGTTGCCTCCGCGGCGATTGACAACGACGGGGTGATTTACTTTGGATCACACGACAAAAAATTTTACGCGCTCAACCCGGACGGCTCGAAAAGCTGGGAATACGCCACGGGCGGGGCGATCCTCTCCTCGCCGGCCCTCAACGAAGAGGGCGTCGTGTATTTCACCTCGGCGGACGGAAAGCTGCACGCGTTGAATCGCGACGGCTCGCGCCGATGGGAATTGCACACGGGCGGCGTGTCCGCTTCGTCGCCGGTGCTGGGCGTTGACGCGACAATCTTCGTGTCCGTGAACACCAATCACTGCGCCGTGAGCGCCGCCGGCAAATTCAAGTGGGTCCGAAATTTCTGGAATCCGCTGCCCGGCCATCTCGCCGAGTCGGCCGCTGCGGTGCTGGCCAACGATTGGGTCGTGTTCACCGGGGGGGACGGGCATGTCATGACCGTGCCCGCGACAGACGGAGACAGGGCCTGGGCTTGGAACCACTGGCTGTTTGCACCGTGCTGGGCTTCGGTGGTGGTAAGTTCCAAGGGCACTGTGTATGCCGCCGGGCTTGGTTTGTACCTGGAGGCAATCGAGAATTCTGTCCCGCTGGCGAACAGTCCCTGGCCGATGTTTCAGGCCAATCCACAGCACACCGGGCGGTTGCGCAACCTGGCGTCGTCGCCCAAACCTTGACGTCGGCTCCGGTAGCGGCGGCCATCCTGGCTGCCGTAGAGTGCGCGCGTCCCGCCGCACGGATAAACTGCTCGTACTGCTGACGCCCCGTGAAACAATGTTCTGCGGCCTTGGGTGTGCGGGCGGTCCTTTCCGCCGGGCGGGACGCGACGGCTCTCCAGCAGGCCAGCGGCCCGCCGCTACCGTCATTTCTGGCCGGTCACCAGAATGCTGTCGCGCAGGTTGGGGAAAAATTTTGTGACCAATAGAGCCACCAGGCGGGCGTATTCGTAAGGATGCCGCCAGTTGAACCCGGTACCGAATTGCGTCAACTCCGAACGCGGGGCGCCCATTGACTGGATTCGGCCGAGTTTTTTGAGCGACCGGTGAAAGACGGTTTCGAAGGAATAACCCTGCACGTTCTTGAAGCCGGACAGCCCGAGGAGTTTTTTCAACTCGGCCAGGGTGTATTCCTTGTGGTGATGCGGATTAAAATCGAGGTCGTAGATGGATTCGATCGGCGGCCAGTTGGAGATGCCGAACAACATTTTCAACCGGGTTTTCAGGTCCACGGCATTCTTGGTATCCATGACCAGATGGCCGCCGGGCTTGAGCACCCGTTTCATGTCCGCCATGAATGGGCGGGGCGAATGCGGCAGATGCTCGATCACGTTGCCGACGAAGACCACGTCCACGCTCGCGTCGGGCAGCGGCAGCGGTTCGGTGCCGACCTGCAAGAAATGTCCCTCCATGCCGAGGTCAATGAGCCGCTGCAAAGGCCCTTTGCCGCCGGTGGTGGGAAAGTCGGTGGAAATGGCGCGAAACCCGAGCCGTTGCAAGATGCGGGGCACCAGGCCGTAACCGGTGCCCACGTCGAGCACCGTACCACCGGGGGGAAGCAGCGCCGCGACCTGCATCGCCTCGGTCACATGGTGCGCCGGCAGCGGATTGACGCGATATTCATTTTCGCGGGCGAAGGGGGAATCATTGAATTCCTTGACCGCTTCGAAATACAGTTCGGTGATGCGCTGGCGCGATGCGCTGTTGGAATCGTTCATGAATCTCGCGCGCCAGTGTTGCCGGACGTGACAAAACGTGTCCAGTTCATAAAGCGGCTGAAAGCAGTCTCCCAGCCGGTCCTCTCAGGATTTTTGTGCTTGTCCGCCCCGCCACGCGGGATGGTGTGGCTTTCTCAAGGTGGCGGCAGATACAAAGTCTGGTTGGTGAGGATCCAGCCGGCAAGGTTTTCCGCGATCAGTTGATAACCCCGCGAATTGGGATGGTCGTGCTCCCGAATGAACGGTCGTTCAGCCGCGTGGGCGCGCAGGATCGGTGTCGCGTCACAGAATGATATCCCGTTCGTCGTGAGGAAAGAGCGTAAATCGTGGAGTGCGAGATTCTTCGCGTCATCCACGTAAGCAAACTGTGCCATCGGGACGATGGAAACGGCGAACGGCCAGCCGTGCGCGCGGCAGAAATCGCGCATTTCGAGGATTCGGTCCTTCATGGCGATCCATGACGGATAGGAAATTTTCATGTCCACGTACACCGGCCGATACCCTCGGGTCCGCCGGATATACTCTTCATACACCCCGATTATCGCCCTGAGCGTCCGCAATTGTTTGAGGCGGTCAAGCAGCCCGGGCCGGCCAACGGCGCCCGCCCCTTCCGGCTGGGCCGCCTGCCCCCCCAGGAAACGACTCGGTCCCCAGTAGTCGTTGAAACAAAAACCATAAATCATCACGTCCGGCGAATAGTTCGTGACAACGCGCGACATCATGATGAAAACCTGGTCCACGTTGTGACCGCCCGTCCCGCAGTTCCACACTTCGAGATTCTCGCGCCCAAGCCGCTCGCGCAGGATGTTTTCGCAGCGATTCGGATAAGCGTCATCGCGCTGGTCCGCACCGACGCCTTGGGTGACTGAATCGCCCACGATCATGATGCGCCATTGACCTGGCGATTTTTGCGCCGGCCGTTCCGCCATGTTGAAGCCGTGGCGGTTGAAGGCGGCATGCTCATTGGTTACACCCGGACGCAACGTGTAGAGAAGGCCCGGAATGTCGGATGGAATCGTTGCGAACTTGCTGGTGTCCGTCAACAGGGTTTGAGTCGCACGGTGCTCGCGCCAGCGCATGAACAGCTCGACCAAGACCAGCGCAACGAGGCACGAAAACGCCAACAGCACGAGTCGGCTCAGAACGACAAACCAGAACCGCGTTGGGCGCCGCTTCCCCGCCGGTGCATGCATAGCGGACGACCGATCTCCGCTCTGAGTCTCATTCGACACGAAAAAACGATACGAAATGCGACGAGGGGGTCAAGCTGCGAAAGGTCATCGCGCTCGTCGTTGCGGCGCTTGTCCGCGCACTGCGACATCTGCCCGCGAATCAGACCGAAGTCTCCCCGGCTTTGCTCCTCAAGCAGCGGATGCGGTTCGTCATCGCGGCTCGCCTGACTTGCCTGATGGAGACATAAAACGCCGACCAGCCTCAAGCGTAAGCGCAATTGAGCCAGCCGGTTTTGCTTGGCTCTCCCACACGATCAATTTAGCTTCCTCGCCACGTGTCATGGCTGAACATCCTCTAACGGTCGCGTGGTTCTCCTACTTTCCGGTGGAGTGGCTGCCTGACATGCCTGACGCGGTGACCCGGGTGCCGCGCCAGCATCCGGCCTCATGGCAGCGCGTGTTGCTTACTGAACTGGAAATGCGTTCCGACCTGCGCCTGCACATCCTCGTGTTGCGTAAATACTTTGAGCGCCACTTCACCTTCGAGCGCAACGGCGTCACGTTTCATCTGATCAAGACTCCCGGCGGGTTGCGCGCGCCGTCGCTGTTCTGGGTGGACACGTTTTTGATCCGGCGTGTGTTGCGCACGGTCAAGCCCGACGTCGTTCACGCCTGGGGCATGGAGCGCGGAGCGGCGCTGGTGGCCAACCGGCTGGGCTACCCGCACGTGGCGACCGTCCAGGGCCTGCTGTCCTGGTACATCCAGAATACGATGAATGATTGGCACACCCGCCTGGCCAGCCGGCTGGAAGATTACACGCTGTCGTCGCGCCGCACCGGACTCGTGACGACCGAGGCGCGTTTTTCGGTGCAATATCTGCGAAACCGCTTTCCCCGTTTGCAGGTCGAGCAGGTGGAACACGCGCCCGACCCCGCCTTTCACCAGGTCGTGCGCCGGCCCCAAACTTCGCCGGTGCGCTTCATTTTTGTCGGCGCGTTCGATTTTCGCAAAGGCGGCGATTTGCTGGTTCGCGCGCTGGATCGCTTGCGAAACGAAATCAATTTCGAGTTGATCGCCGTGGGCAAGCCGAGGGCGGATTACCTGCAAACCCTCCAAGCCGCGACCTCGCCGGAACTCTGGCAGCGCGTTACTTTCAAGGACCAACTGTCCCATCTCGACGTGGCGCAGGAATTGAGCACCGCCACGATGATGATCTGTCCCACACGCGCCGATGTCAGCCCGAACGCCGTGAAAGAAGCCGTCGTGGCGGGGGTGCCGGTGGTGGGGACGGAGGTGGGTGGCATTCCTGATTACGTATTCCCGGGGCGCAACGGTTTGTTGTGCCAACCGGATGATCTGGAGGGACTGGTCGCGGCGATCCGCGAAGCGTGCCGGCATCCGCAGTTTTCGCGCGGGGAAGTGGATAAGGCCACGCTGGCCGAGACACGGGATTACCTCTCACCCCAGTTGATGGCGCGGAAGTTTTCGGACATCTACCGGCGACTGCACGAAGGCCGAAAATAAGACGCAGAATCAAACCATGCCGTTCGAACCGAGTCGGCGCTCGGCGCTCCGCCAAATGTGCTGACAAGCGCCGGCCGGTTTGCCTAGGCTGACGGGGATGCAATCTGATACTTCACCGGCCCCGGAAGCGGAGCAAAGCGTCCGCGTTTGCAGCGTGTCGCCAGCGGCATGGCGCACGCTATTTTGGCTCGCGCTGGCCGTGGGGTTGTGGCTGCGACTAATTGGTCTGTCGTATCCGCCATTTGACGCTCATTCGTTCCGCCAAAGCCAGACACTCTGGACCGTCGAGAATTTTTACACCCACGGCATTGACCTGCTCTACCCGAAAACCAATTTCACCGGGTATCCGGCGACATTCGTCCTCGAACTACCGCTGTTCCAGGCCGCCATGGCGCTGCTGTATCGCCTCTTCGGCCCGCACGTGGAAATTGTGCGCCTGTGGAACATTCTCTTCGGCGCCGGCACGGTGTGGTTGTTGTATCGGACGACGACCCTCCTGCTGGATCGAAGGACGGCGACGCTGGCGGCGGTGATTTACTGGCTGGCGCCGTTGAATGTTGTTTACCAGCGCTCCGTGCTGATTGATCCCACCAGTGTGTTTCTGGCATTGCTGGCTCTTCATCAACTGGCGTTACTGCTAAACGTGCGCGACCAACCGCCGGTCAGCCCGCGAACCAATGCGGTCCGTTTCACGGTTTTTGCCGTGGCAACGCTACTCACGGCACTCATCAAGACGCTCTACCTCTGGCCCGTGGTCTGCCTGGTGGCGTGGCAGGTGGCGGCGCGCCGATTGCGCATAAACGCGCAATGGATTCGCGTTGGCATCGTGTTCGCCATCGCTGGCGTCTGTATTGTGCTGTGGAGCATGCACGTCGCCAAAGCGAACTCCGTTTCACCGGTCTTCCGCGGTGCAAAACTCTCGGCCCACATCGGGTTTGCCGAGTTGCTGAGACCCGAGTTCTACCTGGAACAAGTGATACGCCGGCCGAAAACGTGGGTTGGGGTGACGGGCGTGCTTTTGTTTCCACTGGGCCTCCTGGCCGGCTGGCTGGAACGGAAGGATCGCCAACGCGCCATTGCGCTCCTGGTGCTGGCCCTGGTGCCGCCCACTTACCTCGTGGTATTCGCGCATATCAATCAACCACACGATTATTACCAGCTCATTATCACGCCGTTTCTCGCCGTGGTGTCGGCCAACGGCGCGCGGTGGCTGCTGGACCGCGTGACACGGGTAACCACAGGCTCGCGAACTTTCCAGCGCATTGCCTGGACCGCGGCGGGCGCGGTGCTGATCGCCGCGGGCCCGTTGCATTACCTGGCGTGGAAAAAACAGCCGCATCTGCTCCCCGAGTTGGTTCGCTTTCAGCAATACTGCGCGGGCAAGTTCATTCCCAACAGTTCGGCCTTGTTCTTCGCGTCGCCGGAAGCCAGCGGGCTGCACTCCGAATCCTACCCGCCGGAATATCTCTACGCTTTGCAACTGTGGGGCTACGGCCGGATAGTCGACGACCTGGCAGCCGCGCGCCGCTATTACGATGAATTTGCCCCACCCTTTCCGAAGCTGGACTACGTGGTGTTCTATGGCCTGGCGCGACCCGAATGGATGCCGGCGGAAGAATTCCACCTGGCGATGAGCGACGACGAAAAGCGGTTCTACGTGTTCCGGCGCACCGACCTTCAATGAGGTGTGGCGGCGGCGGTTTTGGTCGGCGGTTGATAGAAAACCGGAACCCGAACTTTGACCTCAGGGCGATTTGAGCGCGGCGATTTCCAGGCGGCGCGCACCCCCCAGAAAAACCACCGGAGATATTCCACCAGCCACGGCCCGAGCCGGAAGCTGGATTGCCCGCCGAAGAGCCGGTCAATGCTGACCAGCGGCACTTCGCCCAGCTTTAGATCCAGGTGCTGGGCTTTGATGGCCATCTCGAAAGCGAACGCCCAGCCGACGGGCCGGCTTTGCAGGTTGAACTTCTCGAACAATGTCCGCCGAAACAACTTGCCGCCGGTCGTGGCGTCCGAGAACGGCGAACGCACCAGCCGGTGAAACAGCCAGTTGGCCGTCCGGGAAAGCGCGCCACCGATGATCGAGCCGCCCAAGCGCCGCCCGCCGTGCGCGTAGCGCGTAACACTCACAAAATCGCAACCCGCGCGGGCCAACGCCAGCATGTCCTCGATCACCAGTACCGGCCCGGTGTCATCCGCGCACAAGATGAGAACGGTGTCACCCCGCGCGGCGGCCACGCCCGCCCGCACGGCATTGATGACGCCGCGACCCAGCGTATTGTGCACCGCGCGCAGGCCAGGATAGGCGGCTTGCGCTTCACGGACCACCGGGATGCTGCGGTCATCCGGGGTGTCGTGAATCACCAGAATCTCGTGGGGAAATTCCAGCACCGTCCGGAGGATGCGCAGCATGACGCGCAAGTTCATCTCCTCGTTGCGCACGGGGAGCAGGATGGTCAACTCCGGTTGGCAATCGCCGTTCATCAGGCACGCGGCAGGTTAAAGCGAAAACGGATGCACTGTTCCAATGACGCATCCACGCGCGTCTTCGCCTCCCAGCCAAACAGCTTGTTGATCTTGCTCACATCGGGAATGCGCTTCTTCACGTCGTCGGCATAAACCGGCTGGTGTTCAAAGCTCAGTTTGTACGAAGGATCCAGCAACCCGAGTTTCCCGCCGATGGCCACGATCTTGGCAGCGAGTTGCTTCACCGTTGTTGGTTCCGGGTTGCCGATGTTGATGGCCTGATTGGTGGCTTCGGAACGCAGGCTGTAGCGCGCGATGACATCCGCCACGTCGCTGATGTTGGTGAAACAGCGGATTTGCTCGCCATCCCCCAGGACCGGCACGGGCTGAAGTTTGCGGGCGAGGATTTTTTCGATCATGTCGCTAAACACGTGGCTGAAGCCCTCCTCCTCGGGCTTTTCAAACGGCGTGATGATGTTGAACGGCCGCCAGATCACGTATTCGATGCCGAACTGCTGCTGGAAGGATTGCACGACGCGTTCGCCGATGTATTTGGACAAGCCATAGGCGGTGCGCATGACCGGCAACGTGTCGGTTTCCTCCTCGCGATGCGGCCACGAACGCGAGGTCTCGTAAACCATCGAAGAAGACAGATACACAAATCGCTTCACGCGGTCGTGGCCGTATTTGAGCAGGTTGATCGTGATCAGGTTGTTGTCGGCAATGATGTCGGCCGGTTTCTTGTGAAAACCCACCACGCCATACACGAGCGCCGCGAAGTGGTAGATGCAATCGAACCGGTGGTTCGCGTATAGCTGCTTCACGACCGCGGTGTCGCAAAGGTCGCCGGTGTGAAATTCGTAGGGGCGGTCGCGTTTGACGTGGCCATAGCGGGCGAAGTTGTCCACGCCCACCAGCGTGTGCCCTTCGGCGAGCAGCGGTGGGATGACCATTTGTGCCAGCGAACCTTCGCTGCCGGTGATGAGTATTTTCATGTTTGTTTTGTTGTGTTCGAGAATTACCAGCCCGCCTGGACCGCCGCGATGGCGGTTTGCGCTTCGTCGTCGGTCAAGCCGGCGTGCAACGGCACACTGGCTTGATGTTCGTTGAACCGGTCCATGTTCGGCAGGTCTGTGCGCGTGCCGCCGAAAACGGAGTTGCGGTCAATTCGTTGGTGAAAGACCGACGCGGGCACGCCGCGGCTTTGGAGCGCGCGAAGAAAGTCATCGCGCCGGTCGGCCAGCAGCGTGAAGAGCCAGCAGGCGGATTCACGGTCAGGCCGGTTCTCCAAAAGCGTGATGCCCGGCAAGCCGGCAAAAGCCTCACGATAACGGCGCGCAATTTCCCGCAATCGCGCCAGCGCCTTGGGGAACAAGATTAGATTGCCCAGACCGATGGCGGCGCCGAGATCGTTCAGGTGATATTTGTAACCCACCGCATCCGCGTCGTATTGGCGCTCGCCGAGAAACGACGCTGGACTATTGTCGCGGTCAATCCCGAACCAGCGCCGGACCCGTGCGCGCTTCTCGTCCTCCGCGTTCAGGCAACACAAGGCACCGCCGTCGCCGGTGGTCAGATGTTTGATCGCCTGAAAAGAAAACGCCGTGAACCGCGAAATCGCACCGACGGGTTTGCCGTGATAGGTCGCGCCCAGCGCGTGGGCGGCATCCTCAATCACCGCCAGCTTGTGCCGGGCGGCGATTTGATTGATCTCCTCCATGTCACAGGGATAACCCGCCCAATGGACCGGGATGACCGCCCTGGTTCTGGCGGTGATTTTTTTCTCGAACGACGCCGGATCAAGATTGCCAGTCTGGTATTGAATGTCCGCGAATACGGGCGTCGCCCCGGCCATGAGCACCGCCATGCCCGTGGCGATGAATGTCTGCGGTGGAATGATGACTTCGTCGCCGGTTTGCACGCCCGCGAGAACCAAAGCCAGATGGAGCGCCGTCGTACCGCTGTTGAGCGCCACTGGTCGGATCAGTCCTAACTGTGCGGACAGTTCATTCTCGAAACGCTTGACCTGCTTGCCCTCGCTCAAGAAACCCGAACGCAGCGTGGCAACCGCGTTGGCGATGGCTTCCTCGGACACCGTGGTGAAGTTGAAAGTCATGCGGGTCAAAACTCAGGGGCGGGCGGCTTTGACGCGGGCGACGGCTTCGTCCAGACGTTTGTGCCGGCGCGGCGCAATCGGCTTACCTTCCCAACCGCCGTAGAGCGTCCACGGCTGGTAATCCTGCTTGCGCAAAACAGTGTGCGCGGCGGTGGCCACGCCTTCGGGCAAGACGACACCGGGCAAAACGACGGTATGCGCACCGAGAATCACATGATCGCCCAGACGCACATCCTCGACCGTCCCGCCAAAGTGAAATTCCTCGGGCACACTCGGCAGATCCAGGGAGGCGTTCAGATAATCCGAACTGGTGGCGTAAACGCAGCATCCGCATGCGATGCCGACAAAGTCCCCTGCGCGGATGACGCCGCGCGCGCCCACGAGGTTCACGTTGGGTGCCACGTGCCCGAAACGGCCAATCTCAAAACCGCCGGAGATGTAGATGAAGTCATCAATAATCGTGTGTTCGCCGATGCGCACGAGTTCCGGCCGCCGAACGCGGACCGTCCGACCGACGATGGCACTGCGCCCCAGGTGCGCCAGGGACTTCACGTCGAAGAAAATGTTTTCGGATACGGGCATTTGCAAACTTAAGCTGCGCGTCGGACGACTTTGAACCGATCATCGTGCAAAGGACCGTCCACGACGATGATTTTTTGCGGAATTTTGAACTCGGCCAGTCGCGCGCGGCAGAACTGGACCAGCCGGGCGCGAAATGCGTTGACCGGTTCGGGTTGTGCCAACGAAACCGTGGCCACCACCTGGTGGCCCAGAATCGCGCTGCGTTCGCCCCGCACCGAAACCTCGCGCACGCCGTCCATTTGCAGAATCACCGCTTCAACCTCGGCGGGAAAAACCTTGTCGCCGCCGACGTTGATCATGTCGGACTCGCGACCCAGGATGCGCAACCATTCACCGTCCACCTCCACCCGGTCGCCGGTTTTGAACCAGCCATCCGCGGTGAACGGGTTGGGCGCGTTGAGGTAGCCGACCATGGCACTGCGCGTGCGAAGCTGCAACTGGCCGTCCACCACGCGGGTTTCGACGCCTTCGCCGCCAAGTTTGACCCAGACCGAGCCACGATCACGAGATTTTGACCGCAACGCGCCGAATTCAGTCGCCCCGTATTTCTGGATGAACTCGACATTGGGAAACGCCGTGGCGCACTTGTTCAACAACTCCGGCGACATCACCTCCGCGCCATAGGTGATGATGCGGAGCGAACTCAAATCGAAACGCCGATGCGCGTCGGCCAGCAGCAGCAGATTCAGGAACGTCGGCGAAGTCGGGAGCACTTCAGCCCGTCCCGACTCAATGGCGCGGCACACGTCTTCGACCGAACGACTGCGCACGGCGATGAGTTGGCTGAGGTTGGAAAGGCTGTAAAACATCGTGTCCAGCCCGCCGATGTGGTCGAACAGCAGAAAGGCAATCGTCGAAAAGTCCTTGCGGCGCGGCTCAAATTTCTCCAGCAACTGGTCAAGGTCGTGGACAATGCCCTTGGGTGCGCCGGTTGAGCCGGACGTGAACAGAATTAATCCCGGATGCTGCCGCGTGCGCAAGGTGTTGATGGGTTCAGGCGGAGTCCCGCCCGGTTGGGACTGAACGTGCGGAGTTTCGTCGCCCGCGGCCTCCACGAGCCATGACGCCGAACTCAACGCTGCAAGCTGTGTGCGACGCGAACCGGTGGTTTCACTGAACGGAACAATGATGGCGCCCGCCTCAATCAAGGCGAGCAGCGACGCGAGGCCGGCGGGATGATAATCCGCCGTCAACATGACGACGTCTCCCGCGCGGATACCGGCCTCCTTGAACTGCTGCCCGAACGCGGCCACACGAGTGGCGAGGACACCGTAAATCAGGTTCGTGTCGTTCCAGCGCAGGGCGATCCGGTCAGGTTGCTCCTGAAATCTCGCCAGCAGAAATCTCGCCCCCATCAGACGCCCCCGAGATAGACGTTTTGACCGGTGATGAAACCGCTGCGCTGGGAAAGGTAGAATTCGATGACATTGAGCACGTCTTCGAACGTCCCATAGCGTGGAATGGCCTGGCGGGCGATGAGCCGCTCCATTTTGTCCTTGGGCACGGATTTGATGAGGTCCGTTTCGATGGGAGTCGGCCCGACGGCGTTGACCGTGATGCCGAAGGGCGCGAGTTCGCGCGCCAAAACTTCGGTCAGCGACAGGATGGCGGCTTTGGACGCGGCATAGACCGCCTCACCCTCCAGTTTGAGCGGCGTGGCGACGGTGGAAAAGTTTACCATGCGGCCAAAATTCCGGCGTTGCATCAACCGCGCTGCCTCGCGGCAGAAAAGAAAGCTGCCGACGACGTTGGTTTCCAACACGCGCCGCACCGTGCCCACCGGCGTGAGCAAGCAGTGGTTCATGGACGCGATGCCGGCATTGTTGATCAAATGATCCAAGCGGCCATAACGCTCGCGCACCGCGGCAAACAGTTTCAACACCGCCGGCTCGTCGGAAACATCACAGCACACGTGGAAATAGTTGGGTGCGGTCCAGTCGGGTTGCTCGCGGGAACAACCCACCACCGCGTGGCCCTTGGCCGCGAACTGCTCGGCCAGAAATCGCCCGATGCCTTTCCGGGTGCCGGTGATGAGCGTGACAGGAACGTCGGTCATGACTGGCTGGCAAGCGCGCCGACGATGTAGTTCGCCAGCGATGTGACGGAGCCGAAGGGGCTGGTCCGCTGCGACATGGCCTTCTCGTCGGTCAACGCGAGTGTCTGGCCGGTGCGTTGCTGGATGGCTTCTTCGACCAAGAAAACGAAGCGGACGAGATTCAACGAATCCAGGTGGCCACCCGATCCGAACAGGCGCGTGTCCGCCGCCAGCGGCACCGGACGGTCGCTGCGGTGGATCTGGTTGAATTCGCCAAGAGCGGCGAGAACGATCTGGATGGCCTGATCTTGGTTCATGTACAATACGACTGGTCCGTCATGGCCGCTGGCGCGTGATGCCCCAGAGATCCACCACTTCCGCCTTGCGCGGAATTTTCAGCGAACGATAAGCCTTGTGCGGCACGCCAATGATGATGATTTCGGATCGGCGGCACAGTTGCTCTTTGGAAATGAACGTGGGGTCTTTCACGTATTCATCCGAATACATGACATCCGCGCCTTCGAAGCGCAGGATTTTGCCAAGCTTGTAGGAAAGCGAGTCGCGGATATCGTCGGATTCAGCCTTGAACGCCATGCCGAGGATGCCGATTTTTTTCTTCCGCAAATCCATCCGGCTGCGCAGTTGTTCGACGACGAAGTTGGGCAGGCCCTCGTTGATGGTCATGGCGGTCTGGCCCAGCGGGAAACTGTGCCGGCCGAAGGCGAACAACTGCATGGTGTCCTTCATCAGACACGGCCCGGCGGCGAACCCCGGACCGGGAATGTAGGCCATGCGCGGATAGCCTTCGCGCACCTTCTCCAGCAGCCGCAGATAATCAATGCCCGCCTGTGCGCACATCATGTAAAGCTGGTTGGTCGCGGCAAAGGTGATGTAGCGAAATGTATTGCAAATGAGTTTGGCGAACTCCGCCTCGCGCGGGGTCATCTCGATGACGCGCGGTGAAATCTTCGCGAAGAGATTGCGCGCGACTTTCAGCGCCTTGGGTGAGGTGGCAGTGACGAGTTGCGGGATGGTTTGAATCTCGACCACGCCCTTGCCTTGCACCACACGCTCGGGACAAAACGCCAGGCCCACCTTCGACCCGCGACGGCGCAGGTGCCGCTCCAGAAATTCCGTGGCGCCCGGCGCGACGGTTGAACGGAGGATGATGGTCTGCCCGGAGGCAAGGTGCGGCAACAAGCCATCAATGCACTTGGTCAGCAAGGTGGGGTTGGGATTGTGAAATTCATCAATCGGCGTACCGATGGTGACCACCACGGCGGGAACGCTGCGCAGGTCCGCGGGGTTTTGGGAGAAACCCAGCCTCCGCTTGCGCAGCGCTGCGCGCAGCAACGCTTCGCCATCATCTTCAATGAACGGAAGTCGTCCCGAACGCAAGGCCTCCAGCGCCGCGGCGTTCACGTCCAGGATGAGCGTCCGCAAACCGCGCGCGGCCAGCACCAATGAAAGCGGAACCCCGACGTGACCGGCCCCGCCGACCACTGCAACATCGTATTTGGACTTCATGTATGTCGTTTGTGCCGCCCGGAACAACCGCTGCCAGCGGGCCGGCCTTCTGCACGCAAGTCAATTGCCTGCGCCATAGGGCAGCGGATGATAATTTCAGAACCCCTTACTTCAAGGCAAAAAGTTCCGGGCCATGCCGGGCGATGGCCAGGGTTATGGCGGCCAGGTTCAACGCATGATCGAACTCGCCGCTCATCATCAGCTCGCGGAGCCGGGTCACTGGGACGAGGACCGGTTCGACCCCGTGTTCCGGCGAAAAACCCTTGAGCGGCTGGACTCCGCTGGCGAAGAAGCACCAGAGCCGGTTGTCGTGGCGGCCCGTGTCGCTCAACAAGGTCCCGAGCAATTCCAGCCGGGGCGCGTCCAGGCCGCATTCTTCCGCCAGTTCCCGCCGGGCCGACGCCTCGGGCGTTTCGTCCTTCTCCACATGCCCGCCCGGCAATTCCAGTGTCCGCCGCTCCACCGCCGGGCGAAACTGCCGGACGAGCGCCAATTCGTTTTGGGTAGTGAGCGCCACGACCGACACGTAATCCAACATCCGCAGGGCATAAAAGGGCGACGGGTTCTCATCGGTGCGCTTCGCAATCAATTCGAACCAGGGGGTGGCCATTTCAACTCGGCGTTCAATGATTTGCATGGTGACTGAAAGTGACGGGCCAGAGGCTAGACGCTTTGATGCGGAACACAAGAAGCCGCGTGATCTGCAAAACCGGCCTGCAATCGTTTTTGGCCCGCCCCGCGTTCGGAATGAGATTGCGTCGGCGCATGACGCTTGTTTCAATGTTTGGGAATGGCCAATTCATTTGCTGCATCGCGCAACCGCATGATCCTGGGGCTGTGTCTGCCCCTGGCGATTCTGCTGGGCTACCTGCTGGCCGAGCCCATGGAGTCGAGCACGCTGACGATCGTGGTGATGGTTCTGGGCGTGTTGCTGGTGCCCTTCGCACTGCGATGGCATCATGCATTTCTGGTTTTTTCCTGGGGCGCCAGCATCAACCTCGGTTTCCTGCCGGGCCGGCCGCAACTGTGGATGTTGATGGCGCTGGTGAGCCTTCTGCTGGCGGTGCTGACGCGGGCCGTCCATCCCGAGCGCAAGTTCTTGCTTGAGCCAAAGGTGATCCGGCCGCTGGGGTGTTTGATGGTGGTTGTGCTTGTCACCGCCGCGTTGACGGGAGGGCTCGGCGTCAGCGCTATCGGATCGGATCGTGTCGGCGGCCGGGGATATTTTTACATGCTGGCCGCTGTATTGGGGTATTTCGCGTTGACGAGCCAGCCCATCCCACTCGAACGCGCCCGACTGTACGTGGCCCTCTTCTTCCTGTCCGGTTTGACCGCGATGATCAGCAATCTTATCTACTACACGCCGCAACTGTATTTTCTATATTACCTGTTTCAGCCGGAAATGGCCGTGGGCCAGGCCATGGGAGAATACGCCGTGGGCGATTTTGCGGTCAGGGTCAATGGGTTAATGATCAGCGCCGTCGCCATCAATTTCTATTTGCTGGCCCGTTACGGACTCACGGGCGTGTTTGACCTGCGCCGCCCCTGGCGCATGGCACTTTTTCTCGCTGCGGGTTTCGCCAGCACTTACGGGGGATTTCGTTCCGCCGTGCTTTTTCAGGTGGTGTTGATTGGCGTTCTGTTTGTGATCGAGGGTTTGTGGCGAACCCGCTATTTTTTCATCGCCGTTTGCGCCGCGTTGTTGGTCGGTATCGCGTTGGTATCGTTCGTGGACCGGATGCCACTCTCGGTGCAACGCTCGGTCAGTTTCCTGCCCATCAACGTGGATCCGGTGACCAAGCAATCAGCAATAGTTTCGACGGAATGGCGGCTGGAAATCTGGCGGACGATGTTGCCGGAAGTCCCCAAATACCTGTTCAAAGGCAAAGGTTATACCTTGGATCCTCGTGAATTGGGTATGATGGCCGATTTATCCCCGCGCGGGGGCACCGACTCGGCAGCAATGGCGGCGTTTGCGGGCGATTACCACAGCGGGCCGCTCTCGGTCGTCATTCCCTTTGGCATCTACGGGGTATTGGCATTGGTGTGGTTTTTGGCTGCAGGCATCTGGGTCCTGCGCCGGAATTTCCGGCATGGCGATCCGGCGCTGTATACGATCAATGCCGTGCTTCTGGCCTGCTTTATCACCCGCGTCATCTTCTTTTTCTTCGTATTTGGAGCGCTCTACAGCGACCTTTATAATTTCACCGGCCTGATTGGCCTGAGTATTGCGCTCAACGGTGGAGTTCGCCGGGTCGGGGAAGAACCCGACGCCTTGCAGAGGATTGACAATCATAGCACCATGTTAAAATACCGTTCCATCGAAGCTTTTGAATGAATGCGCTGGCCATCATACGTTCGCTGATCATCTACGGCCTTTGCCTGCCGCTGGCGATTGCTTTGGGTTATCTCATACCCAGTTCGACGGTGGATTTAACCAGTTTCATGATGGTGCTGCTGGTGGTTTTCCTGCCGTTGGTGCCGATTCTGTTGCGCTGGCATCATCTGGTACTGATTGCCAGTTGGAACCTGTCCGCCGTAATGTTCTTTCTGCCCGGGCGTCCGTATTTGTGGGTCCTCATGGCGTTGATCAGTTTGTTGCTTTCGTTGCTGCAACACATCCTTAACCGCGAACACAAACTCATTTACGTGCCGTCGGTAGCACGACCCTTGTTTTTTCTGCTGGTGGTGGTGGTGGTAACGGCCGCGCTGGCAGGCGGCATCGGCATGCGTGTGTTTGGCAGCGAGATGTATGGCGGCAGGCGTTACGTCATGTTGCTGATGTCCATCGTTGGTTTCTTCGCAATCGCCTGCAATCGCGTACCGCCGGGCCGCGAAATTTTGTACGTTTCCATTTTTCTGTTGAGCGGTGTCACTTCGGCCATCGGCAGCATGGGCGGGTTGATCAGCCCGAGTTTCTATTGGATTTTTGCGATTTTTCCGGTGGA
Organism: uncultured Bifidobacteriaceae bacterium; assembly: GCA_964458575.1. Classification (GTDB taxonomy): domain Bacteria; phylum Verrucomicrobiota; class Verrucomicrobiia; order Limisphaerales; family JADLHS01; genus CAYWMD01. The sequence continues at coordinate 54,182 of CAYWMD010000013.1, read as the reverse complement.
CACCCTGGAATCGCTGGCCCCGGATATCCCGGAAGAGGCGCCAATCCGGCTGGGCGGGTTGGGCCCGGCTGCGGGCGCCCTGATCTGGTATCTCCTGGCCCGGCACGGCCTGCGCGGGGTGTTCAGCCTGAGCGAGCCGTTGCATTTGCTGCCTTTCCGGTTCAGCGGGGGATTTCAGGTCAACCAGCCGTGGCGCACCCTGCTGGTAATGGGGGCGTTGTGGGTGGCCATGCACACCGGCTTTCGCTCCGCCGTGATCTTTTTCTGCCTGATGTTCTTCTGCCATTTTTTTGTGGAGGGCCTGCACCGTAGCATGGCCCTGCCCTTTGTGCTGCTGGCGTTCATCCTGGGGAGCGCGGTCGTCATCCCACTGGCCTCCAAAATGCCGCTCACGGTGCAACGGGCGATCAGTTTCCTGCCGGTGGACATTGATCCCATGGTCCGCATGGGTGCCGATGCGTCCACGGAATGGCGGCTGCGCATGTGGCGTGAAGTCATCCCCCAGGTCCCGCGCTATTTTCTGGTCGGTAAAGGTTACGCCATCAACCCCGGGGAACTGGAAATGTCCGAACGGATGCGAAGGGATGTGACCGAAAGCGCGATGCTTGCGGGTGACTACCACAACGGCCCCCTCACGCTGCTCATCCCGCTCGGCGTCTGGGGTGCGATCGCGTTCCTGTGGTTTATCGGGGCGAGTTTTCGTGTTTTGTATCGTAATCTTCATTACGGCGAACCGGCTTTGCGCCGCGTGAATACTTTTCTGTTTGTTTTGTTCCTGGTGCACGTGATTATTTACTTTTTTGTCTTTGGTTCCTTCTTCAACGATCTGTATAAATTCACCGGGTTGGTGGCCTTAAGCATCAGTGTCAACGGCGGTGTGCGCGAACCGGCGCGGGTCGAAGCGGTCAAGCCGGCATTCCCGCAATTGCGGTTGGCACGGGCAAGATCTTGAAAGATTTTGCCGGCGCCGCAAACTGGCCGCGTTATTCGTTTAGGCCATTCGCTTCCATGCTTGAATTGGCGACTTTTCGGAACGCCGGATTTATCCGGCAGCCCTGCCGCCTGAAGGCGGCGTTCCACAACTGTTGGCGCTCGCACCCGCTGGGTAAACCATCCAATGGTTTGACCACGGTGGCCGCGTAATACCGCTTCCGTTTGCCCTGTGCGCATCTCCATCATCACCCCCAGCTTCCGCCAGTCGAACTGGTTGAAATTGTGCATCGCTTCGGTTGCCGACCAGGGCCTGGATGTCGAACACATCGTTCAAGATGCCGGTTCGGATGATGGCACGCTGGACTGGCTGCCACACGACCGGCGGGTGCGCGCGTTGGTGGAGAAGGACTCCGGCATGTACGACGCCATCAACCGGGGACTCAAGAGGGCGACGGGCGACATTTTCGCCTGGCTCAATTGCGACGAACAATACCTGCCCGGCGCGTTGAACTCCGTCTTGGAATTTTTCAAAAACCACGCCGAGGTTGACCTGCTGTTTGGCCACGTGGTGTTCGTGGACGAACCGGGAAATTACATGGGCCATCGCAAGGTCCAGGTGCCGCTGCTTTATCACAGTTGGGCCTGCCACCTCTCCACGTTGTCCTGCGCAACTTTTTTCCGGCGGCGGGTGGTGTTTGATTATGGGGAGCTTTTCGACCCGCGGCTGCGGGCGGGCGGCGATGGCGAATGGATGGTGCGATTGCTGCGTCGTGGGGTCCGCATGGCGACGTTGAATCGGTTTACGTCAGTCTTCACATTGACCGGCCACAACCTGGGCCAGGAAGCCAAGGCCAAACAAGAGAACCGCGAACTGCGTGAAACTGCTCCGTTCTGGGCCCGGCTCGCGCGACCAATCCTGATTGGTCATCATCGGCTACGACGTTTGGGCGGTGGTATGTATTCCCAAGACCCCTTTAGTTTTTCGCTTTATACCCAAGCCTCTCCGGACCGACGAGAATTGCGCGAGGTTGCACAACCCCGCTTTCGCCCGCGAACTTGACCGTCGGCCGGGATCGAGACGCCACGGTTTAGAACAGCGTGTAGATAAACGGTGCCACCCCGGTGCCGGAGAGCAGGATCAGCAGGCCAAACAGAAGCAACACGATGAGAATCGGGACCAGCCACCATTTCTTGTTGTCCCGCAGGAAACCCCAGAACTCCGCAAAAAATCCGGCCTCCGCCTGTTCCTTCGCGGTCTTCTCGAATTCGTTCTGTTTCGGGTCGCTCATGGACACAATCTCAGAGAAGTACAATCAAAACTCAAGGGAAACTTCACCGACATCAAAGTCAATATTGGCGAAAATAGCGACGCACGTCCTGGGGTTGTGATTTGGGCGTCCAGAAGCTCGTTCGCTCCGGGGACGGCGCACGATTGAGCAGATCGCGTCCTCGCCAACGAAAGAACATCGCCACGGGCGTCAACACGACGTAATACATCAACGCCACCACAACCTGGGAGACCACCCAACCCACGGGAAACGCCACAATCATGCATCCGACATAAAGCCAGCGGACGGTCAGGGGCACCGCCAGACCGATGCCCCCCACGATTACTCCGAGCGCGCCCAACACCCACCCCGCCGTGTGATGGCCACGCGCCAGCCATTGATACGCCGCCCAAGCCAGCAAAAACACCAGCCACGCCGCCGCAAACTGCCGGAGCACTTTCTTCGAGGGTTGAAATTGGATGTCAGACCATTTCATGGCAACAGCTTCAGTCGAGTTCGAATTGAGCCAGATGTTTTGCCCGTTCCGCTTCGGTGATTTTCTTCTCCATGCGTTCCTTGCGCAGCACGAAATCCTCCAGCACCAGCACGTCCATGTCGGTCGTGAGGAAACAACGGTAGGCATCGTGCGGCGTTCCGACGATTGGCTCACCGCGGATGTTGAAACTGGTGTTCACGATCACCGGGCAGCCGGTCTGCCGCTCAAACGCTTTCATCAACCGGTAAAACCGCCCGTGCCGCGGTTCATCCACGGTCTGAAGCCGCGCGCTGTAATCCACGTGCGTGATCGCCGGCATGGTGGACCGCACGATGTTAACCCGCTGCCGCAGATCGGGGGCTTCCAACATCTTTTTGCGGTCTGCCTCGGACAATTTCACCCGATGCTTTTCCAGAACCGGCGCCACCAGCAGCATGTAGGGACTCTCCTGATCGCTGCGCATCTCGAAATAGTCGCTCACGCGTTCCTGGAGCACGCAGGGCGCAAAAGGCCGGAAGCTTTCGCGAAACTTGATCTTCACGTTCATCGTGGCCTGCATCGTCGCGTTGCGTGGATCGCCGATGATGCTGCGCGCGCCGAGGGCCCGCGGCCCAAACTCCATCCGGCCATGAAACCAGCCGACGATTTTTCCCTCCGCCATCAACCGCGCCACCTCTGCCAGCAGTTCCGATTCATTGGTAAATCGTTCGTGCGGCGTCTGCATCTCCCCCAGGAAATTCGCGATGGCATCGTTGGAAAAACGCGGGCCGAGCAGGCTGCCCTTCTGGCAATCGCGGCCGCGCGGTTCGCGCGGTTTGTTCATCAATTGATGCCAGACGAACAACGCCGCCCCGAGTGCTCCGCCCGCATCGCCCGCCGCCGGTTGAATCCAGATGTTCTCAAACGGTCCTTCGCGCAGCAATTTCCCGTTGGCCACGCAATTGAGCGCCACCCCGCCGGCCAGCACGAGATTCCTGGCCTTGGTTTGCCGATGCGCCTCGCGCGCCATCCGCATGACGGCTTCTTCCGTCACCACTTGGATGCTCGCGGCCAGGTCCATGTGCCGCTGCTCGAGCATCGCCTCCGGACGGCGCGGTGGCCCGCCGAACAGTTGATCAAACCGCTCGTTCGTCATCGTCAGGCCCTGGCAGTAGTTGAAGTAGTCCATGTTCATCCACAAACTGCCGTCGGGTTTGAGGTCGAGCAGGTGCTTGAGGATGGCGTCGCGGTAAACCGGCTGGCCGTAGGGCGCGAGTCCCATGAGCTTGTATTCGCCGCTGTTCACCTTGAATCCGCAGTAATAGGTGAAGGCCGAGTACAGCAGACCCAGCGAATGTGGAAACTGCAGTTGCGAGATCAACCGCAGCTTGTTGCCGTCCCCCTCCCCAAACGTGGCCGTGCTCCATTCTCCGACGCCATCCACCGTCAGGATGGCCGCGTGGTCATACGGGCTGGGAAAAAACGCGCTGGCCGCATGGCTCTCATGATGGTCGGTGAACACCAGCGGTGTTTTGCGCGCCATGTGGAATTGCTGCCGCAACGTGCGCCGCATGTACAGCTTGTCCTTGAGCCAGACGGGCATCGCCATGCGGAAGCTGCGAAAGCCCGCCGGGGCATAAGCCAGATACGTTTCCAGCAGCCGGTCGAACTTGGTCAGCGGCTTGTCGTAAAACGCGATGTAATCGAGTTGCGGCGCTTCCAGCCCGGCTTCCTTCAGGCAATAGGCCACCGCGTTGGCCGGAAAGCCGGGATCATGCTTCTTGCGCGTGAACCGCTCCTCTTGCGCGGCCGCCACAATGTCCCCGTCCACGACCAGCGCGGCGGCGCTGTCGTGATAGAACGCTGATATGCCTAGAATGGCTGCCATTTGAAACCGGTATTAATCGCCCGATTCTAATACCGGCGAGTTCGCGTCAAGTCAACGCCGCGAAAAATGAAAATCCAATCTCGCGCCGCAAACTTGCGCGGGCTTTACACGCTTTCCCGCGCGCCCTAAGCTGACGCCATTAGCTTCGGCGACGCACGATACATCGGATTTCTGCGCGCCGCTTTTGAAACCACTCGATGGGCAACATCAAGACAGCTCAGAAGCCGGGCGGACCCGCGCTTCCATCCGCGCGAACCGGGCCGTGAAACCAAAACTCCTCATCGTGGAAATCTGGCAACTCGGCGACCTGGTCCTCGCCACGCCGTTCATTCGCGCCGCCGTCGAGAAATACGACGTGACCCTGGTGGCCAAGCCGTTCGCGCTGGATTTGCAGCCACGCTTCTGGCCGGACGTCCGGGTGATCCCATTCGTCGCGCCGTGGACTGCGTTCACCGGCAAATACCGCCTGTGGCACTGGCCCTGGCATGGAATGTTCCGCCTGACCCGAACCCTGTCGGCCGAGCGCTTTGACGCCGGCCTTTCCGCGCGTTGGGATCCGCGCGACCATTTCTTCCTGTGGCTGGCCGGAGCGCGAAAGCGATTGGGATTTCCCCGCCTCGGCAGCCAGTTCTGTCTCACGCACCCACTCGCCAAACCCGACCCGCGCGACCATCGTTACGAATACTGGCGCGTCCTCGCCGGGGCGCTCGACCTTTCCCTTCCCCAACGCGAGGCGATTTCCCACCCGAACGTGCCGCGCGACCGGGCGGTGCTGGTTCACACCGGCGCGGGCCAGCCCATCCGCGTGTGGCCGCTGGACCGCTATCGCAATCTGGTCACCCGCCTGCGCGAAAAGAATTTTCACGTCATCGTCGCGTGCGACGCCGACCAGCGCCAATGGTGGTTGCAGGCAGGCGAAACCGATGTCGCCTCGCCGCGAACGGTCGCGGAATTGCTTGCCTTGACGGACCGGGCCGGGTTTTTCATCGGCAACGATTCCGGCCCCGGCCACCTCGCAGCGTTTTGCGGTCTGCCCACGCTCAGCTTGTTCGGACCGCAACTCCCGGAATGGTTCGCGCCACTCCACGCCTCCGGGCTTTGGATCGAAGGGAAACCCTGTCCTTACAAACCCTGCTTCGACTACTGCCGTTTTCCCACGCCGCATTGTTTGCGTAACGTGACCGAGGAGGAAGTTTGGGCCGGCGTGGTAAAGCTGCTTCAACTCCCCTAATCGCCATCACCGCGGGTTGGTCGCCGGGTGCCCGCGAAACGGCCTTCCGGCCTCGTAAAGACGCAACCGCGCTTCAATGGGCCGAGCGAGATTCATGTTGCCGGATGCCCGGGCGAACTCGACTGCCAGTTGCGCGGTGCGGGTCGCCTTGTTGAACTGTCCCGTCTCGGCCTGCGCCGCTGCCAGCGTGTCCAGCACCGCCACATTCGTTCCGCCGGTCAACTGATTTGCCCGGCTTGCCAATTCGTTGGCCAGCTTGCCATCGCGCAGGGCCGCGTCCGCTTGTGTTGCGAGCAACCAAGCCAGATCGGCGAGCGCGTCCACCCACTCCGGTTTGAGCCCGACGGCTTGTTGCAAGTGCTGAATGGCTTCGCGGGGGTTGCCCGTGTCCGCCAGCAGCATTCCCAAACGATGCCGGGCTTCGTGAGCGTTGGGTTGACTCTGCACTGCGGCGGCAAACCAACGCAAGGCTTCCGCCTTCCGCCCCTGTTCGAGAGAAATCTCCCCGAGCTGGTACTGGCTCGGCCCAAAATCCGGATTCAATCGCAACACCGCGTCGAACTCAACGATCGCCTGATTGGTCTGCCCCGACCACAGCAGCGCCATGGCCAGATTGTGCCGCGCTTCGAGGTGGTCCGGGTTGATGTTTAACACCGTCTGGTAACGGTTGACCGCGTCGCCGAACCTATCTTGGGCGAAAGCAATGTTGCCGAGATAATACTGCGCGCTGACCTGGCCGGGGTTGAGGCGCAACACGGTTTCAAACTGCGCTTCCGCTTCGGCCATCTGCCCGAGGCGCAGCAACGCCAGCCCCAGATTATTGTGCGCGTCCACGTAATTGGGATTGATTTCGATCGCACTTTTCAAATGCGACAAGGCATCGTCAAATTTTCCCTGGTCCATCAACACACCGCCGAGGTTGTTGTGGGCGGGTGCCGACCCCGGTTGAAGGCGAACCGCTTCGAAGAAGTGCGCCACGCCTGCTTCACGCCGGCCTTGCTGATAAAGCACGACGCCCAGATTGTTGTGCGCGTCCACGTAATTGGGATTAAGGCGCAGCGCCCGCACATAACAGTCGTATTCCTCCGCCGGGTTCTTCGTGGCCATGCCAAGGTTGTTCCACGCCGCCCAGGCTGCGGGATTCTTTTGCACCGTGTCGCGCCACAAGCTTTCCTGTCCACGAAAGGCGCGCGCCCGGCTCCAACTGAGCAGACCGAGCGAAACCACCAGCGCCGCAGCAACAAAGGCCAAACTTTGGCCCTCGAGCTTCGCGCTCAAACCGCCAATGACCACGGCAATCACTCCGAGCAACGCCAGATACTGCAGATGATCCGCCACACGCGAATAAACAAAAAACGACATGTCGAAGAATCCCAACACCGGCAGCAGCGTCACGGCAAAGCCACCCAGACCGCATAGGAACGCCCCGCCCCAGGTCCGGCGGAAACGCCAGCCAATCAGAATTGCCGCCAACCCCAGCAGCGCGGGCAGGTACGCAGCCACCGAGCCGAACTGAATTTCCCACCGCGGATAAATCATGCTCAGATTCAGCGGGAGCAGGGCTTTCCACAGGTAAAACCACACAGCCCAACTTCCGCCCAAAAGCCGAATCCCCAGTTGATCCCGTTGATACAGATTTCCGCTCATCGCCCGGTGCGATTGAAACCACACGGTCACCAAACCCAGCACGAACGCCATTGCGAAGAACGGGGCGAGTCGCCGCAAATCCGCGATCAATTCCGCACTCCGCACTCCGCACTCCGCATTTCGGGAACGCCGCCACCACAGGCAGAGCAGCAACACACAGGGCAAAGTGACCACCGAGGTCTTGCTCAACAGCGCGAGCAGGAAAGTAAACAGGGACAGCCCATACCATTTGCTGGCTCGCGACCCGTTGGTGGCATTCCCCGATTCGGAGTCGAAGCGAAAATAACACAGAAGGCTCCAGAGATAGAACACCAGCGAGAGGGTGTTTTTGCGTTCGGCGACCCAGGCGACGCTGGCCACAGCGACCGGATGGACCGCGAACACCGTTGCCGCGAGCCACGCGCCGGGAATTCGCAAGCGCGCCAGCACCCGCCAGAACAGAATCGCTCCCACGATGTGGAGCAACACGTTGACGACGTGATAACCGGCCGGGTTCGCTCCCCACAATCGCCACTCCAGCCAGAACGAAGTGAACGTCAGCGGAAAATAATCGTACGGCTTCGTGCTGAACCAGATGTCGCGCAGACCCGCCACGGACCGGATCAAAGGATTCTCCGTCAACGCCGTGTCGTCATCCCAGATGTATCCCGCCTTCAGGACTGGCAGATAAACAATGAACGTGACCAGAGCGATGAGAACCGCTCCGAGAACCGCCGGCCCCTCTCCCTTGCGGCCGAAGAATTTTAATTGTGCGGCGCGTTCCATTCAAATTGCTTTTTGCTTCCAGGTCAAACGCCGTCTCAACATCAGCCCGCTTTCAGAAATTTAACGGCGTCCGAAAAATCCGCCGGCCACGGCGCTGCAAAGTGAAGTCGCTTTCCGCTGCGCGGATGAATGAAAGCGAGCTTGTGCGCATGGAGCATCACCCGCGGCGGTTCGTAATGCGTCAACTCCGCCAGCCGCTTCGTCTGTCGTTGGCCGTAGGTCAGATCGCCCGCCAGCGGATGGCCGATGAACTGGAAGTGCACACGGATTTGGTGCGTCCGGCCCGTGTGCAGAAGCGCCTCGACCAGCGTGGCTTCGTTCAACCGTTCCAGCACGCAAAAACTCGTGTGCGCCGCACGGGCGTTTTCATCGTCGCGCACGGCCATGCGCTTGCGATGCGACGGGTGCCGCGCAATGGCGGCGCGAATGTTGCCCTCTTCGCGGGACATCACCCCACAAACGATGCCGTGATAAATCTTCTCCACCTGCCGGCCGGCGAATTGGGCCGAGAGCGCGAGGTGGGCCTCGTCGTTCTTGGCCACGACGAGGCAGCCGCTGGTTTCCTTGTCCAGCCGGTGGACGATCCCGGGCCGCGCCACGCCGCCAATACCGCTGAGTTCACCTGCGCAATGATGCAACAGCGCGTTGACCAGCGTGTGTTCCTCATGACCCGCCGCCGGATGCACCACCAGTCCAGCCGGCTTGTTCAAAACCAGCAGCGCGTCGTCCTCGAACAAAATGTCCAGCGGCATCTCCTCGGGTTGCGCTTCGGCGGGCCGCGCCTCCGGCCATTCGACCCGAACCACCTCGCCGGCGTGCGGCGCATGAGTCGGCTTGGTGCGCTGGCCGTTGACAGTGATGAGGCCCTCCTCGATAAGCCGTTGGATCGCGCCGCGCGACGCCGCTGGGAACTGCCGGCGCAAAAACGTATCCAGCCGCTCGGCAGGAAGCGTTTTCAGGATGGTCAGCGTTTCGGTGCGCAAGGGCATCGGGGCAACATTCAACACTCAACATTCAACATCGAACATTCAATGCGTCTTCTTTCGATGTTGGGCGTTGACTGTTGAATGTCGAATGTTCAGGTCACGGCGGCATGGTAGGCTTGGCCGCTTTCTCCATCCGGTCACTCTTCCACGTGATTAAAAACACGAGCGCCACACCGATGCAGATGCCGCTGTCCGCCACGTTAAATGCCGGAAACCCCACCTCCACCCCGCCGCGTTGCTCGAGGTAAAACCGGATGAAGTCTATGACGTGTCGCCGGCTGGGGAGCAGCCGGTCCAGCAGGTTGCCGGCGATGCCGCCAAAGATCAGGCCAAAGGCCAACTGCCCCAGGCCGGTGCGCGAGTCGAAATGATGGCGGCTCAAAAACAACACCAGCAAAGCGACCAGCGCCACGATCGCCAGCAACTCGTTATTCCCGCTCAACAAGCTCCAGGCCGCGCCCGTGTTGCCCCAATGAACCAGCTTGAAGAAACCGTCCACAATGACCTTCTCGCTGTCGCGGGTGGGGAGGAAAAGGAGCACCAGATATTTCGTCAGTTGATCCAGCGCAAACACCCCCAGGGCGATGGCCGCGATCCGCCGGTTGGGAGTACCCAACAAGAGCTTGCCGCAGCCTCCGCCCGACGGCGGGAGGCTTGGCTCGGTGGCCCGGCTGCCATTCATCGCCGGAAACCTGCCCGGTTTGCCATTCAAAAACCAGCCGAAATGGGCTATTGACTTCGTCCGCTCGTCTGATAGTTTTTGCGCCCTTTGAACGGGAATGAAATGAAAACGTTTTTGCCTAAAGTCAATTTGGATCAGCGCAAATGGCACGTGGTGGACGCCGATGGTGCCGTGCTTGGCCGCCTGGCTGTGCAGGTCGCCGACATTCTGCGCGGGAAAAATACGCCGGTCTTCACCCCCCATCTCGACGCGGGCGGCTTTGTTGTCGTCATCAACGCGGAAAAGGTGCGCGTGACCGGCAAGAAGGAAACCCAGAAGGAATTCATGACGTATTCCGGTTGGAAGGGCGGCGAGAAATATCGGTCCGTGGCGGAAATCCGCGCGCGACATCCCGAGAAACTCATCACGCACGCTGTCAAAGGCATGATCCCCAAGAACCGGCTTGGCGCGCAGTTGCTCACGAAGCTGAAGGTGTACAAAGGCCCGAATCACCCGCATGGAGCGCAAAAGCCCGAAGCACTGAAGGCCGCGGCCTGAACGTTTTAACGATTTAACCTTTCAACGATTCAACGTTTTTTCACCATGGCCGAAATCAAAGCTACCGAACCCAAAACCCCGGAATACCTCGGCACTGGCCGCCGCAAGACGGCCATTGCGCGCGTGCGTCTCGCGACCGGCACTGGCAAGATCACCGTGAACGGACGGCCCTTCGACGTTTATTTTGCCGTTGAAACCCTCCGGGCGACTGCAACCCAGCCGCTGACCGTCACCGGCACGGAAGGCAAATTGGACGCCCGGATCAACGTCACCGGGGGCGGCCCGAACGGGCAGGCCGGCGCGGTGCGCCACGGCATCGCCCGGGCGCTGTTGCAGTTCGACGCCAACCTGCGCGGCACGCTCAAGGCCGAGGGTTTGCTGACCCGCGACCCGCGCATGAAAGAGCGCAAGAAGTACGGCCAGCCGGGCGCGCGCAAACGCTTCCAATACTCGAAACGTTAATCGCGCTGGAAATTTCCAAGCCCCGCTGGTTCAATCCGGCGGGGTTTTTTGTTTTGAAAGCCGATTCTTATGAATGCGATTTCGGTGCTGTTTCCATACAAACACGAGGGCATGTGGGTCTTCGACGATCCGGATGTTGAATTGCGTCGTGAGCCTTTCGTATTTGGCATCGATGAGATGATCACCCGACTCGTGACCGCCATTCCCGACGCCGAACAAGGATTCCGCCTCTTGTTCTCACCCACCCCGTTCCCCGGCCATCAGGTTAAGCTGGAATGGCGGCGCGAAGAGTATGGTGGCAACTGGTATTTTTGTCCGCAGCTTGGAATCGAGGGCTGGTTGTGCCCCGCATTGTTCAAGTATTTTGACAAAGCCCCGCTGGAGCTTTACGGAAAAGCGGAACCAAAGACTCGGTAAGATTAATCTCCAAGCCGCAGACACCCTGCGGTAAAAGAAAGCACTGATGAAAACGAAAAAAGTCGCCATCGTCGGCGCCTCGGGTTACTCGGGCGAAGAACTTGTACGGCTGCTGCTCTCGCATCCGCACGTGGAACTCGCCGCCGTGACCTCGCGCCAATACGCCGGGCAAACGCTCGCCCAGGTTTTTCCGAAATTCGCGAATCATCCCAAATCCAAGACCATCCGCTTCACCGAGCCAAATGCGGACCAGTTGGCAAAGGAGGCCGAAGTGGTTTTTTTGGCACTGCCGCACGGCGTCGCGGCCGAATACGCGGTGCCGTTGACCAGGACCGGCAGCGTGGTCATTGATCTGAGCGCCGATTTCCGCGTGAAAAGCGCTGCGGTTTACAAGGAATTTTACGCGCACGACCACCCCGCGCCAAACCTCTTGGACAAGGCGGTTTACGGCCTGCCCGAAGTTTACCGCGAACAAATCAAAAACACCTCGCTCATCGCGTCGCCGGGTTGCTATCCGACCAGCATTCTGCTGCCGGTCATCCCGCTGCTGAAGGCGAAACTGATTAATCCGCACAGCATCATTGCCGATTCGTTGAGCGGCGTGAGCGGTGCGGGCCGCAAGGCCGAGCTGGACTATCTGTTTGTCGAATGCAATGAAAGTGTCCGGCCCTACGGCCTGCCGAAGCATCGTCACCTTTCCGAGATCGAACAGGAACTCTCGCTCGCCGCCGGAACAACCGTGACGATTCAATTCACGCCGCACTTGATTCCGGTCAATCGCGGCATCCTGACCACGCTCTACCTCGCGCCCGCCGAACACTTCAAGGATGCAGCCGGCGCCGCGGCGCTCGGCGAAAAAGTTGCCGCGTGCTACCGGGCGGCCTACGGCAACGAACCGTTCGTGCGCCTGCTCGGAGGCAAGGCGTTGCCCGACACCAAAAACGTCGTCGGGACGAATGTCATCGAAATCGCGTGGCGCATCGATCCCCGCACCGGCCGGCTCATCGTCATGAGTGCGGAGGACAACCTGGTCAAAGGCGCCAGCGGCCAGGCGGTCCAGAGCATGAACATACTCTGCGGCTTTCCGGAAACTTCCGGGTTGGTCTGATTGTGGCCGTCACCACCGCCAAATGGAACGCAGCGGATTACGCTGCGAATTCCGCCGTCCAGCAAACATGGGCGCGCGAACTCATCGCGAAACTCAAACTGCGCGGTGATGAGCACATCCTCGACGTCGGTTGCGGCGACGGCAAGGTCACCGTGGAAATTGCGCGGGCCGTTCCGCTAGGTTCTGTCACCGGAGTGGATGCCTCGCGAGAGATGATCGCGTTCGCGAAGAAAACTTTTGCGTCGCAAAAAAGCCAGAACCTCGCGTTTCATTTGATGGATGCGCGCCACCTGCGCTTTGCCCGGAACTTTGACGTCGTTTTCTCCAACGCCGCGTGGCACTGGGTGGACGACCATCAGGCGATTCTCCGCGGCGCGGCGGCGGTCCTGAGACCGGGAGGGCGGCTTATCGTGTCCTGCGGCGGCAAGGGCAACGCGCAGGATGTCTTTGTCGCGCTGCGCCCGGTGATGCGCCAGGCTCAGTGGAGAAATTTCTTCCGCAAGCTGCCGAAGCCTTACTTTTTCTACGCCCCGGAAAATTACGAAAAATGGCTGCCGCGCTTTGGCTTCAAATCCGGCCGCGTGGAGCTCGCCCCCAAGGACGCGACTTACTGCGGTGCGGAAGGTTTTGCCTCGTGGCTGCGCACAACCTGGCTGCCCTACACCCAGCGCGTGCCGGACAATTTACGGGAAGAATTCATCATGGCGGTGACGAAACGCTACGTGGCCAAACATCCGGCGGATGAATCCGGCAACATTCACGTCCGCATGGTGCGGCTGGAAATTGAGGCGATAAAGACGTAGGACAGGCGTCGCGCGACGCCTGTCCAACTTTGCCGCGTTTCGAGTTGAAAACGCTGCCTTTCATCCGCAAAGTCACGTCGAAGAATGAATCAGAAATTGTTCAAAGAAATTCACGGCTCGATCACGTCGCCCCGGGGCTTTTTGGCCAGCGGCGTGTTTTGCGACATCAAACGTCTCGGCACCGGCAAAGGCTCCCAGAAAGGCAAGAAACGCGATCTCGCGCTCATCGTTTCCAAAACGCCTGCGACCGTCGCCGGCATGTTCACCACCAACCAGGTTTGTGCCGCGCCGGTTAAAGTCTGTGTGGAGCGTGTGAAGCGCGGCCGCGCGCAGGCTGTGGTCGTGAATTCCGGCAACGCCAACGCCTGCACCGGCAAACTGGGCATGGACGACGCGCGGGCGATGGTTCGTTTCACCGAACAGGCGCTCGATTTGCCTGCGGGCTTGGTCCTCGTCGGTTCGACGGGCCGCATTGGTGTGACGATGCCGATGGACAACGTCCGCGCAGGCATTGTCGAAGCCGCGACACTCCTCGGCTCAACTCCCGGCCACGCGGGGCAAGCTGCCGAGGCCATCATGACCAGCGACACCCGGCCCAAGCAGATTGCGGTGGAATTCAAGTTGGGCGGCAAGACCGTCCGCATCGGCGGTATCTGCAAAGGCGCGGGGATGATTCAACCGGGCATGTCGGCGACCGGCCAGCGACCCGCCGCGCTGCCGCTGCACGCCACGATGCTTTGTTTCATCACCACGGATGCGGCGATTGAAGCCAAGACTTTGCAGGCCGCGTTGCGCGAAGCCGTCGCGCAAAGTTTCAATCGCATCACCGTGGATGGCGACATGAGCACCAATGATACCGTGCTGGTGCTGGCGAATGGGCAGGCGGGAAACAAGAACATTCAACATTCAACGTTCAACATCCACCGCCGAACGTTTCAGGCGGCGCTGAACCACGTCTGCCTTGAACTCGCGAAAATGATCGTGCGGGACGGCGAAGGCGTTCACCGCGTCGTAACTGTGCGCGTGAACGGCGCGAAGACGATTCAGGACGCCGATGCCGCCGCCCGCGCCGTGGCCAACAGTCCGCTGGTGAAAACAAGCTGGCACGGCGGCGACCCGAATTGGGGCCGCATCATGGACGCCATCGGCTACAGCGCCGCAACGGTAGTGGAGGACAAAGTGGACATCGGCTTCAGCTCTCCGGGCAGCCAAAAGATATTGTGGAGTCTCAAGCGCGGCCAACCAACCAAGGCGACGTTCAAGCAACTCTGCCTCGCCGTTGCGCCCAAGGAATTTGAACTGCACATCAATCTTAACCTCGGCAAGTCCAGCGCTGTGATGTACGCCGCAGACCTGACTGAGGAGTATGTGGACTTCAACAAGGGCGACGCGACGGATCCGACTTCACTCGGTGGCTGATTATGCAAGACCTCATTGCCAAAGCCGCGACGCTTTTGGAAGCGTTGCCGTACATCCAGAAATTCAGTGGCGCGACGTTTGTCGTGAAATACGGCGGATCGTTCATGGATTCGCCCGACCCTGCCGTCCGCAACGGCGTGGCGCGCGACGTTGTGTTCCTTGAAGCTGTCGAGATTGATCCGGTGGTCGTTCATGGCGGCGGCAAAGCCATCACGCGCGCGATGGAGCAAGCCGGGTTGGCGGCGAATTTCATCCAGGGCATGCGCGTTACCGACGAAGCCTCCGTGAAGATCGTGGACAATGTGTTGTCGCGCGAAATCAATCCCGAAATCGTGGCCACTATCAAATCACTCGGTGGTCAGGCCGTGGGATTTGCCGGGACGGAAATTTTCAAATGCCGGAAACTCTGGCTCGACGACAAAGACAACCCCGGCAAGAAGCTCGACATCGGCTTCGTCGGCGAGGTCGTGGAGGTGAATATCGCACCGTTGAAGGAGTGCATCTGGAGCGGATTCACGCCGGTCATCAGCCCCACGGCACGCGGCGAGGACGGCAAGATTTACAACTGCAATGCCGACGTGGCCGCGGCGCAGGTCGCCATCGCGCTCAACGCGAAGCGGCTTGTATTCATGAGCGACGTGCCGGGCTTGATGCGCGATCCGAAAGACCCAGATACGATCATTCCGCATCTCCAAACCAGCGAGGTGGACGGCCTCAAACGGGCGGGCGTGGTGGACAAAGGCATGATTCCCAAAGTGGACAGCGCCGTGGCCGCGATCAAAGCCGGTGTGGAAAAAGTTTCCTTTGTGGATGGCCGCATCCCACACGCGGTGCTGCTGGAGATCTTCACCGATGAAGGCGTCGGCACGGAAGTGGTGCTGTAAAGGCATTGAAGCCCTCGGGGGAAGATGCGAAACTGTTCACATGACGAATCGGGACGCCTACATTCTCCGCGAGAACACCGGGACTTCCGGCGTGGTGGAGTCTGCCCGGACGGCGGTCGCGTTGCTGGCGCGTCATGACATTCCGCATTTGATTGTCGGCGGCGTCGCGGTCCAGGAGCATGGTTATCCACGCGTCACGATTGACGTGGACATCGTCGTGCCGGACGTGCTGGAAGCGGTCGAGTGGCTGACGGCGAGTTTGACCGGGCCTTTTTATCGCATCCCGAAGGTCGAAGACCGGATCGAGGACGAGCGGAACGGCGTCTTCATTGACCTGTTGCCGGCGGGAAGAGTTTTGAAGGCCGGCTGCAAAATTCCTTTTCCCCAACCCACGGAAGTCGCTGACAAACTTCAGATCATTCCGCTGGCAGACTTGGTTTCGCTGAAGCTCGATAGTTGGACCGGCAGTCCGCTCAAGCGGCACAAGGACAAGACCGACGTGATCGAACTGATCATTCGCCGCAAACTCCCGCGCAACCTGCAAGTGAATCCCGCCGTGCGCACGGCTTACCTCGAAACGTGGGACGGGCTGCAAGCCGAGCAGTGAGCGTTCCGGTTGGTGGTCGCCACAAAAAGGCACAAAATGCACAAAAAGATTTTCTCTTTGCGCCTTTTGTGCATTTTCGTGGCTGTTAAATGATGAAAGAAATAATTCCAGCGCCACCGCCCATCGTGCGCAATCAATTCGAGGCCATTCGAGAATTGTTCAGCCGGAATGTCGTGCCCAGCTACGGTCGCTTCGATCTCGTGCTGAGCCACGGCAGCGGCAGTTATGTGTTTGATGTCGCGGGCAAGCGTTACCTCGACCTGGGCAGCGGCATTGCCGTTTGCTGCCTCGGCCACGCGCATCCGGCCATCACCGAAGCGCTCGTCGAGCAATCACGTAAACTCATCCACGTTTCGAACCTTTACTACACTGAACCCCAAGGCCGGCTGGCGGCGGCGTTGGCGCAACAGATCGGACCCGGCAAAGTTTTCTTTTCCAACAGCGGCGCGGAGGCGAACGAAGGCCTGTTCAAGCTCGCGCGCAAGTTCGGTCACGCCGAGGGACGTTTTGAAATTCTCACCGCCACGAATTCGTTCCACGGCCGCACGCTCGCCGGCATCGCCGCCACCGGGCAGGACAAGGTGAAGAAAGGGTTCGAGCCGATGACGCCGGGTTTCCGGCATATTCCATACAACGACCTGAGCGCCACGCGAAATGCGATTTCCCCGGGGACCGTCGCCATCCTGATTGAAGGCGTGCAAGGCGAGGGCGGCGTGACACCGGCCACGCCCGAATACCTGCTCGGTCTGCGCGCGTTGTGCGATGAGAAAAAGCTGCTGCTGCTCATGGACGGCGTGCAGTGCGGACACTTTCGGACGGGACGGTTTCAGAGTTTCCAGCGGATTCTCGAAGGCGTAGGACAGGCGTCGCGCCTGTCTCAAACTTCAAACGGAAAAGATGGAGACCGGCGCGACGCCTGTCCTGCATTTTTGCCCGACGGCATTTCCATGGCCAAGTCGCTGGGCGGCGGCTTTCCCATCGGCGCGTTCTGGGTGCGGTCGCCGTATGCGGATCTGCTCGGACCGGGCACACACGCTTCGACTTTTGGCGGCACGCCGCTCGCCTGCGCCGTGGCACTGAAAGTTCTCGAGGTCATCGAGCGGGAAAAACTTGCGGAGAACGCCCGCGAGCTTGGCGAGTTTTTCATCAGCGAACTTTCGCGGCTCGCAAAAAAATATCCCAGCGTGATCGCGGAGGTGCGGGGGTTGGGATTGATGGTTGGATTCGAATTGAAGCCAGATCTGGCGAAGTTGCCGGGTGACGCCGCCAAAGCCCAATCCATTCGCTTCGTGAACGCGCTTCACGCCGCCGGATTGTTGACCGTTCCCGCCGGTGCGAATGTCATCCGCCTGCTGCCACCCCTCAATCTTCGACGCGGCGAAGCGCAGGAAGGATTGCAAACCATCGAATCCGTGATTGCCAAATTGCCGGCTTAAGCAGATAAAAATGGGGTGAATTTTGGGTTTGCACCATGAACCACCTGTTAAGCATTGAAAAACTTTCGCGCGCGGAGATGGAAAAAATCCTGGCCGCCGCTGTGACCATGAAGCGCGAACGGGGCCGGCACAGAGTCCAACCCCTCGCCGATCAGACGTGGGCTTTGATTTTCTCCAAGTCGTCCACCCGCACGCGGGTTTCGTTCGAGGTCGGGGTGACCGAACTGGGTGGGCGGCCAATGTTCCTGAGCGCGAATGATATTCAAATGGGCCGCGGCGAGCCGGTGAAGGACACGGCGCGGGTCATGGGCCGGATGATTCACGGTGCGGTCTTTCGCACGTTCGCGCAACGGGACGTCGAGGAGTTCGCCCATTTCGCAAAAATCCCGACGATCAACGCGCTCACGGATGAGGAACATCCCTGCCAGATTCTCGCCGACATTTTCACGATTGAGGAAAAGCGGGGGCCGATGGCAGGCAAGATTGTGACGTTTATCGGCGACGGTGTTTGCAACGTGGCCCACTCGTGGGTTTTTGCAGCGGCTAAACTTGGCTTTGAATTACGTATCGCTGCACCTCGCGCATTTCAGCCCAACGCAGAGCTGGTCAAGCGGGAGGGCGGTCAACTTGGCCCCTTCGCACCGGCTGGCCCAAAGACCGTTTCCAATTATCAATTTGCTTCCGGCGGAACCGTTGCGCTCACTCAGGATTTAAGCTGGGCAGCGACAGGCGCGGATGTGCTCTACACAGACGTCTGGGTTTCCATGGGCAAGGAGGCTGAGTCGGCCAAACGATTCAAAGCGCTGGCCGGTTATCAGATCAATCAGTCGCTCGTGAAGCTCGCCCGGCCAGACGCGCTGGTGATGCATTGCCTGCCCGCTTATCGCGGCCGGGAAATTGATGAACCGACTTTCGAGGCCCATGCGCAGACGATTTTTGATCAGGCGGAAAACCGCCTGCACGTCCAGAAGGCGATTTTGGGCTGGGTGGTGGCGTAACAATTGACACACAACCGGCGCTTCATGAGCGCTAACGAATCCATTTCGCCGCCGGCGAACAAACGCCGCACTCGGCTGAAGTTGTTTCTCGCCGGAATCGTTTTTCTGCTGCTGGCTTCGATGGGCGGGTGGTGTTGGTATCGTTACAAATTTCCCTACGGCCACAGCCATGCCTGCTCCAAAGGACTCAGCCTGGCATTGATTTTATATGCCGAAAATCACGATGGCTGGTTGCCACAAGGAAAACAAACACCCGCGGCTTCCTTGTCCCTCCTTGCGAAAGACGACCTGTCCTCTGCACTGTGGGTTCTCGGCGGAAAGAATGTCCCGTCTGAGGTCGCGCAGGCTGCCTTGACAAATGGCGCGTTCGGGCCGGACACCTGCGGTTGGCATTACGTGGAAGGGCTTCGTAGAGATGACGATCCGGGAATTATGGTGGCATGGGACAAAGCGGTCGGCCTGGACCACAACGGAATGCGCAAAGCTGGAGTCGAACACGAAATTGTGTTGCTCGATGGCTCAACTCAATTTGCCAGCCGGACAAGATGGCAAAAGCTGGTCGCCGAGCAGAAACTGAAGCTTGCGGCGGTGATCGCCTCCCGAAAATCGGACGCGCCTCACATTCGTTGGAGTGATGAGGCGGCGCTTGGCCCGAACCCATTTCCAGCACCTCGGCAGCAGTAATCAACCCGGAAGACTTTCCTGCACCGCGTACCGCCGCAAATACTTCACCGCCACCGTCAAATCCTTTGGCCACGGCGCGGTGATCGTCAAAGCCTCGCCAGTGACGGGATGAGGCAGGGTCAATTGGTCCGCATGCAATGCCGGACGGGCGAGCAGCGGCCGTTCGGTCCTGTCGGGCTTCAAGCGAAAGTCCGGCTTAAGCCGCGATAACCACAGCGATTTCCCGCCATACATTTCATCCCCCACAACCCGCAATCCCACGCGGCCCAGATGCACTCGGACCTGTTGAGGACGCATCGTGAGGAGTTCGCACCGGAGCAATGTATTGCGGGCGAATTTCTCCAACACCTGGAACGCGGTGCGCGACTGTTTGCCCGTTTTCGGATCCACACACATCATGCCCGGGCGGGTGGGATGCGGCGCCAGTTTGGCGTCCACTTCAAAGCGGTCTTCCACCGGCGTGCCATGCACCAGCGCAAGAACAGTCCGCCCGGGTTTCTCGATCCCAAAAAAATCCGCCAGCGTTGCGAAGACCGGCTTCGATCGGGCGAGCAAAAGCACACCCCCAACTTCCGCATCGAGCCGGTGCGCGTTCATCAGCCAGGCCAAGCCGCGCGCCCGCGCCCAGGGTTTGCCCCCGGCGATACCCGCATGCAGCAGTGAGACCAGGCTGGGGCGTTGCGGATCTTCGGGATCCGGGGAGGTCGGCAGGCCGGCCGGTTTGTCGAGCGCGAGCAGGTGGGCGTCCTCAAACCGCACGGGAATTTCCCAGAACTCGCGGGTCGCGCGGGAAGATAGTTTGATTGCCGGGAAAGACATCCAATCACACACGCCCTGTCGGCCTTCAACCTTCAACGACCGGATGCCGTCGCGTGCCGGTCACGATTCGGGCGTGCCGGAGATTTGCGACGGTTGGCGGAAGACTGGCGTGTCGCGGAGGCCGCGTTCCGCTTCTTTGCGGAACCAGTCGTTGAACGCTTCATTCTGGCGGGCCTGACGCATGTTGCGCAAGAACGTCGGCAAATCAGCATTCATCTTCGCCAATGCCACCGGCAGCTTCTCCCGGATGAACACCACAAAACCGCCGTCCTTGGTGGGCACAAAACCGCTGGCCTGGCCGGGCGCCAGACCGAAAGCCGCCTGCTTGAACTCGTTCAAACTCGCGTGTTCCTCAACTTCCGGCAACGCCCGGGTGCTCAACGAAAACGGCGGCAGCGACACCGGACGCACCCGGGTGGCGTTGCAAATGGCGGAGAAGGTCTTCCCGGCCGCCAGACCGTTGGTCAACGCGACGGCAAAAGCCTCCCCGGCCGTGGCGGCGGCTTTCACAGCCTCGCTCATTTTGTATCCAGCGGTCACCCGATCCCGGATCTTCTCCAGCGCGGGAATCTCGCTCGGCAGTCGCTTGTATTCGGCGATGACAAAAACGGCATCCTCGCCCACAAACGGCCCGGCGAACGGCTCATCCGCGGAAAGGGCAAAGGCGCGCTTGGTAAAGTCCGGCGGCACTTTCAAATCGTCCGGCCCGTAATCGCGGTCGAACGGTTCGCTGACGTGAACCGTCAAGCCAGCGGTCTTCGCGAAAGCCTCCAGGTTTTCGGGCCGCATGGGCTCGACGGCGAACAAGCCTTGGGCAAATTCGCTGGCGGCTTTTTTCGCCCGATCGGAAGCGGCTTTCTTGAGAACCAGTTCACGAATTTTTCCCTTGGCCTCATCCGGCGTCTTCGCATCGCGAAAATAATTGGTGCCGAGCTTCTGGTATTGGGCCTCGACGATTTCCTGCAGGTTCGTGAGCAGGGCGGTGGCCTCCGCCGTGTAGTTGGTGATGGGGAATCCGACATACTTCACCTGCACGCGCTCGGGCAGGCGGTAATTGGGCATTTGGTTGGTGTAAAACTGGGCAACCGCCGCCGGCGTGGCGCTTATGCCCGCCAGATAGTTGGAGGCGGAAAAGAAGACGGCCTCCGTCGAGAGTTCGGAATGTTCGTACTCGTACAGCCAGCGGGCCTCCTGCGGCGTAATGAGCCGTCCGCCCAACCCGGCCGACGCCATCAACTGCTGGATCCCCAGGTCGCGCCGCACGAACCGCTCGAAATCGTCGGCGGTCAATCCCTGGCGGGCCAGGATTTGCTCCACAAAGACGTTGAGGGGGACGGCGTTGCCGCGATTGAAGGAGCGCAGGATCTCCGCAGCCACCCTGGCCACCGCCTCGCTGCCGACATGAATTCCCAATTGCTTCTGTTTCTGGATCAAAAGCAGCCGGAAATAGGTTTCCCGGTCCACATCAAAACCCATGTTCCGCGCATCCTGACCCGGCCAGTCGCCGTAATTGAAAAAATAACGCAGATAGACCTCACGCCGGGCCTGATAGAATTGCTCCTGTGAGATACGCTCGCCGTTGATGCTGCCGAAATTGACCGGGCCGCCGCTGCCCTGATCATACCGATTGGGCGAGGCGCCCCAATACACGAACGTGATGATAATCGCCGCGATGATGATCACCCACATCCAGGTTGAATGTTTTCGAATCGTCCCGATCATAATAATTGGCTCAAAACAGGGTGCGAACCCTAGCTGGCGTCGCCGTGCTTGGCAAACGTAAAAAGCGGCCTGAACCCATTCTGCCGTGCATCGGGGAAACAGCCTGACAGGCGGGCTTGACCACTCCGCTTGAGGTTTTCGCCGCGAAATCCAACTTTACAACCTCCCGGTCGTCAGCCACGCTGTTGCCATGCGGAAAATACTTTTGCCCCTTTTGCTCGTGCCGATGCTGTTAGCCGGATGCACCACGTTCACCAATCTCACGCCCGAACGCCAGGTGCGCAACGCCAACAACCTTTACCCGGTCGAGGTCGCCTTTAACACGCGCCAACAGTCTCTGCGCTGGGACTCCATCCAACCCTTCATCAATGTCGGCACGGAATACTATCCCATGCGACCCACCCTGATGATGAACAACCGCTGGGAAGGGCTGATCCCCATTCCCCCGGGGGTAAACACGGTCAATTACCGTTACAAATTCAACTTCCAGTACAACGCCGTCGGCAAGCCGCCGCAAAGCGACAGTGTGATTTCACGGGAATACACGTTGCAGATTTTGAACCGGTAAGCCGGTCTTCGACGGAACAACTCCGGAAATTCAACCGGGCGGCCAGGTCATCTTTCGTCCGCCCAGGATGTGGCAATGCAGATGCGGCACGGCTTCGCCGGCGTCGGGCCCATTGTTGAACACCAACCGATAGCCGCTGGACTGCAAGCCCAGTTCCCTCGCGACTTCGGCGGCCTTCAACAGGAGATGACCCAACACGGCCTTGTCGTCCGCCGTGGCTTCCGCGATCCGGGGGATCGGCTTCTTGGGAATGATGAGGACGTGCGTGGGCGCTTGCGGCTTGATGTCGCGAAAGGCGATCACGAGTTCGTCTTCATAAACAATGGTCGCCGGGATCTCACGGGCGATGATTTTCTCAAACAGGGTCTTGCTCATAGTCGGAATGTTCCTGGTGGCCACCGCGCGCCATCGAACCTAACGCCCGACGCCTACTCCACCACCAGCGTGCAACTGGTTTCGCCGGGCTCCGCGCCGAGGCACTCGCGCAGGAAGGTGACGATCTGGTCGTGCAGGCTCTGGCAGCGCGGACTCCAGCGCCGCGCGCCGGCCAGGTGCTTCACGCAACCCCGCAAACCGCGGAAGCGCACGATGCGCGGTGATTGCTGGAGTTGCAGACGCAATTCATCACGCAATCGTGGAAAAAAAGACAGCTCGCGTGCGTCGCCCGATTCGCGCGCCAGTTGGCGAAGATCCGCGCAAACGGCGGGTTCGGCAACCGGTGAGGATTGCGCGCCGTCCACCTGGAAACCCAGCTCGCGCAAAACCTTTTCCAACGCCTCGGCAAACTCGCCGACGGACACAGTCTGGCGCGCGAGGTCATGTTTGAAATAATGAAAAACGGAACTGGCCGCGTGCTGGACCAGTTCGGGGTCCAATCCACTCGTGCCTTCGCCCACGACTTCGATGGAAATCATCTCGGCCGAGAAGGGGATGCTCTCGCCCGAAGGCAGTTCGAACAGCATGCAACCGGACGCCAGGGAAATCATGGCTTGGCCTCCAGTTTTTTGACCTCCTGCACGAAATCGGTGGCCTCCTGAAAACGGCGATACACGCTGGCGAAGCGCACATAAGCCACATCGTCAATTTCCCGCAATCCGTCCATCACCATTTTGCCGACAAATTCGGCGGGGACCTCCCGTTCGAACTTATTGCTGACAACCTCAACGATCTTCTCCACCAGGTCTTCAATGAGTTTTGGGCTGATGGGCCGTTTCTGGCATGCCTTGCGCAGTCCAGAAAGCAATTTTTCCTTGGAAAACTCCTCCCGCCGACCGTCGCGCTTCAAAATCATCAGGTGGTCGTGCTCCACTTCCTCATAGGTGGTGAAGCGATGGTTGCAGCTGATACATTCGCGGCGACGACGAATCGTGGCGCCTTCACGCGAGGCGCGCGAATCCACGACCCGGTCTTCTTGACCGCCGCACTTGGGGCAACGCATACCACGCCACATCTAATTGTGGCTGAGGATTTTTAACACACCAAATCTTGGGGCGTCAAGCGTTGTTGTTGCGCTCAGAAGACTCTCGGAATCCCCTCGTCGAGTATGATGACGTTGTCCGTGATCTTCTGATCCTTGGCAATCTGGCTCAACCAACGCGGCGGCTCGTCCATTTCCTCGAAGGAAAGCCTGAACGTGCCGTAATGCATCGGCACGAGGTTCTTCGCGCGTAAATCATTGAACGCACGCACCGCCTCATCCGGCCCCATGTGCACATGGCGAAAGGACTCGGGGTGGTACGCGCCAATGGGCAACAATGCCACCTCCGGGGAAAAGCGCTGGCCGATTTCCCGAAAGCCTTCAAAGTAAGCGCTGTCGCCCGCGTGATAGATTCGCCTCCCCTGATGTTCCAGCACAAAGCCACCGTAACCGCGATGGTGATCGTGCAACGTCCGGGCACCCCAATGTTTCCCCGGCGTCAGGGTGACCCGCCAGTCGCGGTGCGAGAAACTCTCCCACCATTCCAGTTCGATGATCCGGGCGAAACCGAGATTGAGTGCGAGGTCGCCCACGCCCCAGGGCATGATACCGATTTTCGGATGTGGCAGACGGCGGAGGGTTGGCTTGTGAAAATGATCGAAGTGGGCGTGCGTGAGCAACACCAGGTCAATTGGCGGCAGGTCTTCAATCTTCAACCCGGAACGCTTGATCCGTTTCAGGAGAAAGAGCCAGTTCGCAAAATTTGGATCCACCAACACATTGAGGTCCGTGAACTGAATCAGAAACGACGCATGGCCAATCCACGTGATGGCCACCTGACCACGTGTCAGTTTGGGAAACGCCGGCCGCTTATGCTCACCCGTACGCCGCGTCAGCAATGCCTTCCAAACCAGCTCACGAAAGAACGTGCGCGGATTGAAGTGCCGTGAGGGCGTCAAGTCCTTGAGCGAGCGCGGCAACCGTCGCCGCACGGGAGGAGGACGTTGCAAGCCGGATTTCGTCATATCACGTTGAAAACCATAGCCACCGGCCCACACTGAATAAAATGAAAAATGCCCCGTCTCATTGACAACTTTCGACAACGAATGGCTGGACATGAAAAAATGAAAATTGCAGCAACCGTCCTGGCAATCGCCGGGGCCAATCTCCAAACCGCAAAGGCGGGCGACAAGGAGTGGGCAACTGCGGGGAAGATTTTAACGGGCGGCGGCGCTGGAGCAGCGAGCGCCACCGTGGGTGGGGACGTCCGAATTGCCGGTAAATAGGTTGGAGGAACCTGCCGGTTGAACCCAGTTCCTGCTGTCGGGGGCTGGGTTTTTTGTTTCCATCTGGGCGCCAATCGGCTTTAACAGTCACCATGAGTCCGTTGGAAAAGCAGTTTACCCGTTTTCTGCGCAGGCAACCCAGGCTGGGCAAAGGCGTTTTCATTGCGCGCAGCGCCGTCGTGCTGGGCGACGTGACCCTCGGCGACCACGCCAACATCTGGTACGGCGCGGTGTTGCGGGGCGACATCAACCGCATCGTCATCGGTCGGCAAACGAACATCCAGGACAACGCCGTGGTTCACGTCTCCGATGGCCATGCCTGCACGGTGGGCCACCGCGTGACGGTTGGCCATTCCGCGATTGTTCACGCGTGCAAGGTCGGGGACGAAGTGCTTGTGGGGATGGGCTCGGTGATTCTGGACGGCGCCGTGATCGGGGCGCAGTCGCTCATCGGCGCACAAGCGCTGGTCAAGCAAGGAATGCAAATTCCCCCGGGTTCGCTCGTGCTCGGCGCGCCGGCGCGAATCATCCGGAAGCTGACACTCAAGGAACGAAAACAGCTCAAGTGGCTGGCGGCGAAATACGCCACCTATGCCGCTTACTGCCTCAAACACGGCATAAACGTGGGCGCGCCCCTGCCGACATGAATGGCGAAAGCGCGGAAGGGTGGCAATGGCGGCACAACTTGCAATTGAGATTGAATTTGCCGCGCGCCCGGCAAATAATCAGCCCGCCCTGAGGTTGAGCGGCAAGTCGTCCCCACCGGCCGCGGTCGGGACGACCTGCCGGACGTCCACCAGGGCGCCATGATTCATGAATGATTGGAACATCCAATCCCGCGCGCATGCTTGCGAAGCTTGCGGCCAGCCGTTTGTTGACCAGCAGCCGTACCACACGCTGCTCTTCGACGAGTTGCAGGATTTCCGACGCCAGGATGTCTGCCCCGCTTGCTGGGAAAAACAATTCAGCGAGGACGCGCGCGAACGCAAAGGGTTCATCTCCTACTGGCAGGGCGTGTATCAAGCCCCGCCGCCGGTGGTGGATCCCATCCACAAGGAAACCGCCGAAACGCTGTTGCGCAAACTCATCGAACTCAACGAGCCGCGGTACATGCCCGCTGGCTACATCCTCGCCGTCATGCTCGAACGCAAGCGCATCTTGAAGGTGAAGGAGCAGATCATTCGCGAGGGCAAACGCACGTTCATTTACGAACAGCCCAAAACCGGCGACGTGTTCACCATCACCGATCCGGACCTCAAGCTCGACCAACTGGAAGAAGTTCAGCGCGACGTGGCGGCGCTGCTGGAGCATGGATTGAATCCGCCGCCACCAGCTCCGGAAAACCAACCCGTTCCCGCCGAACCGCAAGCCGAACCGACCGCCCAAGCGTGAGCACATTTGACACGCAACCTTCAACTCCGAACATTCAAGGAACAGCTGGTGATCGGAGGATTCGGCGTTGGGCGTTGAATGTTGAATGTTGAATGTTTCCCCGTTGAGCCATGTCCGACCTCGCCGCTCTCCAAGCCCGCCTCGGTTACTCCTTCCGCGACGAAAATCTTCTGCAACTGGCCCTCACCCATCCATCCGTCGCCCACGAGCAGGGGGTGCCGGTGGAACACAACCAACGGCTGGAGTTTCTGGGCGATGCCGTGCTGCAACTGGTCATCACGCGCGAGCTTTACGAAAAATTCCCGGCGTTTGACGAAGGTCCGCTCACCAAAGCCCGGGCGAAGCTGGTCAATCGCCGCACGTTGGCCGTGCGTGGACGCGAACTGGGTTTGGGTGAACATCTGATTCTCAGCCGGGGTGAGGAAATTCACGGCGGCCGCGAGCGCCTCTCCGCGCTGGCGGACGCGTATGAAGCGCTGGTCGGGGCGGTTTTTCTCGACGGCGGTTTCGAGATTGGGCGCGATTTCATCTTGCGCGAATTCGGCGCTGCTTTCGGCGGATTGTCGGTCATTCCCATCCTGGAAAATCCCAAGGGCGAATTGCAGGAGTTTCTCCAGGCCCGCTCGTCCGAACCCCCGCAATACCATGTCGTTTCCACCAGCGGCCCGGATCATGACCGCGTTTTTGAATGCACCGTTCAGCACAGCGGCGTCGAACTGGCGCGCGGCCGCGGCAAGAGCAAAAAAGCCGCTGAGAGCGAAGCCGCGCTCGCCGCCCTGAAACGTTTGCGCGAAGAACCGGCAAAGGTGCTCCCTCTCCCTGCGGGAGAGGGCCGGGGTGAGGGAGAGCCGTCCGCGCTTTAGGAAAACCAGGAATTTTCACGCCCTTCCCTTGCGCAGAACTGCTGTGGCTGGGACGACCACGCGCCGGGGAGCATAATTTTCTGTTTCCCCTTTCGACTTTCGCGCACAAATTAGGGTGATGCCTGCGCCATTGCTGCAATTGACCGGCGTGATCAAGCGTTACCTCTCGCTTGGCACCACGAACCCGGTGCCCGTGCTCGACGGAATTTCACTGACCGTCGCGCCCGGCGAGACCCTCGCCATCGTCGGCCCGAGCGGTTCGGGCAAGAGCACGCTCCTGCAAATCATCGGCACGCTCGACCGGCCCACGAGCGGCGAAGTGTTGCTCGATGGAAAGAATCTCGCCGCGCTGGACGATGTGCAACTCGCCACCGTGCGCAACCGGCAAATCGGTTTCGTCTTTCAATCGCATTATCTCCTGCCGCAATGCACCGTGATGGAAAACGTTCTCGTGCCAACACTGGCAGCCGTAGGACAGGCGTCGCGCCTGTCTCCATCTGAAAAAATCAACGAAAAGTCAGAGACAGGCGCGACGCCTGTCCTACGCGAAACGCCCACCGCCCGCGCCGAGCGCCTGCTCAAACGCGTCGGCTTGGCCGAACGCCTGCATCATCGTCCCGGCCAGTTGAGCGGCGGTGAGCGGCAGCGCGTAGCCGTGGTTCGCGCGCTCATCAACCAACCGCAACTCCTGCTGGCGGACGAACCCACCGGCGCGCTCGACCATGCTTCCGCCGCCGCGCTCGGCCAGTTGCTCGTCGAGTTGAACAAGGAGGAAGGGGTGACGTTGATCGTTGTGACGCATGCGCTGGAGTTGGCGAAGCGGATGGGAAGGGTGCTCACACTCAGCGACGGACGTTTACAATGAGGATGCGTTACAAGTTGCAGGTTGAAAGTTGCATGGCCGCAACCTGCAACTCGCAACTTTCAACCTTCAACCAATGACCTTCCGCACTCTCACGCGACGCAGCCTGCGTTTCCACTGGCGCTCACATTTGGGCGTGGTGCTCGGGGCGGCGGTGGGCAGCGCGGCGCTCATCGGCGCGTTGGTGGTGGGTGATTCGGTAAAGCAATCGCTCCTCGATAGCGCGATGGCAAGGCTCGGTTGGGTCGATGCCGCCTTGTCCACCAACGATCGATTTTTTCCAAGTAGGCTGGTTACCGAGTTCAATCAATTCTCAACCAATGGCTGGTTGGCCCGCGCCAGCGCGTTTCTGGAGCTTCGCGGCACCGTCGCACGCCAGGACGGAACCGCGCGAGCCAACCGCGTGAACGTGCTCGGGATGTCCATCTATTCCACCGCTATGACCCGACCGGGGATCGATAAATCAAACAGCCCATTATTCATTGCGCCCGGCTCGGTCATGTTGAATTCAGCGCTGGCCCACCAACTGAAGGCGCAGGTAGGTGACGAAGTCGTGGTCAGGGTTTATAAGCCGTCAGCATTTTCGCGCGAGCTTGCTGTTTCACCGCGCTCCGATACAAGCCTTGCGCTTCGATTGCGCGTGAGCGCTGTGTCTGCACCTGACATGTGGGACGCTTTCAACCTTCGCGCCGACGGCGTAATGCCACTTAATGCGTTAATTGACTCAGGTGGGCTTGGCATTTGGATGGAACGGAAAATCACAGGAAACGCAACTGTTGGCACATACGAGACAGGGCTAAGTGATAAGGCAAATCGCCTTGTCTTTGGAGACGTACGGAAGGCGTCAGAAGGAGATCTGTGGGACAGAATACTCAAAACAAAGCCGCCGTTGCGTTGGTTTGAAAGAGCTTGGTACAAACTTCGCAAATCGATCTTTAGTATCAGTGGACCGAATCCGCTCATATGGAGTGGCCGCCTTGATCCCAAAGAAGCGATGCAAATTGCGAACAAACAATTGGAGCTCGCGACTTCGCTGGAAATATCCGATCTCTCACTTCGCACCAACGAGAATCTAATGGTCGAACTTCGGTCAGATCAGGTTTTTCTACCCCCCCCTGCTGCTCGCGCTGCATTCACGGCAGATTCGAACGTATCCCCCCTGCTTACCCTCCTCGCCAACCTGCTCCTCGTTGGCACGAACGCGACTCCTTATTCCATGGTCACCGCTGCTGGTCCGCCCTGGACACCGGCGGACATGCGCGATGATGAAATCCTCGTCAGCCAATGGCTCGCGGAGGATTTGCAGGTGAAACCCGGCGATGAAATCGCCATGAGTTATTTCCTGCCCGAGTCGGGCGCGAAGTTGACCGAGGCAACGAACACATTCCGCGTGCGTGCCATCGTGCCGATGGAAATGCCGTGGGCCGACCGCACGTTGATGCCAGACTTTCCCGGCATCGAAAAGGCCGAGAGCACGAGCGATTGGGATGCAGGGTTTCCGCTTACCTACAAGATCCGGGAGAAGGATGAGGATTACTGGCGGAAGTATCGCGGCACACCCAAGGCGTTCATTACGCTCGCCGCCGGGCAGAAGATGTGGGGCAATCGGTTCGGAAATCTGACCGCGATTCGCTTTCCGATTCCGACGAACGGCGTGCCCACCCTCACCCCGACCCTCTCCCTGAGGGAGAGGGAGAATCATTCTCCGTCTCCTGGCAATACGAAGACTGGCGACCACTCAACGGCCTTGGGAAAAATCAAGAACGAGCAGCAGTTGTCCCCTCTCCCAGCGGGAGAGGGCCAGGGTGAGGGAGAACGCCACGCACGAACAAACCGGGTTGACCCTCCTCACGTCGTCTCCTATAAGGCGGCGCTGGAGAAAAAAATCCTGGCCAATCTCAAACCGGAGGAACTCGGTCTCCGCTTCGAACCGGTGCGCGAACAGGCGCTCAAGGCGGCGGCGGAATCGCAGGATTTCGGCGGCCTGTTTCTAGGCTTCAGTTTTTTTGTCATCGCGGCGGCGCTGTTGCTGATGGCGCTGTTGTTCTCGCTTGGCCTGGAACAGCGCGCACCGGAAATTGGCACGTTGCTGGCGCTCGGGTTCACGCCGAAACAGGTTCGCAAACTGTTGCTGCGCGAAGGCGTGATGCTGTCGTTGCTGGGCGGAATCCTTGGCACGCTGGGCGGGTTGGTCTACGCCAAGGCCATGCTTCGCGGCCTGACCACCGTTTGGCGCGATGCCGTGGGTGAATCGGCGTTGAGTTTTCATTTTACGGGCCAGACCTTGGCCATCGGGTTGTTGGCCAGCGTCGTGGTGAGCACGGTTACGATCTGGTTCAGCTTGCGAAAGTTTGTCCGTCGGCCCGCGCGGGAATTGCTGGTTGGTGAAATCGCCGGCGATGAGTCCAAAGTCCAGCGCCTAAGGTCCAAAGCCGTTGCCGCCGGGGCGTTGCTGGCGGCGTTGGGACTTGTAGGGTGGAGCGTGGTCAAGGGTGATACGTCGAATGCGGGAATCTTTTTTGGAGCGGGAGCGCTCGTGTTGATCGGTGGGTTGGCAATGGTCCATGCGCGCTTGGTGCGGCTTGCGAATTCGGGCGATGCCACCCTCACCCCAGCCCTCTCCCTGAGGGAGAGGGGGAATCATTCGCCGATTTCCGGCGAAATGAAAACGGGCGATAGCTCGACAGCCCTAGAAAAATCCAGAGACGGGCAACAACTGTTCCCTCTCCCCGGGGGAGAGGGTCAGGGCGAGGGCGAGCGTGGTTGTTCACTCTCGCTTTCCTCTCTCGGCCTGCGCGGTTGCGCGCGGCGACGCAAGCGGAGTCTGTCCACCGTGGCAATGCTCGCGTGCGGCAGCTTCCTCATTGTGTCCATCGGCGTGTTTCGCTTGGATGCAAATCGGGATGCGTGGAAAAAGACTTCCGGCACGGGCGGCTTCGCGCTGATCGGCGAGACGACGATGCCGGTGGTTCATGATTTGAATTCGCAATCCGGCCGGGATTTCTTCGCACTGAACCAGAAGGATTTGGCCGGCGTTCATTTTATCCCGTTTCGCTTGCGTGAAGGCGACGAGGCGAGTTGTTTGAATTTAAACCGCGCGCAGAAGCCGCGGTTGCTGGGAGTGAGCCCGGAGATGTTGACAGGGCGCTTTGGTTTTGCGAAGGGATCGGATTGGAAATCGCTAGGTGGCTACGCTCGTGAGAGCGTGGCTGTAGCGATGTCCTCAGACAACCAGCCGCGTTCTGACGAACGAAGCCACGAAATCCCCGCCATCGGCGACGCGAATTCTATTCAATGGGCCATGCACAAAAAGGTCGGCGACACGATAGATTACGTGGACGAACGCGGCCAGCCATTCAAGGTGCGCATCGTCGGCGCGGTGGCAAACTCCATTCTGCAAGGCAGCCTCATCATTGATGAAGCTGCGTTTGTGAAACGCTTCCCCAGCGAGAGTGGCTATCGAATGTTTTTGATTGATGCGCCGTCGAACAGCGTGTCCCAAGTGTCGGCCACGCTGTCGCGGGCGATGCAGGACGTGGGGCTGGAATTGACGCCAGCCGCGGAGCGGCTCGCGCAGTTTAACGCGGTGCAAAACACGTATCTCGGGACGTTTCAAGTGCTCGGCGGGTTGGGCTTGCTGCTCGGCAGCGTGGGGTTGGGTATCGTGGTGTTGCGCAACGTGCTGGAGCGGCGCGGTGAACTGGCGGTATTGCTCGCCGTGGGATTCCGCAAGGCAACCCTGCAACGGTTGCTGCTGATTGAAAACGGCGCATTGCTCGCGACCGGACTGGCACTCGGCATGGTCGCCGCGGCCGTGGCGGTGTTGCCGGCATTGCTGTCGCCGAACGCACAGTTGCCTTACGGATCGCTGGCGCTGACGTTAGGCGCGGTGCTGGTCAACGGCGCGTTGTGGACCTGGGCGGCCACGCGACTGGCCGTGCGCGGCGATTTGCTGGCAGCTTTGAGAAACGAGTGAACGACGTATGACAAACATGATTGGATCTGGAACTGGTTGGCAAGGCCTCGTGACAATTGCCGTCGCGTTTGGATTGTCGGCAAACCTGCTCACGGCCGAAACGACCAAACCGTTCCCGGCGCATTGGGGACAACCGCCGGCCATTCAGACTCGGGATTATGTGGAACTGCCGGGCGGCTACGGCCATGGCAGTTCAACGCTCGCCAAATGGATTGCGGCCAATCAGGAAAAGGACAAAAGCGTGCCCACAACTGAATCCCCGTCCGCAACGAAGGTTTTGTATTCGAATGATTTTGAAAAAGCCGAGATCGGCAAACTGCCGGACGATTTTCTTTCGTTGAATGGCGAGTTCACCGTCAAGGAGGAAGCCGGCAACAAGTTCCTCGAACTCCCCGGCGCACCGTTGGACAGCTTCGGCGTGCAATTTGGGCCGACGGAAAGCGTGGAGGTTGCGATTCAGGCGCGAATTTATGGAACGGCCAAGGGGCGGCGCGCACCGACTTTTGGCGTGGGCTTGTGTGGTGTGAGCGGATACAAGTTGCAGGTGGCGCCAGCCAAGAGAGCGTTGGAACTGCTCAAGGACGAAACCATCAAAGCCAGCCGGCCGTTGGATTGGAAATCAGGTGCTTGGACACAGTTCCGCCTGCAGGTCCGCAAGGTCAAAGACGGCGAGTGGAAGATCGAAGGGAAAATCTGGACACGAGGCGACGCCGAACCGAAGGAATGGATGCTGACCTTCGACGAAACGGAAGCGCCGGTGACGGGCCGGCCGTCGGTGATGGGCAGCCCGTTCTCCGGCATGCCGATCTGGTTCGACGATCTGGTGGTGGAACGGCTGGGGAAGTGAAGGGCGTTTGCGCATTGCGCGTTTCGTCAAGCAACAGCGGCGCGTTCTGACCCGCTTGACGCAATACACAGAACGCCCGCCCTCAATCAAAATCCGAACAGCTCATGAAATAGTGGCAGCGCGGGCAGCGCAGTTTGCATTTCTCGTTGTGCAACTCATGGCCGCAGCATGGACACCAGCGCCAGTATTCGCCGGTTGGCGGCACACACATCTGGGATTCGGGTTGAGCAACACCGGTCTCGGCCGGGCGCGCGTCGGGAGTCATGCGTGAACCTTTATCCCAGACTCAAATCCCGGACAAGTCCACAATCAAACCGTGCTCGCACCGAACCGGATTTCGTGGCAGACTCAACCATGAATTCGCAGCGGCGACGGACCTGGCTTGGGCGCGGAGTCCGTCTGCTGCTGGCGTTGGTGGTTCTGTTTGTCATGTTGCGTTGGTTCGAACATAGCCGGGTGTATTACCCGACGCGCGTATTGGAAACGACACCGGCCGCGCTCGGCCGGGCGTTCGACGACGTGCGCTTCCAGGCTGCCGATGGCGTCGAGCTGCATGGATGGTTTTTTCCCGCGGATGCCCATTCGCCGCGCGCACAGGTGGCGTTCCTGATTTGTCACGGCAACGCCGGGAACATCGGCCATCGGCTGGACCTGTGCGCGGCCCTGCTCCAGACCGGCGCGAGTGTTTTTGTTTTCGACTACCGGGGCTACGGCCAAAGCGCCGGTCGGCCCGGTGAGGAGGGCACGTATCGCGACGCGCAGGCCGCGCACGCATGGCTGCGCGCGAAGGGGTTTCACGGTGAATACATCGTGGCATTCGGCGAGTCGCTCGGCGGCGGCATTGCGAGCGAACTGGCGCTGCGGGAGACCATCGGCGCGCTCGTCCTGCAAAGCACCTTCACCTGCATCCCGGACATCGGCGCGGAATTGTATCCCTGGCTGCCCGTACGCTGGATCAGCACGATCAAATATGACACGCGTTCAAAACTTCCCCGCCTCCAGGTACCCGTTCTGGTGACCCACAGCCGCGCGGACGATTTGATTCCCTTTCATCATGCGGAACGGAACTTCGCTGCTGCCAACGAGCCGAAGTCATTTTGCGAATTGCGCGGCAACCACAACGAGGCGACCTGGGAACAATCGGATTTTCGCCAGGCCATTGAAAAGCTGTTAAAACTTGTCGAGGGCCGGTCAATCGCAGCGCCCGCCGGCCCTTCCGCCGGGCGGTAACGAGTGAAGTGCGATTCGCAGGGGGGATTTCCACTTGTCGCCGCCAACGTCCGGTCTTAAAGTACGCTCGTTGCAACCACTGATGCGCCCTTTGACATGATTGAATTGATTCAATTTCCCTGGAGTCCGTTCTGTATTGTCCAGCGGCGCATCCTCGAATTTGCCGGGGTCCGGTTTAAAATCACCAACATTCCCAACGGCGACCGCGCGCTCGTTTGGAAACTTACGAAGGAACGCTATTACGGCGTGCCCATTATACGAGAGGGTAAGTCGGTGGTGTTTGAAACCGGCGATGAGACGCAGGACGTGGCCCGGTATTTGGACCAGAAGTTCAAGCTGGGCCTGTTCCCGGCGGAACTGGAAGGGCTTCAATCCATCCTCTGGCGGTACGTCGAAAATGAAATCGAGGGGCCGTGCTTCAAACTCACGGATGTTCACTGGCGCGAGGTTGTGCCGAAGCCGGATCAACTGGCGTTTCTCCGTCACAAGGAGCGCAAATTCGGGCGGGGTTGCCTCGACCAATGGCGCAGGCAGGAACGCGCTCTGCTCGCCGAGCTTGAGGTAAAGCTCCGGCCTTTCGAGGAAATGTTGACCTATCGGCCATTCCTGATTGATGAACGTCCGCGGTTTGTGGACTTCGATCTGTTTGGCATGCTGGGGGATTTTCTTTACACGGGTCACTACAAATTGCCCGCACGCCACAAAAGAATCCGCGAGTGGCATTGCCTCATGACGCACATCCGCGAGCCGGATTGTTTCACCGTACCCTTCTGATTTCCGAACGTGAAAAACTACATCATTGACACCAACGTCCTGCTGCACGATCCAAATTCGCTGCTCAATTTCGCCAACAACAGCGTGCTGCTCCCCATCGAGGTGATCGAGGAGATTGACCGGTTCAAACGCGAGTCCAGCGAACTAGGCCAGAACGCGCGCACCGTCTCGCGGATGCTGGACGCGTTTCGCGGCGAGGGACGCCTGAGCGAAGGCGTCAAGCTGCCCAACGGCGGCCGGCTCAAGATCGTTTTCCAGCGAAACGGTCAGGAACGCAACGGCCACGCGGTGTTTTCCGACGACACGGTGGACAACCGCATTCTGTCGCTCGCGGCCACCATCCAGAAATCACAGCCCAAGAATCCAACCATCCTGGTGAGCAAGGACATCAACCTGCGCATCAAGGCGGACGCGCTGGGGCTGCAGGCCGAGGACTATGAAACTGACCGCGTGTTCATCAAGGACCTCTATACGGGCATGATCGAGTTGATGGTCAGCCCCGAAAAGCTGGCCGCCTTCCGCGCCAATGGCGAATACGAATTGAACGGCGGCAAACAGTACTTCCCCAACGAATTTTGCACGCTCACCGATGAGACGAATCCCAAGAAGGCCGCGCTCACCAAGGTGGACGCCACCGGCAAAAAGTTGATTCCCATCATTGACTGCCGCGAAGGGGTGTGGGGCATCAAACCGCGCAATCGCGAACAGCATTATGCGTTCGACGCCCTACTCGACGACCGCGTGAAGCTCGTCACGCTCATGGGCAAGGCCGGCACGGGCAAAACCCTGCTCGCGATGGCGGCGGGACTGAAGCGCACGGTGCTCGACCGCGAATTTCGCCGGCTGATCGTTGCGCGCCCGACCATCTCCATGGGCAAGGAACTCGGCTTCCTCCCCGGCTCGCTCGAAGAAAAGCTCGCGCCGTGGATGCAACCCATTCACGACGCGCTCGAAATGTTGAGCGACCTGAACATGGGCCACGACCATCGCCGCAGCACCGATCTCATGCGGTCCGGGAGCATCGTGGTGGAGGCCTTGAGTTACATCCGCGGACGCAGCATCGCCAATCAGTTCATGATCATTGACGAGGCGCAAAACCTCACGCCGTTGGAAGTGAAGACCATTGTCACCCGCGTGGGCCATGGCACGAAAATCGTTTTCACCGGCGACCCGTATCAAATTGACAATCCCTACGTGGACTCGTCCTCCAACGGCTTCAACTATGTGGTAAGCCGCTTTCGCACCGAGGCCGTGGCGGCGCATGTGGAATTGCAAAAAGGCGAACGCTCGGAACTGGCGGAGCTGGCGGCGAATATTTTGTGACGGTGATTAACGACTCGCAGCTGGTAGCCCGACGAGAGTCACCTTACGCAACCCAATCCACGCGAAAGATCCGTTCCGGTTTTCGTCCACCAGTTGGAGTTGGACAGTTCGGCCCTTGAGATTTTCAAGTGGAACGCTCTGTTTTCGCAATTCATGAATGCCGGGCGGAAACAATTCCTTCAGAGTCTGGCCTGAGGTGGCGTCCACAATCCGAAGGACCAGATTCTCGCGGCCATTCACTTTCTCGCTCCAACCACCTTGCAGCAGGACTTCCATCCGCTCGAACCCGGGCGCGATAGTGAATGACGGCGAAAGCGCGGTGCCGGTGGCGGATTCGCCCGCGGCGACCACTGAATTCAAGGTGGGCTTTGGAATCAGGCCCGGCATGGTGCTGACACTGAATCCACCGGTCAACGCCCAGCCTTCCAAATCCTCGGCGGAAGCAAGGTCGAACACAACGCGGTCATTACGTGCGGAGCCAATCACGCCAACCGCGACCGGCAGCCGGTCGGCCACGTCCTCTTCGGTGATAATCGCGACCTGATGTCCCGGAACTTCGAATTGTGCCGGGGCGCTGATGTTCGTCGTCCCTTGCGTGGGCACCCACAGGCGCATCGGCTGGCTGCCGGCTGGAACAAAGCCGCCGAATCGGACGGGCAACCGGCTAACGCGCGGGTTTACCAGTACCGCCGTGCGCAGGCCGCTTTTCGGATTGCGAAACACACTCCACTTTGTCGCGCCTTCGATTCGCGCCGTGCTGGTTTCAACGAGTTCACCGTCGCGGAGCGTGCCGCGCAGAATCTCGCGCGCGGCCAGCATGGTGCGCAGGTAGTTGGTGATGGCCGTCGTGGCCGCACCGCCGAGCGGCTGATTGTCGGCGGGAGCGATCCGCAACCGCGCGCGCAGACGCAGTGCGTTGTTGATGGCGCTCAGCGCATCGTCATCCGCCACAGTGAAAGTTGGCTGCCAGCAGGGGAATGCCGCGCGCATGGGGCTGCCCTCGCGGGCCTCCGCGGAGCAAACCTCACTAAGCGCGAGCGGCCCATCCCAAAGGGCATCGGTCGAAAGCGCGAATTCCGGCCGCACGGCGCGGCCCGTCTGAAGGATATCGCGCAAACATTCAAGACCGCCTTCCCAACTGGCGCGGTCGGGCGTGCGGCCCACGGTCGGATTGAAATCCAGCGCGAGCGCGAAGAACTCCTGGATGTGAATGCCGTCCACGCCCAGCTCGGCCAGGGTTCGCATCTGCCCGGTGAGCGACCGGCGAAAATCCGGATGGCCCGGATTCAACCACACGCGCCGCTCGCCTGCCCCGAAGCCGCCGGTCAACGGACTGGCTTCAAACACACCGACACTGGTGTAAGGAATGCCCCAGCGATCCTGGCAGGCGTAGCGGCGAAACTCGGTTCGATACGCTTCATTCAACTGGCTGGCGGGCGGCAAATTCACGACGACGGCGACCTTCACGCCCAGCGCGTGACACTGGTGAATCGCGTCGGCGAATTCCTCGCGCGTGCCAAGTCGCGGGTCAGGCGCAAATCGCGGTGGCGCGCTGCCCGCGCCGCCGGTGGACCACCGGTTCAACAACAAACTCTGGACGCCAGCCTCCGCCGCTGACTTTGCCCAACGCGGAAGGTCTTTGAATGGAATGGCGTCGCATTGCTGAAAGGCCGCCGTTTGCCACATCCAATCGGACTTCGGTCCGGTCAAATCACTTTGCGACGCCGACCACGCGCCGTAAAAGCGCGCCGACTCGCGCCAGTCACCGTCGTGGCAGCGCAGCACGACGGGCGTGGCCTCGAGGTCTTGCCCCGCGGGTTGATAGGGAAACTGCACGAAACAGAACTTCACGCCGGCCGGGGTGCCGTTTAATTCCTCCGGGCGCGGCCAGTTTCCCTCCGCGCGCGCGCCTGAAACGCCCGGCGACATTTCAAGATGCACCACCTTGAAACGCGCGACCGGATCATGCGCGCCAAAATACACGCTGCGATTCAGCGCCGGATTGCGGAACTGCATCCAGGGCATTGAAAGCGTGTTGGGATAACTGTAAAATTGCTCCGCGCCAATCACGCCCAGCCACGCCATGTTGGCGAAGGTGTGGAAAATGTTTGCCGTGCGAACTTCGAGCGAGCCGGGCAGCAGGAGTTCGGTCTGCCGCCGCGCCTCCGCCCGGTCGCCCAGGCCCAGCGTGCCGCCGAGAATCGGATAATAAACCTCGCCAATTTCCAGCTTCGATTGGTTGCGGATGGTGAAACCAAACTGAAGTTCGTCGCGGACGAGTTCAATCGTCATCGTTGCGGAAACGGGATAACGCTTGCCGAGCACGCTTCTGAGCCGTCCGCCCCAAGTCAGCTCCAGGCGCGAGCCCGTCAGCCGATGTGCGGTCAATCGCTGGTCCCTGCCGAAAATGTAATTGGCTTCGGTGGATTGCCACGCGGTTTTACCGCGGATGGGAAGTGTAAATTTAAAGTTGTCCGCGAGGCGCGGCTCTTGAATCAATTCCAGGCCGCGTTCCTGGTCGCGAATACGAGCGATCAGACCGTTGGGTCGGCTGACCTCGACCAGGTAATGCTCGTTTTCGAGGCGCAGGTTCGGTTCCGCTGCGCTCATCGTTACCAAGCCCAACAACGCCGCGAGCCAAACCGCGCCCCTCGAAGATCTGCGATGGATTGACCGGTTCAAGTTCACATCAGTCCTCCACAACGAAAACAATCCGCTCAGACTCCACGGTAATC
Organism: uncultured Bifidobacteriaceae bacterium; assembly: GCA_964458575.1. Taxonomy (GTDB): domain Bacteria; phylum Verrucomicrobiota; class Verrucomicrobiia; order Limisphaerales; family JADLHS01; genus CAYWMD01. The sequence goes on along the minus strand of CAYWMD010000013.1, from coordinate 15,138 downwards.
GACACGGGCACCCTCGCCCGCGCCGGCGATTGACCCGGGCGATAAACCCGGACTCCGGCGAGCCGGTCGCCACTGAAGCCGGCGAAGTTTGCGGTGGCGGCCGTCGAGCCGCGATTGGTGAGGATACAAGCCCGCCCGCGGTTCTTAAGATTGCGATAGACGGCGTACTCGATGCTCGCCGGCTTTTCACCGTCACCAAAAGCAACCTCCCCGGGGTCGAGTTGCTCGCCGGTGAAAACGTAATCCGCCAGTTCGTCGCGGATTTTCTTCACGTCGCGGATGTAGCCGGCTAGTCCGCGCCAGGGTTCGCAATCCATGGAGCGGTTGAACTGATAAGGCGCGACCATCACGGCGTAGCCGTTGCGGACAGCGTCGTTCACCCCGAGGTAGTCGTAGGGCTGATACAGTCCGACGGTCTCCGCCAATTCCGGGAAAATCCTCCGGGCCACGCTCATGTTGCCCGCCCACCACGTCGCCGCGCCGTAGGAGAGGAGGCGATCATAAGTGGTTTCCCAGGAGATGCGGAAATCCGGATGGATGGCGCGACATTCGCGCGTTATGCGTTCGGCCAGACGCGTTGTGCCTTCCCACGGCGCGCGGTCGGGACTCAGCGGGCTGCGCGGATTGAAATCGAGCGGCGTTTGATAGCACTTGTCCAGATGCAAGCCGTCCGCGCCCACCTCGGCGAGCCGTTTGAAATAGCTCAACTCCTTGTCCGCCAGGCCGGGAAACGAAGCATCCGCGAACGCCATGAGGGGCGTGGTGAGTTTCATGCGCGACGCCAGCGTGCCCATGCCCCAACCGTCAACCCACGTGGCGTGGCCGCTCATCATCTCGAAGTCGTAATTCTTCAACTCGCGCTGGTACCATTCGGTGTCGAGATTGTTCACGTGCAGGTTGGCGAAGAAATAGACCTTCACGCCCAGCTTGTGACATTCGCTCAACGCGCGTTTCAAATCGTCCCACGTGCCGAGCCGCGGATCGGGTTCGTAGTACGGATAGCCATTGTCGTGGCCGCCGCGCTGCCAGCCGGCGATTTGCAACGAGGTGAGGCCGTATTTGAGACCGTCGCGCGCCAGTTGGGGAATCTGCTTTATCGTGTAATTCACGTTCCCCTCCGGCAACATGATCATGATCATCTGGAAAAAGCTGTTCTGCCGAATCCAGTCGTCTTCCGGTTTCATCAGGCCGAACGTGCGGATGAACCACGGGCGATAAATGTCTCTGCCCGCCTGCACCCAGTCGCCGTCGTGAAATTGTGTGACGTAGGGCGCGCCGACAAAAGTCCCGCCCGGCGGCGTGAACGGATAGTGAATCAACCACGCGGTCACGTCGGCGTCATCACCCTGGCCCTGTTCCAAAAAGAGGAAACCCTTGAACCGATCCACCGGATCGTGCGCGCCCAGGTAAAGGCCGCGATTGCGATTCGGATCATGGATTTGAACGAAGCCCATGTTCTGCGAGGGATAGCCGACCAGATGCTGACCAAAGCCTTCGGTGAATCTTCCCGACCGCTTCGGGATTCGCCGGGTGTGTGGCGGAGGGTTGAGGGTGCAGGCATTCGTGCCGTTGGGCCGGGCGAAATCCATCAGCCCGCCGATGGCTGGATACCAGACCTCGCGCAGTTGAAGCTGCGTTCGATTGGTTACCGCAAAGCGGAACTGGACGGCCTCGCCGCGGAGTTCAATCCACATCGTCACCGCCAGATCGTACTCCACGCCGCGCGCGTCGGTCAGCGGGCCGTCCCAGTGCAATTCCAGGGTGTCGGCGGAGGTTTCCACGCGGGACAGCTTCTGGTCTTTGCCGTAAACACAATGGTGCGCGTCTTCCGGCAACGGCAGCCGGAGGCGGAAGTTCTCCGCCTGCTCCGCCCGCGATTTCAGATCAATTTCTCCCTTGCGATCCACCAGCCGCAACAGCCGTCCATGCTGCGCATCCACTTCGACCCGGTGGCCGGTATTTTGCAGGAACAGCGGTCCGGCGACCTCGCCGGCGACACCGTCACGCGAGCCGCCGCATATGCTGATGGCGGCGCACAGAATCGCGACCCCGTTCATCTGCGCCACCTGCGTCTGCCACCAGCGCACGCTGCACCCAAGTTTCATCACCGTCTGCAATAACCCTACGACTTTCCCCTGGTCAGTCCAAGCCATGAATCACTTGAGCCAAATCCACGCTTGGCAGCCTCGCGCGGTTTTCCTACCGTGATTAGGTGATCGGCTTTCTCCGATTTGTGGGCATCGCGAATGCCGCCGTGTGGTTGGGCGCGTCCGTCTTTTACACGGTCGCCGCCGGACCGGCGGTGGTTTCGTCGGAAATGCAGGCGTTGCTGGGGCCGAAATACTTTGCCTACTTCTCCGGGGCGACCGCCCAGATCCTGCTCGCCCGGTATTTTCACTTGCACCTCGCCTGCGCGACCATCGCGTTGCTGCACCTGCTCGCGGAACGGATTTATCTGGGCCGCACGGCGCATCGGTTGCGGCTGGGCTTGCTGGTGGCTTTGTTTGGTTTGAGCTTGCTGGGCAGCGTCTGGCTCGGGCCGAAACTATCGGGATTGCACCGCGCACAACACATCTTGAACGCCACCCCGGCCCAGCGCGAGGCGGCGAGGAAGTCTTTCCGTATCTGGCACGGCGTATTTCGGGCGGTCAACGTGTTGATCATCGGTGGCGTGGCGGTCTGCCTCTGGCGCGTGGCCAACCCGCCGGACGAGTTGCGTTTTGTCGGATCCCCGCAATTCCGGGGTTGACAAAACCAACAAGTCGTCAACCTTGTGCGTAGAGCTGCAACCGGCGCCGCGGGCGTCACAGCGGGAATATTATGATCTCAAACGAACGGCCATCACCCTACGGTCATCACCATCACCGTCCCTACGGCGCGCCCAAACCGCCGTCGAATGAAGACACGCTCAAAACCGACAAAGTCCAGATCGAGCGCAAGACGTTTGTTTTCACCCTCAAGGAAAATCCGCGCGGACGCTTCCTGCGCATCACCGAGGACGTTGGCGGACGACGCGACACCATTATCATCCCGGCGCCGGGACTGGAGGATTTCAAAAAGTTGCTTGAGGACATGGTCAAGGCGTCAAACGACATTCCGCCGAAGCAGGCGTGATCCGTTAAACCGCTAAATCGTTGAACCATTGCGTCGTGATTCGGTGTGGCAACGACCTCCTCCCGTGTCGCGGATAAACGTCTTAACGTCTTAACGATTTCGCGGCTCTGGGCTTCACCCGCGGAGCATCGCCCCACAGACCTTCCAGGTCGTAACGTTCCCGCACGTCCGCGCGCATGATGTGGACGATGACATCAAAGAAATCCAGCACCACCCACGCCCCGTGCGCGGTGCCATCCACGGCGCGCGCCCGAATGCCATGGTCTTCCCGCAGCCGCTCGGTGATCTCATCCAGGATGGCCCGCAGATGCGGCTCGCTCGTCCCGGAGGCAATCACGAAATAATCCGTCACGCTCGACAGCTTGCGCACGTCGAGCACCACGAGGTCTTCCGCCTTCTTCACATCCGCGCATTCGCGACAAAGCAGGGCCAGTTTTTTTGAATCCATCGGCGGGGACATTGCGCGACCCGGGCTCAAAGATAAAGCCGATTGTTGCGGATGGCTTCGGCCACGGCCGGCGGCACGAGCTGGTCAATGGACAAGCCGTCCTTTACCCGCGCGCGAATCTCCGACGACGAAACCCCGAACGGAAAACCCTTCAGCATCCGGCCGCGAAACGGCGGCGGGAAGGCCACCGGGCGTTCGCCCGGTCGCGGAATGGCCACGAACTGCGCCAGCCGCGCCAATTCGGCGGTTTCGCGCCATCCGGTCAGGCTCGCCACGTTGTCCGCGCCGATGAGATAAAACAACTCTGCGTCCGGAAAACGTTTCGTGTAATCGCGCAAGGTGTCCACCGTGTAGGAGATTCCGCCGCGCTTGATCTCCTGCTCGTCCACTTCGCAGTCCGGCCGGCCCGCAAAGGCCAGGCGCAACAACTGCACGCGCGCCGCCGCCGCCGCCGGCTGGCTGGCCGGTTTGAAAGGCGATTGCGCCGCCGGAATCAAAAACAACCGCGCCAGCCCAAGTTCCTCCCGCGCCGCCTGCGCAACGAGCAGATGCCCGAGATGAACCGGGTCGAACGAGCCGCCATAAATGCCGATGCGTTGCACGATGCGAGCCTAGTCGAAACCTTCAGCGTTTGAAATGCCGGTCCGCAAAATTCAAATACTGTTCCCAGTCGTATGTCATGACGTCGTGCGGGCCCGTGCGGAGATGATAGCCAATGAAGTCGCCCACCGGGTGATCGGGTGCGGGTTGTTTCTCCACGCCCACGCCGGTTTCCCCGAACAACTGATAAACGGGCCCGGCATTTTTCGCCGCCAGGAATTCGCCGAGCGGGTCCGCCCAAAGATCTTCGGTAGCGCTGGCCACGTAAACCGGCCGCGGCGCCATCAGTGCGATCAATTCATGCGCATCCACCGGCAACTCCTCCTCGTGCTCGGAATACTGTTTGAAGTTGCCGCAGAACCAGTGCGGAAAGTTCTTGTTCAGGTGATAAGTCCGCTCGCCAAACCGCCGGCGCGCCAGCGCCGCGCCGCCTTCACCCGAGTCGTTGGAGATGACGATGGCGAAGCGCTCGTCCTGCGCGCCCGCCCAGAGCGCGGTTTTCCCAAGGCGCGAATGACCGATGACCGCCACGCGCCTCGCATCCACGGCGCGATCCGTCTCCAGATAATCCAACGCCCGGCTCAAGCCCCAGGCCCACGCGCTGATGGCACCCCACTCGTCCGGTTTAAAAACCGTGTTTGTGCCGTCGGGACTGAGCGCAGCCCGCACACTCGCCCGCCGGCCAAGCTTCCAGCCTTCCGGAAAATCCGCTTCCAAGTCGCCGTAATACGCCGTCGCCACGGCATAGCCACGACGCAGGACTTTTTCAATCTGCCAGCGCGTTGCTTCACTGCCACGGCAAGCCTCGGTCGGTTGATTGTTGGTCACGCAACTCTTTCTGCCCTCGCGCATCCAACGCGTGGCCAATTTCACGTCCCGCTCAGGCGTGACGGCGTGATTGCCGCCGAAGCTCAAACCGAGAAACGCGGGCACGGGTTCGCGGACGGCCTTGGGCGTGTAAATCAGGAGGTCCATGCTCGGACCGTTCGTTTCGCCCGTGAACCAGAGGGTGACTTCCTTCCGTGTCGCGAGGCCGTTCAGCGCGTTGGTCACGATGGCGGTTGTTTCGAATCTCATCCCGCGCGGTTTGCCCGGGGCGCGCCCGTAGATTTGTTCCGCATAAATGCGCAGCAACTCCGGTCGCCGCTTCGTCCGCCACCCGGCGACGGTCGTTACGCGCGAACCATCTGTGCAGGTTAACGGATCGGGCAATGTGTAAGTCGGGACTTTGGTTTCGTCCTGGTTCACCGCCGGCTGGGCCGAAAGTGACACGGCCCCTGCGGCACAAAGCAGGGCGATCAGGGTCAGCGCTCTTGCTTTCACATCAGCAACAACGGCGGACGCCGGTGAATCGTTGTTCCGTGGCTTCCAGGTAAAGCTGCTCCGCACTTTTCGCGTGCGACTCGCATTTGCATTCGTGCGCTTGCGCGGCCTGCGCCCGTTCGAGATGGGCCTCTCCGGAAAGTTCCTTCGCCAGCGCCACCGTCAGTGCCGCCGCCCCGGCCACCCCGCCGAGCTTCGCCCCGGACTCGGCGATGGCATGGTCCGGCAACCAGACCGGCTCGCTTTCATGCAACACGGCGGGCTTGCGGCGCGTTAACAACGAAATCCATTCGCGCCCGCTCAACACGAGGATGATGGAAACCAGAACGAGAAACGCGCCCGCGACCACGGCATCAAGATGGTTATTGAACACTTGGATACGAAGCTTGGGAAGCTCACGGCGAGCGGCTTCGAAACGCTGCGCACCTGCCAAGTCCGGCTCCATTTCCTCAATCGTGTGGATTTGCTGCTTCAGTTGGCGAGCTTGCGAGAGAAAGCCGATTCTCGCATCCGAATGCCAGATCTTCTGTACACCCGCCGTGAACGTCACCGCTACCAACCAGACCAAAGGCACTAGTGCGATCACGGCCAGCCACGGAGGGCCACCCTTCACCCGTCCTTCGGACACCCTCTCCCCATCCGATGAGGAGAGGGCAGGATGAGGGGTCTGTTCTCGCCGGAGTTGCATTTTCAAAATAATCGTCACCGCCAAACACAGCGCGATGGCGGCGAGCATTTGATTCGCGATGCCGAACAGCGGCCAGAGCGAGTTGATGCCGCCCAACGGATCGCGCACACCTTGAATCAGGAAATAGCCCCAGCCCGCGACCATCAACCCGCTCGCCATCAGGTTCGCTCCCAAGTTGCGCGTGTTGCCCAAAGGTTTCCACACATGGCCCAGAAAATCATGGAGGATGTAGCGCGCCACCCGCGTGCCGGCGTCAATCGTCGTCAGGATGAACAGCGCCTCAAACATGATGGCGAAGTGATACCAAAGATCGAGCCAGCGGTGGCCCACGGCCTTCGAGAAAATCTGCGCCATGCCGACGGCCAGGGTGGCCGCGCCGCCCGTGCGCCCAAACAAGGTGTGTTCGCCCACGTCCCGGGCCAGTTCTTCCATGTGCCCGACCGTCACTTCAAATCCCGCTGCCGTCACGGTCGCCGCCGTGGTTGCCGCCTCGCCTTTCACGTTCATGGCGAAGTAAACACCCGGTTCCATGGTGCAGGCGGCGATGATGGCCATGGTCGCCACGAGCGATTCGAGGCACATCGCCCCGTAGCCAATGGGGCGCGCATAGCTTTCGCGCGTGATGAGCTTGGGCGTCGTGCCGCTGGCAATGAGCGTGTGGAACCCGGAGATCGCGCCGCACGCAATGGTGATGAAACAGAACGGAAACAGTTTGCCCGCCACCACCAGCCCGGACCCATCTGTGAACTTTGTCAGCGCCGGCATTTGCAGCTGCGGCAGGACCAGAAAAATTCCCAGCGCCAGCACGAAGATCGTGCCCAGTTTCATGAACGTGCTGAGGTAATCACGCGGCGCCAGCAGCAGCCACACCGGCAACACGCTCGCCGCCAAACCATAAACAATGATGGCCCAGGCCAGCGGCTCCGCGCCAAGGGTGAAAACCTTCGAGAGCGCTGCCGATTCATAAACATACTTGCCGCCCCACACGGCCAGCAACAGTCCGATCACACCGATCACCGACGCCTCGCGCACCTTGCCGACGCGCCAGAATCGCAGGTAACCGCCCATGAACATCGCGATGGGAATCGTGGCCGCCACGGTGAACACGCCCCACGGACTCTCGGCCAGCGCCTTGACCACCACCAACGCGAGCACGGCCAGCAAAATCACCATGATGGCGAGGATGGCGATCAACGCGATGAACCCGGCTGGGGTATTCAACTCCTCCTTCACCATCTGGCCAAGCGACTTGCCATCGCGCCGCATCGAGGCGAACAAGATGATGAAATCCTGCACCGCGCCACCCAGCACCACGCCAATCAAAATCCACAGTGTCCCCGGCAGATAGCCAAACTGCGCCGCGAGCACCGGCCCCACCAACGGCCCCGGCCCGGAAATCGCCGCGAAATGGTGGCCAAAGACGATCCATTTGTTGGTCCTCACGAAATCCTTGCCGTCATCGTGAACTTCGCACGGCGTGGCGCGACGGTCGTTCAGCACGAGCACACGGGCCGCAATCCACTTGGAGTAAAACCGGTAGCCAATGACGTAGGTGCAAATCGCCGCGATGAGGATGTAAGCCGAGTTGAGATGTTCGCCACGGTGTAAAGCGAGAGTCACGTAGGCGAACGCACCGAGCAAAGCTACGGCGAGCCAAAGCAGTGGGGCTAAAGTTTTCTTCATTTGGTTTCCATCAACTCCAAAACTGCTGCCGTCATCGCCGTAATCCCCGTCTTGATGGTCGGTTCAGGGTCGGGCGCCCAGAACGGCGAGTGCAGGGGCGGGAGGGGCTTCGCCTTGCGTTTGGCTTGCTTAAACTTGGCGTGATTGACGGCGCCGACCCAGAACATGCAGATCGGAATTCTGTCCTGGGTGAGACCGTACTCGGCAAAATCCTCTCCGCCCATCGTCGGCCGTGTGCGAAGAACCTTGTCCTTGCCGAACCAGGACTTGAAGGCGTTCGCGACGCGTTCGGTCAGTTGGGGATCGTTGTAAAGCGCGTTGAAGGTCTGGTCGGAAACTTTAACCACGGGCAGGCAATCCTCCGGCATGCCCGCCGCCAAGGCCTGACCGCGCGCGATGCGTTTGATGCTGGCGAGCGTCTTGTGTCGTACTTCGTTCGTGTAACTGCGCACCGTGAGTTGCAACTTCACCTCGTCCGGAATGACGTTGTGTTTCGTACCGCCGTGGATGGCGCCAACCGTCACCACGACCGCCTGACCGGGTTCCACTTCGCGGCTGACGATGGTTTGCAGAGCGAGAACGATCTGCGACGCGAGCACGACGGGATCTTTCGCCGTGTGCGGCCAGGCGCCGTGTCCGCCGAGTCCGCGCACGAGGATGTCCACCGTGTCCACGTTGGCCATCATCAGACCGGACGTGTAGGCCAGCATCCCGGCCGGCAGGTCGGATTTGTCGTGCAACGCCAGACAATAGTCGGGTTTGGGAAACCGCCTGAACAAGCCATCCGCCAGCATCGCGCGCGCGCCGCCGCCGCTTTCTTCCGCCGGTTGACCGATGAAAACCAGCGTGCCTTGCCAGCGGTGTTTGAGTTGCGCCAGCACACGCGCCGTCCCGATCAACGACGTCATGTGAAAATCATGTCCGCAAGCGTGCATGACGGGCACTTCAGCGCCGGCATCATCCTTGGTCGTCACGCGGCTCGCGTAGGGCAACCCGGTTTGCTCCTTCACGGGCAACGCGTCCATGTCGGCGCGCACAAGGACCGTTGGCCCGCTGCCATTTTTCAGGACCGCAACGACGCCATTATCGCCAATGGCCGCGGCGACCTTGCAACCCGCGCGCTTGAGTTCCGCCGCAACGCGGGCCGCCGTCTGCCTTTCATGAAACGACAGCTCCGGGTTGGCATGAAGGTGTTTGTAGAGTTGAAAGAGGCCGGGAAACTCCTGGTTTATCCGCGAACGGACGGCTTCGCGAATGTTGCCGGGCGATTTGGTGCGGTTGTGCGATTTGCGATGCATGCGCTAGGCCGATAATGCCCGCCTACGTCGTGAATCGTAAGCCGAAAATTGCTGGTCTTCCGCCGGCTGGAACTCTGCCCTATTGCTTGCCCATCAATTCCAGCACCGCCGCCGTCATCGCGGTGACGCCGGTTTTGAGGGTTGGCTCGGGAGCGGGCGCAAACAGCGGCGAATGCAAAGAGGGCAGGGGTTTGCCGGTGCGCTTGCTTTCCTGCACCTTCCCCGGCTCGACCGCGCCGATGTCGAACATGCAAATGGGAATCTTCGGCTCGGTCCGGCCGTACTCGGCAAAATCTTCGCCGCCCATGCTGGGCGTCCGGTATTGCACGCTGGTTTCGCCAAACCAGGATTTGAAAACGCCCACCAACCGCTCGGTCAGGGCCGGGTCATTGTACAACGCCGGGTTGCAGTCGTCCTCGACCTTTACGATGGGCAGCAAATCCTCGGGCAGCCCGGCGGCGATGCCTTCACCCCGCGCAATGCGTTTGATCGCTTCCAACGTCTGCTGCCGCACCTCGTCTGCGTACGAACGCACCGTGAGTTGCAGCTTCACTTCGTCGGGGATGATGTTGTGCTTCGTGCCGCCGTGGATGGAGCCGACCGTGACGACCACGGGTTGGCCGGGCTTGATCTCCCGGCTCGCGATGGTTTGCAACGCCAGCACGATTTGCGACGCCAGCACGACGGGATCCTTGGTCTTGTGCGGATAGGCGCCGTGTCCACCAACGCCGCGCACCGTGATATCCACGGAATCCACGTTCGCCCCGGCAAAACCAGGCGTGTAAATCAGCGTGCCCGCGGGAAATTCCGCGCTGTCGTGCAACGCCAGACAATAATCCGGCCGTGGAAACCGCGTGAACAGTCCATCCTCGATCATGTTTTTCGCACCCCCGCCGCGTTCCTCGGCTGGTTGCGCAATCAATACGAGCGTGCCGTGCCAGCGGTCCTTGAGTTGCGCCAGCACGCGTGCCGCGCCAATCAGGCAGGTCATGTGCACATCATGGCCGCACGCGTGCATCACGGACACATCGTTGCCGGCGGCGTCCTTGGTGGTCACCGTGCTGGCGTAGGGCACATCGGTTTGTTCCTTTACCGGCAGTGCATCCATGTCGGCGCGCACCAGCACGGTCGGCCCGGCGCCGTTTTTCAACACGGCCACCACACCGTGACCCCCGACCCGGGTGGTGACTTCGTAGTCGGCCCGCTTGAGTTCGTCGGCCATGCGCATCGAAGATTTTTCCTCGTGCAGCGAAAGCTCCGGGTTGGCGTGGAGATTGGTGTAAAGCTGGAACAGCGCTGCATACTCGGCGTCAACGCGGGCGCGGACAGCGTCGCGGACGCCCGAACTGTTCTGCGCCGCCGCGGCCAGCGCCAGAAGAACGAGCGAACCAGTCAGGACAATTTGTTTCAATGTTTTCATTGGATGAAGTGATCGTTATCGGCTGCGACGCGGCGGAGTTGTGGCCGGGTGGATGGTCTTTTGCATCACGCACAGGTCATCCCGATTCTCCCAGCCGTTCTGTTTCCAAAAGCCTTCGCCCGCTTCATTGTTGGCGTAGAGGAAAATGTTGCACTTGAGAATTCCACTTTCCGCGAGCCGGGCCAGACACATCGCGACCAGTGTCTTGCCAAGGCCTTTCTGCCGATGGTGTTTCGCAACTGCCAGATGATGGAGATAGCCCCGGCGACCATCGTGACCGCAGAGCACTGCGCCAACAATCTTGCCGGCGACGCGAGCCACGAAACTCATGCCGGGATTTCGTCGAAGGTAAATGCCAAGTTGGGCGGGCGTATCCGACTCATTCAGCCCGACGCCTTCGGTTCGACGCCACAAGCGCAGCACTCCCACCAGGTCCCTGTCGCGCATCCTGTAATAACGGGCCGGCATGCGGTCTTAATGGCCGGAGTTGAGCACAAAATCCATCTCAAAGATTTTGTAGGGCGCGGAATGCATCCCAAGCTGCCGGTAGGTCCGTTGCGCGCGGTAGTTCGCCGTTTCGACGTAGAGCCGCAAGCCGCAGATATTCCGGCGGGATTTCGCCCGTTTCCGAACCTGACTGAACAGCGCACAAAAAACGCCGCGCCGACGGAACTCCGGCACGACATAGACGCTCTGAATCCACCAGAAGTCGCCGTTGCGCCAATCGCTCCATTCAGGGGTGATCAAAAGCTGACCGATGATCGCGCCCTTCTCTTCGGCAACGAAATACGTTCCTTTCGCGGGGTCTTTCAAGAGCGCGACGACGCCGCGTTGGACGCGGGCGGAATTCAGCCGGCGATGTTCCGTTTCCCACGCCAGGCGCGCGTTGAAGGCGGCGATGGTCACGGCGTCAGTCAGTCTGGCTCGGCGGATTCTCATGAGCGCGGCGACTATACCGGCAGGCGACCGGCGGAATCAAACCTCGCGTGAGGGGTGTTCCATCGTGTGTGCCTGCTCGCGATTCATCAGCGTTCGTGGTTAAATCCCGGCATGGCCGACGAACCGGTTGAACTGCCGATTGACGGTGTGCTGGACTTGCACACGTTCCAGCCGCGCGAAATCAAGGATCTCGTGCCGGATTACCTGGCCGAGTGCCAGCGGCGCGGCATCCTGCGGGTGCGGATCATTCACGGGAAAGGCATCGGCAATTTGCGCCGCACGGTTCATTCCATTCTGGAAAAGCATCCGCAGGTCACGGAATTTCATCTCGCCAACGAACATTTCGGCGGCTGGGGCGCGACCATTGTGCATTTGCGGCCAACCGCTGCATAATTCGCCGCGCGGATATGGTTCTCGAATTTCTCCCCCACCCCGGCCCTCTCCCGCTGGGAGCGGGAGGATCGTTCGCTGTCTCACCAAAATCCGGAGGGCGGAATTTTACCGCACGACCATCGGGCAAGGGCGAGGCACTCAACGGCTGTCCCCTCCCAGCGGGAGAGGGTCAGGGTGAGAATTCTCCCAAATAAGATTTGGCACATTGAACCCCCGAACCGGAACGCGGCCCGCGGGGCCGCAGCGGGGGAGATGCCAGAGGACGTTTGCATCGCCAATGCGCTTCCGCAGACTGCGTGCTGCGCCCCAGCGGGCCGCGCGCCGGTTCACCGGAAGGGAGTCTTTTCCAACTTTTCTCGTGGATGGAAGTTGTCCGGGCGTCGGTAACAGACTGACCTGCGCCCAAGCCGGCCGGGCGTGATTTTGTTCTCCGCTTCCGGGCGACTTTGGGTTAAACAGAGGCGGCTTGCGACCAATTTTATGAAAACACAATTCACGCTTTCCCTGCTCGGGGCAACCAGCCTCGCGGTGATCACTCTGAGCGCCCAGCCGGCGCCAGTGCAGAGCACCGCCGGCGGAGAAGTCGGCGGGTTCACCGTCGGCTGTGCCGCCTACACGTTTCGGCAGGGGACGGCGTTCGAGGCGATTGACAAGACGAAGGCGTGTGGCGGGACGGTGATCGAGTTTTTCGCCTGGCAGAGGCTCAGCGCGGAAACTGGCAACGTGAAACTGGACGAGAATTTGTCCGACGAGAATATCAAGCTGCTCAAAGCCAGGCTCGCCGCCGCGGGCATTCGGGGCGTCAGTTGTTACGTGAACAACGCGCATTTTCCGGCGGGCAACAAGGATGAAACCGGCCCGCGCAAGGTGTTTGAATTTGCCAGGAAGCTCGACTTGCGCGGCCTCACCGGTGAGCCGCCGGAGGACCAGCTCGACATCGTGGAAAAGCTGGTCAAGGAATACGACATCCAGTTCTGCATTCACAATCATCGCAAAGATGAAAAGAAACCGGATTACAAGAATTGGGATCCGGCCTATGTGCTGTCGCTGGTGAAAAACCGCGACCCGCGCATGGGCGCGTGCGTGGACACGGGCCACCTGGTCCGCTCCGGTCTCAAACCCGCGGACGCGATCAAAGTTCTCGGCCGCCGGGTGTTGTCGGTGCATCTGAAGGACCCGAAGGATTCGAGTGCGGATGCGCCGGATCAGCCGTTGGGTCGGGGCGCGGGCGACATGAAGCGGGTGCTCGCGGAATTGAAGCGCGTTGGTTTTAAAGGCCACATTGACGTTGAGTACGAGAACACGACCGATCATCTGCTGGAGGACGTGAAGCAATGCATCGAGTTCGTGCGGGTGGAGGGCGGGAAGCTGGCGGGTTCAAAGCGGAAAAAGAACTAAGAAGTCCGAAAGACATTGCCACCTTCCGAGAACGCCAGGGGTTATTTGGTTCCAACTGCGTTCGTAATGACGTTGCCACCTTCCGAGAACGCCAGCGCCTTGTGGTAAACGTTATCCTCCTCACCAATCGTCAATCGTTTCCAGCACCAGCCAACCGGAAAAATTACTCCATTACTCTTGGTAGTTAACGGATAAGAGCCCGACCCGCCCACCTCATGGTCAACACCCCAAGAGCCGCCGTCGCGTCGCCGAAACACCTCGCCAATGTATGCTCCGTATCCGAGAGCTGTCCCAAATGTGCCTTTTTGAGGGTTGGCCTTGTTCACCTCCTTGGAAATGCGTGCAAGTTCTTCCTCAATTACGCTGATTGACGCCAGCGAATAATCCAGGTCAATTCCGCGATCCTTCTTTACCCATTTCATTGTCTCGTTGCCCAGATAGATCATCATCTCGTCAGTGTTCTTAAACTTTGGTGGCTTAGTGGGTGCATCGAGATTCTCGACGGTGAACGACATAAGTCCGAGGACAACGAACGAACCTCCTACAGTGCCCAAGCTGACGCCCCACCATGAGCGCAGTTTCTGAAACTTTGTGGCCGCGACTCCAACCAGCAAAGCCGTAATTGTCCATGCAAAGAGAAGGACGATTAGGTTGCGTGGAGGGAAAGCAGACCAATGGCCGGCATGCCGCGATACCATCTTGAGCGCGACTGCTCCGAACCAAATTGCGCCGGCGATAAACGCGCGAAGATATGGGTTTGAAACATTCAAAACCAAACCCAATGTTTATCACGTTTCACTTCGCCCACTGCGGGTTTTCCATGAACGCGTAGCAAAGCATGTGGAGAATTCCCATCTGCGCGTCCTCCACCCGGCCATAGTGCGTGTCGTTGATGACGAGAACCTGGTCGGCGATTTCGGCCATGCGACCGCGTTTCGCGCCGACCAAGGCCACGGTTTTCAGCCCGTTCTTTTTCGCCCACTCCATCGCCTTCACGCAATTCGGCGAGTTGCCGCTCACGCTCACACCAATAGCCAGATCGCCGGCGTTCCCGTAATTCTGCAATTGTCCGACGAAAATCTCCTCGTAGCTGTAATCGTTGGCCAGGGCCGTCATCCAACTCACATTGTCATTGAGTGAGATAACGCGGAAGCGTTTGCCCACCTTGTCGGACGCGCCCTTGCCGAGGTCGGTGGCGAAGTGCGAGGCGTTGGCCGCGCTGCCGCCGTTGCCGAAAACGAGAATCTGTCCGCCGGCCTTGAGCGTGTCCCGCAGTTTCTCAATCACCTGCGCCACGCCATCCACTGCGATGGACTGATGTGCGGCCTGCTGGGACTTGATATAGTCCGAAATCCATTGCTTCATGCCGAATCAGGATGCGGCGGAGGGGCGGGTTTGTCAGGGAGATTTTTCGCCATCAAATTGAGAGGCAATTGCAAAACTTTCGCCCCTGACCCACTCCTATCCGATGGCGAGGGCCGGGTTGAGGCGGTTCAATCCACAAGCAGGCCATTCACTCAAAGCATTTTACCGATCCGGTGAATCACCAAGCCGGTGGTTTCAAACCACCAGCCGAACATCGTGGCTAAATCCACCCTGGCCGTGAGCAACGGAATGCCGATCAGCAACACCAGTGCGTTGCCGAGAAAAATCACCACGGCCGAGAAAAGATACCCCTGGCTGGTGATATCCGATTGCCGCGTCTTCAAAACGTGCGCGGTGAGCGTCACGTGAAACGCATACGCCGCACCGACCAGCAGGTGAAACCAGACAAGGTAGCTTTTCCAACCCCACACCAAATGCCCAACGGCGAAGACCACCACCACCATCACGG
>CAYWMD010000012.1:0-121134 GCA_964458575.1 uncultured Bifidobacteriaceae bacterium | reverse complement strand
GGCGGCACGGCGAAATACGAGAACAGCAGCGCGAACACGAACACGTTGTCCACGCTCAACGATTTCTCGATGACGTAACCGGTGAAGAACTCCAGCGCCTTGCCTGAACCCGCGTAATGCCACACGCCCGCGTTGAACAGCAGCGCCAGCACCACCCACACGCCCGTCCACGTGAGCGATTCCTTCAATGACACCACATGCGTCTTGCGATGAAACACACCGAGATCAAGCGCGAGCATCGCGAGGATGAACACGTTGAACCCGACCCAGAGCCAGATTGTATCAGTCATAAAGTTTGTCGAACGCCGTCAAATTAGCAGCCATCCGGCAGACGACTAATCGGACTTTCAGAAGCTACCGTTAGGATTTGCCGAAGTCTCAGCGGATTATGGGAAACCCGCATGGTCGCTGGGTCGCGCGAAAGGCTGTTACGCTCCATTGCGGCTGAATGACGTCGCTCACTGCTGTCCGCGGATCAGCGGCAGCAATTGGGTCAGGTTCATTGAGCCGGCCTTTTCGCGGATCGCGCCGGCGTAGTTGGCGTGCAGACCGCGTGCTTGTTCGGTGAGCGAACCGAAGAGCTGGCGGAGTTCGATGGCGGAAAGTCGCCGGCCGCCGGCGTAGTATTGCCGGGCCAGCTGCCCCAGCGCCCAGGTGGTGGCGAAGGACATCGCCGAGCTGGCGACTTGTTTGCCGATGGACTTGCCCATGCCGCCACCAACTTTGCCCAACAATCCGCCGAGCAGTTTCCGCGCGTAGCCTTCCACGACCTGCGAGGTCAGGCCCACGCCGGCCACGCCAAGCAGTTCCTTGATGTGGCCGCGATCCAGTTCGTAGCCATGCGCCTTGCCGATGCGATAGACCATCTTCATCTGAAGCGGAATGATGGCCATCGTGGCGAGGGAATCGGACAGCAGCTCCAGCGCGCCGTTCAAGATGGCGTAGTTCAAAATCATCTTGTCCATTTCGGCGTCCGCAGCAGCGACGGCTGGTGCGGCCACGGGTGCAGCGGCGATCACCGGCGGCAGCGGTGTGAGGTCAGCCAGCGGTTCGACGGCGTGGCGTTCGGCCTGTTGCTCGATGTTTGCCGCGCGGGTGGTGTCCAGACGCAAATCGCGGCTCAGGTCGGCGAGGAATGTTTTCTCCTGCTCGTTCAACACGTCGTCGGCCTCGCAGACGCACACGGCCATTTCGTAGGCGAGTTGACGGGTTTCGGGCACGGCCAACGCCTGCGCGGCCTGTATGGCCGAGACCTGCCGCAGCAGGACGCGATGATAGAGCGCGGCCAGGTTCAACTCCGCATCGGGAAACGTCTCGGCGATGCGTTTCAACTCGGCGCGTTCGGCGTCGCTCTTGCCGCCGTCGGCGAACGCGGCCATCAGGCAGAGCGCTAGGATGGCTTCCTTCTCGGGCTGGGTGAGCACGTGGGTCATGGCGAGAGTTTTATTCAAGTTGCGCCGGGCCGGCTGGGACGCAATCCGGGAATTACCGGTGGTACGGCGATCCCGGGCGGCGTGCTGATGACCGGCGGCACGCGGGGCGGCGGGGGACGATTGGCCAGCGCGCGTCGGATCATGAAGAATTCGCCCACGTTCTCGGGCGTTAGCAGGCCAACGAACCGGTCGCCCTCGACCACCGCCATGGTGAGAGCGCCCTCCGCGCGCACTTCAGCCAGGGCTTCGTCCAGCGATTGCTCGGCGCGCAACGTGACGAACTCGAAGCGCATCACGTCGCCGACGAGCGTCCAGTCGCCGCGCTCGCGCAAGGCCTGGAACAACGCCCCGTGGTCCAGAACGCCAACGACGCGCCCGCCATCCACGACCGGGAAGTCCGTCTGCGACCCGGCCAGCAGTAGTTTCGTGGCATTGGCCAGCGAATCCTGCGGCGAGAGCGCGCGGAAGTCGGTGAGCATGGCGTCGCGGACGGTTGCGCCGGCGAACGAGGATTTCATCTGCGCGGCGGCGGCTTCCTGCGTCGCGCCGATCCAGACGAACAACGCGATCAGCAGGAGCATCGGGTTGCCGAACAGACCGGCGAACCCGAAGAGCACGGCCATGCCTTTGCCGATGGCGGCGGCGATGCCAGTGGCGCGGGCGTATTCCATCCGCATGGCGAGCAGTGAGCGCAAGACGCGGCCGCCGTCCATCGGGAACGCGGGTAGCAGGTTGAACAGCACCAGGAACACGTTGGCGACGAGGAGGCGCTCGACAAAGCCACCACTGGTGAAGCTGAATCCGGCGGGCAATTGCCACGAGTTGCGCAGGAGCAAACCCGCGAACAGTCCGCCCGCGATCACGACGTTCACCGCCGGTCCGGCCACCGCCACCACGAATTCCTGCCACGGCTTGTCCGGCATCCGTTCGAGCCGCGCCAGTCCGCCGATGGGCAGCAGCGTGATGTCGCGCGTGGCGATGCCGTAGCGCCGGGCGGCGAGGGCGTGGCCGTATTCGTGGAGCAGCACGCACACGAACAACCCAGCGAAGAACAACACCCCGCTCAATGCCGCGTCCACGCTGCGTGCAGCGAGACCATGGCTGAGACCGATGAAAGCCAGCAGCAGCAGGAACGTGATGTGAATGTAAACGTCAATGCCGAGCCAGCGCCCGAGGTGGAGCGACCAGCCCAAGCCGGATTTGGTTTTCGTGTTCATCGTCTGTTGTTTGGATCAATTCGGTTTCAGTTCGTTCATTGGTGCGGGTGAAAGCCCGCGTTCCCGAGTGCGGCGTTCCTGCCGCCTTGGTTACTCATTCAACCCGCCTCGCGGCCAGGGCTGCGACAGTTGCAACGGAGTCAACGTTCTGGCCGTGATGGAGCTCATTAATTCGGCAGAGCGCCGTCGGGCGACGCGAATTTGCCGGCGAGTCATGTGCACGGGCGGCGCGAGCACTTGTTTGGTCGCGGTAAAAGCGCGTTCGGGAACGGACGCGGCGAACGCAAAGGCATCCGCGGGCAAATCCGCGAGTGATTTCAGGATGATTCTGGCTTTGGTTTTCATGGTGTTTTCGTGTTGACGATTTTGGATGTTTCAGGCCGACCGCGCGGCGCGAGTTTTAGCCGCGGGCGCGGAGAGATTGCTCTTGAGCCTTTGCAGGCGCTTGTGGACGCGATGGGTGATTTTCTCATGCAGTTGCTGCATGACCTTCTCGAAGGCGGCCCGGAGCGTGTGGTCGTTGCCTTCCGCAAGCACGTCCGGGCCCGGCGTGACGAGGTGCACGTGCACATGGTAGGGCGGGCTGAGTTCGCGCCGCAGCGCGACACGCACGTTGGCCTCGTCAATCTGCAACCTCGGTTGCAGCGAAAAAATCTGGTTCTCGATCCACGCGTCCAGCGCGTTGGTCGAGCGAATGGCGAAATGTTGCAGGGTCAGTTTCATATCCCGGTTCTGGTTGAGTCGTTTGATCAGCTTTATCCCCAGCCAAATTCCTTGACGTCTATCCGCCACGATTTCCCATCCGTGACGTGCAAGGTGCGGTCTTTGAGTTCGTAGTGGACATTTTCCAGTTCCGTGGTTTCAGGGATGACGTTGACGATCACGTCGCCGGAGGCAATGGGGATCAACTTGGTGCGCCGGTCGGGTCGCTTGACGAACATGTGCTTGTTGAGATCGTCCACGACGAAGACGTAACCCGAGGCCCGGGCGATGCCGTTCTCGTAGGATTCGATCTGGCCGACAAAGTGGCGCCGAGGGTCCTTATCGAAGTTCCGCCGGTGGATGACGTGAATCTTCTCACCCGAGCTGAGTAATTGGGATGTGTGTGCTTTCATGGATTTTTTTAGAGTTAAGCGTTTGGTTCAGTTCTTTATGTTGCCAGTCGTGGGCTCGCTAATTCCGCCGCTGCCCAAGCAGCAACGGAAGCAAGTGCCAGAGGAAGTACGCCAACGACGTGATGAACGCCGCCACGTAGGTCCAAGCCGCCGCATCAAGCACCTTCTTGACGCCAAGGGCCTCTTCGCCGGGCGCGATGAATCCGAAGTTCGCAAGCACAGCTTTGGCGCGGCGCGACGCATCGAACTCCACCGGCAGCGTGACGAGGTTGAAGAGCATGATGATACCCCAGGCGCCGGCCAGAATGGTCGCACCGACAATCGGAGTTATTATTTGTGTCGCCACACCGAGCAGCGGGAGAAACATCACGACGTAATTCGCGTAGGTGGTGATGCCCACCGCCGCCATGCGCCAGTGCAACGGCTTGTAAGCGAGCGCGTGTTGAATGGCGTGGCCGCACTCGTGCGCCGCAACGCCCAGCGCCGCGGCCGTGCGCCCGTGGAAATTATCCGGCGAGAGCACGAGCCGCTTGTGGAGCGGATCGTAGTGATCGCCCAGCATCCCTTCGCCTTCGGTGATCTCCACATCGTAGATGCCCTTGCGCCGCAAGATTTCCGACGCCACTTCCGCGCCGGTGAGGCCCGAACGCACCGGCAACTGGTTGTAACGGTTGTAAACCGACTTCACTCTCGCCGCCGCCCACAGTGACAGCGCCATCGTCGCGATGAACAAAATCCAGATCATACGTCGTGTTCGTTTTATGTTTTTGCCTTTGCGTCCGCTTCACCCGAAGCGAACCGCGTCCGGCGTTCACGGCGCGACGATGCACCCGGACGTGGGATGGCACTAATACGCGTTTCCGAATGGACTCTAAGGTTAATCCGAAGCAAGATGGGCCTGCGATGGAATGGCTCAATTACCATCACCTGCGGTATTTTTGGACGGTGGCGAAGGAGGGCAGCCTCGCCCGCGCCGCCGCCAAGCTGCACGTCTCACAACCTTCCATCTCCGAACAAATCCGTGAACTGGAAGATGCGCTCGGCGAAAAGCTTTTCCGGCGCGAGGGGCGCACGAACAAACTCACCGACGCCGGCCAGGTGGTGTTCGGCTACGCAGACGAGATTTTCACGCTGGGCCGCGAACTGCTCAATGCCATCAAACAGCGGCCCGGCGCGAAGACGCTGCGGTTTTACGTCGGCGTGGTGGATTCAGTGCCCAAGCTAGTGACCAACGAAATCCTGTCCCCGGTCTTCGCGATGCCGCAAACCGTCCATGTGATCTGCCGCGAGGGCAAAATGGAAGACCTGCTCGCGCAACTCGCAGCGCACCGACTGGACATCGTGTTGTCGGACGAGCCGGCATCCAGCAGCACCAATTTCAAGACGTTCAGCCATTCGCTCGGTGAAACCACCACTACATTTTGCGCGGAAAAGAAACTCGCGGCGAAGCTCAAGCGCGGTTTTCCGAAATCTTTGCACGATGCTCCGGCGTTGTTGCCGGCGGAGAACACCACGCTGCGTCGGACGTTGGAGAAGTGGTTTCGCGAGCAGCGCATCGCGCCGCGCGTCGTGGCCGAGTTCGAAGACCTGGCGCTGATGAAAGTAATGGCGGCGGAGGGACGCGGCTTCATCGCCGTGCCGACGGTGGCGCTGAAGGATGCGGTGGGCCATTACAACTTCCAAGCCATCGGCGAGGCTAGTCAGTGTCGGTCGCAATTTCACGCCATCACCGTCGAGCGACGCATTGCTCATCCCGCCGTGGCGCTGATAACGGGCAAGCAGCTTGCGGGGGTCTGACCCTTTGCGAGTCGGCGCGTGCCGAGTGGACGCAAGACTGCGAGCAACTTCAGAACCGCCAACTCCTTCGCTTTCGCTTCAACTTCCACACTGAGGGAACGGCCCTTCCACGCAGACGGGAAATCGCGCGGGTTGATGTAATCGTGATGCCGCTCCGGCTTCGGCCCGTGCCAGCCTTCCAACGGGCTGGAGATGTGAAAGAGCGGTTCGCGATTCCAGGTCGCAACGGCCCGTTCCGTGGCGGCCTCGATGCTCGAGCCGTCCGGCAGGCAGCGGTGATGGTGGACGTCATAGACGAGCGGCACGCCGGTGTCCGCGCAGACGGGCAGCAGGTCCGAGGGCGAGTAAACCTTGTCGTCATTTTCCAGCGTGAGACGCGACCGCACCCGCGCCGGCAGCCGCTCGATGTTCCGCCGCAACGCGCGCAACGCGGTGGCCTTGTCGCCATACGCACCGCCGCCGTGGATGTTGATGGTGTCCGCGCCGACCCATTCGGCGACCTCTGCCTGATAGTCCAATTCCGCAAGCGAGTGAGCAAGCGTCTGGTCGTTCGGCGAATTCAGCACCACGAACTGGTCCGGGTGAAAGGACAGGCGGACATCGCGCTCGCGGGCGAACGCGCCACATTCGCGAAAACGACGAATGATTTCACGACTGCCGGGCAGGTCCGTCACGGCGTAGCCGGCCTGGGGATGCGTTTTGACGGGCAGAATCTGACTGTTGATGCGGAACGCGCCGATGCCGTGCGCCGCGCAGTAGCGAAGAGCGGCCTGAAGCGCATCAGCATTGGCCCGACAGAGTTCGGCAAGTCGCGCGAGCCGTTGCGCGCGCGGGAGACGCAGCATCGCCGTCGCGGTCGTGGTGCGGAATTTGATTGGCTCGCGCGCGAACTGGCAGCACAGGCCGAGTCGCAAACCGGAGCACGCGTCAGTGCCGGACTTCATGGGGTGGAGGCGCGGGCGTGTTCTGACACGTCGCCGGTCTCGCTCCAGCGATAGGCGGTCAGGGCATTCAGTTCGCGCACGAAAAGTTCATTGTCGGCGACAGCCAGGTGCGCCCAGGTTTCGGCGCTGGTCAACTTGCGTTGGTCGAGCGGGTCGAACTTCTCTTTGTTGGCGCGGAGGAGAAACAGGATGCCGCGCTGATCCAGGGCCAGGATGCGGTCGCCCCGGGCGACGAGACTCCAGTATTTGCCGAAGGATTGGTTGCTGGTCCACAGCTCGCGGCCGGTCGCCACTTCGATGGCCATCACACGCTGGCTTTTCAAGTGCGTGTAGGCCACGCCATCAATCACGACCGGCGTGCTCATGTAACCTTGGGCTTTGTGCCGCCATGCTTCCGCGACGGCGAACTTGCCATCGGCCTGAGTCACATTGAAGCCGATCGTCTTACCGCCATAGGTGCTGCTGAACAGGGTGTCCTTGTGCGTGAGGGGCGTGAGAATATTCATGCCGCGAAATGCCTCCACGGGCTGCTCCCAAAAGATTTTTCCATCCGCGGGGTCAACACCGGCCAGCTTCTCCCGTGTCTGCACCACAAGCTGACGCTTGCCAGCGAGCGTGGCGAAAACCGGCGACGAAAAAACGCTTCCCCACATGCCCCCGGCGTCCTTGAGCGCGCGCCAGAGGACCTCACCGGTCCGCTTATTGAGCTTCACGAAGCTCGCGCCAGCCTGCACGTAAACCGCTTCTTCGTCCACCAGCGGCGAACAAACGAACCCGAAATCCGGCACGGGCGCTTCCAGCTTTTTTACGAAGTCAAACCGCCATCGTTCCTTGCCCGTCTGCGCGTCGAGGCAGACCAACACGTCCCGCATCCCGGCGACG
Source organism: uncultured Bifidobacteriaceae bacterium (assembly GCA_964458575.1). Classification (GTDB taxonomy): domain Bacteria; phylum Verrucomicrobiota; class Verrucomicrobiia; order Limisphaerales; family JADLHS01; genus CAYWMD01. The sequence goes on along the minus strand of CAYWMD010000012.1, from coordinate 113,746 downwards.
TAAAGGCTTTCGCCATCGCAGGCTGGTGTGGCGCGAATCCAGTCGCCGTTCGACTTGGCGAAGAACGGCACGCTCACCGCGCCGGCCCACTGTGCGCGCCAGAGTTCCCTGCCTGTCTTGCGGTCGAATGCGGTGACGACTTCCACTTTTTTGTCCTTGGTCTCGGTGGTGAACACACGCTCCCCACTGACAATAGGACCGGAGTAGCTCGGCCCAAGTTCGACGTGCCAGACTTGCCGCAGATGGTTGGTGTCGAGCTTATCCGGCCACGCCCGCCCGGCGAATTGGCCGTCGCGCTGCGGGCCACGCCACTGGGGCCAGTCACCGGCAGGGAGCAGCGCACGGGTGGAAACGAGGACCAGGCAGGAAGTGAACAGGATTTTCATGTGGGCAGGCGGTTTGTTGCGGCAGCCGGAATCAACCGGGTCGGGGTTGGTTTCGGTTCTGCAGTTGGTTTGGAAAAGAACGTTCGCAATGCCTCGGAACGATGCCGGAAAATCTTATCGATGTCCGGTCGCACGAACCAGCAATGCGTCAGCCAGTCGAACGGCACGGCGTAGCGGACGTGGTCGCGCGCGAGCGTGCCGCCGTCACGCGGCTCGAAGGTGTGTTCGTGAATCCATTGGCGATACGGCCCGCGCAGCTGCTCGTCCACGAAACGATACGGCGGCTGCCAGGCATTGATACGCGTCCGCCAGCGCAAAGGGAAGCCGCGCACCCGCAGTTGGTAGTCAATCAGCGCGCCTGCGCGCATCACGATGGGAGGCGGCGTGACGATGCGAAAGCTCAGCCACGGTGGCGTGATGGCGTCGAGATTGCCGGCGTCGGCGAAGAACGGGAAGATGTTCTCCGGCGGCAGCGGCAGCCAGAGTTCGTAGTTAAATTCCCTGCCACGCATGGTCAATCACCAAAAGAGCTGTCCGGTTGCGAAACGACCGCCGGACATCAATTCAAGTCTTCCAACAGCAACTTCGAGCTGATCCGCGCCGATTCGAAGATGACCGGCAGGCCGCTGCCCGGATGCGTGCCGCCGCCCACCAGATACATCCGCTCGAATTCCTCGAAGCGATTCTGCGGCCGCAGGTGCAGCATTTGCGAGAAACTGTGCGCGAGGTTGAAGGTCGCGCCGCGGTAGATGTCCACCTTGCTTTCCCAGTCCGCCGGCGTCACGACGCGCTCAAAACGAATCCGCTTCTCCAAGTCCGCCGGCAGGCCGATCTTCGTGAGTTGCCGCAATGCCACCTCGCGATAACGCCCGCGTTCCTTGGACCAGTCCACGTTCGGATGCTGATGCGTGACTGGCAGCAACACGTAAAGCGCGCTGTGCCCCGGCGGGGCCATCGTGGCGTCGGTGCGCACCGGATTCTCGACGTAAAATGACGGGTCTTCCGACAGCACATGCTGGTGTTCGATCTCCTCCAGATTGCGACGATAATCTTTCGTCACGTAAATGTTGTGATGCGCGAGTTGGTCAAAGCGCCCTTCGACGCCGAGATACAGCATGAAGGTCGAGCAGGAAAATTTCTTCCGTGCCAGGCTCGCGTCGTTCCAGCGTCGCCGGAGATCATTGGGCACAAGCTTGTTCATCGCGTGCGCAAAATCCGCGTTCACGACCACGGCGTCGGCTGTGAGTTCCCCTTGAGCCGTTCGCACCCCCGTGGCGCGGCGGCCGGTGAACAGGATTTGCTCCACGGCGGTGTTGAGTTGGATTTTTGCGCCGAGTTCCTGTGCCACGCGCGCCATGTTGCGAGTGATGGAGTTGCAGCCGCCGGTCGGATGCCAGATGCCGTGCTCGTATTCGAGGAACGACAGGATGGAAAACAGGCTCGGGCACTGGAACGGCGACATGCCGAGGTATTTCGATTGGAAGGTGAACGCCAGTTGCAGGCGCGGATCGCTGAAGTACTGAGCCAGCTCAGCGTGCAAGGATTTCCACGGTTTGAGAAACGGCAACACGGCCAGCAATCGCAGGCTGATCAAGCTCGTCCAGCCGGGAAAGGGCGTCTGCAAACACGGCGCAAACTTCTCCAGCTTCACGCGGTTGTATTCCATGAACCGCCGAAAGCCCTGCGCGTCAGCAGGCGACAATTTCGCGATCTCCGTCACCATCCGCTCCAGGTCCGGCGTCGCGATCAGCTCGCCGCCGGCGCCGAATACCAGCCGGTATTGCGGATCGAGCTTCGTCATCGGGATTTCCTTGAACATGTCGCGACCGACCTCGTGGAAAATTGCCTGGAGAATTTGCGGGTAAAGGAAGAACGTCGGCCCCAGGTCGAAACGGTAGCCGTCGCCCTCGATGGCCGAAGTGCGTCCGCCGACGCGCGGTTGCTTTTCCAGAACGGTGACTTCGCAACCTGCCTTGGCCAGCAACATGGCCGTCGCCAGCCCACCCGGCCCGGCCCCGATGATGATTACCCGACGCGACATCGCCTGTTGTTAGTCAAAAGCCCTCCCCGTCGCAAGCTTAGTCGTGAAGTAGCACTCTCAGCGCGCGCTTCAGCCCTGCGAGGGAGAGCTTCGGCGGCGGATAACGAAACGGCGTATCCATCCACCTTGCGCGGCGCAACACGGCGCGTTGATGCGAAAACGCCTCGAACCCCGCGCGCCCGTGATACGCCCCCATCCCACTTTCGCCCAACCCGCCGAACGGCAGGCCCGTGCCAACCATGTGTGAAACCACGTCGTTGACGCACGCGCCGCCGGAGCGGGTCCCGGCCAAAATCCGCGACTCGGTCGCGCGATCGTTTGTGAACACGTACAGCGCGAGCGGCGTGGGCCGGTTGCGCAGCAAGGCCAGCGCATCCTCCAGTTGGTCAAACTCCAGCACCGGCAGGATCGGGCCGAAAATTTCTTCCTGCATGACCGGCGCCTCGGGCGAGACATCGGTCATAATCGTCGGCGCGAGGAACAAGTCCTTTGCATCATGTGCGCCGCCATGCACGACCTTGCCGTCGCGCAGATAATTCACGAGCCGCGCAAAGTGCCGTGCGTTCACGATGCGCCCATAGTCCGGGCTGCGGCTCGCGTCTTCGCCGTAAAATTCCAGCAGCGATGTTTTCAGCCTCGCCAACAATTGATCGCGCAAGCCGCGTTGCACCAGCACGAAGTCCGGCGCGACGCACGTCTGACCGGCGTTCATGAATTTGCCCCACGCAATCCGTCGCGCGGCCAGGTCAATCGGCGCATCGGCGCAAACGATGGCCGGGCATTTGCCGCCAAGTTCAAGCGTCACCGGCGTCAGATGTTTTGCCGCTGCGCCCAACACGGCGCGTCCCACGCGCGTGCTGCCGGTGAAAAAGATTTTGTCGAACCGCTCGGCCAGCAAAGCTTCCGCCACGTCTGCGCCGCCCGTCGCAAGGGCGATAAACTTTTCAGCGAAGGTTTCCCGCACGAGCGCTGCGATCGCCTCCGCCGTCCGCGACGCAAGCTCGGACGGTTTCAACAGGGCACAATTCCCCGCTGCAATGGCGCTGACCAGCGGACTGAGGATGAGTTGCACGGGATAATTCCACGGGCCGAGAATCAGCGCGACCCCGAAAGGTTCGGCCTGCACCCAGCCGCGCGCGGGCCACACGAACCACGGCGTGCTTCGTCGCTGTGGGGCGGCCCAGTGGTCGAGGTGCTTGAGGGCGTGGCGGATTTCGGCCTGCACGAGTCCGAGTTCCGACGCGTAGCCTTGGAGGGGAGATTTTCGTAAGTCCGCCTGCAACGCCGCCAGCAGCGGGCCTTCATGGCTTCCGAGCGCGGCAGAAAACTTTTGCAGTTGTTCACGCCGGAAGGCGACGGGCCGCGTCGTACCGCTCTGAAAGAATTCACGCTGACTTCGGATGGCGGCGGCAAAATTCATATTCGACTTGGGAAATGTTTCGTGCCGCGCAATACTTCGTCAAGCGATGAGTCGTTGTCTGGTCATCCTGGCGTTGTTTGCCACTTTGCTGGCGCGGGCGGAGTCCGTTGCCGAAAAACTCACGGTGGCGGGCGTGGCGGAATTCATCGCCGCCTATCAAACCTGGGATGCCAGCCGCTTCGCCGCCGCCGCGAACTTGTTCCGGCAGGCGACCACCAATGCGCCGACCGAACCCGTCAATTTTTACTGGCTCGGCGCGGCGGAGTTTCATCGCATGCTGCAATTGCGCGGCAACCCCACGAATAGCGCCGCCGCCGAGAGCGCAATGGATGCTGCCATCGCCGCGCTGACCGCCGCCGTGAAGCTCGACGCGACGTCCGCTGAATGCCATGCCCTGCTGGGCACGCTTTACGGCATGAAGTGCAGCGGCAGCATCGTGCGGGCGGCGTGGTTCGGCCCGCGGGTCGCGAAGCATCGCACCGCCGCCATGAAATCCGGCGCGGCCAATCCGCGCGTGCAATATCTTCTGGGCACGTGCCAGTTTCACACCGCCAGGAAAGCCACCGCCTTCAAAGAGGCCCTAGCAACCTTGCTGGCGGCGGAAAAACTTTTCCAGACGGAAGCCAAAACCGCGACAGCATCGGTTTCGCCGCGCTGGGGACACGACAGTTGTCTGACATTCATCGGTTGCGCCTACGAAAAACTGGGTCAGCGCGTCGAAGCGGCGGAATATTTCCGGAAGGCTTTAAACATGCACCCGCAGGATCATGTCGCGCAGGCGGGATTGAAGCGGGTGGCGGGAACGAGGTGAGGTTATGGACAAAAAAGTCATCGTCATCGGCGCGGGTTTGGGTGGCTTGTCCGCCGCCATCTCGCTCAAACAATCCGGCTACGACGTCGAGGTTTTCGAGAAGAACGACAAGATCGGCGGCAAGCTGAACGTACTTAAGTCGCAGGGCTACACGTTCGACCTCGGCCCATCCATCCTCACGCTGCCGCACATCTTCGAGCGACTTTTCGAGCGCAGCGGACGGAAGATGAAGGATTACATCCCGATCCGCGCACTGCGACCGCACTGGCGGAATTTTTTTGAGGACGGCGTAACACTGGACCTGTATCCCGAGCCGGACAAGATGGCCGCCGAGGCGCGCAAGGTTGGCGAGCCGCCGGAAAACATTGAGCGCTTTCTCAAATACTCCGCCGACCTCTACGATCTCACCAACGACGGCTATTTCGAGCAGGGTCTCGACAACTGGCAGGGCTTCGCGAAGCACTACGGCTTGTTCAAGTTTTTCCAGTTCGACCTGTTCCGCAACATGCACCAGGGGGTGGCGTCGCATCTCCAGACGCGTTACTTCCGCGACATCTTTGATTTCTTCATCAAGTACGTCGGCTCGTCGGCGTATCGCGCGCCGGCCTTCATGAACTCCATGCCCACGATCCAGATCCGCTACGACCTCTGGTATGTGGATGGCGGGCTTTACAACATCGCCATCGGTCTGAAGCGGCTCATGGAGGAACTCGGCATCAAGGTGAACCTCAACGCCGAAGTCAGCGAAGTGCGCCGGAAAAACGGCGGCGTCACCGGCTTGGTGGCGAATGGAACGTTTCACGACGCCGATATCATCGTGTCCAACATGGAGGTTATTCCGGCCTACGAAAAACTTTTGCGCGAGGACAAGGATTTCATCGCCTCGCTGGAGATGAAGCTCGAACCTACGTGTTCCGGCCTCGTGATCGAACTGGGCCTTGATTGCCAGTATCCGCAGCTCGCGCATCACAACTTCTTTTTCAGCGGCCACCAGAAGGAGCATTTCGCCAAAGTCTTCGAGCGATACGAATTGCCTGACGACCCGACGATTTATCTCGTCGCCGCGTCCAAGACCGATCCGACCGTCGCGCCGGCGGGTTGCGATTGCCTGAAGATTCTGCCGCACATCCCGCACATCCGTGACGACCGCCCGCTGACCCGCGAAGACTACACCCAGCTCAAGGATCGCATCCTGAGCAAATTGGAGCGGATGGGTTTGAAGGATTTGCGGAAGCACGTCGTCTTTGAGCATTTCTGGACGCCGCTGGACATCCGCGAGCGATACAACTCGAACCGCGGCTCGATCTACGGCGTGGTGAGCGACCGTTGGAAAAACCTCGCCTTCAAAGCGCCGAAGCAGAGCACGCTTTACCCGAACCTCTTCTTCGTGGGCGGCTCGGTGAATCCTGGCGGGGGCATGCCGATGGTCATCCTCTGCGGCCAGAACGTGGCGAAGAAGGTCGTCGAGTGGGATAAATGATCGCGCTCTGGATCGTCACGCTGGTTTTGTGGAGCGCGGGCTGGCTGTTGCTTGGGCGCATGAAGAGTCGCGCTGTCCGTGCCGCTTCGCACTTCTCCGCCGACCGGCTTTCCATCATCATCCCGGCGCGGAATGAGGAGCACAATCTGCCAGTGCTGTTGGGTTCGATCACATCGCAATCTGTCAGGCCGCGCGAAGTGATCGTGGTCAACGACGCTTCCACCGACCGCACCGCCGAGATTGCCGCGCAGCACGGCGCACGCGTCATCAATTCGCAACCGCTGCCCGATGGCTGGCGCGGCAAAACATGGGCGTGTCATCAGGGCGCGAAAGCGGCGACGGGTGATCTGTTGTTATTTCTGGACGCGGATACCTGGTTCGAGCCGGAAGGGTTGACGCAGGTATTGGATGTGTATTCGGCTGGTCTATCAGCAGATGCCCCCTCACCCCATCCCTTTCCCCCAGTTGGGGAGAGGGTGTCTGCAGGACGGGTGCGGGGGTGCACGCTTTCCATCGGGCCGTTTCATGCGGTGCGCAAGCCTTACGAGGACCTCTCATTGTTTTTCAACTTCAACATGACGGTGGGCACGGCGCCGAATGGATTGTTTGGACAAATGCTCCTCGTGGATCGCGAAAGTTACCGGCGCGTGGGCGGGCATGAAGCGGTGAAAGGCCGGACGCTGGAGAATTTTTTCCTCGCCCAGCAGTTTCGCGCCGCTGGCATCGCGACTCGCAGCATGACCGGGCGCGGGGTTTTGGCGTTTCGCATGTATCCGAACGGGCTGCGTGAATTGATCGAGGGCTGGACGAAAGGCTTTGCTACCGGTGCAGGCCAGACGCCGCGCGGTGTGTTGTTGCTCGTGGTGGCGTGGATGATCGGCCTGATGTTTGCGCCCATCGGCTGGGCGGTAACGGGCGATTGGTTGCGCTGGGGCGCGGCGTACTGGTTTTGTGCGGCGCAGGTGGCCTGGTTCAGCCGGCAGATCGGCGCGTTCCGGTGGCTCACGGCGCTGTTGTATCCCGTGCCGCTGGTTTTCTTCTTTGCCGTGTTCGCGCGCTCGGCGTTGCGCTCCGGCAAGCAGGTTACGTGGAAAGGACGCGAGATTCGTGCTGATTGAACTGCCCATCGTCTGGATCATCGTGCTGAACGTCGGCGGCTGGCTGGCGATTCAGATGGGCTTCGCGTGGGCCTTCACAAAGATGCCAGTGGCGTGGTTCAATCCGATGGGCGCGTTCGCGTGGGAAAGCAGCGGACGAATCTACGAAACCCTTTTCCGCATCAAATCCTGGAAAGATCGCCTGCCGGACGCGGCGAGGTGGTTTGGCGGCGGTTTCGCAAAAGGCAAACTCGCCGGGACGAGCCACGACTACTTTCAACGTTTCATCCGCGAAACCTGGCGGGGCGAGCTTTGCCACTGGGCGGCCTTGGCCTGCGCGCCGGCTTTCTTCCTTTGGAATCCGTGGTGGGGCGACCTCATCATCGTGGCCTACGCGCTGGCGGCGAACCTGCCGTGCATCTTGGCGCAACGCTACAACCGCGCGCGGTTTCAACGTGTGGCCGCGCTTAAAGAGTGTCGAAATACCGGCGCCCCGGATGGCCAATCCGGTTGATTCAGTCGTGCCATCTCAAGCGGCAGGATGCCGCCAAGGCGAGCGATACGTCCGGCGCAGGAGCTTTGTCGCCTCACGATCGCCCACGACCACCCGTTTCTGTGGATCATAAACCAGCGGGCGTCCGACCTGCGCGGACAGATTGGCGAGAATGCAGCTTGCGGTTGAGATGTGGCCCTCTTCGATGTCCGCGATCGGCCGGCTGCCTTTCTCGATGGCCGCAAGAAAATCCAGCATGTGCCGGCGCGTCGCGGGCGCGGCGTTCAGTTCAATGTCCTTCTCGGTCAGGTCTTCGGGATATTTTTCACGCTCGAAGAAACAATCGAAGTGGATCGGCTTGGCCTTCTTGTCCACCGGGAAGAAATCCGCGCGCATCGTGCTGGCCTTGAGGGTTCCCTTCTCGCCGTAAATGAACAAAGCCCACGGATAATCCGGGTCGGTGGGCGTGCCCCAGGTGCGATGCTGCCACACGGCGTCGAACCCGTCATATTCAAACGTGGCAATCTGCGTGTCGGAAATGTTCGACTCGCTGTCCTTTTGGACGTAGATGCCGCCGGTCGAACTGATGCGCTTGGCCCAACCAAGCCCAAGCATCCAACGCACCGTGTCGAGCATGTGCACACACATGTCGCCGACGATGCCGTTGCCGTATTCCGTGAACGCGCGCCACCAGCGGCGGTGGGGCAGTTCCTTGTAGGCCCGAACCGGCGCCGGTCCGGTCCACATCTCGAAATCAAGGAAGTCAGGCACCGGAAGAACGGGCGCGGACCGGCTGAGATTGGCGCGCATGTGGAAGTAGCAACACATCTCCACGTGTCCGATCTTGCCCAACAGCCCGGCCTCGATGATCTGTTTTTTTGCATCAATCAAATGCGGCGTGCTTTTGCGTTGCGTGCCGATTTGCACCGTGCGTTTGTGTTTGCGCGCCGCGTCGAGCATCGCCTCGCCTTCGCGCACGTCCACACTGATGGGTTTCTGACAGTAAACATGCGCGCCGGCTTCGATGGCGGCAATGGTGGGCAGCGCGTGCCAATGATCCGGCGTGCCGACGATCACGATGTCGAGGTCCTTTTCCTTGAGCATCGCGCGGTAATCGGTGTAGGTGCGCGGTTGCCTTTTCGACTTCTGGCGTTGGCTGGCAATTTCCACGGCGCCGGCAAGCATTTGCTTATCTACGTCGCAAATGGAAACAACTTCGACCGGCGCGACCTGAATGAGCCGCCACAAGTCGCTCTTGCCGTACCAACCGGCGCCAATCAGGCCGACCCGCCTGGGTTTGCCATTCACCAGGTCAAGCGCATCCCGGCCCAGCAAGGGAAACGCTGCCCAAGCGGCGAGCGCGGAGGCCGACTGAAGAAACCGGCGACGGTTGATATGGATACCCGCGCCGGACGACGAAACAGAAGCGGTCGGTTTCATGCAGCGATTATGAACCGCACGTTCGCGGGGCGCAACTGCTGGCACAAGCCATGCCCCGGAGCCGGCTGACGAATGAAAATGTTCGCTTCATCGGCGGTGCGCTCGCTAAACTGGAGTTGTGAACAGGTCCGACGATAATCCGAAGCTTCACCTGGCAGCGCCCGAATCGGCAGAACAATTGGCCCGCCAGTCCGAACACGAGCAGCGCCAGGTCAACCGCGAGCGCGAGTTGGGGCTGGAGCGGTCACTCGCCGGTTTTCGGGTCGGATCGGTGAAGGCGTTGAACACGGTGCCGCTGACGCGCGGCATCGAGGACCAGGTGGTTTACGCCACTCCGGCGAGACTCGCGGAGATGTTGCGGCGGGGTGAATTGGACGCGGGATTGGTCAGCGTGGTCGAGCCGTTGTTTCACGATCGCTACGACATTCTGGACGGCGTCGCGGTGGCATCGCTGGGCGAAGTCAAAAGCGTTGTGCTCGCGCACAAACACCCGCTGGCGCAGGCGAAGGAAGTTTTTTGTGACACGGCTTCACTTACCAGCGTGACCTTGCTGAAGGTCCTGCTGGCCGAACGCGGGTTGAAACCGGACCTCAAGCCGCTGGAAGATTATGCTTCAGCCAAGGAAAAGGACTACGTGCTCCTGATCGGCGACGCGGCGTTGGATTTCATTTTCGCACCGCACCCGCACGAAATCTTCGACCTCGGCACGGCCTGGTACGAACTGACCGCGCTGCCGTTTGTATTCGCGGTGTGGGCATTGCGCCGTGGAATTGAGAACAAGGAACTGCGACGGCAACTGCGCGAGGCGAAGGATTTCGGGATGGACACGCTCGACCACATCATCGGCAACCGCACCGAATACACGCTGGATTTTCGACGGGATTACCTCGGCTGGCATATTCACTACCACCTCGGTTCGGATGAGAAGCGCGGCATCACGAAGTTCATCGAACTGCTGCGCAAACACGGCTTCGGTCCGGTTTACGAGCCGAAGTTTGTGGTCTAACAAATTCGCGGCAACTGCTCGCCGCTGGGCATGTCGAGGATGCGGCTCGCGCCAATCGCACTCTTTAATACGACCAGCGGTGAGGTTCGATCCGTGACCTTCCCAATGGCCGATGAACCCGAACTCACCTCATGTTTTCGCATGAGATCGAGTGCCCGCCCGGCATCCTTTCCAGTGACAAACGCCACAAAACGTCCCTCGTTGGCCACATGCAGCGGGTCAAGCCCCAGCATCTCGCACGCAGCGTGAACGTCCTCGCGCACGGGAATTAGCTTTTCCTCGACCGCGATGCGCACCCCGGCGGCTTCGGCGATTTCGTTCAACGCACTTGCCAACCCGCCGCGCGTGAGGTCGCGCAGGCAATGGACTTCGATTCCTGCCTTGATCAAGCCGCGCACCGGGTCGCGCACGGGCGCGGAGTCGCTTTCAATCGTGCTTTCAAACTGCAGCCCCTCACGCACCGCCATGATCGCCATGCCATGCCGGCCGAGGTCGCCGCTCACAATCACCACGTCTCCCGGCTGGACGCTCGTTGGCGCGATGGTCAGCGAGTGTTCAATGACCCCGATGCCTGTGGTGTTAATGAACAGGCCGTCGCCCTTGCCTTTGTCCACGACCTTCGTGTCACCGGTGACAATTTGCACACCGCACCGCTGCGCCGCGTCGCGCATGGAACACACCACGCGCCACAGCGTCTCCATGGGCAGACCTTCCTCGATGATAAAGCCACAACTCAGATACAGCGGACGCGCCCCGCTCATCGCGAGATCGTTTACCGTGCCGTGAACGGCCATCGAACCAATGTCACCACCGGGAAAGAAGAGTGGCCGCACGACGTATGAATCGGTCGTCATGGCCAGCCTGCCCGGCGGAACATTGAACTGTGCCGAGTCATGGCGCGCGTCGAGGATCGGATTGCTGAACGCCTTGCCGAAAACGTTTTCGAGCAGTTGGTGCATCAACTTCCCGCCGCCGCCGTGCGCCATCAGCACGTTTGGATATTGCTGAATCGGCAGCGGACAAGTCGCATTGAAGTCGGGCTTTTTCATTCAAACCTTTTTCAACCACGAAACACACGAACTACACGAAAAAGATTCACCGAAACACTCATCGCGTTTTTGTCGCCGTCTCATTCGTGTTCCTTTCGTGTGTTTAGTGTATTTCGTGGTTAAATCAAATTCGGCTGCCGACGATACCGGTAATACGCGGCGCAAGCCCCTTCACTCGAAACCATCGTTGCGCCCAGCGGATGTTCCGGCGTGCAACGGGTGCCAAACGCCGGACATTCGTGCGGTTTCTTCAACCCCTGCAAAACCAATCCGGCCATACAGTCAGCCGGTTCATCCACGCAACGATCCGTCACGCCAAATTTCCTCTCCGCGTCGAAGGCGGCGTAGGCGTCGGCCAAGCCCAGGCCACTTTGCGGAATTTCGCCCACGCCGCGCCACTTGCGATGGACGACCTGGAACACCTTTTTGATCAACTCCTGTGCGGGTCGGTTGCCGTCGCGCTGCACGGATCGGGCGTATTGGTTTTCCACCTCCGCCCGACCGGATTCAAGCTGCTGCACGCACATCAGGATGCCGTGCAAAATGTCCAACGGTTCAAATCCCGTCACGACAATCGGCACACGATATTTTGCCGCCAGCGGCGGATACTCTTCGTAACCCATCACGGTGCAAACATGCCCCGCCGCGAGAAACGCCTGCACGCGGCAATTCGGCGACGACATCAGCGCCTCAATCGCCGGCGGCACGAGCACATGCGAGATGAGCATCGAGAAGTTTTTCAAGCCCTTCTGTGCCGCCTGAAAAATCGCCATGGCGGTCGCCGGCGCGGTTGTTTCGAACCCCACGCCAAAGAAGACAACTTCCTTCGCCGGGTTTTGCTCCGCGAGTTTCACGGCATCCAACGGCGAATAAACAATGCGCACGTCGCCGCCGTTGGCTTTGACCGAGAGCAAGTCGGTTGTGCTGCCCGGCACGCGCAGCATGTCGCCGAATGAAGTGAAGACGACGCCGGGTTGCGCCGCGATTTCGAGCGCCTTGTCAATGGTTTCCAACGGCGTCACGCACACCGGACAACCCGGCCCATGGATGAGATTGATCTGCTGAGGCAGCAATTCATCAATGCCGAACTTCACGATGGCGTGGGTCTGTCCGCCGCAGACTTCCATGATGTTCCACGGCTGCGTCGTGACGCGATGGATCTCCCGCGCGAACTTTTGCGCGAGGTCGGCGTCGCGATATTCATCGAGGAATTTCACGGACCGCCTTCCTTTAAATCGGCCAGTTCGTCCATCTGCTTCAAATACTCGAACACCTTCTGCGCCTCGTCCTCGTCCACTTTGCTGAGAGCAAAGCCAACGTGAACGATGACATAATCTCCCACCTTCACCTCCGGCACGTAGGCGAGGCTGGCTTCCTTGATGACGCCGCCGAAGTTGACGCGGCCCATCCGGGTCAGTGGATCATCGCCGGAGATGCTTTCGACTTTTCCTGGAATGGCGAGGCACATAATTCAGCATGCAAAGGTAGGGACACCGCGCTGTGGCGTCCGGACAGCGCAGCGCGCTGTCCCTACCATTTCCCGACGAGCGGCAACGATTTGACCCAAGGCGATTCCACCATCGTTCGTCGGCACGCGTTGATGCCAATACGGTTGGAAACCTTCGTCACGAAGCCGCGACACAGCTCGCTCCGTCAGGTAGCGGTTTTGAAAACACCCACCACTCAATGCAACGCGCGATTCGCCGACGCATTTAGCCAGGGCGACGATTGCTTCGGCCAGCGCGTTGTGGAATTTGGCCGAGATGGTGGCGACGGGAACGTTTCGCTCAACGTCCGTGAAAATGGCTTGGATCATCGGTGACCAGTCGAGTTGAATTGGTGATCGGTGATTGGCGATTGCCAATTCATAAGCTTCGTCAGTTACGATGCCTTCGAGTGCAAACTCCAGTGCCATCGCGGCCTGGCCCTCGAAGCGCATCTTCTGACATAAGCCGGTGAACGATGCCACGGCGTCGAACAACCGGCCGACGCTGGATGTCAGTGGACAATTCACCTTCCGCGCAAGCATGGTTTCGAGCGTGGCCAGTTCCGCCGGCGAAAACCGTTGTGCAACCTTTTGTCTCATATGCGACAAAAGGTTGTCGTCGTGTGTGGCGAGTTCGTGGAACAAACCCAGTTCGGCCCGACGCGGCTCTTTGACCGCAGCCTCGCCGCCCGGCAATCGGAACGGGCGCAGGTGGGCAACGCGTTCGACCGCGTCGTCCGTCACGAGGAAAAATTCTCCGCCCCAAATCGTCCCGTCCGTTCCATAGCCCGTGCCATCCCACGCGACACCGAGCACCGGTGGTTGCAGTTCATTCTCCGCCATGCAGGAAAGCACGTGGGCGATGTGGTGCTGCACTTGGGCGATTTGCGGAGCGCCGAGCGCCGGCTCAGCACAGCCGCAGTACGTTGATTCACGCCGAGGCGGCGCTCGGCGCTCCAATGTCCACTTCGTCGAGTGATAATCCGGGTGCAAATCGGCGGCGATGATTTCAGGCGTCGCGTCGTAGAGCTTTGGCAAATCTGCGGCGCACCGTTGAAAAGCGGTGTATGCCTGCTCGGTTTCCAAATCGCCGATGTGCTGACTGATGAAGGCTTGTTCGTCGACGACCAGCGCGACGGAGTTTTTCAAGTGAGCGCCGACGGCGAGCACGGTAGGGACGTGTTCCACCCCGTCCCCATTTCCATTTCGAGTTTGGGACGCGGTGGAACGCGTCCCTACCATGATTGGCAACGGTGCGTATCCTCGGGCGCGGCGCAAGACCATTTCACGGTCGAGCATCACGCGTACGATGGAATCGTCAACATGGCGAACGATCGGGCGGTTGTGAACGAGGAACACGTCGGCAATACCGCGCAGCCGGTTGAGCGCTTCATTTTCATCTGTGCAAATCGGCTCATCGCTCAAGTTGCCGCTCGTCGCCACGACGGGGAAACCCAGTTCCGCCATGAGCAGATGATGGAGCGGATTGGATGGCAACATCACGCCGAGGTTGGGATTGGCCGGGGCGACAGCATTGCCGATTGGCGATTGCCGATTGCCGATTCGACGCAGCAGGGCAATCGGTGCTTCCGGCGATCGGAGCAAGCGTTCCTCCAACGACGAAACATCGCATTCGGCCTGCACGGTTTCGAACGAAGGAAACATGAGCGCAAAAGGCTTTTCCTCCCGATGTTTTCTCGCGCGCAATCGTCGAACGGCGCTTTCATTTCGCGCATCCACCAGCAAATGAAATCCACCGATGCCTTTTGCGGCGACAATTTCACCGCGACGAATGGCGTTGGCGGCGGCCACCAGTGCATCGTGGCTGCGCTCGTGAGAGCGCGGCACACTGATTTGATTAGCCGTGTTCTCACGAACATAGCCACGCCATAGTTCAAGGTGCGGCCCACACACCGGACAGGCGTTCGGTTGCGCGTGGAAACGCCGGTCACGCGGGTCGTCGTATTCCGCCTGACAGGCGGGGCACATTTTGAAACTGCGCATCGAAGTGTTTGCCCTATCATAGGGCAACGCTTCAATGATGCTGAAACGCGGGCCGCAGTTGGTGCAATTGGTGAAGGGATAGCGGTAACGACGGTTCGTCGGATCAAACAACTCCCGTAAACAATCCGGGCAGGTGGCGATGTCAGGCAAGACAAGTGCGGTTTTGTCTCCGTGTGAATCACTCTCGCGGATTTCAAAATCGTTGTAACCAACCGCATCGAGCCAGGTGGTTTCAAGACTTTGGATGGAACTGCGCGGAGGCTTTTCCGTTTCCAACCGAAGCAGCAGGGACGTAAGCGCGTCACGCGAACCCTCGGCCTCGATGAAAACGCCCTGGGGCGAGTTGTTGACCCAACCGGTCAAGCCAAGTTCCTCCGCCAGCCGGAACACGAACGGGCGAAACCCCACGCCCTGCACCGCGCCGCGAAGCACCAATTTCATGCGCACGCGGTCACTCACCGGCTTTGGTTCGACAATGGTCATGTGCTGATGGCGGGGTCAGGGTGCATCCGCCCGCGACCCGCGCCAAATCCATTATGCGCCCGAGGCGGCTGTTCTCTCAACGTTGCTTGCCAATCTTTGCTCAGGAATTGTCAATAGAGGAGCGGCGGCGGGGGTTTGACAAGGAATAGAATCCGCCCTGGCCTTGGTGTACGCAGTTGATCCGGGAGCAAGCATTACGGAAGGCGGCCGGTAATGTTGGTTGGATTTGCCGCTCGGGCGGCACCGGCTGTCTTGACACGCGGCGTCGGTTGGATATTTCTTTGGTATGAAACCCTTCATGCATGAAAGCCGTCGGGCTTTCTCAGGCGCCGCCTTTACCCTTATTGAGTTGCTGGTGGTGATTGCCATCATTGCGATTCTCGCGGCGATGCTTCTGCCGGTATTGGCCAAAGCGAAAACCAAGGCGCAGCGCACCCAATGCTTGAACAATCAAAAACAGCTTGGCATTGCGCTGAACCTTTACCGGGACGATTACAACGACTGTTTTCCCTATGGACCGCAGGTGAAATATTACTACCAGATATTGGCGGCCGACGGCTGGCCCATGCAACTGCTGCATTACCTGGGAGGTTACAAGGGCACGAACAGCCAGCCCGGCGTTTATCTTTGCCCCAGCGAGTTGAAGCAGGACACCCGTTGGGCGTTCCAGATGCATTTTGTGTGCAACCAATCCATCTTTCACGATTCGGACAATTACGACGCTCCGCTGCGCGCCTCTTACATGCGCAAGACCTCCATCTACTGGGTACTCATCGAAAAAGGGCCTTCAGATTTCTGCGACATCCGAACCGGATCGCTCGAAAGCCCGCTGCTGGAGACTTGGAACATAGCGCCCGGTGTTCCTCAAATGCGCCGGCATAATGCCGGCATGACCAGCCTGGCGGCCGACGGCCATGCGGAGTGGCTCCGCATGCCGCCCTACCAACCCAGAAACCCCAAACCGCCACCGAACTTTTTGGAATTGGGTGACTGCGCCAACGGCAAGAACACCGCGTATCACGGCGTATGGTTTTACGATGATCCCCGCGCCAAACTCTTCTGCCGGGACAACGGCACCACCGAATCAAGCAACGGTGGTTTTTGAATCCGCTTTGCCATCGGCTGGACAGGTCAGTTCACGGTCATTCATTGCGCCCGCCAATTCAATGCTCCGCAAATTTGGATTCCCTCTCCAAATCAGTCGTCAATCTTTGCTCAGGAATTGTCAATCCAGGTAAAGCGCCAGCCTGAAGAGCACGGAAAGCTAGTTGCAGGACAGCGGTAATGCACGAAGTCTCAATCATGACCGAAGCCGTGCGGATCGCCACGGAGACGGCGCAAACCGCCGGCGCGAAACGCGTGACGGCCTTGCGATTGCGCGTCGGGACGATGAGCGGCGCGGTGCCGGAGGCGATGCAGTTTGCGTGGGACGTGGTGCGCGACGGCACGATCGCCGCGGAAGCGAGCTTGGAAATCGAATCGGTCCCGGCCATTGCCTGGTGCGCAAAGTGTGAAGCGGAATTTCCGTCAGTGAAGTTCTTCAACGAATGCCCGAGCTGCCACACCCTGAGCCGGGAACTTCGACGGGGGCGTGAACTGGAGATTGTTTCGGTGGAGGTCGAGTGACGAGGATGTTCGGGTCGCGAATGCGGGATCGGCCTCCACCGCGTTCTCCGTGCTTGCTTAAACCCCTGTTCAACGGCGTTTTGGGCCCGCAAAAACTGGTTTGTTTTTCGCAAGGTAGGTAATGCCACGCCAACGCTCGCAACCTAATGTGGTAAGCGGCGAAGATGAGAACTGATGCGAACCGGCCCAGATGTCCGGTGGCAATCGGTGATCCGCATGTTAAACACATTCGTCTATGAATCTTGTTCTGGCCCTCGTCCTCTTTCCGCTGGTTGTCGCCGGATTGCTTTTCATTCTGCGGCCCGATTCCATTCGCAAGGCGCTCGTCACCGGTGCCGTGGTGGTGGTCGGCGTCCTGTGCGTCATGCTGACCAGGTTGCCGTCGCCGCTTGATTTGACGGCGCTTTCGGTCAGTGCGCATGCGATCAACCAGGGAGTGCTCGGCGTCGGCATTCTCATCAGCCTGTTTATTCTCTACGTCGGCTTTCGGGCGAAGAACATTTTGGTCATCCTGCTAACGCTGGTGCAAGGCGGCGTGACGGTCTGGTTTGAACTCGGGCCGGGCGCGCACGTGGCGGTGGCGCAAAACCTTTACGTGGACAAACTCGCCATCATCATGGCGCTGATCAACGGCCTCGTCGGCGGCGGCATCTGTCTTTACTCGCTGGGTTACATGCGCGAATACCACGAGAAAGCGCACAGCGACGTGCCGGACCGGCGACCGCTTTTTTTCGGTCTGCTGTTTGTGTTCATGGGGGCAATGTTCGGGCTGATCTTTGCGAACAACCTCAACTGGCTGCTGCTGTTCTGGGAAATCACCACGCTGTGTTCGTTCCTGCTGATCGGTTACACGCAGACCGAGGAAGCGAAACGGAACGCACTTCGCGCGCTGGTGATGAACCTGGCCGGCGGGGTGGCGTTTGCCTTGGCCATCGTGGTGTTGCATCACAAGACCGGCAGCATCGAACTGCAAGCCGCGTTGAAATCTGAGAAAGCCTTTGTGCTTCTGCCCGCCGCGTTGCTGTGTTTCGCCGGGATCACCAAGTCCGCGCAACTGCCATTCTCAAGCTGGCTACTCGGTGCGATGGTGGCGCCAACGCCAGTGTCCGCGCTGCTGCACTCGAGCACGATGGTGAAAGCGGGTGTCTATCTCGTCTTGCGCATGGCCCCAGTGGTGACGGGGACGAAGGTCGGCATGATGGTGGCGTTGGTCGGCGGCGTGACCTTTGTCATTGCTTCGCTGGCTGCCATCACGGCGAGCGACGCCAAACGCGTGCTGGCCTGGTCCACGGTCGCCAACCTGGGTTTGATTGTGCTCTGTGGCGGCATCGGCACCTACGAAGCCGTGTGGGCGGGCGTATTGCTGATCATTTTCCACGCGGTCGCGAAATGCCTGCTGTTCCTGTGCGTCGGCGTGGTGGAGCACAAGCTGCACAGCCGTGACATCGAATCCATGGCCGGGCTGGTCGTGAGCATGCCGCGCGTTTCGGTGATGATGCAAATCGGCATGGCGGGCATGTTCCTCGCGCCGTTCGGCATGTTGATCAGCAAGTGGGCGGTGTTGAAGGCCGTCGTGGACGCCAGTCCGGTGCTGTCGGTGTTCATTGTTTTCGGCAGCGCGGCCACGCTGTTTTTCTGGGTGAAATGGATGGGCAAACTGATCGAGGTTGTCTCGCCACCGCAACGCGTGGCAAAGGAACTGGAACTCGGTGAAGCGGTGGCGCTCTACAGTTTGTCTATCGCCACGGCGCTCGCCTGTCTGCTGTTCCCGCTCATTTCGACGCATTACATCGAGCCGTATGTCGCAGGCGTCTATGGGCAATCCGCCGCGCTGGACCAAGGCAATGTCATCATCATGATCATCATGATGGCGCTGGTGCTCTTGTTCCCGATCACCTTCATCAACTACGGGCGCGGCGTGCGGGTCACGGACGCTTATCTTGGCGGGGCGAACGTCCACAGCAGCACGCGTTTTCGCACCACGGCAGACGGGGTGCAGGAAGTGACCATAGGCAATTACTACCTCCACAACATTTTTGATGAGACCAGACTTTCGCTTTGGGGCGTGGCCGGCAGCGCGGTGCTGTTGGGCGTCATGTTCCTGCTGGCCGTTTTCGTTTTATGAGTCCCTGGGTTCGACTGATCATCTATCTCGTGGCCGCGCCGGTGCTGGGCGGAATTCTCGCCGGTTGGGATCGCCGCATCACGGCGCGGATGCAATCGCGACGAGGCCCGCCGATCTTCCAGCCGTTTTACGACGTGCTGAAATTGTTCAAAAAGGAAAACCTCGTCGTGCGCCGGTCGCAGAACTACTACATCTTCTTTTTCCTGCTGCTGACGGTTTTCACGGGCGGATTGTTCTTTGCCGGGGCGGATTTGTTGCTGGTCATCTTCGCGCTGACGTTGGCGGCGATCTTCTTCGTGCTCGGCGCTTACAAGGCCAGCTCGCCCTACAGCTTTGTCGGGGCGGAACGCGAGTTAATCCAGATGATGGCCTATGAACCGATGGTGTTGCTCACCGCCATCGGGATGTACATGGTCACGAAAAGTTTTCACGTGGATGACATCGCGGGCCACGGCAGCCTGCTGGTGTTTACGCTGCCGGGAATTTTCCTCGGCTTCCTCTACACGCTGGAAATCAAGTTCCGCAAATCGCCCTTCGACCTGTCCTGCTCGCACCACGCGCATCAGGAACTGGTGCGCGGCATCACGACCGAATTTTCCGGGCGCACGCTAGCGATGATCGAAATCGCGCACTGGTACGAAAATGTCTTCCTGCTTGGTTGGGTATATTTGTTCTTCGGTTCGATGCCGGTGGTGGGCGTGGTCGTGGCGCTCGCGGTGTTCCTGTTTGTCATTCTCGTGGACAACGTCTTTGCCCGGCTCAAGTGGCAGACGGCGCTCAAAAGCGCATGGGCGGTTACCGCGGTTCTGGGCTTCGGCAACATCCTCGTTCTTTCGCTGCTGTCGGGAAAGCCGGCGACTCCGCCCGCGACGGCAGCAAAACCCGCCGTCGTCGCCACGGATTCGGCGTCGTCCGACCTCGCAACGCACGCGGTCGTCCCAACCACCCAAACCGCCCGGAGAAACTGAACCATGTCACGCTTCACCAAATCACCGTGGATCATTCACTACGACGCTTCGAGCTGCAACGGCTGCGACATCGAAGTGCTGGCGTGTTTGACACCCAAGTTTGACGTCGAACGGCTTGGCGTGGTCAACACCGGCAATCCCAAACACGCGGACATTTTTCTGGTCACGGGCGCGGTCAACGAACAAAGCCGCCAAGTCATCCAAAATATTTACAACCAGATGCCTGAACCCAAAGTCGTCGTGGCGGTGGGCGTCTGCGCTTCGACCGGCGGAATTTTCGCCGACTGCTACAATGTCTCCGGCGGCGTGGACGGTGTGATCCCGGTGGATGTTTACGTTCCGGGCTGCGCGGCGCGACCGGAGGCGATCATTGATGGTGTGGTGCAGGCGCTCGGTGTCTTGGAACAAAAGCAAAAAGGAAAAATTCCCGCTCCCAAAGTTGAGCCCCAAAAGGAACCCGCATGAGCCAGGAAGAAATCGAGATCATCACCTTGGACACGCTGCCGGCGCGAGCCAAAGCCATGCGCGAGCGCGGCTGCCGGCTCGTTCAGATCAGCGCGACCCAGTTGCCGGAGCAGGTCGAGTTGACCTACAGCTTCGACCTGAACAGCAAACTCTCAAACCTGCGCCTGAACCTGCCCAACGGCGCGCGTCTGCCAAGCATCACCGGAATTTTTGGCTGCGCGGTGCTGTACGAAAACGAGATTCACGATCTGTTCGGCGTGCCGGTGGACGGAATGGCCATTGATTTCCAGGGAAACTTTTACAAGACCTCCGTGAAGTTTCCATTCGGCAGCACCAAGATGCCCTGCTCGACCGCGACCGCCAACGGCGACGCGACCTGCGCCACGGGTACACCAGCAACCGCGGAGGCGAAGAAATAATTTATGCCACGCACTGTCATCCCTTTCGGCCCGCAACATCCCGTGTTGCCGGAGCCGGTGCATCTTGATCTCGTCGTCGAGGACGAACGCGTCGTCGAGGCGCGTCCCTCCATCGGCTTCATTCATCGCGGACTCGAAAAACTCGCGGAGAAAAAAGATTACGTGGAGTTCGTCTATGTCGCCGAACGGATTTGCGGCATTTGCAGTTTCATCCACGGACAATCGTATTGCCAGGCGGTTGAAACGATCATGAACGTGACCGTTCCGCCCCGTGCCGTGTTTCTGCGCACCATCTGGGGCGAATTCTCGCGCATTCACAGTCATCTGCTGTGGCTCGGGTTGATGGCCGACGGCATGGGGTTTGAGAACCTGTTCATGCACTCGTGGCGGATTCGCGAGAAGGTGCTCGACATCATCGAAGCCACCACCGGCGGGCGCGTCATCTTCGGCTCGTGCAAGGTCGGCGGCGTGCGACGCGACATTGACGCGGAAACGAGCCAGCGGATTTTGAAGGAACTCGACGAGATCGAAGCCGACATGCGGGACATCACCAAGGTTTTCTTCGATGACAAATCCGTCAAGGCCCGGCTTTGCGGCATCGGCACGTTGAGCAAGCAGGACGCCTACGATCTCGGCTGCGTGGGCCCGACCTTGCGCGGCAGCGGGGTGTCGCAGGACATGCGCACGCTGGGTTACGCCGCGTTCAGCGACATCCCAGTTGTGCCGATTACCCGCACGGAGGGTGATTGTTATGCGCGTTGCGCCGTGCGTTGTGAAGAGTTGTTCCAGTCGGTGTCCATCATCCGGCAGGCGTTTGCCAAAATGCCCACGGGCGAAATTGCCGTGAAAGTCACCGGCAATCCCACCGGCGAAACCATCACGCGCACCGAGCAACCGCGCGGCGAAGTCGTTTACCACGTCAAAGCCAACGGCGCGAAAAACCTCCAGCGCTTCCGTGTCCGCACGCCGACGTTCGCGAATCTGCCCGCGATGTTAAAAGTGCTGCCTGGTTGCGACCTTGCGGACGTGCCGATGATCGTGCTCACCATTGATCCCTGCATCAGTTGCACAGAAAGGTGATATGGCCTACTTCAAAATGTCCAAGCTGGCCCTGAAATGGGCGTTGAAGAAACCGGCCACCACCCAGTATCCGTTCGAGCCGCGCAAGCCCGTGGCCGGGTCCCGCGGCAAACTGGTGTTCACCAAGGACAACTGCGTTTACTGCAACGTCTGCGCAAAGAAATGTCCGACCGGCGCAATCGTCGTGAACCGCGCCAACAAGAAATGGGCGATTCACCGCCTGCGCTGCATTTCGTGCGGTTACTGCGTCGAGGCTTGTCCGAAGGACAGTCTTGCACTGGAAGGCAATCACGGCGCGCCTACCGTGACACGCGATCTTGAGTCTTTTTGAGCAACCAAACAGTCCGATTATGAATCCAACCCCGTCACCCAGCGGGACCGCCAAGTATGCGTGGCGAGAAATTGACCGCATCGAACCGCCCAAACGTCCGCCGAGCGAGCGGATCGCCGATTTTCGCGAAACCGCCGCCACGTACGACGAAGCCACGGTTCGCGAACAGGCGCGTCGCTGCGTCCAATGTCCGAATCCCAGTTGCGTCGAGGCGTGTCCGCTTAATTGCCCCATCCCGGAATTGCTGGAATTGACTGCCGCGGGGCAGTTCGCCGAGGCGGCGCAGCTTTTCTTCGCCACGCACAACATTCCCGAATTGGCGTCGCACACGTGCGTGGGCGGGCGCATCTGCGAACGCGATTGCATCCTGACGGGAAAATCCGAGCCAGTGCCCATCCGCGCCATCACGCGTTTCCTGCTCGATTACGGATGGAAACACGGAATCGTCGAACCGTCGCTCGCCCCGCGCAAAAACCAGCGCGTGGCGGTGATCGGCTCCGGCATCTGCGGACTGGTGACCGCCGACGCGCTCTCGCGTCAGGGCTACGCCGTCACCGTTTTCGATTCGCGCCAAAAAGCCGGTGGCCGGATGATGAATGGCCTGCCGGGTTTTCGGGTGGACCTGGGAATGGTCGCCCGTCGCGTGGACCTGTTGCAAAAGCGCGGCATCCAGTTTCGCATGGGCGCCAAATTCGGCTCCGATGTGAAGTTGAGCGATCTGCGACGGGACTTTGATGCGGTGTTTCTGGGATTTGTCCGGGCCGAATCGGTTCCGCTGGATGTGCCGGGGGCCGAACTGCGCGGAGTTTGCCAGTCGGTGCCGTTCATTTCGGAAGGCGCACCCAGCGTGGATGTGCACAACAAGCGGGTCGTGGTCCTGGGCGGCGGCGACACGGCGATGGATGTTTTGCGTGTGGCCATCCGCCGCGGCGCCGCCAGCGTGACGTGCCTTTATCGCCGGGACGAAGCGAGTCTTCCGGCCGATGCCGAGGAATACACGGATACCCGGGAAGAAGGCGCGCAGTTTATGTTCCTTGCGCAACCCGTGGCCGTACTCGGCAACGCTCGCGGCGAAGTAACGCACGTTCGTTGCGTCCGAATGGAAGTGATTGAGCGTACTGAATCCAGCCGGCCCGAAGTCAAACCGGTCGCCAATTCGGAGTTTGATGTTCCCGCGGACATTGTGTTTGTGGCCTACGGCTTCACCGCACCACGACTGCCGGTGACCGATGACTTTGCCCGGCTCGAAAAGGACGGACAGGACCGCCTGGTGGTGGATGAAAACCAGATGACGAATCTGCCCGGCGTATTTGCCGGCGGCTCCATCGTGCATGGCCCTGTGCCGCTGGTGGAAGTCGTGCAGGGCGCGCAGAAAGCGTCCATCGCCATGGACCGCTACCTAGCGGCCCGTCCGGAAACCGCAAAGTCTGGTGCGTAAAGGCCAAAGCAAGGTTTGCGCGCACCGGGTGCATCAGTGATATTCCCAACGCGTCGGCGTTTTCTGACAGTAACACGCTCTTGATTTCAAGAGCACGCCGGCGCGGGTTGGATTGATATGTGCAAAGAATGTGGATGCGGACTTGGTGGCGGCGATGTGAAAGTCGGCGGTCATTCCCACGACCACGGACACGGTCATCATCACCACGACCACGATCACCCGCACGATCATGCGCACGGCAGCAAGACTTTGAGTCTCAACCGATCGTTGATGGAAAAGAACGACCGGCTGGCGGAACGGAATCGCGGTTTCTTCCGCGCTAAAAAACTCCTCGTGCTGAACGTCGTGTCCTCACCCGGCTCCGGCAAGACCACGTTTATCCGCGAAACCGCCGCAAAGCTGGGGAAGAAGCTGCGCGTCGGCGTGATTGTGGGCGATCTCGCCACGGACAACGACGCCGCGGAATTGCGCAAGGCGAAGATTCCCGTCGTGCAAATCACCACCGGCACGGTTTGCCATCTCGATGCGGAAATGGTTTCCAAAGCGGCGGCTCAACTCGATCTCGACAAGCTGGACGTGCTGGTCATCGAAAACGTCGGCAACCTGGTTTGCCCCGCCGATTATGACCTGGGCGAAGATTTGCGCGTGGTGCTGCTGTCCGTCACTGAGGGCGAAGACAAACCGTTGAAGTATCCTCCCATGTTTCACTCGGCAAACGTCGCCGTGGTCACCAAGAGCGATCTGGCGGAGGCGGCGGGTTTCAATCGCGAGCAAGCTTTGGCGAATCTCAAACGCATCAGCCATCACGCCCGGGTGTTCGAGTTATCTGCGAAAACGGGCGCGGGCATGAAGGCGTGGTTGGACTTTCTAGTAAAGCAAAGTGGCTCGTAGCGGCGCCTCGGCAGAGCGCCGCAAACTCTTCATCTCTCTTTTTGACTCAGAGTGTCAATAACTGGAGCCATTCGGCGACTGCCAGGCACGCCGGAAAAATTGACAGCGCAATTCCCAGCCACCGGAAAATCAGACGATCGGAAAGAAGCACCGGCAGAACACCAATCACGACAATAAGCGGAATAGTCGCGAGCAAGAAAATCATCATCAAATCGAGCGGCACGTAGCGGTAGTCGCGGATGTCGAATAGATGATCCTGCCGTGGCAGCACGTAAATGAGTAGCACCACGTTCCCGAAGAAACCGAAGAGAAGGCGCGCTTTGGAGTGCAACTTACCTCTTTGCGGCAACAACCAGCAGGGCAGACTTCTACCGGCTTTTTGGCGGGAGGGTTGCATCGTGGGACTCGCGAACAGTCTCCAAGAATTCGGAAACCAAAGTGTTGCGTTGCGACGGATTGAATTTCTGGAACTCCTCGTCAGAAATTGCCAAGAGCCACTTAGGCTCTTTGATATCAATTCGTGGATTCAGCATGAGCGAATCGTACAGATTCTGATATTCCAGCAGCACCGTTTGTGTCAATCTGTGATTTTGGTCCAGACCTTTCCGGGCGGACGTTGACTTATCAACCGCTTGCGCATTGCCAGCCTACGGTTGCGAAAGTCGGGCAAAAGCGGCGGCTTTCTTCCGAAAGCCGCTACGGTGTTCGGCAGCAGAGCGCCTGGATTTTTTCCACGGCTTCGGCGAAACCCCGTTGCGCTTCGGGTGACAACTTTTCAGAAAATTCCAGACTCACGGCGGGAATGGTCAACCACCAAGCCTTGGGCGCATGCCCGAACACATCGCGGGCCAGCGCCAGCATCGTGCGCGGATCGGCGGCGTGGGCCATGAGCTGTGAGGATTCGTTTGGCTCCAGCGGACGCAACTGAACTTCCTTTGGCGCGTCCACGGCGGCATCCACGAAGATGACCGTGTCGGCATGTGAAATCGGCTCGGCGTATTCCGGCGAGAGTTGCTGGCAGACCAGTGTGCGCACGCCCGGCAGTTTCATCGCTTCCACGGCTTCGGCAACTTTCGGCCCGACACCGTCATCGGATCGCAACGTGTTGCCGTAACCGATCACCAGGAAGTTCACGGGGGACGTTGAGTTTGCACCATTGCTCACGGGTCGAGTGTAAGATAAAAACCTTGGTTCGGCGAGTGGTGAACAATTTTTCGGAGCGCTGATTGTCCTCAATCCGCAGCAGTTGGCAACGTGAGGAGGCTTCCCGAGTCTTGAGCAATCACCCGTTCTCAGGCGCTGCGAGTTGGGACAACTCGCGCTCCGCTGGTTCAGCGTTGCGCAACCTCTTCCGTTTCCGATGGGCGGGGCAGTTTCATGAAATCCAACCATTCCAGGTCGCAACGCAGACAGCGCTTGGCTTCGGTTTGCGCCATTTGTTCCGTGTAGCCCAACTCGACTTCCTTGAAATTGTTCTCGCGTTCCGGCAGCGGCGTTCGCGGGTTCGCCGGGCGGTGGACGTTGGCAAAATCGTCCATGGCATGAGCGAGGCAAACGTCATGATGCTGCGTCGCAAAACGCGGCTTGGTCATCTTGCCGGTGCGCAGCCATTCATCCACGGCCAACGCGACCAGGTTTCCGTGCGCCACGGCTTGCACGATGGTGGCCGGGCCGCTGACAACGTCGCCCGCCGCGAAAATCCCCGGGCGATTGGTGCCGAAGGCTTCGTTAACCACCAGCGTTTGCGCGCGCGTCGCCGAGAGTTCTTCACGTCCCACACACGAGAGGTCCGGTGTCTGGCCGATGGCGGAAATCAGAAAGTCGAGGTTCAACGTATAAACTTCGCTTTCAACCGGCACTGGTTTGCGGCGGGCAGTGTTGTCGAATTCAGCGAGGCGCTGTCGTTGCAGGCGCACGCCGGTGACCTGGCCTGAGCCGAGAACTTCAATTGGGTTGACCATCGTGTGCAGGTGAACGCCTTCGTGCAGCGCGCCCTCAATTTCCTCCGGCAGATGCGTGGCCGGCATGTCGTCGCCGGTGCGGCGATACATCACATGAACTTCGCGCGCGCCCAGTCGCAACGCCGCGCGGGCCGCGTCAATGGCCACGTCGCCGCCGCCCACCACGCCGACGCGCTTCCCGCGCAGGTCGGGCAACGCTTGCGGTTTGGTGCTGCCGTCGTGCCGGCGCCACGAATCCGCGGCCACTTCGCGCAGGAAATCAATGCCGTTGAGCACGCCGCTGTTTTCCTCGCCGGGTATTCCCAACGACCGGCTCTTGTGCGCGCCGATGGCCAGCACCACGGCGCTGAAACCGTTGCGATCCAGCAGATCGTCCAACGTGAAATCGCGGCCGAGCATCTGGTTGCACTTCAATTCCACGCCAGCCTTGAGGATCCGGTCCATGTCCTCCAACAACGACTTCCGTGGCAGCCGGTATTCGGGAATCGCCCAACTCATCATGCCGCCCGGAATGGAGAACCGGTCAAAGACCGTGACCGAATAACCGTGCTGCGCGAGACGCAACGCAGCGGTCATTCCCGCGGGACCTGCGCCAATCACGGCGACCTTTCGTTTGGCGGCTGCCTTGCGCTCCTCGGATGTTCCCATCGTCGGCGCGGTCCACGGCTGCGTGTGCGTCGTGTCGGCCATGAAACGTTTCACGAGGCGGATGGCAATCGGCTCGTCAATTTCGCCACGCCGACATTTCGTTTCGCAGAAGGCCGGGCACGCGCGGCCGCAGATCAGCGGAAACGGATTGCGTTCGAGATGAATCGCGAGTCCGTCGGCGTAGCGGCCTTGAGCCACCAACGCGAGGTAAGCCGGCGTGTCCACGCCCGCCGGGCAGGTGTTCACGCATTTGGCGCGGACGAGCGCCTTGCATTGGCCGGCGGGGCAGAGTTTGTTGTCAATGTGCGCGAGAAACTCGTCTTCAAAGAACCGCAGGACGCTCATGACCGGACCGGGCGTGCGCTGGCCCAACCCGCACAGCGACGTGTCCTGCAACTTCGCCGAGATTTCGCGGATGATGTCCAGGTCCTTCCGCGTGCCGTGGCCTTCGGTGATGCGTGTGAGCGCTTCGAGCAATCGCTGCCCGCCGATCCGGCAGGGAACACATTTGCCGCAGGACTCGGCCGCGGCGAATCGAAGGAAGTAACGGGCCAACTCGACCATGCACGTATCGTCGTCCACCACGATCATTCCGCCCGAGCCCATCACGGCGCCGGCTTGTTGAAGCGAATCGAAATCCACGGGCGTGTTCAACGAACTGGCCGGCAGACAACCGCCCAGCGGACCACCGGTTTGGACGGCTTTGAAAACTTTGCCGCGCGGAATGCCGCCGCCCACGTCGAACACGATGTCGCCGAGCGGAATCCCCATCGGCACTTCCACCAGCCCGGTGTTGTTCACCTTACCAGTCAGGGCAAAAATCGCCGTGCCGGGCGAACGCGGGCTGCCAATGTCGGCGAACCACTTCGCCCCGTTCAAAATGATCTGCGGCGTGATGGCGTAGCTTTTGACGTTGTTAATGTTCGTGGGTTTGCCCCAAAGCCCGGACACCGCCGGGTACGGCGGACGCGGACGTGGCTCGCCGCGCCGGCCCTCGATGGACGCAATCAACGCGGTTTCTTCGCCGCAAACAAAAGCACCCGCGCCGCCTTTGATTTGAATGTCGAAGCTGAACGAACTGCCGAGGATGTTTTCGCCCAGCAGACCGAGGTCCGTGGCCTGAGCGATGGCAATCTGCAAGCGGCCAATCGCCAGCGGATATTCTTCGCGACAGTAAATGTAACCCTCGCGCGAGCCCATCGCGTAAGCGGCGATGATCATGCCTTCGATCACGGCGTGTGGGTCGCTTTCCAGAATCGAGCGGTCCATGAACGCGCCGGGGTCGCCTTCGTCGGCGTTGCAGATCGTGTATTTCAGATCGCCCGGAGTCTTGCGGCACAGTTCCCATTTGACGCCTGCCGGAAAGCCGCCGCCGCCGCGACCGCGCAGGCCGGATTCCTTGACCTCGCGGATCACTTCCTCTGGCGACATTTCAGTCAGAACTTTTCCCAGCGCGCGATAACCATCGCGGGCGACGTAGTCCTCGACCCGTTCGGGATCAATCAGGCCGCAATTGCGCAGCGCGATGCGCAGTTGTTTGCGCGTGAAAGCCGTGTCGCGGAACAGTGGGAGAGATTCAACCGCCGATGGCGCTTTCCACGCGAGCCGGTTGATCACGCGGCCTTCAACGATGGTTTCTTGAACAATTTCCGCAGCGTCCTCCGGCCGCACGCCACCGTAAAGAATGCCGCGCGGCATCAACGTGACGGTCGGGCCGGCAGCGCAAAGGCCGCGGCAATTGTGGCGACCCAACCGCACCTGCCCCACCAGACCCGCGCGTTGAATCTCGCTCTCCAAGGCGCGCACAATCGGCTCGGCCTTGCACGTCGCGCCGCGACAGACCAGAACCTCCGCAAAGTCCGACGCCGGCCCCGTGATGTCCGCGGTGTCCTGGTGTTTGTGAGGTTGCATGGCTTGCTTCAGTGCGTTTCAGTCGGCGGTCATCCGGCAAATCACCCATTCCTTCACGGGTTGACCGCGCAGGATGTGTTCTTCAATCAAACGGCCCACCATGTCGGGCTGGATGTTCGCGTAAAGCACGTGCGGCCCGCCGGCCTGCTGAATGTCCACCAGCGGCTCCTTCGCGCACATTCCAATGCAGCCGACGCTCGCGACTTCGGCTTCGATCTGCCGCCGCGCGAGCTCGGCTTGGATGGACTCCATGGTCTCGCGCGCGCCGGCGGCGATGCCGCAAGTGCCCATGCCGATGGAGATCCACGTGCCCGTGTCGCGGCGGGCCCGCATCGCGCGCTTTTGCTCTTCGCGGAAGCGGCTCAGGTCTTGAAGTGTGTTGAGTTTGTCCATTTGCTACGCGCGGTTAAACCGATTTGCCAGCGGCGGGCCGTTGATATTGATCGAGCAATTCGTTGTTCGGGCCGCGCACTTCGATCAATAACGGCATCTGGCCAACGGCGTGCGTTGAACACGACAGGCACGGGTCGTAGGCGCGAATGACCATTTCGACGCGGTTCAACATGCCCTCGGTCACCGGTTTGCCGGTGAAAGTGCGTCGCGCCACTTCCTCGACGCCGCGGCTCATGGCGTAATTGTTGTGGCCCGTCGCGACGATGAGGTTGACCTTCTCGAGCACGCCGTTTTCGTCCACCCAATAGTGATGGAACAACGTGCCGCGCGGCGCTTCGAGAACGCCGACGCCCTCGTGGTTTGAAATCCCGCTGGTCACGCGCAGGTCCTTTGAGAGAATTTCCGGGTCGTTCAACAACTGTTCCACGCGTTCCAGCGCATACAAATCCTCGACCATCCGCGCGTAGTGATAAAAGAGGCTGCCCTCGACGACTCCGCCTTTCGCGGCTTGTTGGAACTGCAAGTATTCCTGCTGCGCCTGCGGCGTGGCCATGTGCGTGGCCGCGTTGAGTCGGCCCAGCGGACCGACGCGATAGTTGCCCGCCGGCCAGCCGAGGCGACGGTAGTATGGGAATTTGAGATACGACCACGACTCGACGTGCTCGGCGATGTAATCGAGGTAATCCGCGCCGTCGAAGCGTTCGAGTTCCTGGCGCTTGGCGTCAACGAGACGCAGCGGGCCATCGTAAAGCTGAACCGCGTTGTCCTCATCCACCATGCCGAGGTAGCCGCTGGAGAAAACGGCGAAACTCCGGGCTTCGTCCGCATTTTTCTCGATCCAGGTCTTGATAATCCTGAGACCTTCTTTGACGAAGCCCTGCATCTCCGCGACTTCGCTCAGAATCGCATCGCGGTCGGCAACGGTCAGGGCTTTGTTGACGCCGCCCGGGATGGCGAAGTTCGGATGAACCCGTCGCTCGCCCAAGCGTTCAATGATTTCCTGGCCGAACTTGCGGAGACGAATCGCCTTCAACGCGAGCTTCGGGTCGGCTTGGACGAGGCCCACCACGTTGCGAATCGCCGGATCGGCTTCCGCGCCCAGCAACAGGTCCGGCCCCGCGAGCATGAAGAAATGCATCGAGTGCGACTGAATCGTCTGCCCCATGTGCATCAATTCGCGGAGCAGTTGCGCAGGCCGTGGCGGCTCAACGCCGAGGATGGCATCGCACGCCTTCACCGACGCGAGGTGATGGCTCACGGGACAAATGCCGCAAATGCGCTCGGTGATCAACGGCATCTCGTGGAAAAGGCGACCCTCGCAGAATTGCTCGAAGCCGCGAAACTCGTTCACGTGCAGCCGGGCAGTTTCCAGCTTGCCCGCGTCATCCAGGTGCAACGTGACCTTCGCATGACCTTCGATGCGCGTGACGGGTTCAATTGTGATTTTGCGGCCCATGATTCAATGCCAATCCAGATTTTTGCCTTCGAGCTTCGGCTTGCGCCCAGCCGCGAGTTCGGCGAGGACGTGGAAAATCGCTTCCGGCGACGGCGGGCAGCCGGGGAGGTAAACGTCCACGTCCACAACGTCGCCGAGCGGCTTGACCGGTTTCATTTCCGCGAGTTCCGGGTCGTTAGGAATGTGTCCCTCGGCGGTACTTTCGGTTTCAAGATACGCGCGGCGCAACGCCGCTTCGCAACGAAATCCATTCCGCAAGGCAGGAACGCCACCAAAAACGGCGCAATCGCCGAGCGCCACGAGGATTTTGCAGCGTTGACGCATCCGGCGGGCAACTTCCTCCGTGGCGCTGTTGTTGACGGCGCCTTCAAGGATACCCACGTCCACGCCGCTGGCGGGCGGATGTTTGAGGTCGGTCACCGGCGTCGCGTGGAGGTCGGCGACTTCGAGCAACGCCACCAGTTTTTCGTCAATGTCGAGAAACGACATGTGACAACCGGCACACCCGGCGAGCCAGTCGGAAGCAACGGTGACTTTTTTGTTTGCCATACGTTCGCCCGGTTAACTGGTGGCCGTAAACGCGCAGATGTCCTCGTAGGTCAAACTGCGCCCGACGCGTTCGGACAGTTGCATCAAGACTTTCCATGCCGGCAGCACAGTCTCCGGCGCTTCAATGAGCGGCTCAACCTCCAAGGTTTTGCCTTCGAGGTTGGTAATGTGCCCACTTTTTTCCGACCAGATGAGCCCGGGAAAAACCACGTCGGCAGATTCGGTCCACGCCGAATGATACGCCGCGTGGACGACGGTGAATTGCCGCATGGGCAGCGGTTCGCCGTTGGGCAAATCGTCCGCGGCCATCAGGTAAAGCACTTCGCCGCTGACGGGTCGCGCGCTCAAGCCGAGCCGGACCGCGCCGCGCGTGTTCGTTCCGTTGATCAGCGGCAAAAACCGCGCGCGGGAGGGAAGCGTCCGCATCGCGGCATAAACCGTGGTGCTGAGACCGGAGCCATACATCACGACCGGACTGCGGGCGGCTTCCACCATGCGCTTGAGTTGAGTCAGCGATTGCGCGCGCAAGTGATACGTGGTTCGCAGTCGTTCAAAGGGCGAGGCGACCGGCTGGGAAATATCTTCCAAATCCAGATGCAGGTCGGCGTAGCGATCCAGCGGCGTTGAGCCGTCGTGCACGAGAATCAGTTTGCCGCCGTGATCGAGACTGCGACGCGTGAGGTAACCGAGAACCTTTTGATGCTCCATTGGGTCGCCGCCGATCACGATGATGCAGTCCGAGTCCGCAACATCCGCCAGGCTTGCCGCCATACCGAGGTCCAGCGGCGGCGCGTCGCCGTAGAGCAACGCCACTTCATTGGTGCGCATGGTTTCGTTGAAGAACAAGGTCAGAGCAGCCAGCGATTCATTCATGAGCCGCGGTGATCCCAGACAAGCAACGTGTTCGGCCTTCCGGAATTTTTGCGCGACGCGATCGAGCGCTTCTTCCCAGGAGGCCTCGGACATTTTTCCGTTCTCGCGAACGAGCGGCGTTTGAATCCGTTGAGGTTTGGGTTGCAACACTTCGAACCGGCCAACGCCGCACAGCAATCCGCCGTTGGCCGCGTCCCAGTCGCCTTCGATGCGCGCGAGTTGATTATCGCGCACCGCGGCTTCGATGCCGCAACCCACCGCGCAGCCCAGGCAGACCGCTTTGCGTTTTTGAAAATCGCGCGTGCGACCCACGTAGGCGCTGTGTCGATCGCTCAACGCACCGGTCGGACACACTTGCAAACAACTGCCGCAGGAAATGCAACTGGACTCACCAAACGGCACATCGTCATCCGCACCAATCAGCGTGCGTGCCCCGCGCTGGTGGACGCCGAGCGTGTGGCTGGCGGCGATGGAACTGCAGGCGCGGATGCACCGCCGGCACAGGATGCAACGCGCGTGGTCCATGACGAAATACTTGCGCGTGGCATCCACCGGCCAGCGCGTTTCGTAGTGCGGCGTGTATTCCCAGCAATTAAGGCCGTGCTCGTAACAGAGTTGCTGTAATTCGCAATCGCCGTTCTCGAAGCTGCCGCTCGCCGGACAAAACATGCAGTAGTGGCTGCGCTCGGAAAGAATCAGTTGCAGCGCAAAACGACGGGCGTCACGCAGTTTCTCGGTGTGGGTTTGGACGACAAGTCCTTCGGATACCGGGAACGTGCACGCGGGCTGAAGGGCGCGTTGCTTCTCAATTTCGACCAGGCAAACGCGACATGAACCCTGGGCGGGCAACCGCGGATGATCGCAAAGCGTGGGAATCTTGATGCCGGCCGCGCGCGCCGCCTGCAAAACCGTCTGGCCCACAATTGCCTGAACGCGCTGGCCATTGATCGTCAGATTGGCCACCGCCAACTCAGATGTCACTGCTTGCCCCGCCATCGTCGTATCCCGTTCCCGTTGTTTCGCGACGCCCAGCCGGCGCGAAACGCGCTTAAGTCAGATGTTCCAACTGCCGCACCATCCCGTCCGGTGAAACCCGGCCGCACACGTGATTGTCCACGACCGCCACCGGCGCCAAACCGCAAGAACCCAGGCAATAAACCACCTCGACCGTATATTTGTAATCCGGCGAGGTCGCTCCGGTTGCCAAGCCCAGGCGCTTTTCCAAAACTTCGATGTTCTTGGCCGAACCGCGCACGTGACAAGCCGTGCCGTCGCAAACGCGAATCAAGTGCCGTCCGCGCCGGGTCAAATGAAACTGCGCGTAAAAAGTCGCCACGCCGTAAATGTCAGCCAGCGGAGTCCGCGTCTTGCGCGCGATATGATCCAAGACGGGCCGTGGGAGGTAACCAAATGCATCCTGGGCCCTTTGAAGAATTGGAATCAGAGCACCTTTGACGCCTTTGAACTCCTCGAGAATTCGATCCAGCCGGGCCAGATCCAACGTCGGCTCCCGCCCAGAGGCGGCCTTTGGACGAGTGTTGTTATTGTGCGGCGTCATACCTGGAAGAAGCGCCCGGCCGTTGACTCAGCGAAACATCGGCTGCCCGAAGCATTAGAGCCTAAATATCAACATTCTTCTGTCACTGCAAGAACTAATCATCGGCGACATCACTTTCACCCGGGCTCAACAGGACAACTCCGAACCCTTATCCACGTGTCACTTCGTTCAGCACTCCACCGTCGGGCCCGATCACTCGCACGAGCAAGGGCATTTGCCCAACGGCGTGGGTCGAGCAACTTAGACACGGATCGTAGCAGCGGATGCCGTGTTCGACGCGGTTGAGCAAGGGTTCGGGAATTTCCTTGCCCTTGACGTAATGCCGCGCGATTTGCGCCACGGTCTGGTTCATCGCCAGGTTGTTCTGGCCGGTGGCGACGATGAGGTTGACCTTTTGCAGGAGACCGTTGCGGTTAACGGTGTAATCGTGAAACAGCGTGCCACGCGGGGCTTCGCTCGCCCCCACACCGCGCAGGCTGTTGATGCCGGCGTCGGCGCGCAAGTAATCGCTTAGCAGTTCCGGATCGTCCATGTAGCGCTCGATGTATTCGAGGCTGGCGAGGATTTCAATCAGCCGCGCGTAGTGATAGAGGAACGACGAGGTAACCGCGCCGCGCCCTAGCTTCTTGAACTTTTTCAACTCCGCGTCCGCCTTGGGCACACCCATTTGCTCGGCGACGTTCAGGCGCGCCAGCGGGCCG
Organism: uncultured Bifidobacteriaceae bacterium; assembly: GCA_964458575.1. GTDB lineage: Bacteria > Verrucomicrobiota > Verrucomicrobiia > Limisphaerales > JADLHS01 > CAYWMD01. The sequence continues at coordinate 79,157 of CAYWMD010000012.1, read as the reverse complement.
ACGCGATACATGCCGTCGGGGAAACCAAGCGGCAAATAATACGGCGACTTGAGATAAGAACTCTTCTGCACCGACTCGCCGATGAACTCGTAATATTTTTGCGGATCAAGCTGATCGGCAATCACGCTGCCGCTGCTGTCGGTGAAACGCAGTTTGCCGCCGTGGTGTTCCCACGTGCCATCTTCGGTAACGAGGCCCATGAAGAGCGATGGAAAGTTGCCGAAGATCTGGAGTTCGCGTTGATGCGACTCCATCGTCTTGTTCCAAAGCTCGAAAGCCACCTTGGTCGTGGCAAAGGCTTCAGGCAGCCATTGGCGGATGCGCTCGCGGCCGGCTTCGGTCAAGGAACTGCGCACGCCGCCGGGCACGGCCCACGCCGGGTGGATCTTCTTACCACCAAGAATTTCAATGATTTCCTGACCGAACTGGCGCAGGCGGATCCCGGCGCGGGCGAGCTCGGTGTTCGCTGCGATCAGTCCGAAAACATTTCGTTTGGGTTGCGGCGTTTCCCAGCCGAGCAGGAAATCCGGCGCGCTCAAATGGAAGAAACTCAGCGCGTGGCTTTGCACGATCTGCCCGAGATTCATCAGGCGGCGCAGCTTGTCAGCGGCGGGCGGAATGTTGACGGCCATGATGGCGTCGCCGGCTTTGGCGGACGCGAGCAGGTGACTCACCGGGCAGATGCCGCAAATGCGCGGCGTGATGCCGGGCATTTCGCCGTAAGGTCGGCCTTCGCAGAATTTTTCGAAGCCGCGGAACTCGACGACGTGAAACTCTGCGTCAGACACGTTGCCTTCGTCGTCCACGAAGATGCTGATCTTGGCGTGGCCCTCGATGCGGGTCACGGGGTCAATGACGATGCGTTTTGACATAGCTCACCCAAATTTCAAACTCGCGCCTTCCAGCTTTGGCTCTTCGCCATTCAACATCTGGCCCACCAAGGATTTGATGCGTTCCGCCGGCGGCGGACACCCGGGCAGGAAGTATTCGACATGCACGACTTCATGCACCGGCATCACGCGTGGCAACAAAGGCGGCACGATTCCGTCCAGATTGGGCAGGCTTGGATTGTTCTGCGCGTTTTCGATATAGGCGCGTTGCAGAACACTTTCGGCGTTGCCAAGGCCAAGTTGGTTGCGGATGGCCGGCACGTTGGCGGTTACGGCGCAGTCGCCGAAAGACACAAGAACCTTGGTGCATTGGCGGATTTTGTGGAGCAGCTCCAGGTTGTCCTCGTTGCAAATCGCGCCCTCGATGAGGCATACATCCACGTTTTCCGGATATTCCTTCATGTCCACGACCGGGCTGTAAACGATCTCGATCTTCTCGGCGAGCGCGATGAGCACCTCGTCGAGGTCGAGGAACGACATGTGGCAGCCCGAACAGCCGCCGAACCAGACTGTGGCAAGACGAACTTTCATAAAATCAATCCGGTGCGATCCATTGCTTCTTCTCCCGCGCAGTGACGATGAATTCCAGTTTGGTGCGGTCACGTTCCATTTCGCCGACCGTTGAACCCTTGTGGAACAGCGCGCCGGTCGGGCAGGCTTGCACGCATTTGCCGCAGCGCGTACAGGAATCCGACTCGCCCCAGGGAATGTTGAGGTCAGTGATGATTTGCGAGCGACCGCCCCGACCGGAAACGTTCTTCGTTCCCGCGGCCTCGATGTGCCAGCAAACCCGCACGCAGCGGGTGCAAAGCACACAGCGGTTGTGATCCATGCCGAACAGCGCGTGCGTGTTGTCCACGTGCCATTTCGGGGACGTGTATTCGTAGCGAACGTGGTCCATGCCGTTCGAGTAGGCGAGCGTTTGCAATTCGCAGTGACCGTTGGAAACGCACACGGCGCAAACGTGATTCCGTTCGGCAAAGAGCAGTTCCAGAATCATGCGGCGATACTTGCGCAGGCGTTCGCTGTCGGTTTTGACGTCCATGCCTTCAGCAACTTTGGTAGTGCAGGCGGGAAGAAGCTTGGGCACGCCGGTGACTTCCACGAGACAAAGGCGGCACGCGCCCACGTCGTACACACCTTCGAGGTGGCATAACGTCGGGATTTTCACGTTCGCCTCTTCCGCCGCCTGCAAAATGCTCGCGCCTTCCTCGGCGCTGATTTGTTTGCCGTCAATTGTGAGTGTTTTTGCGGCCATAAAATCTCCGTTATTTCACCGCCGCTGCGGTTTGCGGTTTCAACTCCCCGTTGCTGCGCGGGCCAAACTTGTCTGGTTGCAGCAACTCCTCATATTCGTTCCGGAAAAACCGCAACGTGCTCAACGTGGGATTCGGGGCCGTCTGGCCGAGGCCGCACAAACTGGTGTTCTTCACCATGTCGCAAAGCTCTTCCAGCTTGGCGAGGTCGCGCACCGTGGCTTTGCGCTGTAAAATCTTCTCCAGCAGATTGTGCATTTGCACCGTGCCGGCGCGACACGGGATGCATTTGCCGCACGATTCGTCCATGCAGAACTCCATGAAGAACCGCGCCACGTCCACCATCTTGGTGCTGTCGTCCATCACGATCATGCCGCCCGAGCCCATGATCGAGCCGAGCTTGCCGAGCGATTCGTAATCCACGGGCGTATCGAGATACTGTGACGGAATGCAACCGCCGGACGGCCCGCCGGTCTGCACGGCCTTGATCTTGCCGCCGTCGGGCGCGCCGCCGCCCATTTCCTCCACGATGGTCCGCAACGGCGTGCCCATCGGCACTTCGATCAACCCGGTATTTTTAATCTTTCCCGCGAGCGCGAAAACTTTTGTGCCTTTGCTCTTTTCCGTGCCGATGCCGGCGAACCATTCCGCACCGTTGCGATAAATCGGCGGCACGTTGGCGAAAGTCTCGACGTTATTGATCAGCGTCGGGCAACCCCACAAGCCGGACTCGGCTGGAAACGGTGGACGCGGACGCGGTGTGCCGCGCTTGCCCTCGACCGAGCCCATGAGCGCGGTTTCCTCGCCACACACAAACGCGCCGGCGCCGATGCGCAGGTCCACGTTGAAGTTGAACGGCGACTCCAGGATGCCCGAACCCAGCAGGCCCATTTGCTTGGCCTGCTTGATCGCAATTTGCAACCGGCTGATCGCCAGCGGATATTCGGCGCGCACGTAAATGAATCCCTGATCCGCGCCAACCGCGTAAGCGGCGATGGCCATGCCTTCGAGCACACTGTGCGGGTCGCTCTCCAACACGCTGCGATCCATGAACGCACCCGGGTCGCCTTCATCGGCATTGCAAATGACGTATTTCTTCGCGCCGGCCGACTTGGCCACGGTGCCCCATTTGAGGCCCGTCGGGAAACCGGCGCCACCCCGCCCGCGCAAACCGCTGGCGACCATTGCTTCCACAACTTCCTTCGGCGTCATTTCGCGCAAGACGTGGCGCAGCGCCATGTAACCATCCGCCGCGATGTAACTCTCGATGCGTTCCGGGTCCACCACGCCGCTGTTCGCGAGCACGATGGCAAGTTGCTTGGTGAAGAAAGCCGCGTTTGGGTCCGCCTGCTCCACATCCGCTTTCCCGCCTTTGAGCGCGGCGATGATGGACGGCGCATTCTGGGCGGTGACCTTGACGTAAAGCGTATTCTGCGGATCAGCCTGAACCAATGGCCCTTCGCAGCAAAGCTTCATGCAACCCACACCGCGCACTTCGACCTCATCCTTCAACCCGGCTTCAGCCACGGCCTTTTCCAGCTGTTCTTTGACGCCCTTGGAATCCGACGACATGCACCCGGCTGCCATGCAGCAGCGCAGGACGACCTTCTTGCGCGCGGCCAGTTCCTTCTCTTTGATTTCGACGAGATCGTTGAGAATCATTTTGCCACCCACTTTTTGATTTGTTCGACCGCTGATTCCGGCGTGGCGCGCGGCGTGACCGTGCCGTCATAAACGACCGCCGGCGCAATGCCGCACGCGCCGATGCAACGTGCCGTGAGCAACGAAACCTTGTTGTCCGGCGTGGTTTCGCCCGGCTTGATCTTCGCGTGCGTTTGAACGGCGGCGATGACCTTGTCCGCGCCTTTCACGTAACAAGCCGTGCCCATGCACACGACGCAGGTGTGCTCGCCCTTGGGCTTGAGCGTGAAGAAATGGTAGAAGGTCGCCACGCCGTACACGCGGCTGGGCGGCAGTTTTAGCTTGTACGAAACAAACAGCAGCAGGTCGTCTTCGAGGTAGCCGAACAACTCCTGCGCCTTGTGCAGCACCTCGATCAGCGCATCGTGCCGGAACTGATGACGCTTCATGTGCGTCTCAAGGATCTTGAAGCGCTTGTCCCCGCTCGCGTGATCGAGCACGGACTGCAAGCGCTTCTTCTGGGGACTGGCAACCGTCGCATTCATATTCGTCTGTTGGCGCAACCACACCGCGTCGCGCAGACCGCGGACTTTTCGGCCGCATCGTCACACAGCAATTTGCGTCCGTGAAAACCGGGCGTCCCTGCGAAATTTGGCAATTGCTTGCCGTCTTTTGAAAGCCCCGGAAATCGAAATCCCGAATCCTTCCGGACCCGGGCGCGCAGACGATTCAGCGCGCGCTTCGGGCCGCAGGATCGCCACTCCTTCGCAGCACGGTTTCCCGCACCGGGAGGGCCTTCGCCGGGAATCATTTCCGGATTGAAGCCACGACCCGCCCGGGCGCGGCATTTTGCTGTTGTCTTTTCCGGGGCGAACTGAAAATGAATACGGCACGAACACAACGTGCTCGCGGCCATCGGGTATTGATGGCGGGGTCACAGAACACAATCGGCTGGGAAATTGCAGATTATGAAGACGACATTTCTTGTATTGGCGTTGGGTCTCACAGTGTGCGGCGGAACGGCAACAACGGCGTGGGCGCAATCTTCGGGCCCGGTGAGTTTCCACCGGCCGCTCGGGCTCGCCGAAAATGATACTGCCGGCGGTGGCCCCGCCGACGCGAACGCCCAGCAGGCCGAACTCGCAAAGAAACTCCAGAACCCCGTCGCCGATCTCGTCAGCGTGCCCATCCAGAACAACTGGGATTTCAACATCGGCCCGGAGAACGCAATGCGTTACACCGCGAACCTTCAACCGGTGATTCCCTTCTCGCTGGCGGAGGATTGGAACGTGATCACGCGCACCATCCTGCCGGTGATTTATGCGGAAGAACCCGTGAAGGGTTTCGGCGACAAGTTCGGCCTGGGCGACACGCTGCAAAGCTTTTTCCTGTCACCGAAAGCGCCGGTGGGCGGCTGGATTCTCGGCGCGGGACCCGTCTTCCAATGGCCGACCTCCACGGACGACGCGCTCGGCAATGGCAAGCTGGGCGCCGGACCGACGGCGGTGGCGCTCCGGCAGGAGCACGGCTGGACCTACGGTGCGCTGGTCAACCACGTCTGGTCGTATGCCGGCCAAGGCAACACGGCGAACGTCAACAACACGTTCCTCCAGCCATTCGTGGGTTTCACAACGAAAAAGTTCATGACGTTCACGGTGAACACCGAGTCCACCTATGAATGGGACCAGGAGCAATGGACCGTGCCGCTGAATTTCATGGTCCAACAACTCTTGAAGATCGGCGGTCAGCCGATTGCGTTTCAGGCGGGCTATCGTTACTACGCTGAAGCGCCCAACGGCGGGCCCGACTGGGGCTTGCGCTTCGCCATCACGTTCCTCTTTCCAAAAAAGTGACGCACCGGACCGGACCGGCGAATTGAATCGTTTGCCGCTTTGCAGACGGGGGCCTTTGAGTGGAACGGGGCTCGACGCGGGAATGCGGCGGAGTTCCATCAGATCGGGCACGGTTACCCGCGCTTAAACACTTGTTTTGTTGAGCCGGGGAATTCACATTCACAGCAGATAAACGTGCTGAACCAGCAACGCACTCCCGTTATTCAGAGCAGAGACCACAATTCCAACGAACCATCGCTGCTCCGGGATCAGCCGTCCGGGTGGCGCGCAACCGTCCGCGGTGAGCGGCGCCAACCCTGGCTGCGGTTCGTCATCGGCGGGGGACTGCTCCTGGCGGCGGTTGGCTTGGGTCAATACTTTGGGCATCATCTGCCGGCGTTCGAACGTTGGGTGCAATCGCATGGGATCACGGGCTTCGTCGTTTTCGTGCTCGCCCTGGTCGTTTGCACCTCGCTGTTCGTGCCGGACACGATTTTTGCCGTGGCGGCCGGCGTGCTGTTCGGACTGGTGTGGGGAACGATTCTTGTCGTGGTAGGCAGTCTGTTAACGGCCGGTCTGGATTTTGCCATCTCGCGCCACTTGCTGCGGGCGCGCGTTCGTCGCTGGCTGGAGCAGCGGCCGAAATTCGCCGCCATTGAGCGCGCCGTGGCGCGCGAGGGCTTGCGCCTGCAATTCCTGCTGCGCCTCACGCCGGTCCATCCGGTGACGGTCAGTTACGTGCTCGGGGCGGGCCCGACACGATTCGGCACTTTCATGGTCGCCGCATTGGGGCTCATCCCGGCGCTGTTCGTTGAGGTTTATTTTGGGTACGCAGCGAAGCATGTGGCCGGGGTGGCCGGCCAGGTCGGCGAACACAGTCCCCTGCACACGGTTTTGACAATCGCGGGTCTGGTACTCTGTGCGGGATTGCTTGCGCACGTGGTGCGGTTGGCGCGCCGCGCCCTGACCGACGTGACGCCGTTTTGCCTGCTGTGCGCTCCCGTGGCGAACTGCGTTGCCGGCTAGGACGTTTGTCCGAACCGGCTTACGAACAGAAAACGGAACGCTTCCCACGCCGGTGCTTTCTCAGTGGATGGGGTAAAGTCGTGCCCAACGGACCCAGGCCTGGTAGCTGTGAACCGATCTCCATTCGCTCCCCCATGAAGGGAAACGGTTTTCGTCCTGTCAAAGTCCGTTCCAGTGGCGACCAAATTTGTTGGGCGAAAAATTCTGCTTGCTTTTCTTCCCGAAAAATGGCTGATGAAGGTATGGAATCGGGAAAGTTCCAAAACTTTTTCAAGAGCAGAACCATGAAAACCAGAATTCCCCTGTTCGCTTTGCTGTCGGCGGCCAGCCTCGTTGGCTCGTCCTCGGCAGACGCCAATGCCCTTCTCAACGGCGATTTCGAGACGTGGCCCAGCGGCAGTGTCGCGCCATCTTGGAGCGCCAACAATGCGGGCGGCGGATGGTCATTTGCCCACGAAACCTCGATCGTACATAGCGGAAGCAGTGCCCAGAGGCTGAACCGGACTTCCAGCAGCAATACCGGCAACTGGGGCGCGCTGTATCAGTCCGTAACCGCCAATGTCGGTGATGCGTTTACGCTGGCCGATGCCTGGGTCTATTGCCTGCACGATTCCAGTTCCGTGGTTGACACGGTGCGAGTGTCTTGGGATGGCGTAGTCCCCAGCGGCCTCGGGAACCTCACGGTTTGGGCGACTGCGGCTCAATCCGCGAACACGTGGTACCAGTTCACGTCGCTTCCTGGCGGCAATGCCACCGGCACTACGGTCACCTTCGCTTTTGTCAACCGGTTCGGCAGCGGGGCCGCTGTTACTTTCGACACCATCTGGGATGACCTTGTCATTCACCAGGCGTACGTCCCGCCGGCCCCGACGGTGTCTGATCCCACCACGACCACCCTCACGATTGATGTCAATCCGGGCGGCAACTCGGGTAATTCCCTTGCCGAATATGCCGTCAGCGTCGGTTCCGACTGGGTTCAGAGCGATGGAACGGTGGGGAGCAATCCGGTTTGGCTGGGGGATCTGGACTGGGGCAACAGAGTGGTCACCGGTCTGGCGCCCGGCACGAGTTATGACTTTGAGGTCGTGGCGCGTTACAGCAGCGCCTACACGCAAGCCACCATTGCACAAGGGTTCAAAGGAACGATGGAAACCTTGCCCATCCCCGAACCGTCGGCTTTTTCTTTGCTGCTGCTGGGCGGAGTAATGGCCATGCTGCGGCGACGTCGCGCCTGACCGCTGACCGTTCGGTTCCACGCCCGATTGTCCCCTCGTCCTCCGCGCTTCGGTTGCGTTCCGTTGCCGCACCCCCCAGAACCATCAACGAGCCTGAGCGGGTGAAATAGACTCCCTTTGTTATTCCGACCTGCCGGAAAGGCCGGCCCACACCGCCGCTGAAATTCATTCCCGTCACTCCCGGGCGAAGAGCCTTTACACGGGCGAGGCCAAATGCTTTTATTGTCATCGCTATTACCACAATATGAAACGACGTATCGCCCGTTGGCTGCACATTGCCATTTTGTCTTTTGCTGTTTGCCCGCTGGTTTCAGCCGGGGAAATCAGCCACTACAACGGTGGCGTTCTGAACATCCGTGATTTTTTTGTCCCGGCCGAGCCGGGCTTCTATGGCGCGGTGTACAACTACTACTACACGACCGACCGGCTAAACGGTAAAAACGGAAACGAAATTGACAACGTCACCGTCGTTCCGCCCGGCGGCGGTCCGCCCACATCCCTTGACCTCGATGTGAACGTGGACATCTACGTCATTTCACCCACGTTCATCTGGGTGCCGGATTGGAAGCCGTTGGGCGCCCGCTACGGCATCCTGGTCGCACCGACGTTCGCCAACGCCAGTCCCGAGGCTGCGCTCTCGCGTTCCGGCGGCGCGGGGCTGGGCAGCAGCGGCTCGACCTGGGGCGTGGGCGATATGCTCGTGCAACCCGTCTGGCTCGACTGGTCGCTCAAACATTGGGACTTCAACATCTCCTGCGGTTTCTACGCTCCGGTGGGTAAATACAATACCGACCTGGTGACACTCCCCGGGGGCGGCACCGTCCGAGTCGAATCGTCCGACAACATCGGTTACGGATTCTGGACGCAGCAGTTCCAGGGCGCCGCCGCGTGGTACCCCATGGAGAACAAGGCCACCGCCGTGACTGCTGCATTGACCTACGAAATCAATTCGGAGAAGGAGGACTTCGACCTCACGCCCGGCGACACGCTCACGCTCAACTGGGGCATCAGCCAGTATCTGCCGCTCAAAAAGGACAAATCATTGCTGCTCGAAGTCGGCCCGGCGGGTTATGACAGTTGGCAGACGACCGAGGATTCCGGCAGCGACGCGAACAGCAACAAGGACCAGGTCCATGCCGCCGGCGGTCAGATCGGCCTCACCTACGTTCCCTGGAGTCTGGTGCTGAACTTCCACGCCTTCTACGAATACGCCGCGGAAGACCGTTTCCAAGGGCAGTCGTACGGCATCAGCATCGCAAAGAAATTTTAACTCCATCCCCTCACCTTCATGAAAAAGACTTTGCTCATTTTCGCCACTTTACTGATCACCGGCCTGTCCGCGTTCGCGGCGAGCGCGAAGCCCAACATCGTCCACATCGTCGTCGACGATATGGGTTGGAAGGACGTCGGCTTCAACGGCTGCACGGACATCAAGACGCCGAACCTGGATGCGCTGGCCAAAGGCGGCGTGAAGTTCGCACAGTTCTACGTCCAGCCGATGTGCACGCCCACGCGCGCGGCGTTGATGACCGGCCGTTATCCCTTCCGCTACGGCCTGCAAACGATGGTCATCCCCGGCACCGCCGCATACGGCCTCGACACCAGTGAATACCTCATGCCCCAGTGCCTTAAGGATGCCGGCTACAACACCGCCATCATCGGCAAATGGCATCTCGGCCACGCGCATCTGGCGCATTGGCCCAAGCAGCGCGGCTTCGATTACGCCTACGGCGCGACGATTGGTGAGTTGGACTATTTCAAGCACGGCGACTTTGGCGTGCTGGATTGGTTCCGCAACAACAAGCCCGTCCACGAAAAAGGCTACACTACCACGCTGCTGGGCGACGACGCGGTGAAATATATCAACGCGCAGAGTCCCGCCAAACCGTTCTACCTTTACCTCACCTTCAACGCCCCGCACACGCCGTATCAAGCACCACCAGAATACATTGACCGTTACAAGAATATCGAAGAGCCGACGCGCCGCATTTACGCTGCGATGGTGGATTGCCTCGACGAGAACATCGGCAAAGTCGTCGCCGCGCTCGACAAAACGGGATTGCGCCAAAATACGCTCATCATCTTTAACAGCGACAACGGCGGCAACCGTAACCCCATGTTTGCCGGTCAAATGGCGGACGTTTCGAAAATCAAGCTGCCTGCGGACAACGGCCCCTGGCGTGGCGGCAAAGGCGAGCTCTTTGAAGGCGGCTGTCGCGTCGCCGCCTGTGCCAACTGGCCCGGCCACATCAAGCCCGGTGTCGTGGACGGAATGATTCACGCCGTGGACCTTTATCCCACAATCGCCGCGCTGGCCGGCGCGTCCACCGCCCGGTGCAAACCGCTCGATGGCCTGAACGTCTGGGATGTGATCGCGGAAAACAAACCCTCGCCGCGCACCGAAATCGTTTACAACGTCGAGCCGTTCCGCGGCGCGGTGCGGCAGGGCGATTGGAAGATCATCTGGCGTACGCTGATTCCCACGAGCGTTGACCTCTACAACCTCGCCGAAGATCCTTATGAGGAAAAGAACGTCGCCACCGCACATCCCGACAAAGTTGCTGCGATGCAGGACCGCCTCAACGCGCTGGGCAAGGAATCCGCCAAACCGCTCGCACTGGAGTACCTCGCCGGTGTTGGTTTGGCCCACGGCAAGCCCATCATCGGTGCCGAAAAAGGCCAGCCGCAGGCCCTGATCCAGGGCGCGCATTCGATCACCGACGAAGGGTTTGGTGACAACGACGCTCATCCTTGAGTTTCCGGAATTGTCCATGAGCGGGGCCTCGCTTTGCCGAGGCCGTACCGCGGATTCTGCGCGGGCCAAGTTCTGCTTGCAAAACTACCCGCGCCGACCTAAAAACGCTCAGACTTTTGGCAGTCCTTGTCGCAATACGCCTATGAAAACGACCATCCCTTGCTTCACCGCCCTGACGATCGCCGCCGGCCTGTTCCTGGTGACCGGCTGCAACACCGTCTCCACCACCTCGCGACAGTTTCTCGGCGGGCCGACCTATCCGCCGTCCAACCCGGCGAACATCGAAATCCTGCGCACCGAGCCGGCGCGGCCGCACGTGCAGTTGGGCCAGGTGCAGGCCGAGCCGTCGAGTGACAGCGTGGGCGCAGCCCAAATCGAAGCGTCCCTGCGGAAGGAAGCGGCCAAACTGGGCGCCGACGCGGTCGTGATTGTCCAGGACAGCACGCAGGTCACGGGCGCCTATGTGATGGGACCCTTGTGGGACCGCTCCATCCAGCGCGTCGAGGGGCGGGTCATCGTCGGCGTCGCCATCAAATACCAGTAGCCGTTGACCGCGCGGCGCCTGGCTGGCGCCACTCCCGGCCGGCGTCGCCAAAATTCCAATCCCGATCATGCCCTTGGAACTGCAAATCATTCGTGCGAGTGAATTCGTCCGGCTCGGCGCGCACGGCCACTTCGATCTCGCCGCCAGCAAGGCGGCGTTGGCGCAACTGGCCCGCGCGTGCCGCAAACGCGGCATCCATCAAGCCTTGATGGATCTGCGGGCATTGCATCCCGGCCCCAAGCCGGTGTTCAGTCCGGCCGACCTCGTGGAACTGGTGAAAACTTTTCATCAGGTCGGTTTTACCCGTCAACTGCGCCTGGCGATCCTTTACCAGTCCGATCCTTTCAAGCGGGCGCGCCTCTTTGCATTTCTGAGCACGCTGCACGGTTGGAACGTCCAGGCCTTCCATGAATTTGAGAAGGCGCTTGCCTGGCTCTCGCAACCACCCGCAGGCCCGGCGGACTCCGTCCACCCACCCGCAGGCAAGACCATCCCCATTCGGAAGCCGAAGCCCGTGGCGGTCGCCGCGGCACATCCAAGAGCGGTTCGATCCGTCAGGGCCCGGCCGGCGTCGCTGGCGCGGTAATCCCGCCAACGACACGCTTATCCCGGCTCACTGGCAAACTGGTGATCGTCATGGTGGACATGATTCCCCGCCGTTCCCACTTGTGGACGTATTTCAGACCTGACAATCGTGCCACATCAACGGCTGTACTGGGCGGGGGACGACGGTTTTGGTGAGGTCACGACGCTCCGGCTGCAACATCCGCTCGGCGGTTATTTAATTGCGGGCAGCACTTCCGGCGTCAAGTGGTCGGAAGACACGTTCGGCGTGCAAGGGTCGCAAAGCGCCGACCTGGACTGGTACTGGCGCGGCAACCGGCAACCCGGGTTGAATCGCACTCCGCGGCTGGGACTCAAAGGCGTGATCTTCGGTCACAAGAGCAGCACCGGGATCGTGGACAAATACCGGGTGGAAACACCCTTTCGGCATCCGCTCCGCAAACAGTGGCTCATCGGCAACATCATCCCGTTCGTCGAGTTTTCCAACGACCACCACTGGGACGCCGCGTACGGAGTCTGGTTTGCGCTCGACATCTTCTTCGATGGTTCCGCCCGTCCGCGGCCGGCCCCCCTGGTCACCGACGCGGAGGAAATTCCCGACCCGGAATTCGACGAGGAGTAGCAGATCTCCCGGCCCTGCACGACCACTCAGCCAATGGCAAAAGCTTGCGTCGGCGGCGGCAATCAGGCATCACAACGTTAATGTCGCACCTGATGCGTAATTTCCTCACGGGAAAAGTTTCCAGAGCCACGCTGCTTGCCGGTTTGCTGGTTGGCTTCGCCGCGTTCTTCAGTTCGGTGATCGGCGGCATTTTGTTGTATCCCGGGCCGTTCGACTGGCGCAAGCGGGTGATGTCACGGGCCATTTCGCCGCACCACAACCCGGACGCCTACTGGATTCCGGCGGTGGGAATCATGGTGACGGCATTGCTGTTCCTGCCGTTTGCCGGTTATGTCACGCGGCGTTTGCACCCGATCACGCAACGGGGCGCCCGGGTGGCGGGCGTGGCGTTCGCGTTGGGCAGTCTCCTGCTCGTGGGCGTAGGCGTGCCGTTGCCGCCCGGCCTGGAGCGGTTGCACGAGTTTTTCGCACGGGGTTCGACCGCCGCCATCGTTGTCGGGGCGCTCTGCTGTTGTGGGTGCGCGTTCCAAGACCGACGCCGCGCCGCGACGAACCCGCGGGTGTTGGGCAACCGGCTCGCTTTTTTCTGGATGACGCTCCCGCTGCTGCTGGTCGGCTTCGGTTTGACGTGCGGGGTGCTTTACCTCGGCCGGCTGGCGGAGTTGGAATGGGCGCTGCAAGCCCGGCACGCACTCAAGCCCACGATGTGGTGGCAGCTCGCGTTCTGGGAATGGGTGGGGGTGGCCGCGTTTTTCGTGTTTCTGTTTTTGTCGGTGCGGTGGCTGCCGGAGCGCGCCCAATCCGTCGTGACGCCGTACGTCCCAGTGATCGGAGTCCGGGAACCCGGCCTGACCGGGGCATCCACCACCGGCACGATCAATGGGGTGAATCATCACGTTCCGGCGAACGGCGACCAGGTTCGGGAACCGGGATTGCCCGCCCGCCCAGCGCAACGCCCGGCCATGACCCGGTTGGCGCCGAAGGCCGAACCGCCGGCAACCGTTGCATGAACTCCACCGCTCCTTCACCCGAATCCGGGGTTCCTCCGCGCAGTGCGGGCTTCCGTCCCGGCACGTGGCGTTTCTCCGCCGTGGAACTGCTGGCGTCGCTGGTGCTCCTGTTTGTGTCCGCGCCTTTCGTCGAGGACCTGCCTCGCGGCGATTTGATCGAAGCCGGTTTGCTCACGGTGGTGATGGTGTCCGCCGTGATGGCAGTGGGTGGCCGGCGTCAGACCCTGATCGTCGCGCTGTTCCTGGTGGTGCCGGCCATTGCGGCCAAGTGGTTGCACCGGCTTTATCCCGACCTGATGCCTCCCCCAGTGTATCTGGTCGCCGCCGTGACGTTCTTCGGTTACGTGGTGGCTCAACTCCTCCGCTACATCCTGCGAGCGTCACATGTGGACACGAACGTTCTCTGCGCGGGCATCGCGGGCTATCTGATGCTGGGCCTGGTCTGGATGCCGGCCTACGCGTTGGTGGCCCGTTTGAATCCGACCGCCTTCGCCTTCTCCTCCGCACCCGGCGCGACAACCACCATGGATGGCTTCAATTCCTTCTACTTCAGCTTTATCACCCTTTGCACGGTGGGCTACGGTGACGTGACCCCGGTGTCGCGCGTGGCCAGGATGCTGGCGGTGACCGAAGCTATCGTCGGGGTGTTTTACGTGGCCGTGCTGATCTCCCGCCTGGTCGCCATCCACGCCTCGAATCCGCCAGCGACCAAGGCCCGTCCGACGGAGGGGTCATCATGACCGATGCCTCCGCGACGCCCGAATCCGCGCCCGTGCGATGTCGCTGGGTTCGGTGTGTCTGCCGTCTGGGGGTTTGGTTCGCGTTGGGGATCCTCTTGTTGCTGCTGACGACCTGGGCGGTGATGGCGCTGGCACTTGATGTGCGAATAGCCGGGCTGCGCACGCCACTGGCGATTGCGTATGCGCTCGCCGTCCTCACGATCTGGATTTTTGTGAAACGCCGCTGGCTGGCAGCCGGCCTGACCGCCGGCGGCTTCGCACTCGTGCTGGGCTGGTGGCTTTCACTCGAGCCATCCAACGATCGCGACTGGCAACCGGACCTCGCCGTGCTGGCTTACGCCGACATCAACGGTAATCAGGTCACGGTTCACAACATCCGCAATTGCGATTACCGGACTGAAACCGACTTCGCTGTGCGGCATTACGACAAGGCTTTCGACCTGGACAAGCTCCGCACGGCCGACCTCTACATGGTTTATTGGGGCTCGCCCGCGATGGCGCACACGATGGTGAGTTTCGGATTCGAAGGCGGAGATTACGTTTGTTTTTCCATCGAGACGCGCAAGACCAAGGGTCAGGGCTACTCCGCGCTCAAAGGTTTGTTTCGCCAGTTTGAACTGATCTACGTGGTCGGCGATGAACGCGACCTGGTGCGGCTGCGGACAAATTACCGGAAGGGCGAGGATGCCTACCTCTATCGCCTGCGCGGCCCGCCCGAAAAGGTGCGCAAGTTTTTTCTCGATTATCTGCGCCGGTTGAACTCGTTGCACCAGCGCCCGGAATGGTACAGCGCCATCACCCATAACTGCACCACAAGCATCCGCACGCAGCGCGCGGCGGCGGATCGCGCGCCGTGGGACTGGCGGATGTTGGCGAACGGTTACGGGGACGAACTGCTGTACGAGCACGGTGTCATCAATACGAATCTGCCCTTCGCGGAACTGAAAACCCGCTCGCACATCAACGAACGCGCGCGGGCGGCGGACCAGGCCGCTGATTTTTCGCGACTTATCCGGGAGGACCTGCCATGAATGCCCCCGTGAACGTCTCCCATTTCCTGCGGTTCGGTCCGAAGGCGGCGTTGGTACCCGCCCTCGCCCTCGCCGTCATCGTCGCCGGCTGCGCCGGCCGGCCCATGGGCGCCGACAAGGTGAGCCCCCGCATTGCCTACGCGCAGGTCGAGGAAAACGCGCTCAGCAGCAGCCGGCCTAGCGCGGCCACGATTTCGCTCATCCATCAGTACGACCTGGACAAGCTCGCCGCCGACCGACCGGACGAGGCGGTGCGCCGGCTGCACGAGCTGGCGTTGTCCACGGGCGACCGCAATCTGCTCTTTGCGCTCGCGGAATTGAGCTACGTGGCGGGCGAACGGATTCGCGGCAGTCTCAAAGCGTGGGAGCCGCGCGACGCGCGCAACTTTTATCTCGGCTCGGCGGTTTACGCCTACCTGTTTCTGTTTGGCGACGCAGCCACGAACATGCCATCCCCCTTTGACCGCCGCTTCCGCATCGCCTGCGATCTTTACAATTACGGCCTCGGTTGGGCGCTCACGGAACGGCGCGGCACGAACGGCGTGGTGGTATTGCAACCAGGAAAACGCCGCCTGCCCGTTGGCGAAATCGAACTGCAAGTGGACGCGTCGCATTTTCCCTGGCCCCTGGAAGTGGCGCAGGAGTTTCGGGTGGCGGACCAATACCGCGTGCGCGGCCTGAGCGTGCGCAACCGCGAGCCGGGCGTGGGCGCGCCATTGATCGCGGTGGGGCGCATGAGCGAGGCCCTGCGGCTGCAACGAACCTTCCCGACCACGGCCTTCCTGCGCCTGCACGGGTCGCTGGCGGAAATTTCCGCCGGCCGCGGCTCGGGCAGCGTGGAAATCTATTCCGGCTTTGGGGAGGACAGCGTCGAGGTCGCCGGCGGCCGCGTCCCGCTGGAACGGGACATCACCGCGCCGATGGCGTACATCTTGAATCAATCGTTCGCCTGGCGGATGGAGCGGGTGCAATTCTTCTCCCTGGGTGAAAACTTGAAAAGCCAGTTGGTGCCCGCCCAACCGTACGAGCCGGGCAAGATTCCCCTCGTGTTTGTGCATGGCACCTTTTCCAGTCCCATCTGGTGGGCGGAAATGGCCAATACCCTCCGGGCCGATCCCGTGGTGCGGAAGCATTATCAAATCTGGATGTTTCTTTACAGCAGCAGCAAACCCATCGTGGCTTCCGCGACGGAACTGCGTGATGCGCTCGCCGCGGAACTTCAAAGGATTGATCCAGCGGGCAAGGACCCGGCCTTGCGCGAGATGGTGCTCGTGGGCCACAGCCAGGGCGGGCTGCTCTGCAAACTCGCCATCACCGACACGGGCGACCAGCTCTGGCGCGTCTTCAGCGACCGGCCGCCGGAAGACCTGAAGCTGACCCCGGAACAACTCAATCTCGTCCGGCGCTATTGCTTCTACGAGCCGCTGCCGTTCGTGAAGCGGGTCATCTTCATCAGCACGCCGCACCGCGGAAGTTTTCTGGCCGGCAACTTCGCGCGCAATCTGGTGCGCAAACTGATCTCGGCCCCCGGCGCGATGGTGCAGAAGGGCCGGGAGCTGCTGAATCCCATCGAAGGCGTCAAGCTGCCGCCCGTAATGAGCGGCAACAAAATGCCCACCAGCCTCGACAGCATGTCACCGAAAAATCCCGTGCTCCTCAAACTGGCGGAAATCCCGCCCGCCCCTGGAATCAAGGTGCATTCCATCGTGGCCATTGACGGCAGGGAACAACCGCCCGCGGGCGACGACGGCGTCGTGAAATACTACAGTGCGCACGTGGACTACGCCGAATCGGAATTGGTCGTGCGCAGTTTCCACAGTTGCCAGGACAAGCCGCCCGCCATTCAGGAAGTCCGGCGCATCCTGCACGAGCACCTGGACGCCGGGCCGGTCGGCAACACAACGCCGGGCACCCCAGCCCCGAAAGCGGCTGACGCCGCGCGATAAACTCAAAAAACCGGCTTGATTTCCGCCCCGGCCTGCCCGTGAATGTGGCCATTACTCAACCGAAACCACCAATCTCAGCCAGACATTTGCGAAAACCACAATTGCCACCGCAAGGAAATCTCATGACCAACTCCATCACCAACCGCGCGCCACGCCGCCAATCACTTAATGTCATTTTGAAAACCTCACCCGCCGTCGTCGGTGGGTTGTTCGCCCTGGCCCTGTTCGCGGGCTGCGCCTCGACCAAGGTCAGCGACCGGCAGCGGGTCAATTTTGGCGTGTTGCCCAAGCCCAACCAAATTCTGATTTACGATTTCGGGGCCACGCCGGCCGATATTCCGGCGGATTCCTCCCTCGCCGGTCAGACTTCCGCGCCGACCACGCCGCCCACCAGCGAGCAGGTCGCGCTGGGCCGCCAGTTGGGCGACCAGATCGCGGCGGAACTGGTCGCGGACATCAAGCAGATGGGCCTGCCCGCCGTGCAAGTTTCGGGAGCGGCCACGCCCAACGTTAATGACATTGTAATCCGCGGCTATCTCATTTCGGTGGACAAGGGCAGCGCCGCCAAACGAATGACCATCGGCTTCGGCTCCGGGGGATCGGAATTGACCACCTATGTTGAAGGCTACCAGATGACGGCCAGTGGACTGAAGAAGCTAGGCTCGGGCACCGTCGGGGCCAAGGGCGCCAAAGGCCCGGGCGCGGCCCTGGGCGCAGCGGGCTGGCTCGTTACAGGCAACCCGATCGGCCTCGTCGTCGGTGGCGGGATGAAAATTTATGGTGAAGCCAGCGGCAAAGCCACGGTCGAAGGCCGGGCCAAGCAGACCGCCAAGGAAATCGCCGACGTCCTGCATGAGCGATTCCTCGAACAAGGCTGGGTGAGCCAATAATTTGCACTCCAACCGCCAGCGTCCGAAGTCCAGAGTCTACAGCGCCAGAGCCGTGTTGGCTGGGGTTGGTCTGGTGGTGGTTTTGACCGGCTGCAAATCCATTGGGCCGGGCAGCGTGGCGCGCGACCGGTTCGACTACAGCGCCTCCTTGTCCGAATCGTGGAAGCGCCAGACCCTGCTCAACATTGTCAAACTCCGCTACCTGGATCCGCCCATTTTCGTGGACGTGGGCCAGATCGTTTCGGGTTACACGTTGGAAACCGGCCTCACGGGGGCGGGCCAGCTTTCCTCGGCCGACGCCATCCAGCGCAACAGCGCGACGCTCGGCGGCTCGATCAAATACACAGATCGTCCGACCATCACCTACACGCCCCTCACCGGAAACAAATTCGTCAAGGGCCTGATGACGCCTCTGCCGCCGGAGTCGGTGTTCTTTACGATCCAATCCGGCTGGCCGGCCGACGGCGTGCTGTTCGTGACCGTGGCCGAAATCAACGGCTTGAAAAATCAGGCCACCACCATCAGCGGCGTCTCCACGCCCGACCCGAAATTCCTGCGGGTGTTGCAACTGATGCGCAAGATCCAGCTTTCCGGCGCCGTCGCCATGCGCGTCCAGCAGGACGCCCAAAAACAGCAAACCACCATCCTCGCCTTCCGTTCCAAGGACATCGCTCTGGAAACACTCAACGACATCCACGAACTGCGGCAGTTGCTGCGCTTGGATCCGGAAGCGGAGGAACTGCGGCTCGTCTTTGGCGCGTCCTCCACCAACGACAGGGAAGTCGCCGTGCTGACCCGTTCGATGCTCCAGCAGATGGCCACCATGGCTTCGCAGGTGGAAGTGCCGGCCGAAGACGTGAGCCAGGGCCGCGCTTCCCCCGGCTGGGAAAGCAACCCGGTTTTGGCGAATGCGCAAGCCGAGGCAAACCGCGACACGGCCAGCCCCGACGCGCCGCGGCTGGTGCGGATTCTTAGTTCCAAGTCGGAGCCCAAGGATGCCTTTGTTAAAATCAACTACCGCAACCTGTGGTTCTGGATTGACGACCGGGATTTGAAATCGAAGCGCACGTTTTCGTTCATGATGATGCTCTTCACGCTGGCCGACACGGGCGAACGGGACAACCTGCCGCTCATCACGATCCCGGCGCAATAAAGTCGCCGGGAACGCAGGTCCGGTGGCAAGTGGGGCTGACCACTCTGTATCGTGGCGACATTCAGAAATTGCGCCCCGCGTGTCACCCACAGGAGACTCGTCGGTGAGGCCAATCTCCTTGCGTCGCCGATGACCATCGTCTATAGCTTCCCGGCCGGCGGGAAACTTACACCGCCGGGGCCGGGTCAAACCTCAAAACAGAACGATGCGAACCAGCGAACAACCTCAGAACAGCAGGCAACCGGCGGGCCGCCCCGGCGTTGCCGGTTGGATTGTTTTCACCGGTCTGGCGTTGCTGCTGACCGGGTGCGGACTCATCGCGCCCAAGCCGTCACCGCCCAAGGCCACCGTCGGTTCGCTCCAGTTCGAAACCAACCGCGCCATTGGCTCGGTCACGTTGATCGTGCTGCAAGCCGAGGGGATGCGGTTTGCCGACAATTACGCCGTCATGGTGGCGCAAGCGTGCGATGATTTCGCCAAAACGGTTTCGACGCCGGAGGCCCGGCTGGCGGCGTTGCGCTGGAAGCTGGGCCAGGCCACCGCCGCGTACATTGACGCCAGCGGGCCGCATCCCATCCTCAATGCGCTGGACCTGATCGTGTTGACCACGACGGCGCGCATGGTGGTGGAGGATTACGGGGTCGGCCAGGTTTTTGGCGAGGCGGCGCTGCCGTTGCTGGCAACCCACCGCCGACTGGAAACCAACTCCTGGTCCCTCGTCAGCGGCGTGCTGACGCCCAGCCAGCAAGAGGAACTGGCCGAACTGATTCAACGCTGGCGGAAGGACAACCCGAACCAACGTTATGTGGGCGGCATCCGGTTTCGCGAACTGGCGGCGGCAGTCGGGAAGACCATCCAAAACCAGAGCACCACCCGGAAGACCAGTGTTTTCAGTTTGTTGTATCTTGATCCGCTGGCGAGCATGGATCCGACCGCGGCCGCGCTTCAGGAGACGCGTTCCGCCGCCGAGCGCGCCATGTATTACGCCCAGCGAATGCCGCACCTTTTAAACTGGCAGGTGGAGGTGCTGGCCCACCAGCTCGCCGCCGAACCGGCCTCAAAGCAGATTCTCTCCAACGCCCAGCAACTCGTCCGCACCGCAGAATCGCTGACCGAAACCTCCAAAAACCTGCCGCAGCAACTTTCGGATGCGTTCCGGTCCGAGGAAAAGCGCGCGCGCGACCTGCTCGTGGAAGCCCGCCAGACGTTGAGCGCCGGCAATGAGATGGCCGCCTCGGTCAACGCCGCCATCAAATCCCTCAATGATTTCGTCCACTACGTCACACCGACCAACACCGTTTCCGCGCGCAGCTCCAACAGCCCGCCGTTCAATGTGCTGGATTACGGAACGGCCGCCGGCGAAGTCGCCAACGCGGCCAAGGAGCTGAACGCGCTGGTTCTCGCAATGAACGAAACCACGCCGCGCCTGGAAAAACTGAGCCAGCAGGCCACGGAACGGGCCGATCAGATGTTCCAGCGCGCGTTTCGGCTGGGGCTGATCCTGATCGCCGTGTTTTTGGCGGGTCTGGTGTTGGCGGGCCTGATCTACCGGGCGCTGGATAACCGGTTGACATCCCGGCGTCGCCAGCTATAAATGGGGCCGTTCGGAAGAAATCGGCAGGCATTGACATATCAATTCCCGTGACGGCAATGTTGCCGCGCGGAACCAGTTGAACGGCAGCAAACGACCCTCAAAACTATGAAACATCTACTTGCTCGATACGGCGTCCTCGGCGCAATCCTCTGTGGTTTCGCCCTGACGGCATCCGCCCAGATTGACCCTGAGCCGCGGAAGCTGCTGCACCTGGGCGTGAATCAATCGTTGCACGACGATGGTCCGCTGGGCGCTTATGCGTTCTACTATTGGAACATGCCGCACGTGCCCACCACCAACCAGACGTTGCGGATGGTGATTGCACCGGGTTACGTGAACAGCGAGTTGGGCTTCAACGGCCTGCTCGGCGAGCATACCGACCTCGGCATCGGCGCGTTCGGCGGTTTGTTCGCAAACAGCTACCAGGAAGTACGCCGCGGCAACTACTACCGCGATGAATCCTTCGACGGCAACGGCGGCGGGGCCAACGTAAGCATCTACCACCTGTTCAATCCGGATGCCCGCATCCCGCTGAACGGCATGCTGCGCGGCACTGTGAATTACTATGCGTTCGACGACACGGACGACACGGCTTCCGGTTTTCAACTGCCGGACAACCAGCCTTTCTACTCGCTACGCACCGGTTTCCGGTGGGGCGGCAAAGAGCCGATGCTCGGCCCAATCCTGGGCATGGAAATCTCCGGCTGGTACAATCTCCAATACCGGCCCGACAACGGCGGCTACGGCTTCAACGATGACCGCAAGCTGGAATCAGTCAGCCACCAGTTGCTCTTCCGCGCGCAGATCAATTACACCATGCCGGAGTCCAAGCATTACATCGTGGCGGGTTTGATGGGCGGTTCGGTCATTAATGCGGATCGCTTCAGCGCGGGCCGCGTCGGTGGCGTGCTGCCGTTCACGTCCGAGTTTCCGCTCTACATGCCCGGCTACTTCGACAAGGAACTTTCGGTGGACAACCTGGGCCTCGCCTACGGCGTTTACACCATTCCCTTCGGGCCTTCCAAACAGTGGAGTCTCATCGGCATGGCGGCGACCGGGCTCGTGGATTATGCGCCCGGACTGTCCCAACCCGGCAACTGGCACAACGGTTTTGGCGCCGGTGGCGGCTATTCGGCCCCAAGCAAACGCTGGCGGCTGATGAGCCTCTTCGGTTACGGAGTGGACGCGATGCGCAGCGACGGACGGGGCGGTTACAGCATCGCGCTGGCTTTCCAATACAACTTCGGCAGCACGGAAACCGCGTCGGACCGGGCGTTCCAGGAACTGGAGGCCCATGCCGCCAGCCAGGCCCGCTATTAGCCGCCCTCCGCTGTGCTGGACACGAAGATGCCGTGGTCGTGCCTACCGGCAAAACGGTACGCGGCAGCTTCCTCACGAACCAGGGATGAACGGAGTCGTGGGGCAGGCCTTGGCCGCAAGCCTTTGATTTCGCGTCGTCCGACCGAATAAGTGTATGTCTGCATCCGCCCCGGCAACCAGCGCATCGTTTGAATTGCGTCCCGGCCCTGCAGGTGTGGTGTCGCTGCACCTGCGCGGGACGCTTGACGCCCGCTCCACAGCCGAGGTCTGGCGCAGCCTCGACGCCCAACTCCCCAAAACCCCGGCAACCCAACTGGACGTGGATGCCTCGGGAGTGGATTACTGCGATGGTGCCGGACTGGCGCTGCTGCATTTCCTCGGCATGGGCGGCATGTCACCCGCCGGCGCCAAGGTGAACGTGAGCGGGTTGCGACCTGAATTCGACAACCTGTTCAAGAAGTTCACCACCGAGGATTATCAAAAAAGCCGTCCGCAACCGGCGCCCAAAATCCCCCTGGCCGAAGAAGTCGGCAAATCCGCGCGGGCGGTGGCGGGCGACCTGCACGCCGAGGTGGCCTTCATGGGCGAGGTGGCCGCGGGAATGGTCGCCAACCTGGCGCGGCCCAAGGCCATGCGCTGGGGCGAAGTCTGGCGGATCTTCGAGAGCGCGGGTGTCAACGCCCTGCCCATCATTTCACTGATCAGTCTCCTCGTAGGCCTGATCATCGCCTTCGAGGCGGCCGGGCCGTTCCGGATGTTCGGCGCCGAAATCTTCATCGCCAACATGCTCGGCATCATCATGGCCCGCGAACTGGCCGGCTTGATGACCGGGATCATTCTGGCCGGGCGCTCGGGCTCGGCCTTCGCCGCCGAACTCGGCACGATGAAGGTCAACGAAGAGTTGAACGCGCTCGAAACGATGGGGCTGAGTCCGATGCGTTTCCTCGTCGTGCAACGCGTCCTCGCCGGCATCCTGCTCACCCCGCTGCTGACGGTTTATGCCATCTTCGTTTCGATCCTGGGCGGGGTACTGGTAATGATGGCCATGGGCTTCTCGCTCGTCACCATCTACAACCAGATGGCGCAGACGTTGCATTATCGCGACATTTTGATCGGCGTGGGCAAGGGCGTCATCTTCGGCGCACTCATCGCGGGCATCGGTTGCCTCCGCGGCCTGCAAACCGCCAAAGGCCCAAGCGCCGTGGGTGAATCCACCACCCGTTCCGTCGTTGCCGGCATTCTCATGATCATCGTGGCCGATGCCGTCGTCGCCATCGTGCTTTATCTCGTCCATCTATGAGCGCCGCCAACCACCATGTCATCGAGGTCAAGGGCCTGCGGATGGGCTACGGCGAGAAGGTGTTGATGGAGAACCTGAACTTTCAGGTGAAGCGCGGGGAGGTTTTTATCATTCTGGGCGGCTCCGGTTGCGGCAAAAGCACGCTGCTCAAGCACATGATCGGATTGTATCCACCGATGGCCGGCGAAATCTGGTTCGGGGAGGACAACCTGGTCACGGTGCGAGGCGACGAACGGCTGAAGGTCCTGCGCAAATTCGGGGTGATGTATCAAAGCGGCGCGCTGTTCGGTTCAATGACCGTGCTCGAAAACGTGCGGCTGCCGCTGGACGAATTCACCGACCTGCCCGCCGCCGCCAAGGAAATCATTGCGCTGAACAAGCTCAAGCTGGTGGCGATGGAGTCCGCCGCCGGCAAAATGCCCGCCGACCTGAGCGGCGGCATGCAGAAGCGCGCCGCCATCGCCCGCGCCATGGCGCTGGACCCCGGAATACTGTTTCTGGACGAACCGTCCGCGGGGCTCGACCCCATCACGTCGGCCGGGCTGGACGATTTGATCAATGACCTGGCGGCAAATCTGGGCTTCACCTTCGTCGTGGTAACACACGAACTGCCGAGCATCTACACCATTGCCGACCGCGTCATCATGCTGGATGGTGCGACCAAATCCATCATTGCGGAAGGTTCACCCGAGGACCTGCGCGACCACTCGCCCAATCCGTGGGTGCGCCAGTTTTTCAACCGCGAGGCGGAGTCGCCCGCGCCAACGTCAACGACGGCTGCCACCAAGAAATTATGAGCGCAAAAACCAACAACTTCAAAATCGGCATATTTGTCATCATCGCCGTGCTGCTGTTGATCGCGGGCGTGCTCGCGTTCGGCGCGAAGAGCTACTTCGAGAAGAAGACGATGTTTGAAACGGCCATACCCAGCGAAGTGTACGGGCTGTCGGTCGGTTCCCGTGTCGAGTTGCGCGGCGTGCCGGTCGGCACGGTGGCGGCGATCAGCTTTGCCTGGAACTTGTACCCCAAAGCCAAGGCCAACATGATCGTTGTCGAGTTTGAAATTGATCAAGCGATCCTGCCCCACCGCGAAGGGGAAAGCACGCGAGCGCTGGCGGAGCAAGCCGCCGCGAGCGGTCTGCGGGCCATCGTCAAAAGCCAGGGCGTCACCGGCACCAGCCTGCTCGCGCTCGAGGTGCTGGATCCGAAGGAAAATCCGGCGCCGGAGATAGACTACAAGCCCAGACACCTTTACATCCCCTCGGCCGCCGGCCAGTTCACCCGCATGCTGGACGCGATCGAGCGGTCGCTGCGCAAGGTGGAAGGCATCAACATTTCGGGCGTCAACGACGGGATTTCGAACATCTTGACATCCATCAGCACTTTGAGCAGCAAACTCAACGAGCTGGACGTGAAGCAGATCTCGGACAACGTGAACTCTGTGTTGGTGGAACTGAGAGGCACGCTCGCCGACGTCCAGAAGAACATCAATGGGATGAAGCTCGAGAGCATCGGTACCAATGCGAACGCCCTGGTGGAAGGTCTGCGCGAAACCAATGTGAAACTCCAGACCGTGCTTGACCATGTGGGGGCCGTTCCCATGCAGGCAACCGTCGGCGATCTTCGCGAAGCCGTGCAAACGCTCAACGGCGTACTGCTTGAACTCAAACAATATCCGTCGGGATTCATCTTCGGGAAACCCCCGCTGCCCGCGCAGAGCGTGCAACCGCCGCCGAAATAGAACCCGCCCCAACCCTGGTGCAGATCGCCCATTACCACTTATGAAAACACATTCAAAACTTCGCGCCCGGCTGCCAATCCTTGGCGGCCTGCTCCTGGCCACGACGCTCTTGGTGGCGGGCTGCCTGTCCAAGCCCGCGTTGCGCCGCCAGACCTTCGCGTTCCAAAATCCACCCACGACCGGTGCGCCGGCCAAAGCCACCCGCGTGCTCGCCCTCCGCACGTGCAACGTCTCCCCCACGTTCGCGGGCCGCTCCCTGGTTTACCGGACGGGGCCGGATTCGTACGAATTGGATCCTTACGCCAGTTTCCTCGTCCAGCCCGGACAGGCGCTGGCGATTCCGCTGCGCACCTATCTCCGGAACACGGGGTTGTTCGCGGACGTCGTCGAGGCCGGCGGTCCCGTCACGCCGAATCTCTTGCTGGATGTTCACGTCAGCGAGCTTTACGGCGATTTCCGCGATTCCGCGAGTCCCAAGGCAGTATTGTCCCTGGAACTGCGTCTCTTCGCGGCCGAGCAGGGAAAGCCGGGCGAATTGCTGTTGCGAAAGGACTATTCCCACACGGTGCCCCTCGAACAGAAAACCGCCGCCGGTCTGATGGCCGGCTGGGACAAGGATCTCGCGGATATCATGACCGCTGTCGCCACCGAGCTGGCATCCGCACTGCCGCGGTAATGGCCCGGCGCAAATGACCGGCCGTGACGCGGCGCGTTACGCGCTCACCGTCGCATTTGCCACCGATGGAACTTGCTTGTGCGCCAACACCCGGCCGGGCACAGTTTCCTGCATGTGACAATAATGTCCCCGGGGACCACCGATTGACGACTTGCTTAATTCAACTTTGAACCATGATTGCTATGAACAAAACCGCCTTGCTTGCCCTCGTCGGCGCATTCGCCACTCAAACGTTGCTGGCGGGCGGCATCTCACTTTATGAAATCGGCACGCCCGATGTGGGCCTGGCTTCGGCCGGATACGCCGCCCGGGCGCAGGACGCCTCCACGTTATTCAAGAATCCCGCCGGCATGAACCAGTTGCCGACGCCCCAGTTGCAAAGCGGCCTGCAATTGCTCTACGGCGACGTGGAATTCAACAAGAATTCAGCCGACACCGGCCCCGCCCTGCGGAATTCGCCGGACGGAGGCAACGCCATTGGCGCGCTGCCCGGCGCGAGCCTGTTTTACGTCCATCCCCTCTCGGAAAAAGTCGCGGTCGGCTTTGGCAGTTTGTCCTACTTCGGTCTCGCGGAGGATTTCGACAACGACTGGGTGGGCCGCTACTACGTGCAGAAAGGCACCTTGCTCGGCATGAGCCTGATGCCGGCCGCGAGCGTAAAGCTCGCCGACTGGCTTTCGGTCGGCGCGGGTCTGAACGCGATGTTCGGCTACCTGGACAACGAGGTCGCCGTCCGGCAGATCGCCTACCCCGACGGCCAGATGAAGTTGAAGGACAACGTCTGGGGCTTCGGCGCCAATGCCGGCATTTTGATTGAGCCCTGCCAGGGCACGCGCATCGGCGTGTCGTACCTGTCTCCGGTGGATCTGGACTTCGAGGATCGGCCCAACTTCAAGGGACTCGATCCCGCCGGCTTGGGGGCGTTGCCAACGTTGCAAAGTCCGCCCAACCTGAAACTTGACATGACGGTGCCGCAGATGGTGATGGTCAGCGTTTACCACGAACTCAACGAACAATGGGCAGTCATGGCCGACGTCGGCTGGCAGGATTGGAGCGAGTTCGGCAAGGTGGATGTGGGCGTGGACTCGGCGAATCCGAGCAGCTTCACGACGGATCTCCAATATGACGACACGTGGCACGGCGCCGTGGGCGCCCAATACAAGCCCTCCGAGAAATGGCAGTTCACCGGCGGCTTCGCCTATGACACGTCGGCGGTGAGCGACCAGAACCGGACGGTCACCCTGCCCATGGGCGAGGCGTATCGGTTTGGCCTGGGCGCGCTGTATCATTGGAAACCGAACCTGGACGTTGGCTTTGCCTACGAGTTCATGTGGTTGGGCGACATGCCGGTGGTGCAGGATTCCACGTATCGCGGCCGGCTTTCGGGTTCCTTTGACAACAGTTGGTTTTCGGTCTTCACCGCGAATTTCAGCTGGCGGTTTTGAGGGCGCCGATGTGCGACGCCGAACGGGAATGATTCGGAGCGCGTTTTACGCCGCTCCCGAGATGCCCATGTGCTGATCGGATGCCGATGCCGTCCTTGACGAGCCGATGCCGCCTGCTACCCTGCGCCTCCCGCTGATTCGGGAATTCCTGCTGGTGCCGGCATTCCGACCCTTCAGCGGTTCAGCGAAAGGTATTTGTGAACGTAACGGTTGAGAATTTGGCCCCGTGCCGGAAATTGGTGCGGGTGGAATTGGACGCGCAGGCCGTGGATGAAGCCTTCGACGCGATGACGAAGAATTTCCAGAAGGAAGCGTCGCTGCCCGGCTTTCGGCCCGGCAAGGCGCCGCGCGAACTCGTGCTCAAGAAATATGAGAAGGACATCCAGGACGAGGTCAAACGCAAGCTCATCGGCGACGCCTACCGCAAGGCGATTGACGAGAAGAAGATTGATGTCCTCGGGTATCCGGACATCGAGGAAATCCAGTTCGGCCGCGGCCAGGCGCTGCAATTCGCGGCCACCATCGAGACCGCGCCGGAGTTTCAACTGCCGGAGTACAAGGGCATTCCTGTCAAACGCGAGGCCAGGAGCGTCACGGAGGCGGACATTGAGCGCGCGTTGAATTTGCTGCGCGACCAGCGCGTGACGTTCACCACCGTCAACCGCCCGGCGCAGACGGGCGACATCACGGTGGTCAATTACACCGGAACCAGCGACGGCAAACCGCTCACCGACATCGCCCCCACGGCCAAGGGGTTGACCGAGCAAAAGAATTTCTGGATCGAGATGCGCACGGGGACGTTCATCCCCGGTTTCTCCGACCAGTTGCTCGGAGCGGCGGCCGGCGACCGGCGGCCGGTGAACGTGGATTTCCCGGCGGACTTCGTGACGAAGGATCTGGCAGGCCGGAAGGGCGTCTATGAAGTTGAAGTGGTCGAGGTGAAGGAAAAAGTCCTGCCGCCCCTGGACGACGCGTTTGCAAAATCCTACGACGCCGAGAACCTGGAAAAGCTGCGGGAAGGCGTACGCAAGGATTTGGAAAACGAGTTGAAATACAAGCAGGACAAGGACACCCGCAACCAGATCCTTCGCGGGTTGTTGAGCCGGGTGACGTTTGACCTGCCGGAGGGTTCCGTGGCGCGGGAAACCCGCAACGTCGTCTATGAACTCGTGCAGGAAAACGCCAAACGCGGCGTGTCGCGCGACGTGATTGAGAAGGAAAAAGACGCGATTTACTCGGCCGCCGCCGGCAGTGCCAAGGAGCGCGTGAAGCTGGCCTTCCTCATCCAGCGCATTGCGGAAAAGGAAGAGATCAAGGTGGCGCAGGAAGAGATTCTTCGGCGAGTGCAGACGATGGCCGCGATTTATCAAATCCCGCCGCAGAAGTTTTTGAAGGACCTCGAAAAGCGCAATGGCCTCATCGAAATCTACGACCAACTCGCCCATGAGAAGGTCATGGAATTTCTGGAGAACAACGCGAAGATCGAAACGACGCCGGCCGCGGAAGCCAATCCGTCGTGAGGCTGTTCGGGCGCGTCACTCCGTGCGCGCCGAAGCACCCACTGACCACGGCGCGTACAGAGTGACGCGCCCTACCTTGCGTTGTCAACGGCCGGCGCCTTCAGGTGCTGGTCGAAGAACTCCAACATACGCCGTTCGATTTCATCCATGTTCGGCTCCAGATCGGGGCGGGTGAGATTGTGGTCACCGTTCTTGACGCGGATGAAAGTGACATCCACCCCGGTCCTGGTCAGCGCATCATTCAGCATTTCGGCCTGACGGATGGGCATCGTCCGGTCAATTTCGCCGTGAACGATAAGAAACGGCGGATCGTCTTTGGAGGCATGGGTGCATGCGCTCACGAGTTTCGCGAGTTCACGTTTTTCGTCGAACGTGCCTCCCAGAAATTCGATGTACGGCTCCGGCTTCTTTGCGTCCTGCTTCCGGTCCTTGTTTCCCGCGGTCATATCGTAAAGCCCGTACCACGGGGAAACGGCTTGGACGCGACTGGATTGTTCCGCATGGCCCAGGTCACCGTCGAGTTCCTTGATGTCCCCGCTGGTGCCGATCAGGGCCGCGAGGTGTCCGCCCGCCGAACCTCCCCAAACGCCGAGGTGCCCTGAATCGAGGCCCAACTGACTGGCGTTGGCGCGCAGAAATCGAATCGCTGCCTTACAATCGTAAACCTGCGCCGGGAGCAGCGCCACGTCCAGGAACCGGTACTCCACACTCACGGCGGCGTACCCGTGCTCGGCAAACCACGCCGCCCGGTTGCGCGTATAATCGCCGATCCGCCAACCGCCCCCGTGAATCCACACGATCACCGGCAACGGCGTGGCCGGCCGGTTCCGAGGCAGCACCAGGTTGAGGTGCAATTCCCGGTCGCCGATTTTTGCATAGACAAGGTTGGTGCCGGGCGTGGCGCCCACGGGTGCGAGGTTCGTGCTCTGGTACGCCGCCGCCGGATACGCCGAGGCGAACAGCGCCATGCCGAGCCAAAACGACCTCAAGACAGGTATTGCCGGTCTCACTTAAACAACGTCGTCCGATCCTGCGACGTGATGGCCAACACGGCCGGATGCGCCAGCTTGCGCTCCGCGGTCACCGCGTAGAATTGTTGACGGCAATCCTCCGTCCGGCCAATGACGCGTAATCCGAACCGCGCGACGACTTCCTTGGTGATGATGGTCGGCACCGACATGAAACCCAGTCCGTGGAGTGCGAGGACGTTCACCAGGGCCGGATCCTCGATTTCGCCAACCAGCCGCGGGCGGACGCCCGTGGCGTGAAACCATTTTTCCAGCGAACGCCGCAACCCGCTGTTCGACATGGGCAACAGCGCCGGGGCGCCGTTCAGCGATTTCGGAAAGCCGGGCCGGAGCTTGGCCGCCAGGCGTGGCACCGCACAGAACGTCACGCCACATTCGCCGAGAAAATGATTGAAGACATTGGTGGTGACACCGCTGGACGCGGGTTCATCCGCCAGCACCAGGTCCAGCCGAAAGGCCGCCAGTTCGACCAGCATGTCCGACACCTTGGTTTCCCAACAGGCCACCTGCACGGCCTGCGCCAGATGGAAGACCGGCTCGATGATGCGATAGGCGACCAGCTTGGGCAGCGCGTCGGCCACGCCCAGCCGCACGCGCAACGGTCGCGAAGTGGGGCGCTGCTTGAGCGAGTTCAGCAACTCCTGGCCAGTGGAAAAGATTTCCTCCGCGTAATTGAGCACGTGCTCGCCGACGTCAGTCAGGACGAGGTTGCGACCGGGACGGCGGAAAAGTTTTTCGCCCAACACGCCTTCGAGCGCCTGAATCTGTGCGCTGATCGTAGGTTGTGAAACGTGAAGCTTCGCCGCGGCGCGCGTCAACCCGCCTTCCTTCGCCACCGTCCAGAAGTAGCGCAAGTGGTGAAAATTCAGAAATTCCACGCGGACAGCTTCCTTCGCTTAAACCTAAAAGTCCATTCGAGAAATGGTATTAGTCCATTCGGGCGGCCGCGGCGATGGTGGTGGCATGAAATACGAACGCGCTTTCAAGCGCTTCAGCCTCTTGTCGCTTGCCGAAAAGCCGGTCCCTGGCAAAAGCGTGCCAGCCCCGGGCGGTTCCCAACCACGGCTGACGCCCGAAAGCGTCCGGGACTTCGATGTCCAACATGCTGGTTCTGCGGAACCACCGCAGCCGGAACCGCGAGGGGCGACCAGGCGCTGGCCCGGCCGATATTTTTTGCCAGTGGAATTCCGGCAAAGCCGCCGCCGCTGGCGCGCGCTGCCGATTTCACACCATGGCTGCCTCCCCGGGCAAAGCGGCGACATCCCAACCCCGGGAAAACCATGAAAACGAACATACTGGCCCTATTGCCGGACGCATCGCTGTATTCGAAGGCGATTCTCAGCCGGACGTTCCACGGTGACCATTACGAAGTCTTTTGGTCCGCAACTGTGGATGAAGCCTTGGATGCCATGATGCAACATCGCATTGACCTGCTCGTGCTGGATTTGAACCGGCCGTTGCGCACCGGCTGGGGAATGTTCGAGCGCTTGATCACGCTGAACCACGACGTGCCCGTCGTGCTGCTGACCGAACATAAAGCCGCTTACGAGGAAGTCGCCGCGGCCCAGGTGGGCGCGGTGGTGCAGAAACCTTTCAGTCCGGCTGAACTCAAACAAACGGTCGTCCGGCTGCTCCGTCAGCCAGTGACCGGGGCGGTGGCGGCTGCCGGCCACGCGGGAGTGGCCCATGCCGAAAGCAACGCGGCGGATTTCCGCGAAGCCATGCATGAACGCTATATCACGCCGCTGCATTTGCCGCCGGCTCAACGGCATTGGGGGATCAACGAATGAGTGTCATGACCGCAGGCTACGTGGTGATCAGCGGGATTTTCGTCATTCTCCTCGGGGTGATTGGTTTCATGACCCATCCGGAGAAAGGGCACACGGCGTTGATTTCCGGCGGCGGCTTTGGCGCGCTCTTCATCCTCTGGGGAATCCTGGCCGCGAAAGGCCGGCGTTGGAGTCGGTTTGCCGCGCGGTTGACCGCCGTTCTCCTGGGCGCGGCGTGCGCCTGGCGCGCAGTCGTTGGCTGGCTGGCCGTCGCCAACGGACAATCGGAGAAGGTGTTCGCTTCAATCCTGATCACGCTCATGCTGGCCGTTGCCATGACCGTGGTGGGCTTGACGCTGAACGGCCGCAAGCCCGGCGACGCGGAAGAAACGGCGGAGGAAATGCCGTGAGACAAATCAAACACGACGTGACAATGCTTGCCGGCGGTGTCGCGCTGCTGGCTGGACTCGTGTTGTTGGCGCTGCTCGGACTGACGACCGTCATCATTCCCGCGGTGCTGGTGATGCTGGCGATTGAACTGCGTCGAGCCATCCGTTGTGTGGGTCGCGCGCCAGTGCGGTTTTGGCGGACCAATCGGTCCACAAACAATCAAAGCGCATGAGCACCCGCACTCGGCATCATTCCGACCGGCTTCCCCCGGCTTTGCCCAACGGAGAGGGACGGACTCCTGCCGGCAACGCGAAAACCACGGGGTCGCAGGCAGACCTCGCGCGGAGTCCGTTCGCTCTCCGGCCTGCTCTCAAACCTATGAAAATCCAATTTCATCTGCGCGGGTTAAACCTTGCCTCCGGCCTGCGGGATCGCCTCGCGCAATCCATTGAAAACATGGAGCGCCTCATTCCGGTCTCCGCCGCCGCTGTGGTGCTGGAATATGCGCGCGACAATGGCACGGCGTTCCGCGCCTTCGCGCTGCTGGCCGTGCCAGGGCCGGACATTCATGCCGAGGCCCGCGACCACACGTTGGCAGCGGCCTGGCTCAAACTCACCCACGCGCTCCGCCGGCAAATTGAACGCCGCCGGACTCGGCGGGAAGTTCGCTGGAAGCGGAACGGACCTTTGCGCGCGCCTGTGGTCAGGCAAGGAAGAAGCATGGCCGGGTTGCGCGCGTGATCGGAGACGTCGCGCATGCAAGCCCACGATGTTCCACTGACGCTCCTGCAACTGGCCGCAGTACCTTTGCTGGTCCTGCTCAATGGTTTCTTCGTCGCCGCCGAGTTCGCGCTGGTCAAGCTCCGCGACACACAACTCGAAACGCTCGTCGCCAGGGGCCACCGCCGCGCCAAGGTCGCGCGACGCATTGTTCACAACCTGGACGCCGCCCTCAGCGCAACGCAGCTCGGCATCACGCTGGCGAGCCTCGGCCTGGGTTGGGTGGGTAAGCCGGTGTTCGTCCGACTGCTCGCGCCCGTACTCACCTATTTCAACGTCAGCCCCGAGCAGGCCGATTGGATCGCTTTTGCCGTGGGCTTCAGCGTTATCACGTTCCTGCACATTGTCGTCGGCGAACTCGCACCCAAATCGCTGGCGATCCAAAAGCCGTTGCCGACGTCGCTCTGGATCGCGCAGCCGTTGTTGTGGTTTTACCGGCTGTTCTACCCCGCGATCTGGCTGCTCAACCACGCCGCGTTCTGGCTGTTGCGCCGTTGCGGGTTGCAACCGGTTTCCGAATCCGAACTCGCCCATTCGGAGGAGGAAATTCGCCTGATCATTTCCCAGTCGCGGCGGTTCGCCGACGGACCAACGCTCGGACAGGACATCGCACTAAACGCCTTTGCCCTGCGACACCGCCAGGCGCGCGAAGTGATGCAACCGCGCCAGGACATCGTCGCGCTCGATACCGAAGCGCCGATCGGGGCATGTCTAGCCCTGGCGCAACGCACACGGTATTCGCGTTTTCCCTTGTGCGAGGGGGGAAAACTGGACCAGACGCTCGGCGTGGTTCACGCCAAAGACATCGTGGCGATGCAGCCCGAAGCCAGGTTCGGCCGCGATTTGGCCCCGGTTGCCCGAAAGATCATTTTCATTCCCGAATCCGCGCGGTTGGAAAAGCTGCTGACACTTTTTCTCCAGCGTAAATCACATCTCGCCCTGGTCGTGGATGAATACGGCGGCACGCTGGGCTTGGTGACGCTGGAAAACGTGCTGGAAGAACTGGTCGGGCCGATTCAGGACGAGTTCGACCAGGAAGAGCGCTACATCCGGCAAATTGACGCGCGCACCTGGGAATTAAATGGCGCGCTCGCCACGCACAAGCTGGCCGCAATGATCGGCCGGCATTTCAACGAGGTCGGCCCGGAGAAGGCCTCCACCGTGTCGGGCTTGATGACGCAGCGGTTGGGTCGCTTCCCGCGTGTCGGGGACACGCTCGCGCTGGACGGCTGGGAATTGCGGGTCGAGGAACTGGCTGGAGCGAGAGCCGCGCGGATCAAACTGGAACGGAGAACCAACAAAGCTGACGAGCCAACACTGATCAAGCCAGCCGGCAGCGACGCGCCTATTCCAGCGGCGCCGGCACGGAAAGCCGCAGCCAATCGTGCGTCAGTGCTCGCAGCGTAGCGGGAACCGGTCCGGTCCAGCCTTGAAGCACACCGTGGAATTTGCCGCGGCGGTCGCGCCAGAGAGCGAGGTCGGTTCGTTCCGGCAGTTCGATCTTGAGCGAGTCCGCGTTGAAACGCTTGAGCCCGCCGGCTGCCAGGGCCTCGATGTGTCCGCGTTTGTCCAGGCGGATGGCCAACAACCCCACGGCGTCCACGGACATCGTTATGTCTCGCACGTGGATCAGGCCCTGAATCGCGTCGCCCGAGACGGCGTTGACACCAGAAACGAACACGTGCGTGCCATCGAGCAGCCGGCTTTCGCCTTCGGCCGGCGGTGCGACCGAACGACAATCTCCGAACCCGAGCGTGCGCTCCGCTCGCGGCTGCGGCGCAAGACCGGCAGAATTCAATTGCTTCGTGATCGTCTCCGCCGCGGCTTTCGCATCCGCCAGCGAGGTCATCTGGTCGGGAAGTGCTTTCCCTCCGTCGAAAGGCTTCCCGTCAAAGTCCCGCGTCCAATCTCCGATCCGATGGAGCGTGGTTTTGCCATGCGCTGCTTTGCGGAAGAAAGCCGCCGTGTTCGCGCCCTCGAATTGCGGATGATACAACACCACGGTCTGGTAACGCTGCCGGCCGTAATGGACCAGGCCGTCCGCTCCGGTTGTCAGCGCCCCGTTCCAAATCTCGGTCGTGGGGATCAGGTCGGCCGGATAACCCGCCCGCCAGAGTTCATCGGCCAACCCGAGCCCGACATCGCCAAAGGCCGACCCAGCCCAGTTCATGGCGTTGGGCTGGCCGAAGACCACGGCGACCGGGCAGTCAAGCGGGCTGTCGGTGATGAAGTTCAACAGCCGGACGCGACAATCGCCGCGCATCATTCCGCCCCGCAGCAAGGCGCGATAGCGGCCGTGGTTCGCCGCCAGTTTCTCATCGGTGGGCCAGAGCGGATGATAATTGATCCGCCCGCCACTCAGTGCCCCCGCCCAAAGCTCGGCCTCATAATCTTCAAGGCGGGTGGAGTAATACATGTTGAACCACACCGGGCTGTTCCACTTCTTGGCGAGCGATGTCCGCACGCAATACGGCGTGATCTCGTCCGTCTGCGCGAAGTCGCGCGGGGCAATCCACCAATCCAGCCCGTTCTTTTTGAATTCCCGCCGGTCCGGATACGGCCACCATGTTGGATGCGTCGCCACGATGGCCGCGCCACCCCAGATGGATTTCACCGCGTTGAAGAAATCTGCTTCAACTGCGCCGTTGCGCTGCCGGCACAATTCATTGAAATCATTGATCGCAACCACACGGTCGGATTCGCGTCCGACTTCGCCAAAGGTCATCAGCAGACAATCGCGCACGAGGTCGCGACCGCCGGTTTCCTTTGCGTAGGCCCGGGCCATGGCTCGCGAGTACCAATGATCGTTGTGCGCGGGGTGGTTGCCGTCGAAGCAGGGCGGAAAACCCCATTCGTCCTTGCACGCGCCTGCCAGCGGAATCGTGCGGTAGCTCTCCAAAATCCGCCGTTGAAATGACAGGAGATGCGGCGCGAAAACATCGGGGGACAGGTGATCGAAGGCAACCATCACACATGCGGTTTTACCCGCCATTTCTGGGTTGCAGGAAATCGTCACGGTCACGTGATTGCCGGCGGTCGCACTTGCGCGGCAGTGGGCTGTGATGTCACGCACGGTTTCGGGCCGGATCGCCTCCGCCGTCCGTTCGTAGGCGTAAACCCGGACCACCTTGGCTGCGAGCGGAAGGTAGGGCGTGGCATAGCCGGTGTAATGATCGTTGAGCACGTCGCCTGAAAGGCTCAAGGTGATTTCGCCCGGGTTCTTCAACGCGATCTCGCGCAGGCGAAGCATTTGTTGAAGCTCATCGGGGTATTGGTCGCGAAAAACCTCGCGCGCCAGGCGAACATCCAGATCCATCGCGAGCCGGACGCCAAAACGCGAAGCGAACTCATTGGCGCGCCGGATTTGTTCACGCACGGCTGCGTCGGTGACGAACTTGCCCGGCGCGCGGATCGTGGTCGTCAGCACATTGGCCCCGGAATGCCGGGCAAACAGTTCAATGCCCGGCTCATAACCGCGCGGCTCAAACTCGGCCAACGTCCAACCCCAGGTCGCCATCACGGGCGCAATCTCGGCCGGCAAACGGTGGGACAAGAGCGACGAATGCGAATCGCCGTCCGCCGCGTGGGTCGCGAACGCCGTGGTGACCAGCAAGCCCAACGCGGCCGGCGTGACGGTTTGTTGCCAAATCTTGACCGGGAGATGGATGCGTTTCATTGCAGTGCTTTGCCGCGCGTCCAGTGTGGCAAACTCCGCTCCCTTTGCAATCGCCGGAACGACCGGCGGGGCGTTTGCGGAAAACGCCGCACCTAAAGCTTGAACTCCTCAGTTCGCCCGCTAACTTTCCTCGCCATGAACCTTGAAGATCACCTGGGCGATGTCCTCCGCAAAGCCCGCATGATGACCAAAGTGTCTCCCGCCGACGCCGCAAAAGCAGCGGGACTTACGGAAGCCGAACTGGCCGCGCTGGAAGATTCCGGCCTGATCGGCAAGCGGCCCGATTTCGCAGCCCTGGCGAAGTTGATTGACCTGAACACGGCCAAACTCGAACGTCAGGCTGCGGGCTGGCTGCCGGCGAAAAAGGATTTGTCCCTCTGGCGGGAATTGCGCGTCTTCACGACGAGTGGCGAAGGCATCACCGTCAACGCCTACCTGGTTTGGGACGAGGTCACGCGCGACGCGGCGGCGTTCGACACGGGTTGGGACGCGAAACCGATTTTGAAAGTCATCGAGGAAAACAAACTCGAGCTTCGGCATTTGTTCATCACTCACTCGCATCACGACCACGTTGCGGGCATCGAGACCCTTCGCAACGCGTTCCCGAAAGTAAGACTGCATTCAAGTTCCAAACATGCCCCGGTGGATCAGCGCAATAAGCCGAACGAAATCGCCCATCTCGGCGGCCTGCGCGTGACCCACCGCGACACCCCCGGCCACGCGGAAGACGGCGTGACCTACCTCGTCGGCAACTGGCAGGACGATGCGCCGCACGTGGCCATCGTGGGCGACGCGATTTTCGCCGCGTCCATGGGCGGCGCGCCGATGCACGGTCCGCTCGCCAAGAAGCAGATCCGCGAGCAGATTCTCACCTTGCCGCCGGACACGTTGCTTTGTCCCGGCCACGGCCCGTTGACCACCGTGGGCGAAGAGAAGGCGAACAATCCGTTCTTCTGATCGGCTGCATCGCGGCAGAAACTTCCGCGGGCCAGGCGCGCCGGAGTCTTCCGTTTCCGATGGGGAAATTACTTCCGGCCAATCGCCCGCAAGTCACTTACGAGCGCAACCACGGCGCAACTTTTTCCCCCGCCCAAAGTTCCTGGATCGGCTGGCGGGCCCGGACCAGGGCGGCGCGGCGTCCCTGAACCAGGACTTCCGCGGTCAGTGGTCGCGTGTTGTAATTGGAACCCATCACAAAACCATA
Organism: uncultured Bifidobacteriaceae bacterium; assembly: GCA_964458575.1. GTDB lineage: Bacteria > Verrucomicrobiota > Verrucomicrobiia > Limisphaerales > JADLHS01 > CAYWMD01. The sequence goes on along the minus strand of CAYWMD010000012.1, from coordinate 41,579 downwards.
GGCGCCCGCGCTCATCAGCGCGAGATAATCGCCTTCGGCCACTTTCGGCAGTGGGCGATCCTTGCAAAAGAAATCACCGGACTCGCACACGCCGCCCACGACATCGGCCTTCATCGTGGCCCGGCCACGCCGGGTCAACGGCACAATTTCGTGATAAGCGTCGTAAAACGCCGGGCGGATCAAATCGTTCATCGCCGCGTCCACGATCACAAAATTTTTCCGGCCCGTTCGCTTCACGTATTCGACGTGGGTGACCAAAACTCCCGCGTTGCCGGAAATGAACCGTCCCGGCTCCATCAAAATCCGCAACCCGAGCGGCTTGAGCAGCGGCAGCAGGCGCGCGGCATATTTTTGCGGCGTCAAAATGTGCATTCCGTGTGTTTGCCACCATTCCGACGAACTGCTGGCCAGCGCGTCCCGGTAAACGATGCCCAGCCCGCCGCCGATGCTGAAAAACTCCAGCCCGTGCCGCCGGTTCAGCTTCTGCACCAAGGGCAGCATCTTGCGCACGGCCCGCTCGAATGGCGCCGTCTCCGTGATCTGCGACCCGATGTGCATCTGGACCCCGCGCAAGCGCAGGTTTTTCAGTTTCGCTGCCCGCGCGTAAACGCCTTCGATCAATTCGAACGCGATGCCGAACTTGTCTTCGTAGGTGCCGGTTTTGATTTTGGCGTGCGTGTCCACCTCCACGTTCGGGTTCACACGCACCGAGACCGGCGCGATGGTTTTCAACCGCGCCGCAACCTCGTTGATGCGTCGCAACTCCGGTTCGCTCTCGGCGTTGAAGCAATAAACTTTTTTCCGCAGGGCGAATTCAATTTCCGCCGCCGTTTTGCCGGCGCCGGCAAAGACGCATTGCCGCGGATCGCCACCCGCTTGGATGACGCGATACAATTCGCCGTCGCTGACGATGTCGAACCCGCTTCCGAGATTGGCGAGCGTCCGCAGCACGGCCAGGTTTGAGTTGGACTTGACCGCGAAGCAAATCAGGTGATTCGCGCCCGCCATGGCTTGATCGAGCTTGCGAAAGTGGTTTTCCAGCGTCCCCTGTGAATAGACGTAGAGCGGCGTGCCGAATTTCCTGACCAGCGATTGCAGCGACACGCCTTCGCAGAACAGATGATTACCCACGTAACGAAAATGATGCATAAACACTGGATTCTATGAGTCCGCCGCCGGAGTTCAAGGTCGGGATTTGGCCGGCGTTTCAACGCCGCAACTTCGTACCTCCGCCGGCACAGTGGAGGCACGCTTCCCAGCGTGCCCGTGACGGCGGCATCCTCGCCGCCGGTTTCAACGCCAGCGGCGTGAACTCACCGCGGCAGCCCGCGATGCCTTGGTCGCCCGCACCGGCTTCTTCCGTACAGCGACCGAATTTACCGTCCACGATCCAGGTTTCCTCGCCAGAGTTTTCGTAATGATCGAATTCTTCCCGGCGCGTCCCGGATACACACCGTCTTCCTGGTTGCCCAACAAGCCGGCATACAGCGCGTCCACAAACGACGGCGCGGCGGCCACCGCCTTGAGCGTCCGGTTGATGTCGGCAATCAATTGGTCGGTCCAATCCTTCACGCGCGGGCCGGGCGTGATGTCGGTTTCGCCGAAGAACCGGAAGGTTTCCTTGATGCCGTCCAAAGCGGCGGCGCGGCCCGCCGAAGTGATCGGCCCGCGCGAAAACGCCTCGTCGGTGGAAGCAGTTGTGATTGCGTCCACACCGAGCGACGCGCACATCTCGGCGTGCAACGCGGTGGTCGCCGCGGATTTTACCTTCTCCTCATCGTGCGTCATGAAGCCGATGGGTTCGCCCGGCCAGATGGGGAAATCTGCGATGGTCTGCAGCGCGCGGATCTTGGCGAAGTTGTAGTCCACGTAATTCTGCTCCATCAAACCCTGCACCATGATGTAGGGGCCGTGGCAAAGCAGCGGTTTCAAGATGGGTTTCGCGCCGAGTCGCCGGCCCAGTTGCCCCATGATCAACATACCGGCGAATGCCTTGTGCGGCGGCACGCCGGCCAGTTCCTCGTTCGTCGGGATGTCAAAGGGCATCCCATAGCGCACGGCGATGCGAATGGCTTCCACGCCGTCCACCGTAAGCCGCGCCGGATCGGTCCCGCCGCAAATCGAGCCGTAGCCGATGTTGATCTTGGTCAGGTCCGCGCCGAGAAAGCCGGCGAGGACGATGATTTCCGGCGTGTTCAATCCGCGATGCGCGCGAACCGTCCAGAGTGTGGCCTTGTCGAGCGAGCGCTTGATGAGCGACAGGTTCGCGTAAGTGACCGGCGTGCCGTCCTCGGCGTTGGTCAGAAAACCGTCCATCAAACCTTCCGTGCGCGCGCCCCAGGCCGGATCGAAATGCAGCACGCCGTCCGCGCCCCAGCTTTCGGCGACCTTGATGTGCATGCCATCCATCATCGGACAGCCGGTGCCGTATTGGATGAACACCAGCGGCTGTTTCCGGTCATGTTGCAGCACGCGCGGATGAAAATTCTTCTTCGCAATGTCAATGCGCCGAAGGTAAGCGGCGACTTCGTCCTGCGTAATCTGGCGCACGGTGGGCGGACAGACGTTCTTCTGAAAGAAATCCACGACCGACTGGTCGCATTGGGCGAGATATTCGCGCGTGAAGGGGAGCGCAGTGTAATTCTCAACCGAGCCTTTGACGGCTTGCAATTGGGACTCCGTAATCTGGGCGCGCCGCACGCCGGGCGAGGTTTTGTCCGCGGTCCAATCCAAAATGCCATCCACGATTTGATCCAGATATTCTCGCGTCTCCGGGATCTTCACGGTGTAGTCGTGGGCAAATGGAAACTCCGGCTTCTCTTTGACCGGATCGGTGACATGCCGGGCGAGTTCGGGGTTGCGCTCGATGAGGGCATGGATTTCCTCGATGCTTGTGTGCGGTCCGTAACCACCCTCAAACCCCAGGCTTTTCGCCATTTCATCATTCACCGCCATGCCGCCGATGGCCACGCGGATCTTGCCGAACACACCCTGCCGGGTGAGAACCTCCCTTACGCGGTGGAACAGTTGTTCCACACCGTAACCCACCGTGCGCCCGACGAAAATCATCTCCACCTTCTCCGCGAGCGCCGCCTCGCCGATTTCCTCCACGGTGATATCCGGCGGCAGCAACACACAAGCGTAACCGAGCGCTTCGAGCTTGCGCTTGATGAGTTTCAAGCCGGCGTCGTGCACCGGGTCGAGCGGGGCGAGGAGAATTTTCATGGGGTGGTGGAAACATCCAACAACCAACATCCAACATCTAACATCCAATGGCTTCCAATTTGGGAGTTGATTGGAGGTTGGGTGTTCGATGTTGGATGTTCGATGTTTTTCATCTCATTCCTTCAACCAGGTGTAATTGTCCCCGGGCTTGTTCATGTAAGCCCGCACGCGAAAGTGCGCGCCCGGCCCGTTGAAATCGAGCGACACGATGACATGCCGCGGGACACCCATGGATTGCATCAGCCGGCCGATGAGTTCCTTCGCCTCCTGCTCGCTTTCGCAAAGCACGAAGCTCTCGATATCCATCGCGTCAACGATGTGGTCACGGGCGCTCAAGGTAACATTCTCAGACGACGCCGGCATATTTGCACGTGATGTTCATCAAACCGGCCATCGCTTTCACTATCAGCCGGGTTTCCTTTTCCAGCAAGTTACCGTCGGGGTCGAGCGTGCCAAGCCCCAGCGAGATGAAGATGTTTCCATCGTAGGCAATCGTCGGAATGATGCCCATCTGCGCCATGCCGGCCTGCAGGATGTTCGTGCCGGCATACATGTCCTCGATGGAAAATATCGGGATGCCGGGCCGGCCGGCTTTCCAGGTGTTCTCGTAATTGATTTCCACCGCGAGCGAATTGACGCTCTTGCTGATGCGGAGGTCCGGCTGGAATTTCTTCGGCAGCGCGCGGAATTCGTCCTTCACAATGGCCAGCAATTTGTCCAGGGGCTTCGTCATCATCGTGGGCCGGTCACGTAATATCTTCAGCGCCGCAATCAAGCCAACCAACGCCTCCTTGCCGGGATCGTTCGTAACGTACGCCGCCTTGCCGTAGGAATAGCCGGTGCCGGACCGGTCGGAATGATACCCGAGCGCACGGCGGATCGGCACCATCACGTCCTCACGACCGATGATCAATCCCACCGTCGGCGCGCCGGATGACTTGTCCATCGAATACGCCATCACGTCCGCACCGATTTTCCGCGGGTCGGTGCCGATGAACGGCGTGCCCCAGGCGTTGTCCACGATGTATGGCACGCCGAAGTCCTGCGCGAGCCTGGCGAGGCCCTTCTGCAGGGCCGGCACGCCGTTCGCGTCCTGCTCGCCGTAACCGTAGCCCGCGCTGTCGTAACCAAGCGAGGTGATCGCCGTAAGCAACGGCGCATGACGTCCGGCAGTTTCGGTCAAACGTCCGAGGGTCTTTTTCGCGTCAACGTTCGCCAGCAACACGGCCGGATGTTGTTTGATGCCGTGAATTTCGTAACGCGCGCCCACCATCGGAACAAAGATGGCGTCCGTGTTTTCCAACCGCTTGCCGGAAAAGCCCAGTTCGCCTGCCGTGACCCCGCGGTCGGCGAACAAATCCTTGTAGCGGGGCGGGAAGGGGCGGCCATAACCGCCTTGGTGATGCAGATGCCGCTCAAAGGGCGCGAGGTAGCGGGCGCGATAGTTATCCCCGCGTCCCGCCGTCGGTGGACTGGCGAGACAATCAAAACTCACCCACAACGCCGCTTCGCAGGTGTTGGTGGGGGCGGCATCAAATTCGTCGCCGTAAACGTCCTTCACGATTTCGCGAATCTCCTCGATGAGGAATTTGTTCTCGACAACCTTCCGTGACGCGGCCTCGATGGCCTTGCCCACCTCCGTGGTCAGCAACGCGTGACAACTCGACACCGCACCCGTGAGGCCGATCTTGCCTTTGATTTCCTGCGGCACGCCGATTTCGTCCGCGAACTTCTTCGCCTCGCCGTAGATCGCCGCAGTATTTTTGTGGAGTTCTTTGTAGATTTGAAAACGATATTTGGCAGCCATGGCTGGAAGCTTGGAGTTGGTTGCTATCGGTGTAAAGCCTGATGACACGCGGCCTGGATGCTCGCGGCGTCCATTTTGTATTCGCGATAAAGTTCGTCAACGGTACCGGACTGACCAAAACCAGCCACCCCCAACGGAATGGTCCGGGTGTGCAACGCCGCCCCGATCCATGCCAGACCGTGCGGATGACCATCCGACACGGTGACGACCGGAATGACGCGTTCCGCGGGTGGGACGAGTTCTTCGAGCAGGTGGCCCGCCGATGCTTCACCGGACATGGCCGCGTGAAGGGCGTTTTGAAACTCCCGATAAAGCGGCCCGGCACCGGTGACGTTGAACACGTTGGCCAACAGGCCTTCCTCGGCGAGTTGACGGCTGGCGGCAATGGCTTCGGGGACGAGCGCCCCGCTGGCGAAAATGTGGACAACATTTTTGCCGGGCTGGTATCCGGGCCCGGCGCGACGATCCACCAGCCGATACGCGCCGCGAATCACCTGCTGTCGCAAGCGCTCGCGTTCTCCGGCTTCCGCCGGCAACGGAAGCAGCGCCTGATCCACCGGTTTGCTGGTGAGCCGGAGATAGGTTGAACCGCTGCGGGTGCGGATGCTTTCCAGCCCGGCCAGGAGAATCCATTCGAGTTCCTGGCCGAAGCATGGTTCATAGGCGGCGATGCCCGGCAACTCCATGCCGATGGACCCGGTGATGCTGGATTGATGCGCGCCGCCTTCCGGGGCGAGGGTGATGCCCGACGGCGTGCCCACCACGATGAATTTCGATCCGGCGTAAAGCCCGTAATAAAACGCATCCAAACCGCGCGGGACAAAACAATCGTAGAGCGTGCCGATGGGAAAAAGCAGGTTGCCGTTGATTTCCTGCGAAAGTCCAAGCTGACCCAGCGCCATGAACAGGTTGATTTCGGAAATTCCCAGTTCGATGTGCTGTCCAGTGCTGGTTTCCTTCCACGCGAACACGCCGGGCTCGGCATCCTCCGGGAGAAATTCCTTTTCCGACCGGCGCCAGACTCCCATCCCGTTGATCCAGCCGCCGAGGTTGGTGGAACTGGCGACGTCAGGGCTGACCGTCACAATGCGTTTGGCAACGTCAGGCAGTTCGCGGGCGATCGCAGTAAGGATTCGCCCAAATATCTGTTGCGTGGAAAGCGCGCCCGCATATCCGCCGGACAGGCCGTTCGGCAAGGTCAATTCGTCGGCGACACTCCTGGGCGGCTGGCCGGGTTGAAGACGTTTTCGCACCTGGGCGCAGAATTTTCCGGCGTCGCTCTTTGGTGCGAAAGCCGCCCAAGCTTCTGCCTCGGGGATTTCCAGCTTGGCGCGAAGTTCCTCCATTTGTGCGGCGTTCAGCAGCAGCGAATGATTGTGCGGATGTCCGACGGACGGCAGCATCCAGCCTTTGAGCGTGTAGGCAAACATCACCGTCGGTCCGGGACGCAAATTGGCGCGCGTGAAAGCATCGCGCAATTCGGCGAAATCATGCCCGCCGAGGTTGCGAAACAACTCCTGCAAGTCCGGGTCGTTCCAGTGATCCAGGAGCGCGGCCATCTCGCGCGGGTAACGGCTCATGCGCGGCAGCCATTCGCGCAGGCGTTTGGGCGGCAGGCGCAACAATCGCTGATATGCCTCGTTCGACAGATCATCAATGCACTCGCGCAGCAACTCGCCCTGCGGCAACTGGAAGGCGGCCTGCAATTGCTTGCCGTATTTCGCCTCGACGACGTGCCAATCGTTCGCCTTGAACATTTCCCGCCAGCTATGCTCGCGGATCCCGGGGATGACGCGGTCGAGGCTCTGGCGGTTCAGGTCCACGACCCACACGATGTTGTGCAAATCCATCAGGGCCGGCTCGGCGATGGCCTCCCAGACCGCACCTTCGTCCAATTCCGCATCGCCGACGAGGCTGATGTAGCGGCGCTCGCCCCGTGGAGCAGCGGGCAGGGTTGACTCTGGCGTGGCCCCTGGCATTACTCCACGGGGCGAGCGGCAATTCTCCGCGCCGAAGTGCGTCCGGGCATACTCCTCGACCAAGGCGGCGAAATTCGGTGCCGTCGCTCCAAGCCCCATCGAACCGGTCGAGAAATGCACCCCATCCGGATCTTTGGTGCGGCTCGGATACGACTGCAATCCCTTGAACGCGCGCAACAGCTTCAGATAGCGCGGCTCAAGATTGCCCAACAAAAACTGGAGCGCGTGGAAAACCGGCGAGGCGTGCGGCTTGACTGCCAGCTTGTCTTCGGCCCGGAGATATTCGAAGAAAAGGTAGGTCAAAACCGTCACCGTGGAAGCGCTCGAGGCCATGTGGCCGCCGACTTTTACGTTGTCCGCGCCAGCGCGGGCGCGGTTGGCGTGAAACACCATCTGCATGGCCAGCCACAAAGCGCGGTTCTGAATTTGCCGGAGGAGCGCGTCGCGCCCGGAGGTGATCGGACTTGGAGCCATGCTCATAGTTGCCACCGTGTGAACCCGGCGGCGAAAGCCACAAGCGGAAACGCGGCCGGGGTTGGTTACTGCCGAACAAAACGTATCTGTCGGGAGACTGAAAAATTCAACTCGCGTCCGGTCTGTCGCTGCTTCACCCCGATGACGATGTTGATGTGGTTCGGCTCGTGAGTTTCATCGAAGCCGATTACCGTACCGACCGGTTGACCGTCCAACAGCAAGGTTTCCCCGACGACAACACAGCCGCCGCGGGAGACTTCGAAAAAGGCGAGATAGGCGATCCGGTCGGCAGTATCGCCCGGATGCTTTTCGCTTTCGTCCGTGGCGATCAATTCGTGGATCGAGTCCTTGCGCAAGGCGCGCGAGTAAGTGGGAATTAATTTCAACCCGCGCTGCTCATGCGTCGAGCCGAGCATTGTGACCACCGCACCCTCGACCGGCCGGTTTTCGGCATAAGTCATCAACGTCACAAACCGGGTCGTTGCGATGTTTGTTTGCGACACAGTCAAACGGGAAAACGGGGTTTCCCGGATGGGACGCGGGCGCCGCTACGGCTCCGCCAGAATCTTGGCGCGCTGCGTGTGATACTGCTCCGGCGTGATGGCATCGGACTTGTACTGACGCAGCAAATCCGCCAGCTTCGCTTCCTTCTCGCCGGATACCGCCGACGGCGGAGGTTGAAGGGAACTGAACATGCCGGTCGCGGTTGCTGCTGCTTGCACCTTCGGTTCCGGCTTCTTCGCGGCGGATTTGGCGGCGGCGGCCGCAGCCCGCTTTTCCGCTTCCGCTTGGGCCCGGGCGGCTTCGGCCTGCCTTTGCTTCTCCGCCACGGTCGCGCGCTGGTTACCGGATTCGTCGGCAACGGCAGGTGTTTTGATGGGTTCGCTTACCATGGGCGCTGGCGCAGGCTGCCCGGCTGCTTCTTGCGCATTCAATTCCGCGATTTTTGTACGCAATGCTTCGCGCAAGCGCTCCGCTTCTTCGTTCGACATCCGCGGGGGTAAAGGGGTCGCGCGCGGAGCAACGATGGAAGTCGCCGGTGAGGCCGCAGGTGCGACCGGGGCCGCCACAACCGGGGCCGGGGCGACTGGTTGCGGTGGGGGCGTAAGCGTTACCGCCGGTGGTTGCACTGCCGGTGGCGGTGCGGCAACGGGCGCAGGCTTTTGCAGCTTCGGTGGCTTGGGAGCGGTTTCGGCGGTTGATCCTTGCGCATTTAATTCGGCAATTTTTTCGCGCAGCGCCTCGCGCGCCTGGGCCTGAGCAGGCGTGTCCTGCCCCGCGAACGATATGTAACTGGCACAACCCACCGCTGTGCAAACCACCATGAAGTTTTTCGAAATCTGCATAGTTTTTGTTTACGTCAATTTCAGGCCGGACGCAACTGCTTTCCAATGGCTTCCGTGGAAAATACGACCATTTTCCGCCAGCAACCCGGCAAGGGATAACATAGCAATGACCGCGCCATGATCCCGCGAACTTCGGCCCGGCTGATTTTAACCCGCTGCTCCGGATTGAGCACGTTGGCGGTGCGCAGGCGGGCGATGGTTTTGACGCCAATCAGAACCGGCCAGGCGCAGGCCAGGCGCAACCGCATCCAGTTGAAAGGAATGAGGTTCGTATATTTCCACCCGGCCGCAAGGTTCGACTCCGCCAGGTCGAGGTATCGGTCATAAAGCGGGCGCAACCCTGATTCCTTGGCAGGCGACAGCAGGTCAGCGGGACGCAGCCCTGCTGCTGATGCAAGTTTGTCCGCGGCGAGATAGCAGCGACCTTTGCGCAAGTCGGCGGGCAGGTCGCGCAGGATGTTCACGAGCTGCAGTCCTTTGCCAAAGCGCACGCCAAGTTCCGCGAACGAGGGCGTGACCGGGTCCTCTTGTTCCGGCGACGCAAACAAATGCCGCAAACAGATGTCGGTCCAAAATTTCCCAACGCACCCGGCGACGCGATAAGTGTAATCGTCCAGTTCGGCATCGGTCGCCAACGCCACAAGGTTGTCTCCCGACGCGCCGGCAAAACGGCGCACATCCAGTTCCTGTCCGCTGGTAATGGTGTCCAGAACCTCTCGCACCAACTGCAAATCGCCCGCGGCCAGTTGCTCCAGCAACCCCAGGCTCTCCCCCGCCTTCTCCAGCAATACGCGCTCGGCCGGCAAACCCTGGTGCCGGGCCAGTTCACCGAAATTCAGCGCGGCGACGCTGGTCCCCAGAATGCGCTCCCGAAGCATTTGCAACGCGGCCAGGCGTTGTTCGACCGGGACGATTTCCGTGTCCGCAATCGTGTCGGTCGTCCGTGCCAGCAGATAGGCGAGACCGATTTGCGACCGCACTTTGCGCGGCAAGATTCGCAGGGTGAGATAAAATGAACGCGACGTTTCCTTGAGCAACCCGGTCAGCGAGGCGTTGGTGGGCGCGGGCATGGCGGGGGGACGCAACACTCAACTGGATTTCCGCGCGACCCGGCGCGCAAAGCCGCCCACGCGGATCACGGCCCGTTTGTGAGCACCGCGGGCAATGCGTTCCTGATCATCGCGCGCCTCGACTTGAAACGAAACCTCCCGGCCGTCGGTATGAATGACGCGCGTCAAGATCGTGACGTGCGCGCCCTGCGGCGTGGGCGCGAGATGACGCAATTCGATCTCCACGCCCACGGTGCGTTCGTCGGCTTCCAAAAACTCCGCCAGCGATTCGCGCGCCGTGCGTTCGATCAATCCAATCAGACTTGGTGTGCTCAAGACCGCGGGCATGCCGTCGCCGGCGAAGGTGATGACATGCTCCGGCCCGACCAAAAACTTGAATTCTCCGGTCGTGCCGATTTTGGGAGCGGATTTCATGTTCTCAACCCGCACAGTCTAAACCGGCCGCCGCCGCAAGTCACTCCTTCTCGTCGCCATTCACTTCGTCACCGCGATCATGTCCATCGTCACGGTTTTGCCCGGCGCTCCGACGGCGGTCACCTTGGCCTTCGAGGCCGCGGGCGGGCGTTGCGGATTGTAGAACTGCGGTCGCAGGACGTTCAACTGGTCGCTGGCGTCGTTGTCGGTCACGTAATAGGTGGCCTTGGCCAGATGTTCAAAGCCGCTGCCGGTCTGCTTCAAGACGTCCCCGAGCGAGTCGAAGATCTCCCGAACCTGGCCGGCGCCGTCCGATGCCTTCATGCCGTAAAGGCCCGAGACATAAATCTGGCTGCCGTGGTTCACGCGCGTGACGCGCTTGAACACCTTGGAATCAGTCGTCCCCGGCGGGGTGATGAAACTGACCGAATCCGATTCCTTGCTGAAATCACCCCTGGCCGCGGCGATCAATTCGATTTCGATCGGCGGGTTGGGCGCCGGGCTGATCCACTCAACGAAAACCACCGGCGGCGCGTGACCGTCAAAGAATTCCACAAATTCCCGGCGGACCGCTTCGACATCCGTCATTGGTTGCAGGAATGCCTTGAGCTGGACGACCTCGGCCTTTGCCAAACCGAGATGACCAATGGCCGCAATCAGTTTTTCCAGCGTTTTGCGCGTGGCCAGCGGCAGGTTGTTCGTGTCCGCCATGCCGGAAACATAAACCTTCGGGCCCGCCGGCAGCACCGCCACCGAGGCAATTCCCATGGCCTTTTCGCCCGGGAAAAAACATTTGACGGTTTTGGTTTCCACGGAACTGATTGCCACGGCGTCCATCGCAAGCAAAGCGTCAGCGCGCGGGAGCGCTCCCACCACAAAAGCCGCCGCGGGTTTCTGTCCGGTGGAAAATCGGGAAGCTAAAACCTGCTGGACCTTGGGCCTGTCCCCGGCTTGTGCAAGGTAAACATTCAATTTCACGGCCTGCCCAAGGCTCGATCCGGCAATCCGCAGCGCGGGGTCGAGGTTGTTCAGAACCTGATCCGCCTGAACGGCGACCTTTTCCGGACCGACGACGTTGCCCCGGCGATTCAAAGGCAACATCAGGGCCGTATGAGCCAGCGCTTCGCTGTCGCTGACCACCACGGCCTTGGCGGTGCCGGTCGCCTGATCGGGTTCAAGGGACCGGACTGCGCTTGCATTTTGATTTTGGCCGAACGTCCTCTCGAATTGCGCCAGCAAGGGATCGCCGGTCCGTTTCATTTCCGCAAGCAAGGTCGCCTTCATTTGTTTGATTTCTGCCGCGTAAGTGGTTTCACCCATCACATTGCGCCGTTCGGTCGGGTCTTGCTCCAAATCATAGAATTCCTCGTTGCGCCGGTGGAGGTAATAATCCACGCGCGCCTGGATTTTCGGGTCGGTGGCCCCGGCTGCCTGGAGGGTTTTGAACGTGAACCCGGACATGCCCTCGACCTTGTATTCCGTTTTGCCGTCCGGCCATTCGTTCCAGATATAGGCGCGCGTCTTCGTCCGCACGCAGCGCCCGGCAAAACTCTTGCCGCTCGAAACAGTGTTAACCCACGTGAACACATGATCGCGCCCGTCCTGTTTCTCGCCCTTGAGCAGCGGGACAAACGAACGCCCGTCCATGCCCGGCGGCGGCGCGACGCCCAGCAGTTCGAGCAAGGTCGGCATGAGGTCAACACCACCGATCATGTCGTCGCGATTAAACGCGGGCGCTCCCATGCCCGGCCCGCGTATCAACATGGGTGACCACGTGCCACACTTGAACAACGTCGCCTTCGAAAACGGCGCGGAAATTCCGTTGTCCGCGAAAAACACGATGATGGTGTTGTCCGCCACTCCGACCGCTTGCAGCGCCGCGAGCAAACCGCCGAAAGTATCGTCCATCCGCCGGACGGCCGTGAAGTATTGGGCGAGTTCCCGTCGGATGTTGGGCAGGTCTTCGAGGATCGGCGGCACGGCGATTTCGTCCGGTGAAAATATCTTCTCGGGTGGAGCGTCGGCGTCGCGTTTTTTCTTTCCCCCCGCGGCGGCGGGATCGAGCGCCGGGAAAGGCCGATGCGGGTCGGTGATGTTGGCGTTGATGAAAAACGGTTGCTTTGCGTCCGCTGCGGCCTTGAGACATTGCTCGAACTGCTCGCGCATCAGCTTCGTAGATTTGCCTGAACCATTGAAATCAACGTTCCATGGAAATTTATCCGCGGGCTGCATGTGAGCGGTTTTGTTGATGGCCGCGACGAACCAGCCGTTGCTCCGGAGCACTTCCGGCAGTGTGGGCACATCTCTTCGGATGGGATTGAATCCCAATGCGCCGCTGCGATGCGGCACCCGTCCGGTCATGAACGCTTCGCGCGACGGCTGGCAGATCGGCGCGGTCACATAGAAATGCTCGAAGCGCTGGCACGTGGCGGCGAACCGGTCGAGATTCGGCGTCGCGCCGACCTTGCTGCCCATCCAGCCCATCGAGTCGCCGTTCAGATCGTCGGCGGTGATGAGGAGGACGTTCGGCTTGCCGGCAGCGAAACCGGAAGCGCCGCCGGCGAGCAACACAGCGAGGACGAGCGCGGGAGTCTTCATGGCAAAATTCACTCGCGACTGTGACCCGAGTTGCGCTGATCGTCGAGCAACTTTGCCAGGCGCTTGACGATTTCCGGATGCTCGGCCGCCAGGTCCTTTTTCTCACCTGGATCGGCCTCGAGATTGTAAAGCTGGAGTTTGTTCTCCGCCGTCTTGTCCTTGATTCCACCGCCGCCGCCCGACCGCGCGGGCTTACCCTCGATGTATTTCCACAGCCCCTGCCGGATGGAGAAGACGCCGTCGGCGCTGTTGCCGATCATGTCCGGACGCAACGGCTTGGGCATTTTCTGTCCGAGAATCGCCGGCAGGACATTGAAACTGTCCTCGGCCGTGCCGGCCGGGCCCGGTATTTTCTCGCCGACGACTGCGGCAAGCGTTGCGTACAAGTCAACCAGACTGATGGTCTCGTCGCAGACCTTGCCCGCGGGCGCTTTGACGGGCCAACGGACGATGAACGGCTCACGGAACCCGCCTTCGAAAATACTGTGTTTGCCGCCGCGAAACCGGCCGTTGATCTTCAGGCCGGCGGCCTCGGCCTGAAGCTGCGTTCCCGTTCCTCGGAGTTTGTTTTCGCCGCCATTGTCACTCGTGAAAATGACCAATGTGTCTTTGGCGATATCTTTTTTATCCAGCACGTCAAGCACGCGGCCCACGCTCAAATCGAGTTCGTGAATCCAGTCGCCATACGGCCCGGCCTTGCTCGTGCCTTTCGTCTTGTCCGATGGCGTGACCGGCTCATGGACGGCGACGGGTGTAAAATAGAGAAAGAAAGGTTTTCCCGCGTCCTGTTTTTCGATCCACGCGATGGCTTGATCCGTCAGCCTTTCCATCACAGTTTCGTTTGTTCGTTGCGGTGCATCGAGTCCAATGAACGGCTTGCCTCCGGCGTCGCTGTGGCCAAACGGCGTCAGCTTCGCGCTGCGCAAGCCGGACACGCCGTCGTCCTCCACGTAAACGCCGGTGACATCGCCGTGGTTGCACGGCACGCCGAAGTGAAAATCAAATCCGACCTGCAACGGGCCGGGTCGCAGCTTGCCGGTGAAGTCGGTCTTGGGCGGCGGGCCGTAACCGAGATGCCACTTGCCAATGGCCGCGGTGCGGTAACCGCGGTGCTTGAGCATGGAAGCGATCGTGGATCGCTCCGTCTCAATGTGCAGCGGCGCGTCGTAAGCCAGCACGCCGAACTTGAGGGGCGTGCGCCAGCAATACCGCCCCGTCAGGACGCCATACCGGGTCGGAGAACAAATGCTGGCCGGCGCGTTGGCGTCGGTGAAGCGAACTCCCTCGCGGGCTAGGCGATCGCAATTCGGCGTGCGGACCAGGTTCGTGTCGGCGCCGTAGCAGCTCAGGCTGCCGTAGCCCAGGTCATCCGCCAGGATCAAGACAATGTTGGGCGTGTCTGCCTTCGCCGCGGCGCCCTCCGTCAGGGCCAGCAGGGCGGCGAAAGACAGAAATGTGAGCGTGAAGAACCGGTTCATCGGTCGGTGTTGCATTTTCACTGAACTTGGATGCTCGGATGCGCTGAAAGATTCAAATTCGCGCCAGGCGTTGAAGAACCGGATCAAATGTTTTCACCGAGGTAACCCATGTTCTTGAGCTGCGCCTCGATGGTTTTCTTGTCTTCCTGGGAGAGCGGTTTTTTGACCTGAATTTCCTCCAACGGATGCTTGATGCGGCCGAACGAGATGGCCGTCCACATGCGCTCGTGCAAAAAGAAAACCAGGATTTTCGAAACCGAATCCAGCACGCCCAGCCCGAGCGCGAGCAACAGCTTGCCCGTGAAGCAAAAGATGATCAGCGCCGTCACAATCGAGGCGAACACCCGATAGCTGACGGACTTCAAGAGGCTTCTCGTTTTTGTTTCCATCGCGGACACGTTCCGACTTCCCAACCGTCATGGCTGGCGAACCGGAGCGTGCGCAGATTGCCAGCCGGTCGAAGGCAAGTCAATGAACAGGTCGCTTCGGCGTCCGGCGGGCCTGGAACTTCGCTGATACTTTGCGCTTTGGGTTTTGCACTTTTACCGGTTAGCATACGGCATGACCGTTGCCCGAAAACTCGCCAACATTGCGCTCATTGGATTTATGGGCACCGGCAAATCCTCCGTGGGCCGGCTCGTCGCCGACACGCTGCATTTCACCTTTCTCGACACCGACGACGTCATCGAAGCGCGCGCGGGCAAACCCATCACCGAGATTTTCGCGCAGCAGGGGGAGCCGGCGTTCCGACAGATGGAATGCGGGCTGGTCGAGGAGTTGTCGCACCGCGACCGGACCGTCATCTCGACCGGCGGCGGGCTGCCGGTCAACCCCGCCAATCTGGCCAGCCTCAAAACCCACGCGCTGGTGGTTTGCCTTTGGGCTTCACCGGAAAAGATTTTTGAGCGCGTGCGGCACCAGACCCACCGGCCGCTGTTGAACAACCCTGACCCGCTGGGCAAAATCCGGTCGCTGCTCGCCACGCGTGAACCGTTCTACCACCAGGCCGACGTCATGGTGAATACCGAAATGCGGTCCGTCAAAGAAGTGGCGCATCAGGTCATTCACCAGCTTCGGCTCGCGCAATCCACCCACCGATGAAGGCCGCCATCCGGCAACGCGCGCTCGAACTGGGCTTCGACGACTGCCGGTTTACAACGGCGGCAGCCCCCGAAAGTTCCATGCAGTTTCAGGACTGGTTGCGCGCGGGCCGCCATGGTGAAATGGGCTATCTCGAACGCAATGCTGACAAGCGGATTGATCCACAACGCGTGCTTCCCGACGCGCGGAGCGTGATCGCCCTCGCGGCAAGTTACGAAGTTTGCGATCCGCAATCTGGCCTTGTGGCCCGCTACGCCCAGTTCGATGACTATCACGACGTGCTGGGCGAACGGTTGAAAACACTGGCCGAATTCGTGGACCAGTTCGGCGGCGGTGGCACGCGCTCACTCTGGTATGTGGACACGGGCCCGGTGCTGGAACGCGACCTGGCCCAGCGGGCCGGACTGGGCTTTATCGGCAAGCACACCAACCTCATCAGCCGCAGATTGGGCAACTGGATTTTGCTCGGAGAAATTCTGACGACGCTGGAACTCCAGCCCGACCGGCCGGAGAAGAACCGTTGCGGCGCCTGTTCGCGCTGCCTCACGGCCTGCCCCACGCGCGCCATCACCGCACCGTTCCAGCTCGACGCACGACTGTGCATTTCCTACCTCACCATCGAACTCAGAGGCCCAATCCCGCTCGAATTGCGCCCAGCCATCGGCAACCGGATCTTCGGCTGCGACGATTGCCTGGCGGTGTGTCCGTGGAATCGTTTCGCACACGAGGGGCAATTGATGAAGTCACACGTCCGGCCCGGACTGGCCACGCCCGACCTGGTGGCGTTGCTTGGCCTCGACGAAACCGGTTTCAAATCGCGTTTCGCCGGCACGCCGATTCTTCGCGCGAAGCGGCGAGGATTGTTGCGGAACGTATGTGTGGCACTGGGAAACACCGGCGACGAAACCGCGTTGCCGACCTTGCAAACCGCCTCCGCTGACCGTGAACCGTTGATTGCCGAACATGCCCGTTGGGCGATGGACCAGATTGCGAAACGGCGCGGAACAGCAACGCCCGATCCGGCGGCGTTACTTCTTTAATTCCTCCGGCATCCCCGTCACCTCGTCGGTCGTCAGCGACTGGGTGCGGTTGCCGATCTTTGTCCGGACGGCTTTGACCTGCTCGGCGGTCACCGGCGGCGCCTTGTTGCCCCAGGCCTGGCGGACGTAGCTCAACGCCGCGGCGATGTCTTCGTCCGGCAAGCTGCCAAACGGAGTCATGCCGGCGGAGAAAGTGTAGGATTTGCCGCTGACGGTGATCGGGCCGTTCAAGCCGAGCAATACGATGTGGATGATCCGGTTTGGCCCCTTCGCGTTCACCCAATCGGAGCCGGCGAGCGGCGGCGCCTGGCCCGGTTTGCCGGCGCCATCCGGGTTGTGGCACAACGCGCAGGTGCCTTCGAAGACGACCTTGCCACGCGAGAGATTCGCTCCGCCGCGCTCCAAGGGTTGAAAGCGCTCGACATCCGGCAAGGAAGCGAAGGGTTCGTAAACCTTCGGCTGAAACCAACCGCCATGCCGGTCAAAGGACATCGCCCCCCAAAACAGCAACAGCAACAGCACCACGATCAACCAGATTGGCAGCGTGGCGAGCGTGGACGTCGGCTCTGCTTCCGGCGCCGGGTGGGTGGGTTTGGATTCGGCGTTCATTGCGCGGAGGAAATTGCGGCGGGCGCATTCGTCACCGGCGCCGGCGCGGACGGTGGCAGCGTCAACGGGGCTTCAAACAGTGGCACGTCGGCGCGCAGGCTCAACAAGTAGGCGACGAGTGCTTTCGCTTGCGGCGTGGGGACAATCTCAAATCCCGCCGGCGGCGCGAATTCCCCCGTTAATTGGAGGGCGTCGGGCGAAGGTGTTGCGCCGGCTTTGCGTTGATCGAACAAAAACCGATACGGCGGCATCGTCGAGCCTTTGACTTCGCTTTGCGGCGCATACAAATGGCGTAACTGCCAGTTCGCATCGAACTGCCGTGCGCCGACGTTGGCCAAATCCGGGCCCGCCCGGCGCGAGCCGAGTTGCACCGGGTGGTCATACAAATAATCCTGCGTCACGGAGCGCCGCCGGCCCCAGCTGCGACTGATGTCGGGCCCGGTCGCCACCACCAGGGCGTCCGCCTTGGCCCCCGCCGCCTCCAGCGCCTTGATCACGGGCGCAGCGGCGGCGGTGTCGGCGACTTTCAAAATGGTTTTTGGCAGATGCCCGAGCAGAACGACCGTCTCCTGCTTCGCCGCCTCCGGATCGAGCCTGGCAATGGCCGCGTGAGTCGCCGTTCCGTTCGTGCCCGCGTCCATCAACACGATTTCGCAATGGATGGCTTCCTGCCGGACCTGTTGACTGTGGCAATAGACGCAACCGCTGGCGCGATAAACTTCCAGGCCTTGTTTCGCCAGTCCCGGGCGTGCCTGCGGATAAAGATCGCTCGTGCCCACAGCGTTGGTCTGCACGTTACCACCCAATTGGAGTTGCGGCGCGAGGACAAATCCGCCCCACGACGCCGACAGCGCGATGAACGCCACAAGGAATATGATCGCGCCGGATCTCATGTCTGAACCCCCTCGGGCGACAACGCCGTCGCCTCGCGATAAGCCGCTTTGACCATCGGCCGATAGCAACGCACGATCACCGTTACAACGTTGAACAGGAAGAGCAGGTTGCCCAACACCAACAGCGTCTCGCCCAGCGTACTCATGCGGAAATACATGAGCGCGGCTTTCCCCGTGTCGAGGAAGGGCACGGCCGGATTGGCCAATGCCAGGCCCTGTCGGACACCGCCGATGAGAAGCGGCACCGAAACCAGCAGCGTGCCGGCAACCCCCAGCCAGAAGTTGGCGCGGACGCGCGGGCGGCAGACTTCAACCCCCGCGAGGCGCGGCAGAATGAAATAGGCCGCGCCCAGCATGGTCATCACAAAAAAGCCATACAGGCGCAACGCGATTTCGCCGCGGCCGAACCAGGTGAAATCCGTCACACGGGAAACAACCGGAACACAGCCCGCCGAAAACAACAACATGGCCAGCACCAGCGAGAACACGCCGAACATGGTGTAACACGCCGGTCCGCCGACGGGCGGCCAGGTCACGCCGCGCGTCGTCTGATACACGCAGACCGCGACCGCCAGCGCGGTCACGAGCAGCAGCGAGGACGCGACCCCGCTCAGGACCGGCATCCACGCCGGCAGGGGTGCGCTGGCGGGAACTCCCGTCCAGGTACCAAACAGCATCAGCGTCAGGAAAATGAACAAAGCAAGGTTCTGGCTTTGCAGCGGCCGGTCGGCCAGTTTCGGGATGATGTAAAAAGTTGAAGCGAGTCCCGCGAGGACCAGCCAGACGTTCAGCAGGTTGCCGGCAAACCACCAGGCGACGACCGCCTGCACGACCCCGCGCAACGGCACCAACTGCAACAGCACCGCGGTTGAAAGGATCCACGGAAACCAGAACAGCGCCGCCAGCACAAACCATTGGGAGGGATACAACGACCTTTCCGCGCGTTGCGTATGGGTGACAAAACCCCAGACGGCCATGAAAAGAAAACTGACGAAAAGAATCGCGGTCGCATAGTGCGGCATCTCGAGCAGCTCATGACCGGTGCCCTGGCCGGTGAGAATCGCGACCAGGCCCACGAGCACACCCAAATGCCAGAGTTTCGCCCCCACCGTGACCAGCCACGGCCGCGCCAGTTCCACCCGGCTCAACCGCGCCAGCAGCCAGAGTCCGACCCCGAGTCCGGCGGGAATGCAGAAGCCATAGACCAACAGGTTTTGCGACGCCGGAAACGCCCGCCCGTAGCTGAACATCGCGCAATCGGCGAACATGGCGGGCTTGTGAAAAGTCAGCGAAGCGATCAGCGCCAGAACGGAGCCCAGCACCAGCCACACCGCCGCGCCGCCGAACAAGGCAAACAACGGCAGGCGGCACGAAGCGTCAATCGGCTGCGGCTGGCTGGACGAAGGAGCGGTCATTAAAGCAGACGCGGCAAATCACTCAAACGCACTGGGCTTCTCCGGCGCCTTAGGCGGGAGAGCGGTGGCTTTTTCGACGCGAGCGATGAGGTTCGAACGCGCCTGGGCGGGATTCTGCCATTCGCGTTCGGCGAGTTGCATCGCGTCGGCAATGGGCAAGCGGACCAGGCCCTTGGTCTGGTCAATCCAGCCGGGATTGTTCAACGCCTCGGTCTCGGCCGCGGTGAGTTCGGCCCGGGCCTTGGCCCTGTCCGCCTTGCGGGCGGCGTCCACCGCCGGTGCGGGCTCCGTGTATTTTTTCATCTGCCACACCAGCGCGCCAAAAATCAGGCAGGCGACAACCACCGCCAGCGTCGCGGTGAAGCCGCGCCCGCAACCGGACTGGTCGGATTCGCAGGAATTCATCAGTGGCCCCCCTTCGCAGGTTGAATCGGTGCGCCGCGCATCGTGTCGGTCTGGTCCAGTTCACCGCCGGAAATCTGGGTGGGCACCGGATGGTAAAGGCCCATGGCTTCGATGAGGCGCGGGTCCTTTTTCGGAAACGGCGGGGCGCTGTTGAACCGTTTGAGGAACTGGATGGCCACGATGCCAACCATGAACACCATCAATCCCAGCGCCACCAGGGCCCAGGCAAACGGGAAGCCGGCCCGATAAAGCGGCGGCATGATATTCCACGTCATGTCCACGAAGTGCATCAACCAAGCCCACAGCGCCAGCGGCACCATGACGGCGAAATTGCTCTTCACATCAATCCGCAGCAATGTCAGAAACGGCAGGAAGAAGTGGCCAAAGATGATGACCAGGCTGACCCAGAACCAGGTCGTGTGATGGCCGTGGGCATCCACCTCGCGGATGACGTAGTAGAATGTCTCCTCCGGCATGTTGGCGTTCCAGATGATGAAGTACTGCGCGAAGGTGACATAGGCATAGAAAACCGTGAACGCGAACAACAACGAACCGAGGAAATAATACTGATGTTCGTGCAGGACATCGCTGAGGATGCGCTGCCGGTCCAAAATCATCGTAATCACGTACACGGTGGCCAAGGTGACCCAGACGCTGCCGGCAAAGTAATGCACGCCGTACATCGTCGAGAACCAGTCAATCTGCAACGCCTTCATCCACATGATTGCCCCAAACGTGAGCGAGAACGCGAACAGAAAAATGCCGATGGACGACAGGACGCGCATCTTGTAGGTGCAGTCGGCGGCGCCTGTTTCGTCCTGTTTGAGCGACCAATAGCGCAGGCGGCTGGACAAGAACCACCAGACGAGGAAGCAACCCGCCGCGACCACGTAAAAACCGGTCATCGTGAAGACCGGCTGCTTCGCGTGCAACGCGTGGTAGGTGACGGGATTGAGGCTCATCCAGGGATAAATCTTTTTCGCGCCCAGGGCGATGGGAATGAACAGGAACGGCAGGGCCGTAAAGACGGAATAGGCCAGGTGCTCGCAGAACCGGCGGATGGGCACCGACCAGCCGGCATCGAACAGGTGATGCGCCATGACCAGGAACAGCGCGCCCGCCCCGAGGCTCAACACAAACATGAAGGCCACGAGGTAGGCGATCAGGAAATCCACCCCGCCATGCCGGAAATTGAGCATCAACCCCAACAGCCCGACCGCCAACCCGCCAATGACACACTGCAACGGCAGCTTGCGCCACTTCGCCAGGTCCAATGGCCGCGGCATCGTCGGATCGTCGTTCGAGTAATCGTCTGCTTGACTCATAACTTATTTTAATTTCGCGCGCACGGACGGCGGGAGATCGTCCACCGATCCCAAATGGCTCAGTTGCAGCGCGCGCAGGTAGGCAATGATCGCCCAACGATCCTCGACCGGGATCTGCGGCGCATAGCCCTGCATATTGTTCTTGCCGTGACTGACCGTGTTGAACAATTCGCCATCCGGCAGTTCGACGATGCGTTTCTCATGGAGATTGGCGACGATGGCCATCGCACCGATCTTTTTGGTGATGCCGTTGCCATCGCCCAGTTGTCCGTGGCACGGCGCGCAATAGATCGTGAATCGTTGCTGGCCGCGGGCGAGCAGTGGCGCGGTGACCGGAAACGGGTTCAACTCCACAAAATTCGTCGTGCCCGCGACCCGGCCCGTGTTCACCGGCGCGTCTTCGTAAGGATAAACTTCGCGACCGCCGACCATCAGGGGCGCGCTCTGCGCCACCGTACCAAGCGGCGGCAGTTGCGAACTGAGGCCGTTGGCGAAAAAGCTGTTGGCCGTCTGCGGACGCAATTTCAACTGCCGCTTCATGTCCGGGAAGATTTGCAGCGGACGGTTGCGCGTGAGATCGCCGCGCTTGCCGGCGATGAGCATCACCAGCAACACGGCCAGGCCGAAGAACAGGAAGATGTAGCGCATTATTCCACCACCATTTCGATGCGCCGGCTGCCGGCCGTCTCAAGCAGCTTGCGGGTTTCGGTTTCCGAATACTTCGGATCGGCGGTCTCGATCACGATGAAGAACCGGTCGTGCGTGGCCAGGGCAAAACGCCGGTGCTTCAACAACGGATGATACAGCCGCGGCAGGCGGTTCAGGAACAACATGCCGAACAGCGACCCGAACGCGCCGAACAGAATCGTCAGCTCATAAGACGGCGGGAAGGCGCCGAACGGGCTGAACATCGGCTTGCCGCCCACAACAATCGGGTAGTCAATCGCGTTCATCCACCAGATCATCACCATGCCGGTGGTGTAACCGGTCACGCCGCCGAGGAAGGCGAACCAGCCGACCTTGGAATTCTTGAGGCCCATGGCCTTGTCCATGCCATGGATCGGGAACGGCATGTAAACGTCCCACTTGCGGAAACCCGCGTCGCGGACCTTTTCCGCCGCATGCAACACGTCGGTGGTGTTGTCGAACTCGGCCAGCAGGCCGAAGGGTTTGGCGGTCGCGCTCATCAGTGCTGCCCTCCGTTTCCGTCCGGCTTGGCCAGGGGATGATGCGGATCCGCCTGCGCCGTCACGCCTTTCACTTCCGAAACCGCGATCATCGGCAGAAAACGCATGAACAACAGGAAGCACGTGAAGAACAAGCCGAACGTGCCGAGGAACGTGCAGATGTCCACCCACGTCGGCTTGAAGTAACCCCAGTTCGACGGCAGAAATTCGCGGTGCAGGGAAATCACCACGATGACGAACCGCTCGAACCACATGCCGACGTTCACCAGAATCGAGAGGATGAACACCACCAGGAGGTTTTGCCGGACTTTCTTGAACCAGAACAACTGCGGAACGATCATGTTGCAGGACATCATCCCCACCCAGCCCCACCAATACGGCCCCATCGCCCGGTTCAGGAAATGGAACTGTTCGGACGGATTGCCGCTGTACCACGCGATGAAGAACTCCATGACGTAGGCGTAGCTGACAATGCAACCGGTCGCCAGCGTCACTTTGCACATCACGTCAATGTGCCGCATGGTGATGATGTCCTCCAACTTGCACATGCTGCGCAAGGGGACGAGCAGGGTCAGCACCATGCCGAACCCGGAGAACACCGCACCAGCGACGAAATACGGCGGAAAAATCGTTGTGTGCCAGCCGGGCAATTGCGACACGGCGAAGTCCAACGACACGATCGAGTGCACGGACAACACCAGCGGCGTCGAAAGACCGGCCAGGATCAGATACGCCTTCTCGTAATTGCTCCAATGACGGTTTGCCCCCGTCCACCCCAGCGAGAACAGTCCGTAAATGAATTGCTTGATCTTCGTCTTCGCGCGGTCGCGCATGGTCGCCAGGTCGGGGATTAGGCCGACGAACCAGAACAAGACGGACACGGTGAAATAGGTCGAAACGGCAAACACGTCCCACATCAACGGCGAACGGAACTGCGGCCAGATGCCGTTGGAATCCGGGATCGGGAACAGCCAGTAATCACGCCACACACGACCCACGTGCATCGCCGGATAAATACCGGCGCACATCACCGCGAAAATCGTCATCGCCTCCGAGGCGCGGTTCACCGCTGTGCGCCAGCGCTGGCGCAGCAGAAAGAGAATCGCCGAAATCAGCGTCCCGGCATGGCCAATGCCGATCCACCAAACGAAGTTGATGATGTCCCAGCCCCACATCGTGGGATGGTGATTGCCCCAGACGCCGACGCCGGTCGAAATCTGATAAGTGAGCATGGCGACCAGCAAGCCAAGCAGAAGCAGGCTGGGAATGAACGCCGCCCACCACCACGCCGGCGCCTTGCCCTCGGTGATGGCCGACACGCGGTCCGAAATCCAACCGAAGCTCCGGTTGTTCTGAACCAAAGGAATGCGCGCCAGTTCCGCCGGCGGCACGGGCACTTTGATCTCGGAAGTTGCTTCAGCCATTAGTGGCCTCCTTTCCCGGTTTCGGCGGTCTCGTGCGCCGCTTCACCGTGATGCCGGTCAAAGTCAACCTTGCCATTCTTCTTCTCAAATTCCTCGAACGTTCGCGGCGCTGGCGTGTAGTCTGGCATGGCCGGGTTCGGATTTCGCACGCGCGCGAGATAGGTTGTCCGCGGTTTGGTGGCCAGAAACTCCAGCACCGTGTAATCCCGCTCGTCCTTCCGGAGCTGCGACACGCGGCTGCCGGGATCGGCAATGTTGCCAAACACGATGGCCTCGGCGGGACACGCCTGCTGGCAGGCCGTCTTGATCGTGCCGTCGGGCACGACCACGTCGCCGGACATGCCGGCCTTCACCTTCTGCGCAATCTTCGCGCCTTCGATCCGCTGCACGCAGAACGTGCATTTCTCCATGACCCCACGCATGCGGACGGTCACGTCCGGGTTCTTGAGCATGCGGATCAGGTCCCATTCGTCGTCCTCGCGCATGCCACTGTCCTGATCCTTCCACCAGCGCGTCATGTCCCATTGTCCGTCCGTGCGATGCGTGAGCGGGCTGGGATAAAACGGTCCCTTGAGGTCTTGCAACGGCCGCTTGTTGTAATCGAGATAATTGAACCGGCGGACCTTGTACGGGCAGTTGTTGGAACAATACCGCGTGCCGACGCAACGGTTGTAAACCATCACGTTCAAACCTTCCTGGTCATGCACGGTCGCGTTCACCGGGCAGACGCTCTCGCACGGCGCGGCCTCGCAATGCTGGCAGAGCATCGGCTGGTTCACCGCCTGCACGTCGTCAATCCACGGGTCGAACTGCTCGGTTTCGTCCTTGCGGAACGTCTCGCGGAATTTGTGCTTCAGCGGGTCCGACGCGTAGTAACGGTCAATCCGCATCCAGTGCATCTCGCGTCCGCGGTTCACCAGGTCCTTGCCGACGATGGGAATGTTGTTTTCGCTCTGGCACGCGATCACACACGTGCCGCAGCCGACGCAGGAACTCAAATCAATGGCCATGCCCCATTGATGCAGCGCCTTCGGCTTTTCGAGGTCCAACGGGTTCGGATAAATCGGGGCCTCGGACGGCGCTTCCGGCGCGTTCATCGCATCCGCGAATTTTGGATGCTGTCGGAACTGTTCGAGGTTCGCCTCCCGCACAATGGCCCGGCCTTCCATGGACCAGTGCGATTGCGTGCAGGAAAGCGGATAAGTCTCGCCCGTCTTGCGTAAGGTCGCGCCGGTGGCGATGTAACCGTTCCGGGTCGTGAACAGCGGATAGGCATCAAAGCCCGTGCCGACGCCGACGCGGCCAACTTTCGTCCGGCCGTAACCCAGCGCCAGGCCCAGCGAATAATCCGCCATGCCGGGTTGAATCCAAATCGGGCCTTTGATCTTGCGATCGCCCAACGTGATTTCCACCACATCGGAGTTTTGCACGCCGAGTTCGCTCGCCGTCTTGCGGCTGAGCAGCACGGCGTTGTCCCAAGTCAGCTTGGTGATGGGATCGGGAAATTCCTGCATCCAGCCGTTGTTGGCGTAGCGCCCGTCGTCCAGGCTGTAATCGCGGTGCAGGACAACCTCGAGGTTGTCCTTTGATGGCGCGGCCGGCTTGACACCCGCCAGCGCCTGCGCCACGGCGACCATGCTGAAATTGCCGGTGACCGTCTTTCTCGCCGAACCGGCCAGAAAACCGTCGTGCAGGAACTTGTTCCACGCCCCATCGGACGCGTCGCCCGAGATCGCCGCAAAGGTTGCGCGGACAATTTTGTTGGGACTGGGCTCGACCGCCCCGCCCAGGCGGGCGAGAAATTCGATTTCCGTCAGCCCGCCGAACAACGGCGCAATCAGCGGTTGCACCGGGACGACCGTGCCATCGCTGGTAACCGTGTCGCCCCAGGATTCAAGGAAATGCGCCTGCGGAAAATGCCAGTCGCAGGACGAACCGGTTTCGTCTTCGTAGTAACCCAGCCGCACGACCGTCTTCGCCCTGGCCTGCGCTGCGCTCCAATTCAAATCCGCCGGCGCGTTGTAGGCCGGGTTGACGCCGACCATCACGAGGGTCTCCACGTTGCCGGCGTTCAAAGCCTCGACGAGTTCGGTCAGTTCCCCGGCGATGGGCTTGGGCACTTGCACGAGGGCAACCGTCCGGCCAACCGCGCCGAGCTGGGCGTTGATGGCGTGCGCGAGCAGATGCACCGCCAACGGCTGGCGGTTGCCGACCACGACCAGTGCGGCTTCGCCCGCCGCCTTCAGGTCCTTCGCACATTCCGAAATCCACTTCGCGTCCACGCCCGCGGGTTTCGGCAGGTTTTCCGCGCTCAATCCCAACTCTGCCGCAATGGCCGTCGCCACCTGAACCACCACGCTGGCCGGCACGCGCAGACGATGATCGGCGCTGATGCCCGTGAGCGTGAACAGTGATTCAACCGTGTAAAGCCGGCTCATTGAATCCGTCGGCTTCTCCAACTTGCGGCCCTTGGCGAAACGGCGAATGCTGTTGTGAACGTCTTCTTCCGCTCCGAGAAAATCGCAGTCCAGGGCGAGAATCGTTTTGGCCTGATCGTAGTGGAAAAACGGCCTCACCGATT
Source organism: uncultured Bifidobacteriaceae bacterium (assembly GCA_964458575.1). GTDB lineage: Bacteria > Verrucomicrobiota > Verrucomicrobiia > Limisphaerales > JADLHS01 > CAYWMD01. Next base: position 15,208 of record CAYWMD010000012.1, on the reverse strand, counting down.
GGCCAAACGCCCGGGTCGCCGCGCGCTGATGCGCATCCACGTCAATCGCGTCATACAAAAACCACCGGGCCTTCGGGAGCTTCGCGGAAATCTCCTCGTGCAGCCGGCGGCGCGATGGCGAGTGCGTCCGCTCGGACAGCAAACAAAGGCCTTCCCCCTGGTTCGCCGCAAACTTTTTGGCCAGTTGATCCAGCGCCTCGAGCGCCGCATCCTTCTGAATGGCTTCCAGCTTGCCGGATGTGCCCTTCTTCGCAAACCGCGTCGCGCGGTCGGGATCGTAAAGATTCAGCAGCGACGCCTGCGCGTAGCGGTCGGTGGCGCCATTGCCACCGGGGAAGAGGGGATTGCCCTCCAGCTTGACGGGCCGGCCGTCGTAAGACTTGGCCACGAGCGGAACCGCCCCGCCCCGGGTGGGCATGGCGGTCGCAAAATATTGTGCTGTGCCGTAGGTGTAGTTTTCCGGCGACTTGCCAAACGGCATCAACTTGTCTTCCGGCCGGCGGCAACCGGTCGAGCCCAACCCCAGCCCGGCCAGCAGGAATGACGCGGACATGATCTTGACGAAATGCCGGCGGGAAACCTCGTCGGTAAACTCGCTCGCGCCCGCCGGAAACTCGCGTTCCAGGAATTGCTTGAACTCCGGCGTCTCGGCCAGATGATCCAGACCGCGCCAGTATTGGCGGCCGGTGGCGGGGGTTGGATCGGTTGGAGGAATCGTTTTCATCTATGGCACGCCGAGCAATTCTGGAGCGATTCCACTTTCATGTTCTTGACCATCATCTCGCCGTGCGCCTTCTGCGCTTTGGCGGCCTCGTTCGGGTCGTCGCTCCACTTCCAGTTCAGGTCGGTGACCTTGTCCTCCGGCCGGATCTTGGCCGCCGGATCGCGATGGCAGTCGAGGCAGAACGACATGCTCAGGGGTTTCGCGTGATAAACCTCCTCCATCTGGTTGATCTGGCCGTGACATTCCACGCAACTGATGCCGCGGTTCACGTGGACGGAGTGGTTGAAATAAACAAAGTCCGGCACGCGATGAATCTGCACCCAGGGAATCGGCTTGCCAGTCGCCGCACTTTCCCGGACGAGCGCCAGACGCGGATCATCCTTGAGCACCTGATTGTGGCAGTTCATGCACGTGGAACTGCCCGGGATGTTGGAAAACCAGGACTTTTCCACCGCACTGTGGCAGTAACGGCAGTCCATGCCCAACTGATCAACGTGCGTGGCGTGCGAGAAAGAAACCGGCTGGATGGGCTGATAACCGACGCGAGTATATTTGGGTGTGAAGTAATACCAGACGCCCGCCGTGACGGCGGACGCCAGCAACACCGCCCCGGTGATGATCATCAAGGGCAGGCGATTGGTCCACTTCGGAAAAATCGCTGACATCGCAAATCGCTGTAAAATCCGTCAAAGCTTTGGCATGAAAACACCCCACGCCCGAGAGCTTGTAGCAACGGAGCTCTGCATTGTTGAAAAAAACCGGCTGCCGTCAACTGTTTTCTGCGCGCCGGTCGCACCCTTGATCCGCCCAACTCATTCCCACGCGGCACCGACAAAAAATGTTTAGCGATTGACCCGGGCCATCGCAAGCCAACAAGGCTCGGCAAAAGCAGATTTCGGCCCGCTTAATGATGCCGATAAGCGAGATGCAAGCTTTGAAAACCGGCGGAGCGAAAGGTGCGGGTTTTAGCCCGGTTTGCCCCGGCTTGCAAGTGCTTCGACGTGCTCCCGATCGGGCGAGCACCGGTCCGATCCGCCACCCTACGGAAGGATGAGCCGATAAAACCGGTTTCCGAGGTTCGGCTGGACAATGACCGTCATGGTGGTCCCGTCACTCGCCGGCGTCGTGCCGACCGCCGACCATGCACCGGCCGCGGCGTTCGAGTTTTGGTGCAGGTTGTAACCGGCCGGCAGGTCGGGCCAGGACAGCGCCAGCGTGTTGGTCGCCGTCGAACGAATGTTCAAAACCGGCGCGCTGCCGCCGAACTCGTAGGCGCCCAGGTCCGGTTGGCCAGTGCGTGCCTGTGCCCGGATGTCCTTTGCAATGCCAATGCTTGCTCCGGCGTTGATGGCCGGACTGCCGGAAGTGAGGTTGAAGCCGTCGTCCGCCGTAAATGGAATACCGTCGGCCCCCAGCGCATTCGTGGCGTTCACGAAACCCGGGCTGGCGGCGCTCTTCACGAGGTTGTTGGTTTCGGCGGGAGCAAGTGCGGGCGATAGGACCGAGATGCCGACGCCATCGCCACCGATCACGTTCCGCACGGTGTTGTTGTGAGCGACAAAAAAAATGACGCCGCTGTTCGATGAGCCGAACGCGATAAACCGCAGCGCGTTGTAGCAGACGTTGTTGAGGGCGATGACCTCGTTCAACGGCGTGGCGGGTTCGCTGTAGCCCACCTGGAGCAGCAGCTCATCGCCCTGCGGTTGATCGGCGGCACGACCAGGCGTGTTGAAGAATAGGGAATTGATCACATACAGGTTCCAGCCGCCGCCGCCGGAGAACGGATTCGCCACATCGCGATGCTCGCCATCGGTGCGGTTGGGTTTGTTGTTGTCCTGGAAAACGGTGTTGGTGATCGCCACGCTGCCGCCGGCGCTCGAAGCTGCATACACCCATTGGTCCTCCCAACTGGATTGATAGAACCAGCACCGCTCCAAAACGAAGCCCGTAGAATTGTACGCCCCTAGCGAATGTCCCGAGGTGGCCTCGAAGGTGCCGTTAAAATAGCAGTAGCGAAACGACGGGCGCTGTCCGGTAACAACCACCGAAGCGCCGGCGGGAATGCCGCTGGCCCACGTCCGCGTATTGCAGGTGAACACAATTCCGCACCGATAAGTGTTCGCGCCCACCGGCTTGTAGCCGCGCCCGTCGAACTTGACGTAGCTTCCGGAGAGAACCAGTGGCGTCGCAATGGTCACGATTCCATCCCGTCCCGGCTCCGTGCTCCGCGCGATGGTGATGTAGTTGGTGCTCGTGCCGCTGGCGGTGATGGTGGCAAACGCCCCGTAACTCATTCCCGCCGCACCGCCATCCAGAAAGATAGTGTCGCCGGGCGACACGGCAGCCCAGTTGATGCTGCCGGGGGTTTTCCAGGCGGTGGCCCAGGAATTTCCGTTGCCCGAAGCGGCGACCGAACCGCTCACATACCAATTGGCGGCGTGGGCTTCAAATCTGGCCGCGAACATCCCAACACAAAGCACCAATGACCACGCGTGCGCTGGGCTCGAATGACGGCCGGCGATCTTCAATCCGGAACAGCGCGCCGGACGCATCATGGGTTCACCAAAAACAACATGGCAGACTGTTCCACCTATCGCTGCTCCGCGCCACTGGGAAAATCCCGGGTGGAAACCGGGCTGCCCACGACGCTGCATCTCTGCCGTGCAGATTCGGGCTCGGGCACTTCTTGGTGGGCGAGATTGCTATTCCTGCTGCGCCTGCGACCGATGCTTCTTGTATTCCTCGACCAGCTTCGCCTCCTGCTCGCGTGGCATTTCTTCGTAGTGGCTGAAGTCCTCGCTGTGGACGCCACGCCCGCCGGTGAGCGAACGGAGCGTGCTGGAGTAGCGATAAAGTTCCTTGGCCGGAACATGGGCCTTGATCAACTGGAAGCTGCCATCCATGTCCATGCCCTGAATTTTTCCGCGCCGGCTCGAGAGATCGCCCATCACCTTGCCCATGCAATCCTCCGGGATGCGAATCTCGACGGTGTTGATCGGCTCCAGCATGCAAGGCCGGGCCGCGGCAAACGATTCCTTGAACGCGTAGTAACCCGCCGTTTGAAACGCGATGTCTTTCGAATCCACCGGATGCATCTTGCCGTCGTAAAAATCCACTTTCACATCCACGACGCGGTAGCCGGCCAGGATGCCTTCCTCCGTCGCGCGCTTGACCCCCTTTTCCACCGAAGGCACGAACACCCGGTCCACGTTCTGGCCGACGAGCGAATTCGTGAATTCCACGCCCGTGTCGCGCGGCTTCGGCTCGATACGCATCCAGACCTCGGCGAACTGGCCCGCGCCGCCGGTTTGTTTCTTGTGACGATACTTAGAGTCGCCCTTGCCCTTGATGGTTTCGCGATAGCGCACGCGCGGCTCGATCAACTCCACGTGGACGTTGTAACGACGGCGCAAACGATCGGCGATGACTTCCAGGTGCAATTCGCCCTGGGCGGACAGAACTGTCTGGTGCAACTCGCCGTCCACATGATGAATGAACGTCGGGTCTTCGTGATGCAACGCCGCGAGGCCGGAAGCGATCTTTTCCTCTTCGCCTTTCACCGTGCTCTTGAGTGACGCGTGAATGCTGGGTTTGGGATATTCCACCTTCGGCAGCGACACCGGTTTCTTCGCGTTGCAAAGCGTGTTGCCGGTGTGCGTGTCCTTCAGTTTCACCACCGCCCCGATGTCACCGGCATTCAGTGCCGGAACGCTGGTGCGGTTCTTTCCGTTGAGAATGTAAATCTGCCCGATCTTCTCCGAACTGCGCCGGTCGGTGTTGTGAAGTTCCGAGCCGACCTTCACCGAGCCGGAATAAACGCGGAAGAACGACAACTCGCCGAATTGCGCCTCGCTCATCGTTTTGAAGATGTAACAAACCGGGTCGGGATCGGTGAGCGCGACATTCACTTCCTTCCCATCGCCATCGTGCGCCTGGACCTTGGCGCGGTCCACCGGCGACGAGCCGTATTTGGCAATCATGTCCATGAGTCGGGCGATGCCGATGTTGTTTTCCGCCGAGACGCAGAACACCGGGATGAACGCCTGTTTTTGAATCGCCGCGTGGACGCCGCCGCGCATCTCCTCCTCGGTCAACGTACCTTTCTCCATCCACTTTTCCATGAGTGAATCGTCGGCCTCAGCGATGAACTCGATCAATTGCTCGTGCAATTGTTTGACCTGTTCCGCCAAATCGCCGGACGCCGGCGCTTCGGTGAATTTGCCGCTCTTGTCCGTGGCGTAAGTGATGACCTCGCTGCGCATCACGTCGAGCAACTGGTTGAAGCCGGGCCCGGGATTGACCGGCAGGCTCAACGGAAACGCCCGCGCGCCGTAATGCTCCCGCACCTGGGCCAACGCCTGTTCAAAGTTTGTGTTCTCTTTGTCGAACGCGTTAAGGACGATGAACTTTGGCAGGCCGAATTGCGTGGCGTATTTCCAGACCGCGTCCGTGCCCACGCCGACGCCGTGGCTGGCGTTCACCACCACCAGCGCGAAATCGCCGACGCGCAACGCGCCGAGACCTTCACTGATGAAATCCGCGTAACCCGGGCAATCAATGAGATTGAACTTCTTCCCCAGCCATTCCAGGTGCATGAGCGAGGCGGAGACGGAGATCTGCCGCTTCTGTTCGCTCTCGTGATAGTCCGAAACGGTGGAGCCGGCGGCGATGCTGCCCATGCGATTGATGACCCCGGCGGTTTCCAGCATGGCCTCGCTGAGCATCGTCTTGCCGGAAGAGGCGTGTCCCACGATGGCGAAGTTACGAATGTCAGCGGCTTGATACTCTTTCATAAAATAGAAACGACGGGAAGAATTTGAAACACCTGCGGATGGCTATGTCGCTTGCCAGCTTTCACGCGGCAGATACTAGAAATCCGTTTGCGACGTGCCAAGACTGAATCCTAGTCGTTTTTTGCGATTAACCGGACGTGTTTTGACTGAAAGCCGCGGCGGCCAATCGCACCCAGGTTAATCCCGCTTCCGCATGTGGCCGAGGCTGGTGTCGTTCGCACCGGTCAGCTTGCGCGCGCCGCCGATGACCTTGTCCCAATCCAGCGCCGGGCCGGGATCAGTCTTGTTGAGCTGGATGTGGTAATGACCGAGAACACCCTCGTATTTTTCCAGTTCGGGGGCGTCCAGCTTGCGCGTGATCAATTTGCCCTCGGCGTCGCGCGGATAGTCGCATTTGATTTTGGGAAACGTGGCGCAGAGCGCGGCCACCAGATGCGTCAGCGCGCGGTATTGTTGCGGCGTGAAATCGTATTGCCACAAATCCTTCCCCTGAATTACGCCGTTCACCGGTTCGTTGCGCGCCGGGTGGCCGACAAAATTCGGCGTGCGGATGCCGCCGTCGCCGAATTGCTCCGGAATGGTGATGCGCACCTCGCCGTCGGCCTCCTTCTTATACCACTCGGCGAGCCGGCTGTTCGTCGGACTGGAATAAGCGCCCATGTTGGCGATTTCAATACCGATGGAGCGGCTGTTGGACGTGGTCGCGTGCCAGGCGCGCTCCTTGAGGTCGAGCGTCTGGTAAATCGTGCCGTCGAGGTCGAGCATGAAATGCACGCTCAGGCAGCGCAAATCGTGCAACACCTTGAAACACTGCCGGCTCGTGCCACAAACGTCGAAGTGAATGACAAACTGGTCCACGTTGCTTTGCAGGGTCGGCAAATCCCAACCGCCGCCGCGCACGCGCTCGATTTCCTCCGGGGTCAAACCCGATTTCCGCATGTTGTAGCGGTTGGGCATGTCGAGATCCCTGACCTTTTCATTCGATGTTTTCCAATCGGACTCGTCCAGCGGGCTGAACCGGCGTTCCACGCGGTAGGCATCGTAGCCGCCGGGGTCGGTCCACAACACCACGGGCGTGCCGGTGTGGATGTATTTGCCGGCGGCGACGATTTCATCGCCCGTGCGCGGAGCAACCGAACCGATGCGGGGCGGGGTGGCGCAGCCGGTGAGCAAAACGGCGGCAGCGAGAGACGAAGCTGCGAGCGGAGCAACGAGTTTTTTGAGGTGCATAATCGGTTTCAAATTTACGGCGCCGTGCCGGCAATCATCCTGGTTGCCGCAGCGGGCGCGTTTTCAGCCGCCGGGAAAAACGTCCGGCCACACTTTCCGGTTCGCAACATTTCTCCGACGCGCAGTTTTCGCACAAAATATACGCCGGGCTGGCAGCCCGGCTCTACGGCAGGGCAGAGGCCCGCCGCTACACCGTCGGCACTTCCGGCGGGTCTTTGAAAATATCGTGCCGGCTGGGCATCGGCGGTTGCAACGTCCGGAACGCACCGAAGGACATCTTGGCCGGTTCGGTGAACAGGATATCCGGGCCGTAGTGGAATTTGCAGTTCAGCATATCGTCCCATTCCACGACCCCGCCGCTGTAAGCCGCTTCACGTCCCATGATGGCGGTAAGCGTGCTGTCGGTCACCTGCGCCGCCTCGTTCAACTCGGTGTCGTTGATGATGGCGTTGATGAGGTCAATGTGTTCCTGCACGTAAGGATCAGTGGCCCCTTCCTTGGAAAACCGCCAGCGCTGGCCGTTCTTGGGAACGATATTCCCCGCCGGGTTCGCCGTGCCGTTGCTGCCGACCACGGCTTCGCTGACCGAAGAGAAGTCGCGTTTGATCTGGCCGCAGTAGCTGTGCATGCGCACGCCGTCGGAGTATTCGAATTCGATCGCAAAGTTGTCCCAAATCTCGCCGGGTTTGTCCCCGAGTTGCTGACGGCCGCCCATGCCCCACGCCTTCACCGGGTGCGCGCCCTTGATCCAGTTGCACACGTCAATGTTGTGGACGTGTTGTTCGCAAATGTGGTCGCCGCACAGCCAGATGTAATGATACCAGTTGTTCAATTGGACACCCAAATCTGTGTTCCCCACCGACTGACCGTAGTGGGATTTGCTGGCTTCGTAGAACCAGATCGGATTCCCATTGACCCAATACGCGCGCAGATCGGTGACATCGCCGATGGCACCGTCCTGGATGCGCTTGATGGTTTCAATATAGCCGGCTTGATGCCGGCGCTGGGTGCCGGCGGCGACCTTGAGATTCTTCTTTTTCGCCTCCTCGGCGGCAGCGTACATCATCTGGCAACCGACGCCGTCCACGGCCACGGGTTTTTCCATGAACACATTCTTGCCAGCCGCAATGGCGGCCCGGAAATGCGGCGCGCGAAAGCCCGGCGGTGTGGCGAGGATGGCGTAATTGACTTCGGGTTCAGCGAGCGCTTTTTCGAACGCGTCGAAGCCGCCGAAGCATCTGCTGGACGGAATTTCCACGCCGAAGTCCTTCTTGTAAATGTTCCGGGGTTTTTCAGCCTGCTCGGGGAACAGATCTGCCAGGGCGACGATGGTGGCCTCAACGCCAACCGCCTGAGCCGCTTTCAAAAAATTCCCGCCGGCGCCGGTACCGCGTCCGCCAAGGCCGACCACAACCGCCTTCAACGGTTGCTTCGTCTGGGCGTGGAGAATTGCCGGAAAATTCGCAACCGCCGCCGCGGACGCCGCCGCGAGCGAGGAACTTTTCAGGAATTGACGGCGGGAAACCGCCGACGGATTGGGTTCACGATTTTGCATAGGTTTTTCGGTTTGCTCTGCGTTTTAACTAGGCCGTTCAACGCGAACCGGTCGGCTTGCGTCTTGGGCAAATTCTTCATCACTCAATCTTTCTCCACGCCACTCGTCCAGTATTTCACCATTTCGTTCGCCGGCGGCACCTCCAGCGGGCGCACGAGGCGGAAGCCGACGATCTTGGCATCGGTTAAATACCAGATGCTCTTGGGGAGCTGCGGGTCGGTGGCTTTCCAACTGCGATCCGAATGCCCGCGCGCGCCGCTGCGCAATGCGGGCGGATCATCGTCCCACGAACCGCCGCGCACCGAATGGGGATACGCTTTGGTCGCCTTGTTCCAAGGATTGGTCACCACTTTTTGGGGATCAAACTGCTTGTAATAATTGGGATCAAACTGATCGAGCACCCATTCGCACACGTTGCCGTGCATGTCGTAAAGGCCCCACGGATTGGGCTTCTTCTTGCCCACGCGCTGGTATTTGGAATCGCTGTTGTCAAAGAACCAGCCGTACTCGGGGAGTTGCGCCGGGTCGTCGCCAAACGAATACGCCGTCTTCGTGCCGGCGCGGCACGCGTATTCCCATTCCGCCTCGGTGGGCAGGCGATAAAACTGGCCGGTCCGGGCGCTCAACCAATGGCAGAATTTGTTCGCGCCATGCTGGGTCATGGCGATGGCCGGGAAACCGCTCTTGCCCATGCCGAAACTCATGTCCACATACGGCTTCGAGGGTCGCGTCACGGCGTCGGAAACCTCGTCCACTTTTGCCTCCGTGGGATGCGTTTCGCGCAGTTTCTTCTCGTCATCGGAATACATGAACAGCAGATAGGCATCCCAGGTGACCTCGAATTTGCCCATCCAGAACGGCGGGATTTTCACCGGATGCTGCGGACCTTCATCGGGCTTGCGGTCCTTCTCGCTGTCCGGCGTGCCCATCACGTATTCGCCGCCGGGGATCGGCACCATTTCAAACTTCACGTCCGTGCCGGGAATTGTGTTGGTGTAGGGCTTCATGTCCGGCTGCGTTTTCTCAACCTGGTTGGCTGCGATCCGCGTTTGAATGTCCGGCACGGTCGAGTCGTCGCGATCCGCCAGCGTCGCCAGGCCGCCATACGAGCCGGTCGTGTACTTGCCTTCCGCGAGCGAATACATCTGATAATGCGTGACGAAACGCGGACGATCGTTGGTGATGGTGGAGAACAAAACCAGCGCATTGGGCAGCGCCAGCGCCGCGTTCAGAAACTTGTTCGTCGCCCCATCCAGCTTTTGCACCGTGACCGGTGGATTCACGCCATCGAAGTCCATCAACTCCGCCGGCTCCCGATCGCCGAACACCGCAAGCAGGCGCGATTTTTTTTCGCCGTCCACGGAAATCAACGCCCGCAAGGGTTTGGCCAACGTCAGGGTCTTGGGCGCTTCGGCCTGGAATTTTCCGCCGGCTTCCGTAACCGCGCTGACCAGCAAGGTCGGCTCGCCAAACTTGAAGAAGACAAATTCCTTGAGGGGCGTGCCGCGGAAATTTCCGACCACGTAATCCGCGTTGGCCGGCAGACCGCCGATGCTCAACACGGCTTCGGGCTTGCCGGCGGCCAGATTCTTGACGAGCAGCTCGTTGCCCTTCTCGCCGCTGGACAACACCGTGACGAATTCCGCGCCGCCGGTCTTGAGCGGCGTGGTGCCGGCGCGGGACTCCGTCCCGGCCACCGGCAACTCAACGATTTTGGAAAATGTCTTGCCGTCGTTGCGCCAGAGGGTTTGCAGCATCGGGTCGTAAACGTTGGCCAGGTAGAGGTCCGTGAACGGCGTGTTGCCGGTCCCGCCGATGTCAATCGCCGCCACCGTGTTCGGGCCCAACGCGGCGTTCGGCACCTTGATCGGGTCGCTGTCGGCGTTGGGATTCGACGCGTCCACGATGGTGACGAGGTTTGCGTCCGCGCCGGCCAGGCAAATGGCGTCGCGCTTGGCCTCCAGAAACCGGCCCACCGCCACGCCCGTGACGCCCTTCATGCCGCCGGACTTCCAATTCGCCCAATCAAAAAAGTCGGCCGAAAGTTGATACCCCACCCGGACGCGGCCGGTGTAACGGTCCACGATGACGAGGTCCAACTTGCCATCGCCGTTAAAATCGCCCGTGGTGAAAAAATCCTGTTCGGTTTCGGAAACAATGCCGGCGGTTGCGCGCAGCACGGAAAGAACGAGGAAGCCGGCAAGAGCTGCGGTTGCAGCGCAACGTGAAATCATACGGTTCATGATTACTTTTGTCGTGTCGTATTGTGGCGCCCGGAGTGATTCCCGCTGCCACACTGGCCGCGCACAAAATGCCCCGGCCGCGGGCCAAAAGTCCAGCCCAATACCACACGGGATTTCCGACGCATGGCCGGGGTGGAAAATTCGATGTCGCCACAGGCAACGCGAGGTGGTCTCCGCGGCAGCCTGGCTGCCGGTTATAGCGGCTTCCCAGCCGCGAGTCAGCGCTGTCACGATTGCCGCGGCAGGAAGGAACTGCTACGATGATGAACTGGCGGCACGGATGCCGCCCTCACCGGCACGCTGGGAAGCGCGCCGCCACGGCACGCAAAATTCATTTTGAATACGCCGGGGCGTTTCTTTATCGTATGGATACGACAATGAAGCTTACAAATTCAGTTTCTTTCAAGTCCGGCCTGAACACCGGAATCGCGCTGGCCATTATCTTCGCCACCCTTGGCGGCGTCCGCCCGGTTTTGGGCGCCGACGCCAAGGACACCGAGCCGCTGGCCCTCAAATTGCCCGCGCCCACGCTCAAGGGCACGCCCGAAGACCTGCCGGTCGGGCCGAACATCGAGCCGTATTCCGACAAGCCGCGACCGGCGTTCCTGGCCCCCAAGGGCGTGAAAAACGTCGCCGTCGGCAAAACCGTGACCAGCAGCGTCAATCCGTTCACCGGCGAACTGAACCAGATCACCGACGGCAAGAAGGAAGCGTTTGACTATGACTCGGTGGAGATGAAGAAAGGTTCGCAATGGATTCAGGTGGACCTCGGTGAACCGTTCGCCATTTACGCCGTCGCCATGTGGCACGATCATCGTTACATCCAGGTCATGCGCGACGTCATCGTCCAGGTTTCCAACGATCCCGAATTCAAGGACGGCGTCGTCACGGTGTTCAACAACGACGTGGACAATTCCTCCGGCCTGGGCGTCGGCACCGACCGCGAATATTTCGAAACGAACTATGGCAAGGTCGTGGACGGCAAGGGCACGAAGGGCCGTTACGTGCGTTGCTACACCAAGGGCGGAAGCCTGAGCGCGCTGAATTGCTGGCAGGAAGTGGAAGTTTACGCGCTGCCCGCCAAGTAAACGCGACGCCCGGATTCCGGCGTCCGTGCGGCAAACATGAATTTGAATAAAATCATTTGCTTCACACCCGGTTTGATTCGGATGTCCGTAGTCGCTTGGTTCGGCTGTGCAATCATGACCGGGGCCACCAGCTATGAGCCGCTGGCGTTGAAGTTGCCCGCCCCGAGCCTTAAGGGCTACCCAGAGGACCTCCCTGTCGGCCCGAACATTGAACCGTATTCAGAAAAGCTTCCGGCTCCTTTCCCGGTTCCCAAGGGCGTAACCAATCTCTCCGCTGGCAAAACGGTAACCAGCAGCCGTGAGCCAGCTTCGGGGCAATTGAGGCAGATCACGGATAGCAAAAAGGAAGCCTTCGATTACGACCTCGTCACATTCCAGCCGGGCCCGCAATGGATACAGGTGGACTTGGGGGAGCCTAGGCTCATCTATGCCATCGTCATGTGGCACAACCATCGTTGGGCTCAAGCAGTCCACGACGTCATTGTCCAAGTTTCCGATGATCCGAGTTTTCAGAGAGGTGTGGAGACGCTTTTCAACAATGACCGGGACAATTCCTCAGGAGTTGGGGTTGGCGCCGATCTTGAGTTTTTCGAGCGGCACTATGGTAGAGTGGTTGACGGTAAGGGTGTCAAAGCTCGTTATGTGCGTTCCTACACCAACGGCAGCAACTTGACGCCGACGAATTGCTGGCAGGAACTCGAAATTTACGGCTTGCCGACGGATTCAAAGATCGGAGATGCGGCGAATGCTGGCACGGCTGGCACTGAGACGCTTAAGCTCAAACTACCCGCCCCATCCCTCAAATGAAACGCTGGGGCGCACTCGTGGCGTTGCTGCTGGCGCTGATCGGCGCGCTCGCCCTGCGCCTCCCAATGCTCGACGCGCGCCCGCTTCACAACGACGAAGGGGTCAACGCGCTCAAGGTCAGCGAACTCTGGCAACACGGGAAATATCGCTACGACCCGGATGAGTTTCATGGGTCAACGCTCCATTACTTCTCGCTGCCGTTTCTGTGGTTGAGCACGGCGACCAGTCCGAACGATCTCAACGAGGCCCCCTTGCGGCTGGCGCCGGTCGCATTCGGCGTTGCGCTGATTCTGGTGCTGCTGCTGTTCGCCGACGGCCTCGGACGGCAGGCGACGGTATGGGCCGCCATTTTCATCGCCATCTCGCCCGCGATGGTTTTTTACAGCCGCTATTTCATTCATGAAATGTTGCTGGTGTTTTTCACCGCGCTCGCGCTGGGTGCAGGGTGGCGATACTACCAAACCAGACTGGCGCGTTGGGCGGTGGTGGCCGGCTTGGGCGTCGGGCTGATGTGGGCGACGAAGGAGACTTTCGTCATCACCCTGGCAGCGATGGCGGTTGCCTGGGTGGCAACGTGGTTCTCGATCCGCGGCACGTTGGAGTTCACGCTTCAGCGTGTTCCCGACGCCGGGCAAGCTAAAGCTTGGGCTCGAACATTGCGTCACGCCGCGCTCGCATTGCTGGCGGCGCTCCTAGTGTGGCTGGTGCTCTTCAGTTCCTTCTTCACCAACTGGCACGGCCTCGCGGACTCCGTCCTCACCTACCTGCCCTGGCTCAAGCGTGCCGGCGGGGCGTCGCCGCACATTCATCCGTGGAACTTCTATCTCGAACGGCTCGCGTGGTTTCATCCGGCCAAAAGTCCGGTGTGGAGCGAAGGCTTGATTCTCGTTCTGGCCGCGATCGGCTTCGGCGTGTCGCTCTTCGGCAAAAAATCGCCGCTGCACTTTTTCCTGGCGATCTACACCATCGTGCTCACGGCGGCGTATGCGATTATTTCCTACAAAACCCCGTGGTGTCTGCTGAGTTTTTACTTCGGGATGATTTTGCTGGCGGGTATCGGTGCAGCAACTTTGGTGGAATTCTGCCGGGCGCAGGCAGCCAAGGTGATCGTGTTTGCCGTTCTGGCCACCGCCACGGCCCAACTCACCTGGCAATCCTGGCGCGCGAACTTCGTTTATTTCGCCGACCGCCGGAATCCCTACTGTTATTCGCAAACGGTCCGCGACGTTCTCAACCTGGTGCGGAAGGCGGAAGCCGTAGCCCGGGTGAGCCCGCAAAAATTTGAAACCGTCGTGAAAGTCATCGCGCCCGACAACGATTACGGCCCGCTGCCGTGGGAACTGCGACGCTTCAAGCACGTCGGCTGGTACGACGCGCTGCCGGTTGATCCTTATGCGCCGATTATCATCGTCGCGTCTAGGCTCGACGCCCGACTCGATGAGAAATCGGACAAGAAATGGGTGATGGCCGGCATCTTCGAACAACGGCCCAAGGTGTTCCTGGAACTCTACGTCGAACTGGAACTGTGGAAGCAATACGTGGCGACGATTCCGAGAGAAGAAGAACCCTCACCCTGACCCTCTCCCATCCGATAGGAGAGGGAACAGCAATCGGCCGTTTCTGGTTTTCAACAGATCATCCGAAGAACTCCGACTTCCGCCGTTCCAAGCCATCGGCGAGTAGTTCCCCCTCTCCCATCGGATGGGAGAGGGCCGGGGTGAGGGCATTGGTCACTTCGCCTCCACCGCCACCAACCCCACGTCAACGTATTGCCCGCCGCCGGTTTGTTGGCAGTGAACGGCGATCAGATTCTTTCCCGGCTTGAACGCGGCCAAAGCCGATCCGCTCGGCGCGCGATTGAAATAATCCGTCGCGTAACCGCGCAGTCGCGTCGCCTGAACGCCGTTGATGTAAACCTGCGCGTCCTCATCGTGATGAATCCACAATTCGAGGTTCTTCAGCTTGTCCGCCGGAAGCTCCACCTCGCGCCGCAGCCAGATGTCGGGCGTGTTCCACGTCGTGCCGATGCGCGAGCCAGGCGTGCCTTCCGTGCCGAAACCGCTCTTGCTCTGCTTCCACGATGAATCATCGAAGCCAGGTTTCGCCCAACCATCCGCGGGTTTCTCTGTCGTGTAACGCCACGTGGCCGGCGCGGTGTCAGCGGCGGGAATCACCGTGGTGATTTTCGGCGGCGGCGGAATCGGCGCCCAACCGGATGCTTTCGTCTTGTCGCGGCTCGCGTATTTCTTCCAAACCGCCTGATCGTAGAGCAGCGGAAGGAAAACCGCGCCAACCACGGGACGGGCGGTGAAACCGCGCTTCTTGGCCGTGTCGGTGAAATACCAGTCCGTCATCGGCGAGCGATCCGGCGTGGCATTGAGGAATTCGTAAATCGGATCAATCAACGCCTCGAAGTCCGCGCGGTTTTGCGTGAGCGTCGCGGTCCAGGTGATCCAATCCAGTTTGGTGTAGGTCGAACGATTGTCCAACGGCAGGCCGAACTTGTTCTGGTTTTTCCGGTAAAACGCCATCTCCTTCTGTGCAACCTCGGCGGGAAACAGGTTCAAACCGAGGATGCGATCCCAGACGAGATTGTATTTCTGACTCCACGTGCCTGGACGATCGAACGCGAGCCGGAAATGATCGCCGTCGTCGGCTTCCTTTACCCAGCGTTGCGCAAACTCCTTCGCGAGCTTTGAATATTCGGCGCCCTTTCTGATCCACTCCTGCCCCTCACCCGGCTTCGCCACCCTCTCCCCATCCGATGG
>CAYWMD010000011.1:117637-121371 GCA_964458575.1 uncultured Bifidobacteriaceae bacterium | reverse complement strand
CCTCCGCCGTTAGGCGAGCCAGTCGCGACCCGAATGTTTTCAACAGAGCAACCGCTGAGTCCGCGAGTTCAAGTTCCAGCTTCAGCTCGTCGCCGGTTAATATAAGGTAGCGGCGGGCCTCTGGCCTGCCGTAGAGACCGCGGCTTCCAGCCCGGCGGAAAGAACCCCGGCACGCGCAATGACATCGGACATTCTGTGCGTCAAAGAAACTTCCCGCGTTCGATCCGGGCGGCAGGATGCGCGCCCTTTACGGCAGCCAGGATGGCCGCCGCTACGCGAGTCAGCGGGTGAGGCTTCGCCGCCGCGCCACGTCCGAATCCCAATGGCCGAACCGATCCTTCGGCAGTTTCGCGTTTTCCGGGTAGATGAGATACGCCGCGTTGTGCTTGTAACCCCACGCCTCAATCAGGTTCGCGCGCGGAAAAGTCTTTCGCACATTCTGGCTCGTGCCGGGATCGTTGACGATCACGTCGCCATCCTTGGTGAACCCGACACACACAATCAGATGGCCGCTCGTCTTGCCGCCTCGGCCGCGCAACCGGTTGTAGCAGACCGACAGGCCCACTGGGATACCGCGCGCGATCCAGTCCTCCAGTTCTGCCACGTCGCTCAAGCGCGCGGTGTAGGCGCGCATGCCCTTGAACGAACCGGCGTAAGCCGTGTTGAAGACCCAGTTGCCGGTGCCCTCCCACTTCGGATCATAAACACCCTTCACCACCTCCGGCACGTCCTGTTCGAGGTCGGGCCGCTTCAGTTTCCGGCTCCAAAACGAAAGCAACATGGAAACCGTCGTGGGGCTGCAAAGCACCGAACCATTTTCGTAGGCCATCTGGGAGCGTTCCGGCACGTCAATGGTTTTGCCCCACGCGGCGCGGTTCGGCGGCAGCGGCGCGGGCGGGGTGCGGTTGTCGAGCAACGACACGCTCAGGAATTTCAATTTCGGCTTCGCCTTGCCGCCGCCCAGCGTGACGCGGAGTTGCAGCCGCTCGGCGGGTTGCGTCAGCACCAGCGTGTCCGTGTCCACGTCGCCGTCGGCGTCCTTTTGCTTCGGCACGCTTTCGCGCGGATGCAACGCCGGGTCGCCCGACCACCGGCCCATCGCGTAATACTTCGTGGTGTGATCGGGATAAATCGCCCGGACTTCGATCTTCAAATACGAGTCGGCCGGCATGTCGGCGTTCCACGACGCGATCAGTTCATTCCACGCAATGCGCGCGCGGATTTCGGGCGAGGCCAGGACGGTTTCCCCGGGGCGTTCGCCCGGCGAACTCGTGAAGTTGCGGAAGGATTTGAACGGGATGAATTGAATTCCGCGCGCATCGAAGGGGTTGCTTGAAGCAGTCATGGCCATCAATAAAAAGCCGGTCAAAGCGAGAAAGGTTTTCAATCGCAACGTTGTCATTGACGCGGTAACGCTGCCGCTTTTTGGGCGGACACGCCAGCGGAAATGCGTTTCCGGTAGCGGTCAGGCGTCCCCGCCTGCCGTAGAGCCGGTGCGTCCCGCCCGGCGGAATGGCCGACCAAAAAGGCCATCAATAAGAAAATATCGCCCGGCATCAGCCGACACGAGTCGGCTGCACCTGGAGCTGGAAAGGAGTCAGAGCCGACGCCCGTCGTCTTCGAAGATTTGACCATTTATTCCGGGCGGCATGATGCCGCCCTATACGGCCGACGAGACGTCCGCCGCTACACGCTCAGTGCGCCAGTGCCAGCACCCACGTTGTCACGACGAGTGCCGCAAATAGCAAGCCCGCGAGGAGATTTACCATCGGACGTTGCGCCAGTCGCGGAAAAGGCGACAATGCGGCGCCCAGCACCAGGCCTGAGCCAAAACCGCCGAGATGTGCGACCACGTCCGTTTGTGGTTCCGGGTTCAAACCCAGCAGGATGAACAGCATCACGCCACCCACGATGCCGCCGATGGCCAGTTTGATCGCGTGGGGATTTTTCCGCAGCCGCGGCAGCGATTGCACCGCCAGCAACCCCAGCGCGCCCATCACCACTCCGGACGCGCCGAGTCCATGATGGGCGTCGCGGTGAACCAGCCAGCCGACGACGTTGCCGCCCGCGCCCGCGATGAAGGCGGCCAGCAATCCAACGCCCGTGCCGAGCCGGCCCATGGCCAGTCCGATCAAAACGAAACCAAAGACGGCGTTCATGGCCAGGTGCGCGAGATCAGCGTGGAGCAGCGTGGCGGTGAACAGCCGCCACCATTGGCCGTGCGCCTGCGCTGTGCCGTCGGTCATGCCCACGGCGCGGAGATCGGCGCGTTCACTCAACCAGAAGAAAATCAGCGTCAGCAACACCCACGCGGCGCTGCCGGAATCGAACACCGTCTCCGTCTTCGGAATCGTCTTGCGCCAGGGCCAGCGGCGGTTTTCCAGCCGGTAAAGGCGGATGGCCGTCAAAGCGGATTCATAATCCTGCCAGGCGACCGCCAGTTGCCAGCCGCCGTTCTCCGTGCGTTCGATGACATGTTCGATCCCCTGGCTGGCGAGCACGAGACTCCAATCCATCGCCTGGCGGTGCGTGCGCGCCGGAATCTGGGCGGCTGCCGGGATGGGCGAAGGAGCAGGGTCGGTGGCCATTTGCTTGCGCCGCCAATTTTGCAGGTTGGGCAAAACTGTCCAGCAATTCATCGCCCGTTGGAGTCCAAGCTTTAGCTTGTTCCGGGCGGACAGCCTCGAGCCTGAACTCCAACGACCGGACTCAGCGCTCCGTGCGCCAGCTGGAACCAATTTTGCTTATTTGCATTCCAGCGGCATACTGACATCGAGCCTGGTATGAAAATGATTCAACCCAACTGCCGCGTGCAGTTCGCGGCGGAAGACATCGAATTCATCGTGTCCGTGCTGGGCGCGAAGCTCGGCAACGCGGAGTGCCTGGTCAAGTTGCTGGCCGACGAAGAATCGCGCGATCTGATCCTGGACGACGAGGCGTTGTTTCACGCGCTGCTCGAACGGCGCGGTTGCCTGCGCGTTTCAACCCACTTCTATTTCTACGTCCTCGTGCGGCAGGTCTTCCTGCGTTCGGACCTCAAGGATCGAGCGGTGGCGGATTACGTGGCGGAACTGCTCGCCGAATTTGCCCGGACTGAACACGCCCGCTGCCTGGTGCCCGGCCAGCCGAACCCGCTTGATTATTTCTTTGAGATGCTCGCGGCGCTCCAGACCGCCGATGACCGGACGAGTTTTCAAATTCGGGTCCATATCGGGAATCATTCGCTGTTTCTTTCCGGCGTGTTTCCGGAGCGGATTCGATTCCGCGCGGAGAAACGGGGCTTCCCGGATCTCAAATATTACGAGGCCCTCGGTCGCACGCAGTATCACGCGGCGGGCGATCATCGGCTCGCGCAGCGCTACGAGTTGTCCGGCATCCTCCACACGCTGGCCGAGCGGTTTGAATCCACCCGGCTGGCGCTCAATGACATTTCCGACCGGCTGTTTTCGCTCGGCGACGGCGGTGAAGCGACCGAGCGATTGCTGATGTTGAAAAGCCCGAACTGACCTTCACGTCTCTCCCGGCCCTCTCCCCATCCGATTGGGCGAGGAAGAATCGTTCGCCGGTCTTGGAGATATCGTGTGTCGGAGTTGGTCGGGAGACGTTGGTGAATCAGGTTGGTCGCGTGGCTGTTTCCCTCTCCCAGCGGGAGAGGGATCAAGGGTGAGGGAGAATCGCGCGACAATCCCAAACGGCCCCATCCGCTGACGCACTCAAAAAAGTGAAGATGATTC
>CAYWMD010000011.1:0-117537 GCA_964458575.1 uncultured Bifidobacteriaceae bacterium | reverse complement strand
GAGGGAGAATCGCGCGACAATCCCAAACGGCCCCATCCGCTGACGCACTCAAAAAGAGCGAAGATGATTCGGTGTGGAAATTATCCTGGTATTCTTACGACTCTCCCACCCCGGCCCTCTCCCGCTGGGAGAGGGGGGAATCGTTCGCCGTTTATTCGCAATATCCGTTGATTGGATTTGCCGGACGGTGATTCGCAAAACGAGGGTTGGCGATGGCTGTCCCCTCTCCCATCGGATGGGAGAGGGTTAGGGAGAGGGTATTTCCCGCCGTTGCTAATCGCTGTTCAGCAATCCCAGTCGCTCGATCTCCCCGCAGGACTTGGCCGGGTCGGTCTGCAAGATCACCTGCCAGCCGCGCGCGGCGCCGGCGTCCACGTTTTCCGCCCGATCATCGAGATAAAGAATCTCCGCGCCGCGCTTGCCGGACATTTTTTCCAGCGCTTCGTAGATCTTCGCGTCCGGCTTCATCGCCTTCACTTCGTACGACAGGATGTAGCCGTCGAAGTTGGCGAAGAATGGAAAATCGCGGCGAATGTGACCGATGGCCAGATCGTTTGTGTTCGAAAAGATGTAGGTGGGAATTCCCTTTCGCCGGAGTGCGCCGTGGAGTTCGATCATCGGCGCGATTTCCCAAAAGATGTCCGCGAAGTAACTGGCGAACTCCGCAAAGCCGCCGCGAAATCCGGTGTGTTGCCGCACCTCGTCAAAAAATTCCTGTTGCGTCATCAACCCGGTTTCGAAGCGGTAGAGCAGGGGAGAGTGATCCAGAAACTTCTGCACATCCGCCGGCGTCAGATTGGCCTGGGCGGCGATGCGGCGGCCCGCGATGGAATAGTCAAAGTCCACTAGGACTTTACCGAGATCGAAAACAACGATGCTGGGTTTGGGCATGAGAGAGGAGAGGTTTCTGAAGTTAGTTGCATTGACTCGCCCTCACCCCGGCCCTCTTCCCCTGGGGAGAGGGAGAATCATCGGCTGGTTTCTTGAAATGTGGTTTGAAGGCGCTTGCCGGACGACTGTTGAAGAATGAGGAACAGCCGATTGCTGTTCCCTCTCCCATCGGATGGGAGAGGCTCAGGGTGAGGGGTTCGTTTGAAAATTGGATCATTGCATCTCCCGTCGCCCCTCCAAGGCTCTGCTCAACGTCAATTCATCCGCGTACTCCAGTCCGCTGCCCGCCGGCAGCCCGTAGGCGATGCGCGATATCTTCAAACCGGATCGCGCCAGGCGTTTCGCCAGATAAAAGCTGGTGGCGTCGCCTTCCACGTCCGTGCCGAGGGCGATGATGATTTCCTTGATCGGTTCGGCGGTCAGACGCTTTTCCAGTTCGGTGATGCGCAAATCCTCCGGCTCAACCCCATCCAGCGGTGAAATCTTCCCGCCGAGCACGTGGAACTTCCCGCGAAACGTGCCGGACTTTTCGATGCTGAGGATATCCACCGCGCGCTCCACCACGCAGACCAGTGAACTGTCGCGCCGTGAATCCGCGCAGGTGGGGCAGGGGGAGGCTTCGGTCAACGCCCCGCAAGTGGTGCAGAATTGGATGCGCTCGCGGGCGTGGAGAATTGTCTCGGACAGTTGTTTCACAATGGCCGAATCCGTCTGCACCAAATGCAGCGCAATGCGCTCGGCGGAACGCGGGCCCACGCCGGGCAGCCGGGCTAGGGCGGAAATCAGCGCGGTGATGGAATCGAGAAGCGGCATGGTCGTTGAATCGTGAAATCGCTGAATCGTTGAATCGGAGCCGTTTCAACGATTCAACCATTCAACGGTTCAACGTTTTTGCTTCAGCCAAACCCCGGCAGATTTAACCCCGAGGTGACCTTGCCCATTTCGGCATTGGAAATTTCCTTCGCCTGATTCAACGCCTGGTTCGCTGCCGTCAGGATCATGTCCTCGACCAATTGCGCGTCGGACGGATTGAGCGCCTGCGGGTCAATTTTGATCGCGGCGAGCGAGCCGTCGCATTTCGCGGTGACTTTCACCGCGCCGCCGCCGCTGGTGGCTTCGACGGTTTTGGCCGCGAGTTGGGCCTGGACTTGTTCCATTTGCTGCTGCATGCGCGCAGCCTGCTTCATGAGTTTGCCGATGCTGGACATAGGTTTCGTTGAATCGCTAAAACGTTAAATCGTTGAACCGGAAAAGTCAGGCGCGAACTTCGACGATCTGGCCTTTAAAAACTTCCAAAGCCTTCTGGATCAGCGGGTCGTTCTTGAAATCGTCCTTGTTGAACGGAACGGAAACCGACTTTTCCTTCGCGACCGGCGCGGGTTGGAGTTCACGCTTTAGCGTGTCCGGCGTTTTTTCCGAACCAGCTGAAGCTTGAACTCCAACCGGCACGCGACCGGCCGGCGCCTCGGCTTTGATGAATTTGATCTGCGAGTTCGGGTGGCCCAGTTCCGCCAGCTTGGTTTGCAGCAGCGTATGACTTTTCGGGTTGTCCACCAGGCCAAGCTGATCCTCGAACTCCGGATCGAACCCGATGGTGAACAGTTGCTTTGCGAACGACACGGGATGGGCGTTGATCAAATACCCGCCCGTGAAACGGCTGGCGCGGGTCACGCTTTCCACAAGCTGCGCCCAGAGTTCTTCCAATCCCGGCGAAGCGGCGGTTTCGGCCAGGGGAGTGTGGCTGCCGACGTGAGTCGGCGGCTGTTCTTTGATTGAGCTTTCGATTTTGGCAGCCACTGAAGTTTGCCGCGAACTCACGTTTGCAGCCACGGGTGCGGAAGCGGGCACAGCGCTCGTGCCACTTGGGCCGCCGCGCAAGGCGTTCAACTGCTTCAGCACGACATCCAGGTTGAGGGCGTTGCGCGCCTCGATGGCCTTGAGCAACGTGACTTCGAGCAGAATCCGCTTGGACGCCGCGTCGCGCAGCCGGAGTTCGGCGTCGGCCAGAACCTCCAGGATGCGGGTGAACGCTTCCGTATTGGCCAACGCGGCCTGTTCCTTGAGTGACGTGACCTCAACCTCGGAAACTTCAAGCAGATTCACATCGCCGCGGGAAACCTGGAAGATGAGCAGGTTGCGGATATGGCTGAGCAAATCGGCCAGCAATCGGCCCAGGTCTTTGCCGTGTTGGGAAAGCTCGTTCAACTGGCTCAGCGCGGTTTGAATTTCTCCGGCGAGAATGGCGCGGCTCAGTTCGAGAATCTGGCTTTGCGCCGCAAGACCGAACATCGAAAGCACATCCGGCTCTTCGATCTTTTCGCCGCAAAAACTGATGAGCTGGTCCAGCGTGGATTCGGCGTCGCGCATCCCGCCGTCCGCCCCGCGGGCGATCGCGAACAAGGCCGGATCATCAATCTTCACCTTTTCCTTCTCGGCGATCAGCTTGAGGTGTTTGACGATGAGCGCGGAGGGAATGCGCCGCAGATCAAACCGCTGGCAGCGGGAGAGAATCGTCGGCAGGACCTTTTCCGGGTCGGTCGTGGCGAACATGAACTTTACGTGCGCCGGCGGTTCTTCGAGGGTCTTGAGCAGCGCGTTGAACGCCGCCGTCGAGAGCATGTGAACTTCGTCAATGATGTAGATCTTGAACTTCGAGGAAGCCGGCGCGTATTTGCAGGTCTCGCGCAACTCGCGCACCTGCTCGACGCCGTTGTTGCTCGCGCCATCAATCTCCAGCACGTCAATCGCGCGGCCCTCGGTGATCTCGATGCAGCGCGAGTCGTTGTCGTCGAAGTCCACCTTCGGACCGCCGGTGCAATTGAGGCATTTGGCGAAGATGCGGGCGATGGTGGTCTTGCCCGTGCCGCGCGGCCCGCAGAAGAGGTAGGCGTGCGCGATGCGGCTCTGCTTGATGGCGTTGGCGAGCGTGTCGGTGACGTGTTCCTGTCCGACCACGTCGGCGAAACGCTGCGGGCGATATTTTCGGGCGATGACCTGGTAGCTCATTCAATTGCGGATTGCGGATTGCCAATTGCAGATTTGAAAGCGCGCATGGAAGGGAGCATCAATCTGCAATCGGAAATCTGCAATCTAAAATTCAAAGTGCCAGGGTGACCACGGCAGATACGGAGCAAACTACCGTTGCTGCCTTCCGGCCCTGGCGGGGTTCGTAAGTCCACATTCCATGGGCCCTGGCGACGGGAGTGTGCGGCAGGCGCGGTGCGGCTTCAAGTGGAATTTAGGCGGAATCTGAAGAACTTGGTGTGATCATCGGTCGCGTTGCTGTTTCCCTCTCCCAGCGGGAGAGGGATTAAGGGTGAGGGAGAATTGTGCGACAACCCAAACGCTCGATCCGTTGACTGAGCAATAGAACAACGATAATTCGGTGTGGGAACGGTTCTGGTTTTCGGACGACTCTCCCTCACCCCGGCCCTCTCCCGCTGGGAGAGGGGGAATCGTTCGCCGCATATTTGCAATATCCGTTGATTGGATTTGCCGGACGGTGATTCGCAAAACGAGAGTCGGACGATGGCTTTTCCCTCTCCCTAAGGGAGAGGGTCAGGGTGAGGGTGGATCGAGCGCATCGAGTGGATCATTTCAAAACAAAACTTCAATTTGCCGAATGCTTTCCCACGAACCTTTTTGCACTTTCACGCCGGGACGCTGGGTTGGGTGACTTCGCTCGGAGATTTATTGTTTCGTCGGCGAGACGCTCGTCTTGCCGGTCGAACCCGAAGCACCTCCGCGAACATCTTTTGCAACCGTTGCCGTTGCGCGTTTGATCAGATCGGGAAGGTTTGCGCCGATGCCGTCGGCAACGCGGAGCATCAATTCCAGCGTGGGATTGCGCAGTCCTCTTTCGACCAGACTGAGCATGGATTCGGACACTCCCGAGCGTTGGGCGACCGCGTAATTCGAGAGCTTCCGGCGCTGACGCTCCTCGCGCAAGAGGCGCACAACCTCCTCGCAGATCGCTTCGTAATGTTTGATGCCCGGCACGCGCTGCAACTATGCAGAAAACGCGGCTTGACTCGTACTTTGCGGCGGTCACATCATCAGGACGCGATTGGGGCGCTGTGGCAACCACCGCAGGACACCAGTCAACAGAGCGGACAAATGAGAGCTATCGCTGTCGAATCGGAGACTTGCAAAGAGGGGGATCTTCCATGAACACCAACCAAACGAATGACGGCAGGCGTGGGACTACCTGTGTCGCGAGAATGCTCCTGCTTTTGTTTCTACTGGCGCCCGCTGTTCTGAACGCGCAATTCACCTTCGTTACCAACAACGGCGCGATCACGATTACGGGATACACGGGAAGCGGCGGTGATGTGGTCATCCCGGACACGACTAATGGCCTGTCGGTCACCGGCGTCGGTAATAACGCATTCAAAGCCATTGGCACGCTGGCCAGCCTGACGATTCCCAATACGGTCACCAACGTTGGCAACAACAGTTTTCAGTCCTGCAGCAATCTCATCAATGTCACGTTCTTAAACTGTCCGACCAAGATAGGGAACTCTGCCTTTGATCGTTGTACCAGCCTGACAAACATCACACTCGGCACGAGCGTTACCAGCATCGGGAGCTACGCGTTCCGAAATTGTACCAGTCTGACCGGCATCACGATCGCCAGCAGTGTCACGAACATTGGGGATTATGCCTTTTGGTTTTGCGCCAACCTAAACACTATAAGCGTTGAAAGCCTGAACTCATTGTATTGCAGCGTGGATGGGGTCTTGTTCAACAAGAGCACAAACACACTCATTCAATGTCCGGGAGGCAAAACCGGAAGCTACACAGTTCCCAACGGCGTCATTACTATCGGAGATTACGCATTCCGAAACTGCAACATGCTGACCGACATTGCAATTCCTGGTACCGTCACAACCATCTACGGCGCAAACCTTGCATTTTCTGACAGCGCTAACCTGACCGCGATAACCGTGGATACGCTCAATCCTTCTTTCAGCAGTGTGGATGGGGTCTTATTCAACAAGAGCCGGTCGACGCTTATACGACACCCCGCAGCCAAAGCAGGAAGCAATTATACGATCACAAATAGCGTCACCAGTATCGGGGACTATGCGTTCATTTACTGCGCAGGCCTGACGAGCGTGGCGATTCCCACTTCTGTCAACAGCATTGGGGGAAGCGCTTTTCAATCCTGCAGCGGGCTGGCTAACCTAACGATTCCAAATACCGTCACTAGCTTCGGGAGCTCTGTATTCCGAAGCTGTATCAGTTTAACTAGCCTCATTATTCCAAACAGCATCAGCCATCTTGGGGATTATACGTTCTGGTCCTGCACAAGCCTGACGAACGTCTCCATCGGCAACAGCGTTCTGAGCATTGGGCAGTGGGCGTTTGGCAACTGCACGAGCCTGACAAGCATCGCAATCCCGAATAGCGTCACGAGCATCGGAAGCGATGCGTTTCGAAACTGCACCAGTTTGAGCAGCGTCACGCTTGGTAATGCCGTTACCGGCATCTGGGGCGGGGCGTTCGCATATTGCACTGCCCTGAGCAGCGTCACGATCCCCAACAGCGTTACTTGGTTGGGGGACTGGCTGTTCCAATCCTGCACGAGTCTGACCAACATAACGATCCCCGACAGCGTAACCAGCATTGGAAGCTCCGCGTTCTATAATTGTGCCAAATTAGTCGCCGTCACAATCCCTCGTAGCGTTAGCAGCATCGGAAGCGATGCGTTTTTGGGCTGCACCGGCCTGAGCGCAATAAACGTTGACGTGCTCAATTCCTCATACAGCAGCATGGATGGAGTCTTGTTCAACAAGAGTCGGACCACGCTCGTACGATACCCGGAGGCCAAACTTGGAACACATTACAGTATTTCCAACTCCGTCAACAGCATTGGCAGTTCAGCGTTCGCATCATGCACAAAGCTGAAGAGCATCACGATTCCTGCCAGCGCAACCAGCATCGGGGACTGGGCATTCGCTGCGTGCCCCGGCTTGAGAGAGCTCCATTTCAAGGGGAATGCTCCAAATCTAGGCTCATTTGTTTTCTCCGGTGACAGCGGCGTAATCACTTATTTTCTGCCGTTGAAGTCGGGTTGGGGCACGACGTTCGGTGGTCTTCCAACCGCGCTGTGGAAACCTCAGGTCCTGACCACAGATGACAGCTTCGGCATTCGGACGAATCAATTTGGATTCAACATCAGTTGGGCCAGCGGCATGGACGTGGCAGTGGATGCTTGCACGGACCTGGCCAATCCCGTCTGGACTCCGCTGCAAACCAACACGCTCACCAGCGACACGCTCTATTTCAGCGATCCCGACTGGACGAATCAGCCCGCCCGTTTCTACCGCCTCCGCTGGCCGTAGCACGTAGCGGCGGGCGTCCCGCCTGCCGTAGAGCCGGTGCGTCCCGCCCGGCGGAAAAAGGCACGGTCGTATCCAGCGACTGTGAAACCTTGAGCGCGGTTGGCAAGTTCGGCTGACTTTTCCGGGCGGCAAGATGCCGCCCTCTACGTCAGGCGGGACGCCCGACGCTACGGTCTTCGCAGGCCGTGAGTTATCAGGCGGCATTGGCTGTCGCCGATTTTTCCCTCACCCCAGCCCTCTCCCGTCCGACGGGAGAAGGAGAGCAGCCGAACGCTTGTCGCGAAATCGGGGCGACCCAAAACCGCCGACGCTGCTTTCGCTTTTCGACGAACGACCTAGCACATCCGCCGAGCCAAACCGGATTCAAGTTATCGTGAGCCGCTCTTTGCTGTTCCCTCTCCCATTGGATGGGAGAGGGTCAGGGTGAGGGCAGGTTCAGCGTGTGAATCCGGATTCTAAAGCCGTCGGCAAGGAGCAAAACATTTTCCGTGGCGTCGCCGGGAGTTTGTGCTAAAACCGGGTTGCATGGGCCTGGTCAACCAAACCTTTGAAGCACAGGCTTTCCACCCCGATTTCGGCAACGAGGTGGTCACGGGAGAGATTTTTTTCGTCGGTTGGTCACTGCGGTTTCGAGCCGGCAATGTCACGCTGGAAATCCCCTTTGATCGCCTGGCGACAGAAGTCGAGGAAGGAGAGGACCGGATTTTCTTCACCGACCCGGAGCAGCCGGAGTTAAAGATCATCTGCGCCGATCCGTCGTTGCTGAATTGTCGCTCGCTGCCGCAAGTCGAACGCATCCGCGAGCAACTGACGGCGCGCCTGTCGCGGCGGGAATTGACCCGCCGGCTGAAAATCGTCGGTTATTTCTTTGCCGCGTGCGGATTGATCGTGTGGCTGTGCACGGTGGCTTTGGGTTTGATGGTGCGGGCCGTCGTTGCCCGGGTGCCGCCGGAGTCGGAGGCGAAGGTGGGGGCGGGCATCCTGGCCGAGATGAAAAGCGAGGTGACTTTCATTCAGGACACCAACTACGTGGCGGCCTTGACGGCGTTGGCCGAGCCGCTGTTGCGCGCGATGCCGGCGGGTGCCACCAACTACATCTTTCATGTGGTCCAGGATGAAGAGCCCAACGCGTTCGCGGTGCCGGGCGGACACATCATCGTCAACACCGGGTTGATGGAAATGACCGATCGTCCCGAGGAGTTGCTGGGAGTGATTGCCCATGAGATGGCGCATGTGACGCAGAAGCATCACTTCCGTATGTCCATCGCCGCGAGCGGGCCGTTCCTGATTTTTCAGACCTTCATGAGCGGACGCGGTGGGGCGGGCAACCTGTTGACCGGCGTCTCGGCGCTGATGATTGGCCAGGGATTTTCGCAGGCATACGAGAAGGAAGCGGATGACGTGGGCTGGGATTATCTGGTCCAGGCGAACATTGATCCGCGCGGGATGGCCGGGATGTTCCGGAAGTTCCAGGCCTACGAATCGGCGCGCCACGCCATGAAAGTGCCCGAAGCCTTCAACAGCCATCCGGCCTTGGAAAAGCGCATCAAGCGGCTCGAAGCGAAGTGGAAGAAGCTGCCGCGCAAGTCGGGGTTCATCGAATTCAAACAGGGTCGCAAGGCGGAATCGTGAGGCAGCGCTTGGTTCGCCCGCGTTGGCGGATTAACGGCTGAACCAGCCAAATCGTTCACGTTTGGCGTTATACAAGAGGCCGAGAATGCGCATGTTCACCGAGAGCAGGTAAACACTGACCAGCGCCCAGACGGCTTGCACGCCCAGCGACGTGAAGAGCGTGGACATCTTGTTCGTCGTCAACGTGTCGTTGCCCGCGCTGTCGGAGAGCATGCCGCCCCAGAGACGCAAGCCGAAGATCGTCATCGTGAGAATTGTGGTGACAAAATATTCGAGCGGCAGGCGCAGGATGGTGGGGATGACAATCAACGGATTGGCGGCCCACACGGTGTCCTTCATGGCGACGGCGAGGATGGCCATGGGGAAGTATAAACAGCCGAGAACCGCCGCGGCGATGATGGCGGGCATGGGAATGTCCACGCCAAACAACCTGGCCACCAATAATCCCAGCGCGAGGCCAAACGAAAGCAAGATGGTGCCGCTCAATTGAAAGGCCGCGCCGAACACTTCGCTGGCGTCGGGAAATCCCAAGGTTTCGTTTTCATCCGACGTGGTGGTGAAAACGATGTTCTGCATGAACAGGAAGAGCAGGCCATAAACCGAGACCCGGAGCGCCCACCCAAACGGCCCGCTCAACACGCCAATGTTGACCAAATAGCCCACGCCGCCAAAGAGCAGCGCGGCCAGAATGATGATCGCCACGCCGAAGCCCTTGAACGGATACACAAACGCGCCGGGCAGGCGGGAGTAAAAGTTTCTGGTTTTTGTCGGGCGCGAGCTTGGCACGTGCAACGCCGTCAACGGGACTCCGCAGCCGCGGCAAATCTTGTCGCTGGCGCCCGGCCGGGTGGTAACGCAGAGTTCGCAGAAATGTTTCCGGCACTTCGGGCAGAAATAGCGCGCCAGGGTTCGCGTATGCGATTTGCAGAAAAAATTGCCCGGGTTCGCTTCCAGCGCCGGCGCGTTCACCGGCGGCGGCAGGGGAGGGGCTTCCGCTTCCGCGGCGGGTTGGGTCGGTTGCACCTCGACCCGCGTTGGTTTTGTGAGGTTCAGGCGGAGCGGACCGGCGGCCTTGGGCGCGGGTGCGGGGGGCACAAGACTTCCCTCGGGTGCGCCGGCTGATTCAAATCGCAAGGCCACATTGCCCAACTGCAACTGCTGGCCGGGGATCAACACCGCTTCACGGGTGGGCGCACCATTCACGAATGTCCCGTTGGTGGAGCCAAGGTCACGAACTGTCACGCGGCCGCCATCCACGATGATTTCGCAGTGCGAACCGGAGACGGACGGGTGGTCAATCTGATGATCGTTGTCGTCCCGGCGACCGACGCGAATCGTTCCCGGTGGGAGGGGGATTTCCCATTGATGGGGTGTTTCCGGATTTACCAGCAGCCGATGTGTCATAGATGAACTCCATCCAGCTTCACCTAAATTCTTGTTGTTTGATTGGGAGGAGGTTTAGCCGGGCCCTGCGGAAATGCAATCCTTTTCTGCCTATCCTGCCGACGGCGTACAGCTATTCCTGCTCCAGCGACGCCGCTGGGCGGGTGGCTTCGCCCTGCCGGATTACTCCGCCACAATGGGCATCATGATCTCGGCAAAACGTTTGGCGCGCCGGCCCGATTCCACGGCTTCCCACGCCTGCGGATTCCAGACGTAATCCGCCGCAGTGGCCAGATAGGCAACCAACTCTGGTTTGGACTCGCTGGGCGCGTAGCCCGGCGAGCCGGCGTTGAAATGCACGCCCTCGAACAGTCGGTTCAGATCCTTGGGTAGGAATTCGCCGCGAAAAACAAACGCGCCCGGAATTTCCGGCAATGGCCGCGCGAAGGGACGGTTTTGCGGCGGGTCGCGCGTTACCACGCGGTTCACCCAAAGGAAGGGCCGCCGGCCCGTGGCCTGCCTCCACGCTTCCACGTCCGCCGGTTTCAGCGGTTCTTCAATCAGGGCATTCTTGATCGCCATGCCCGTCCACAACGGCCAGACGTTCGTCGGTACCTTCGACAAGATGCGAATCATTTCCGGCGAGGCCGGTCCGCGATACATGCTGTCCCCCCGGCTCGGCGGGCAATAGAGGATGTAGGCGTTTGGATTCTTCGCCGCAACCGTGCGGCACGCGAGGTTGATCACGTCTTCGATGGGTGTTTTCTTGCCCGGCCAGTCGTTGTAATCCACCTCGATGCCGTGCGCGCCCTGATCAAGCGTCCATTGCAGGAACTGTGCGTATTTTTGCTGGTCGGTCGGCGAGGTGAAATCGTATCCCTGGCCGCGGAACGGACAAAAATAAACGATGGTTTCCAAAATCCCCTGCTGGCGTGCCTCGGAGCAAATCGCCTTCACGTTGTCGGGGAACGGCCCGAGTTCGTGGGAATTGGTCCCGTGAAATTGCAGTCCCACCTGATTGATTTTGTAGAGGGGCATCCACGCGGCGAACTCGCGCAATTCCGGCAACGGCAGCATGGACGCGCTGGTCTTGGCCAGCCGCAAACCAATCTCCGGCCAGTCGGCGATCTTCGCTTCCGGCACGACGATGCCGCCGGACTGGCTTTTCTCCAAAAGCTGACAGAGCGAAACCAGCGCGTAATAGATTCCCAAGTCGCTCACGGCGGTGACTTGAATCGCCCGGCGATTTCCGCGTGTCGAAGTGCATGTCAACGTGTAGGCCTGTTCCAGCCGTTTGCCGGTCAATGCTTCTTTCCCGCCAAGCTTGCGCAGCGCGCGGTTGAAATCTCTAACCGGCAACTTGGAGATTACGATTTGAGCATCGCGCTCCTTGTTCTCAACGACGACACCGCCGGCGCCGAGGCGATTCAACCGTCGGGTCAGGAGCTGGAGTCCTTGTTTGCCCGCGGGTGATTCGTCGAGGCTGATGTGCTTGAACGAAAGCTTGATGCCGGCAGCAGTTGGCCCCAAGAGAATCGTCGTGTTGCCGACCAATTCGATTTGTGGATGCGGAATGACACGCGGCGATTCGGACGCGACTGCTGGAAAAAAGGGCGTCGCGATGAGCAGACCCGCCAAGGTGAGCCTTTGGAATTGTCTCATGCAGCCGTAGAGTAACGCACCCGCTCCCCAGCGCAATCCTCGCGCCTTGCCCGCCCTTTGCGCCGAGGCTATCCTGCGCGCGATGAAATACCGTCGCTTTGGCCGAACTGAACTTCCCATGCCCGTCATTTCCTGCGGCGGGATGCGCTACCAGTTCAAGTGGCAGGACGTGAAGCCCAACGAAATTCCGCGCGAAAGTCAGGAGAACCTCGAGGCCTGCGTCCGCCGCGCACTCGAACTGGGCATCAACCACATCGAGACCGCGCGCGGCTACGGCACGTCCGAGATGCAGTTGGGCAACATCCTGCCCACGCTGCCTCGCGACCGGATCATGGTTCAAACCAAGGTCGCTCCTAAAGCGAAGACCAAAGAGTTTCTCAAAATCTTCGAGACCTCGATGCAGTATCTGCGGCTCGATTACGTGGACCTGCTTGCGCTGCATGGCATCAACAACCGCGAGCTGCTCGATTGGTCGCTCAAAAAGGACGGATGCCTCGCCGCCGCGCGCAAGCTGCAGCGCGATGGCCGCGTGCGCCACGTGGGTTTTTCCACCCACGCCACCACCGATGTCATCCTCGATGCGGTCAACAGCGGCGAATTCGATTATGTCAACCTCCACTGGTATTTCGTCAACGACCTGAACTGGCCCGCCATCGAAGCCGCGACCCGGTGCGACATGGGCGTGTTCATCATCAGCCCCAACGACAAGGGTGGAAAGCTTTACGAACCGCCGAAGAAAATCGTGGACCTTTGCGCGCCATTGACGCCGATGCAGTTCAACGACCTTTATTGTTTGGCCCGACCGCAGGTGCACACGCTCAGTTGTGGTGCGAGCCGGCCGGGCGATTTCGATGAGCACGTACGCGCGCTGGATTTTTACGACCGGATTCCTGAAACGATTGCGCCTATCGAAAAGCGATTACGCGAGGAAATGGACCGCGCGCTCGGCGCGGACTGGTGCGCGCGGTGGTTCGAGGGCCTGCCGCAATACGTTGACGTGCCCGGGCAGATCAACTTGGTGGAAATTCTGCGCCTTTGGACTTACGCCAAGTCACTCGACCTCGTGGCGTGGGGCAAGATGCGTTACAACCTCATGGGTCAAGCCGATCATTGGTTTCCCGGCGAGAATGCGGCGAAGGTGCGCGAACTCGATCTAGCCGCAGCACTGCAACGCAGTCCGTTCGCTAAACGAATCCCGGAAATTCTGGAAGAAGCCCACCACCTGCTGTTCGAAAAACCGGTGAAGCGATTGAGCGAGAGTTAGCGACTTTGTAGCGTCGGGCGTCCCACCTGACGTAGAGGGCGCGCGTCCCGCCGCCCGGATTGGTCCTCCGTTATTTCCACGATGCTCGAATTCCTACGGCGCTTGCAGTTATCTCAGTATTTTCCGCCGGGCTGGAAGCCTCGGCCCTACGGCAGGCAGGATGCCCGCCGCTACGGAGCGATTACTGGCTCAACCGATAAAACTGCTGCGTGCCGGAGATGGGATTGGTGACGGTGTATTGGCCGTTTACAATGACAGGTGTGGGGGAAATGGTGGTCCAATCCGGCGAAGAAAGATTGGTGGTGGATTGCAATTCGAAACCAGAGTAATCGAATCCAACGCTGTTCATGGGCCACTTGAGTACAACATCCGGTCCGGCGGAACTGATCGCGAGTTTGGGCGCAAATGAAAAGCTGAATACTGTGCCACTTCCGGAGGCGCCGCCTCCAAAAGCTGTGCCGTAAAACGTCTGGCCTGATAATACCAGTCCGGCATGCGGGTATGCTCCATCTTTGTTGCGCGATAGAAAGCCAAACGGTGGAAATTGATACAGTCGTGCATAATCAGTTCCATTGGTGTTGATGGCGAAGATGGTGCCATGACTCCAATCGCCGCCAACGCCTGTTGTCCCATAGAGGGTGTTGCCCGATAAAACCAATCCGCCATTCGGCTGTGCTCCACTGTCGGGTGGCGGAGGAATACCAGGGCCGGTGGTTGACCTGAAATGATGTAAAACGGTAAAGCCAGTTCCGTCGGTATTGATGGCGAAGATAGTACCATCGTACCAACTACCACCAAGCAATGCCGTACCGTAAAGGGTGTTGCCCGACAAGATCAATTTCGCCGAAGGATTGGCTCCGTCGCTCTCTTGGTTGAAACTATGGAGGTTCGTAAAACCTGTGCCATTCGTTTTGATTGCGAACACAGTCCCTACGCCCGCCTCGCCTCCGTAGCGTGTCGTCCCGTAGAGGGTGTCGCCCGCAAAGAGGAGACCCGCGCGCGGACTCGCACCGTCATAATTAGTACCTGTAAGTTCATCCAACGTTGTAAAGCTGTGCAAGGTGGTAAAGCTTGTGCCATCAATGTTTACGGCGAACACCGTGCCGTTGCGGGAACTGCCGCCGGATTCCGCCGTACCATACAGCGTATCGCCTGATAACGCCAAGCCACCCATCGGGTGGGCACCATCGCTGTTGGTTTGAATGGGACCAGAGAGCGGCTCAAAGCTATGCAAACACGTGAAGGTGAATGTATCAGTATTAAAGGCGAAGACTGTCCCGGAACCTTGATTTCCACCAGACGCGGCGGTTCCATAGAGGGTATTACCGGAGAGAATTAATTCTCCGTGCGGCTCTGCTCCAGACTCAACAATGTCGCGAGTAAAACTGTACAGGGTCATAAATGCATTATTCGCGGTGTTAATTGCGAAGACCGTGCCTTCGCCATAATTGCCGCCCTGCACCGCCGTTCCGTAGAGAGTGCCGCCCGCTAAAACTAGTCCGCCCCCTGGGTTCGCGCCATCCGAGTTGGTGCCGTACCCCAGAAATGGGCTGAAGCTGTATAATGCGGTGAAAGTCTGCGCCGAGACGATTACGGTGTTAATCAACAAACCGATCAGAACGAGAGATGAGGAAGGAAGTTTCATAACTTTAGTTCGTTCCTACGAATCGTCGCTATTTTCTCTTACCCGACCTTCGAGAAGCAAGCAAAAAATAGCACATATATCGGGTTTCGAGATACGCCGCTTCTTGGTTCCGTAACCAGTCGTGGCTTGGTCGCAACATCGTCGAATTTTGGGTGAGACAATCCGAACCCGTCGCAAGAAGGCGGGTTTGAGCCAGGAGTTTCTTTCGGAAAAGGCCGATCTTACCCCAAAATACTTGGGCGAAGTCGAACGTGGTTGCGTCAACATTTCCATAGATTCATTGGTAAGGATCGCCAAAGCCTTACGCGTTCGCGTCAACGATCTTACTCGCGATTTTTAGTTCACGGATTTTCGTCCTTTAAACGACCGGCTGTAATGGTCGCCTTTTCTCACGCTCCACGCCAAGCCAGTTCCTTGCGAATCCAATTCGGGTCGCGGCGCAGATCCAACACGGCAAAGACCTGGGTGGCGGTTTCGGTTTCGCGATAGTAAATCCCAAACGGAAAACGGTGAGCCAGCGTCCGGTAAAACCCAAAATGACGGGAGTGGATTCCGTGATAGAGCGTCAGGCTTTCAACGTCGGCCACAATGGAGTCAGCAAAGTAGTCGCCAATGCCGAATTCCTGGGCGTCGTAAAAATCTCTCGCCTGTTCAATGTCCTCGGCGGCTTCGGCGAGAACGACGACGGTTCTCATTTCGAACGTCGGGCGAGGCGCTGTTTGAGTTGCGGAAGGGTGAGGAATTGGCCTTTGTCGGCTTCCACTTTGGCGAGGCGTTGGGCGAGAACTTTTCCATGCCAGGCGGGAGATTTAACCTTGGCCGGCTCGCGCGTCATCGAACGCCAGAGCAGTTCCATCGTTTGCAGCCTTTCGGCCATGCTCATACATTCAATTTCCACAGCTTCGATCATGGTCGGAAACTAATCTGGCCGCCAACTGAGGGCAAGCAGACATTGGAAGCAAGAATATCGTTGCCAGCGAATCGTTTGATTGTTTTGTTTCCCCGGCGCGGAATGCGCCAGATTGTCCGTCAGTCTATGAAAACCAATCCGACTTCCGACATTTCGCAAACCAAGCGCTTCTCCCGCCGCTCATTTGTTCGGCAGGCGCTGACCGCTGCTGCCGCAGCGCCGATGATCTCGGCAGCAAATGCTTTGGCCGAAAAGACCAACGCGCAACCGTCGTTAACCACTCCCGCCCCGGTGAAGACATTGGAGCGCAAAATCAAGCTCGGCTGGGTGGGTTGCGGTGGCCGTGGCACATTCCTCGCCCGACTCTTCCAACGCCACGGCGGCTACGAATTCCATTCCGTTGCCGACTATTTCCAGCCGGTCGTTGATAACTGGGGCGACACCTTCGGCGTCCCGTCGGAACGGCGTTATTCCACGTTGTCCGGTTACAAACGCGTCATTGAAAGCGGCATCGAGGCCATCGTGCTGGAAACTCCGCCCTATTGTTTTCCCGAACACGCCACGGCTGCGGTCGCCGCCGGCTTGCACGTTTACATGGCCAAACCCGTGGCGGTGGATGTTCCGGGCTGCCTGCAAATCGAAGCCGCCGGCAAAACGGCCACGGAGAAAAAACGCTGTTTCATGGTGGATTACCAGATGCCCACCGACCCGGCGATTCTCGAAGTGGTCAAACGACTCGCGGCGCCGGGTTTCGGGAAAATCGCGCGCGTTTCCACCGTGGGTAACTGCCAGAGCTTCGCCGACCCGCCCAAGACCGCGACCATCGAAAGCCGTTTGCAAAGACTGATCTGGATCAACGACATCGCCCTCGGCTGCGATTACATCGGCAATTACGACATCCACGCGCTGGACGCGGCGTTGTGGGTGATCGGTCAACGTCCCATCGCGGCCGGCGGCGGGTCGCGCATCTGTCGTCCCAATCCGCA
Source organism: uncultured Bifidobacteriaceae bacterium (assembly GCA_964458575.1). Taxonomy (GTDB): domain Bacteria; phylum Verrucomicrobiota; class Verrucomicrobiia; order Limisphaerales; family JADLHS01; genus CAYWMD01. The sequence continues at coordinate 100,817 of CAYWMD010000011.1, read as the reverse complement.
CGGCGACGCACACGATGTATGTGCCGTCACGTTCGAGTATGAAAACGGCATCGTCCACGATCATTTCGGCCAGGCGTTGCCGAATTATTTGCCGAGCGAACTGAGTTGCCGCATCTCCGGCGTGACCGGCAACGCCGTCCTCACCTACGCCGGCCCGGTGAAGTTAAAGAGTTATGACGATGCGTTCAGCGGGGAATCAACCAATCTCTATGAAGCCGGCGTCGTGCGGAACATCGCCACGTTTTATGAAAACGTGACCGAGGATCGGTTCGACAATCCCACCGTGCGCCGCTCCGTGGACGGCGTGCTGGCCGCAATCTTGGGGCGCGAAGCCGCCGAGCGCCGCACGCGATTGACGATGGCGCAGGTGTTAAAGGAGAATCGCAAGTGGGAAGTGGATTTGCGCGGGATGAGAGATTGAAAGGCATTGCCTAGGTGGAACGTGTCCCTGCGGCTTTTCAGGATGCAAAGTTCGCTGCTTAAGGTGACACGATCCGATAAAAGCGCATTGGCTGTTGCGCGGTGCTTGGATCCACGAACTCAAACACGCCATCACCGCAATCGGTGGCGGGGCCGATTGTTTCCCAGTCCATCATGTCGGTTGACGCCTCGACGAAGTGTACCGCTCCTGGCGTCGCCACAAATTGCATCCAGATTCTGCCGTGGTTCTGGCGCTCGAAGCGCATGAAGTGACCCTGCGCGTCGTGCCCGCAGCGCTTCAGGGCGTCAATGATTCGCTCCGCGTCCCGGATCAGATCCATTGCGAGCGCCGGGTCGCGGGGGGCGACCTGCACGCGCACCTTGATTTGGAAAACTCGCAGTTGAAGGACGGCTGCGATGGGTTTGCCCCGTTCCAGAGACGCCAATGCCGCGGAGAGGGAAGCCAACAAGGGTTGTGGCTGCCTCACCTCCGCGCGGACTCGCGCCTCCAACCGTGCTACGGCCTCAATGGTCGGGATCACTTCCACAGTGAAAGCCAGTTGGTCTTGGGCCAAACCGTCGTCCACGGCCAGCACCAGCGTGTTCGTGCCCACTGGCAGCGTCACCAGGGCCACTGGGCCTGTGGCCAGAGCTGTCGCTGCGCTGTCACGGTGCCACGTGAACCCCAACGGGTCGCCGTCCGGATCGGACGATCGCGAGCCATCCAGGCTGATCGGAGCATTGCTTGAATTGCAGGAAATCACCACGCTCACCGTGGCGGAAGCGTCCGCATGTGGGAATTGATTTACGCGCAGCACGGCGTTGGAACCAAGCGCCTGGCCATAGGCGTTCGTGATGAGGACAGAATAAATTCCGGCATCGTTGGTGGTGATTTGCGCGAGCGTGAGGTTGGGAGTCATTGCGCCGATAACGTTGTTGCCGTCGGTCAAATTCACCCCGTCCTTTCGCCACAGATAGCTCAACGGTGCGTTGCCTTCGGCGGTCACGTTGAACATCACCATGGTGCCGACGTTATTGGTGCGACCAACGGGCTGGGTCGTGATTTCCGGCGGCGAATGGTAGAGATACTTGAGGGTGACAAAATCCGACGACCCCGAGGTCCTGGCGGTTCCGAGCAGGAATAATTTGCCGTTGCCACCTGCAGCCAGCGCCTGGGCGGTGGTCCGGTAATAACGGTTCGTCCACAGGGCTTCCCCGGTGCTGGCATATCCGATGGTAACTGCATTATCGCCGGTTGTGGTTGCGGATGAGCCGGTGACAAAGACATGACCGAACTCGTCCACTGCCATGCCGATGGCCCGGTCGCTGCTGGTCGCTGTTTCGCTGTAGGCATTTGTCCACAACGGCCGGCCGTCGCTGGAGTATTTGATGGTTATGTAATCGGCGGATCGTCCCCGATTGTCGGTGCCGGAATATCCCAGGACGAACACATCGCCGTTGGAGTCGGTCCTCACGGCCTGGGCGAACTCGTAACTGCCGCCCGACGCGCCAAAGAAATTCGTCCACAGCGGTGTGCCGTCGCCCGAGTATTTGACCGTGGCCAGATCGGATCCGCTGATGCCGGTGACGATGACATTGCCGTTCGGGTCCGCAGCCACGGCCTGGGCGTAGTCGTAGGTGGTGGGCGAGCCTTTGAAGCGGTTGGTCCACAAGGGCACGCCCGTGCTCGAATACGCGATCGTCACGTAGTCGGCGAAGCCGGGGAGGCTATACGAAAATCCCGTCACGAAGGCATGCCCGTTCCTGGCCACGGTCATCGCTTTGGCGTAGTCATCGCTGTTCGCCGAAAACTTGTAATAGTTGGTCCACAAGGGCGCGCCGGCGGAGGAGTAGGCGATCGTCACGTAGGTGTTGCCGGCGTAACTCTGAAAGGAGTATCCCGTCACAATGACGTTGCCGGCGTCGTCGGTGGCGATCGCTTGGGGCATATCAGCAGCCAGGCTGCCCAAGGCAGGATTACCGTTGAAGCGGTTGGTCCACAGCGGATGACCGTCGTTGGCATAGGCCACGGTTGCGAAGTCCGAGCTCCCACCCGCAGACACACCGGTTACGAAGACCAGGCCGAACTGGTTCACCGCCATCGCGACGGGTTCATCGTTCGCGTTCCCGGTTCCATTGCAAGCGTTGGTCCACAGCGGCAGACCGGTGGGCGAGTATTTGACGGTGGCAAAATCGTTGCCGCTGGTCTGGCCGGTGGAATAGCCGGTCACGAAGACATTTCCGCCGCCGTCCACCGCCACCGTCCGCGCGGTGTCGTACCCGTTGCGCAGACCGTTGTAGCTTCGTTGCCATAATGTTCCGCCCTCGGGAGCATACTTGATGGTCAGAGCATCGTACCCGGGCACAGTGGAGAGACCGGCCACGATGATATTGTCGCTGGCGTCCACTGTCATTCCGCGAGCGTTGTAACCCGTGAAATTGTTCATCCAAAGGAAACCGCCCGCGCTGGAATACTTCAAGGTGCTGGGATAGCCGGAAATGATGACGTTGTTGGCGCTATCCGTTGCAATGCTGTGGGCGCCCGCCGTAAAATTGCCGGCCCGGTATTGGCGGTTTGTCCACAGGGGCACGCCGTCGCTCGAATACTTGATGGTCGTGTAATAGCCGCTGGAACCACTCTCAGACGACCCGGTCACGAGCACGTTTCCTTCGCGATCCACCGTCACGGCTTGCGGCCGGTCGTAACTGCTTCCCGATCCCGCGTAGCGTTGCGTCCACAGCGTTGCGCCCGCGTTCGAGTACTTGATGGTGGCAAAATCATCGCTGGTGCCGTACCCGGGCGATATACCGGTTACAATCACGTCCCCATTCGGGCTGATGGCCAGGGCCTGGGCTGCATCCGTGGCGTTGGTCGGTCCGTTGTAGCGGTTGGTCCACAACGGCGTTCCCGTGTTCGAATATTTTATCGTCGCAAAATTGGCGCCGTCGCTGCCCGTCACAAAGACATTGCCCTCCTGGTCCACGGCCACCGCCATGCCTGAGCCGTTGAGACGGTTGGTCCACAGCGCGTCCCCGGCGGTGGAATAGGCGAGGGTGGTAAAGGCATTACCGGCCGTGCCCGTTACAAAAACGCGGCCTTGATCATCCACGGCCACGCCTTTGGCGCGATCGTCGGTGACACCAGCGAACCCGCCACCGTGATAGTTCGTCCAAAGGGCTGTTCCCGCGCTCGAATAAGCTACCGTTAGGAACACAGTGCCGCTGTTGGTGAGATTTTGGGTGAATCCAGTCACGAAGATGTTGCCGCTGGAATCCACCGTCACGGATTCCGGCGAGTCGGTACTGTTCGCCGGTCCGTTGCAGCGGTTGGTCCAGAGCAATTCTCCGTTGGACGAGTACTTGAGAATGAGCAGATCAGCGTAGGTCGTTCCTTCGTCCGCGGTACCGACGACAATGATATCGCCGTTGGTATCGCTCACAACCTTGTAGGCCTGTTCCGTGCCATTGGTGATGTACGAGGTGTAACGCTGCACCCAGCCTACCTCCACATTATCGGCGTATGTGCGCGCCGCAAAGAAACAGAAGAGACAAATGGACAGCAGGTGCCGAGGTGGTTTCGCGCCAGAGATGTGTGCCCGTATTTTCATAAAGGCCTTGGTTTGGATTGGGTATCCCAATAATTCCAGACGCAGTTTAATCTCCGCCAAGGAAATAGGGAAGTGGTTTTTCGCCACCCTCACCTGCTTCGTGCTTCTTGCTCGCAGGCCGGCAAGATTGGCCGCGTGCCCGGTTGCAGGACGATCGAAGGCCGATGAAGTGGCGAAATGCAGTTGCTACCGGCCCAACTCATGGGCCAGGTCGCAGTAAAGCCGCACGCGTTCGACCGGAGTTTCGGGCGTCACCGGGCTGCCCAGGCTCATGATGAAACGGCTTTTGTTGGCGCGGCCCGCTTGCAACTGGCGTTTGATTTCCGCGCGCAATTCCGCCTCGCTGCCTTTTTGCAGGACGTCCATGGCGTCCAGGTTGCCCAACAGCACGCACTTTCCGGCCAGTCGTTCAGCCACTTCGGCGATGTCCACGCGAAAGTTCTTTTTGCTTTCCTCGAGCGACAAGGCATCCGCCCCGATGGAGGTGATCAGGTCCCATTTGCCGGCCGGATTGCCGGTGAAGTAGTAAATGCTGTTCATGCCGCAGGCGCGAATTTCCTCCACGAGCCGGCGAATGTAGGGCTGGTTCAAGTCCGCAAACGCCGCCGGGCTTAACACGTCCGTCAAACATTCTTCGATCCAGACTCCCGCCGTGCCGTGGCGGGCGAAGGCGCGGATTTCGGCCAGGTTTCGCGCAAGGATGCGATCGCACGCGTGCTTGACCAGATCGGGCCGTGAGCCTGCCAGCATCATCATGCCTTCGAATCCCCAGAGACCGTAAGTACTCCAAAACGGCCCTGAGATGTGGCGGCACGGATAAAACTCCTGGCCCAAGGCGGCGGTCACCTGCGAGGCCGCATCCTGGGTTGCACGGCCAACGGCGCAATCCGGTGTATCGCTCAAGATTTTCTCGCCGTAACTTCGCACCAGCAATCGGTCCACCTCGTCGAACGATTCCGGCAATTGTTCAAGCTGCACGGATTCGACGTGGTCTTCCCCGGTCCAACCGCTGACCTGCGGGGGCGCGAGCTGGCAGTCTGCGCCGGTATCCGGGTTGATTCGATAAACGCCATCGGCCCGTTCTGCGAGCGGTAAGTCGGCGCGTTCGTCGGCCGAACAGAAGGGGAACAGATGAATCCAATCCTGACCGATGCGGGCGGCGACTTCGCGCATCCACTGGATTTGATGGCTGGCGTTCGGGGATTGCAGATACCACCACGGGCAGGAGGTCAGCCGCGGCCAGCGATCCCGGATGAACACATTCTCATAACAGATCACCACCGGCAGTTCCCCCGCGCCATCACGGGAGAACGCCGCCTCAATTCTTTGACGCCCGGTCATGGCCTTGCTTGGTCACGGCGCGCACCTCTTTGCCTCACCCGTGGAATGAGAACGGTGCCCGGTTGCGCTTTCATCCCGCCATCGCCCGTTTGATTTCCTGCAACAACTCCGCGTGGGATTCCACCGGTTTGAACTGCGGGAATTGCTGCTTCACGTTTTCCGGCGCGTGGATGAGGAAACCCACGTTGGCCTCGGCGAGCATGGCGGTGTCGTTGTAAGAATCGCCCGCGCTGATGACGTGGTAATTCATCCGGCGAAAGGCCGCCACGGCTTCGCGTTTCTGTTCACGGATGCGCAGTTGATAGTTCACAATGCGGTCGTTTTCCACCACGAGCCGGTGGCATAACAGCGAGGGCCAGTTGAGCTTTCGCAGCAGCGGCGTGGCGAATTGCTCGAAGGTGTCCGAGAGAATGATGACCTGCACGAGGGAGCGCAGTTCATCGAGAAACTCCTTTCCGCCCGGCAGCGGGTTGAGGGTGCCGATGACGTTCTGGATGTCCGAAAGTTTCAGCCCGTGCTGGTCGAGAATGGCGAGCCGGCCGCGCATGAGCTGGTCGTAGTCCGGCTCGTCGCGGGTCGTGCGGCGCAGTTCCGGGATCTTGGTCTGCTCCGCGACGGCAATCCAGATTTCGGGAGTAAGCACTCCCTCCATGTCCAAAGTCACAATGCACTGTTTCACGCGGCGGCAGTTTTTCAGAAGGCCGTCGCGGAATCAATCCCGCTCCGCTGAGGAGGGCCACAGGATGGGCGACACAAGTGCGCTTGCACAATCGCGCCCGGGAGTTCTTATGTTCGCCAGCGGCGTTCTGCTGGATATCGCAGGACGTAAATAGTCTGTAATGGATTCTCGGCCTTGAGGCCCTATGGCATTGAGCGTTTAGCGTCCTAAATTCTCCAGCAACTGCCGCGCGGCCTGAAAATTCGCGTTTAGCTCCAAGGCCCGTTGTGCAGCGCGGCGGGCGTCGTCATTTCTTCCCATCCGGGCCAAGATCGTCGCGCGGGCGTAGGGAATTTCCGCGGTGTTCACGTCCAACGACTCGGCGCGCAACAACGCTTCAATCGCCTGTTCGGTTTTCCCTTGGGCGGAATACGCCAAGCCGAGGTTATACCACGCGCGGGAGTATTGCGGATCCAACTCGGTCGCTTTCTTCAACGCCGCGCCCGCGTCATTTAGTCGGTTTACTTCGTTCAGCGCCAGGCCGAGCTTGAACTGATATTCGGCTTCGCGTGGTGCGAGGCGGCACGCGGTTTCCAGGGCATCCACGGCCTCGGCGGATTTCCCATCGGCGCTCAAGGCCACGGCCAGCGCGTGAAACAGCGGCGCGGAATAAGGATCCCATTTCACGGCGCGACGGAAATACTCTAGTGCTGCGGCCAGGTCGCCACGGTCCATCAGAAACACGCCCATTTGCAGTGCGCCGGCGGGTTGATCGAGATTGTGGCGCAGATAGGTCAGCAAATCCGATCCGGCCATCGAGTTCGTATCCAGCGTGTGGTGCAGTGCCCACGCGGCTTCGACCCGCACGGAACGAACCGGGTCGTTGAGTCGCGCCTGCAGCGCCGCCTGGACCGACGGGTTGCCGGACCGGACCAAAGGTTCAAGTCCCCGCACCGCCATGGCGCGCACGAGCGAGTTGGTTTCGCTCAAGCACGAGAGCAACGCGGCCGTCACATTCGGCTCGGCACTCGCATGCTTCAACAGGTTTGCCGCCACGGCACGCCAAAACGCGTTGGTTTCGTTGTGGACCATTTTCAGCAACGGCTCGGTCGCCGTGCGGTCACCGGCGCGGGCCTTGGCAATCGCCCGGGCGCGGAGCAAAACGGCGTCGTTGGTGCGCGGGCCGTACCATTGCTTGATGTAATCCACCGACCAGTCGGCGCTTTTATCGGTGTGACAGCGGTTGCAGGCATTGGGGATGCCGAGTTCCTTGGTCAGCCGCGGGTCGGGAATGGTAAATCCATGATCGTGCCGCGCGTGCCGTTGCATATAGACGGTTTGCGGCATGTGGCAGTCGGTGCAAAGATCGCCGCGCTCGCCAATCTTGTGATGGCTGTGGGTTTCCGGATCAATTCGCGGCCCCTGCGGCATCGTGTTCAGTCCGTTGGTTGCCGTAATGACCGGGCCGACGTGGCATACGTAGCACATGTTGTTGCCCGGAACGCGCACCTTCATGCTGTGCGGTTCGTGACAGTCAACGCAGCGCACGCCCGCCGCGTGCATCTTGCTGCCGAGAAATGCCGTCACCTCGTAATCCTCATCGCGAATCTGCCCGTCGGGATAAAAGAGGTCCGTCTCGTCGGGAATGGTCAGGTGATGATGGTCGAAAAAGTTTTCGGGGGGATGGTAATTGCCCGTCAACTCGGCCCGCCGCGAATGGCATTGGGCGCAGGCGGAGAACATTTCCTCGCGCTTGATCTTGCGCACGGTGGGGTCACCGGTCTTGTTCGGATGTTGGGCCTGCCAGGCGTTGTGGTCCGCCATCGGGCCGTGACACGCCTCGCAGCCGACTCCCATTTCGGCCATCTTCGTGTCGTAGGTATCCGAAGGTTCGACATAGTTTTTGCGGAAGCGGGTGTTGTGACATGTCCCGCACATGTTGTTCCAGTTCATGCCGCGACCGGTCCAGTGTCCCCACTCGCCGGGGCGGCGGTCTTCCTCGCCGTAAACGTCGAACCAGCCCGGGTGATTCGGGTCGAAGCAAAGCTCGCTCGCCTGCAACCGTCCGTCTCCGAACGGAATCAGGTATTGGCGCAACGGGTCCACGCCGATGACGCGCGTGACCGCGAAAGGCTGGTTGGTCCCGCCCGGTCCCTGCGTGACGAGTTCGAATTTCCCGTCAACCAGGCGCGCTGCCGATTTCTGTGAGCCGTGCGAGATGCGGTAGGGCGGATCGAACGCGGCTCGATCCAGAATCGGGTCTGTTTTGCGTTCCGCCAGGGCGTGATGGGAGTGTTCCCAATTCGCGTAAGCTTCTTCATGGCACGACTTGCAGGTGGGCGAAGTGCCGTAGGTGGCGAAGATGGCAGCGTCGGAATTGTTCGCACCGGCTTTCGGCCCGGTGGACTTGGCGACTGCGGCGTCCTCGCGTTTCGCCGACCAGAACACCAGCGCCACTCCCAGCGCAAACGCGCCAACGAACGACCCGCCGATGAGAATATATTTCCCAACCGGCGGCGCTTTGGCCTGAGGCTTTTTCGACACGGCGCGACACGATTACCAGATCCCGCGGCCCGAGGCGAGCAAGACGAAGCGCAAATCCCCGTTTTCCTACGCGGGCTTCAACAGCGTCAGCACCATGGAGAACTGTTTCGTGGCTTTGACCGCATGCGGCAGGTTGGGCGGCATGTAAAGCAGGTCGCCGGCTTTCATCGCATGCGGCTTGCCGGCGAGGAAGAAGTCGCATTCCCCGGAAAGAATCTGGATGAGCGCTTGTTGCGTCGAGGTGTGCTCGGTCAATTCCTGGCCTTCCGCAAAGCCGAACAGGACGACGCGTCCGTTTGGCGCGCGCAGCAGGGTGCGGCTGACGATGCCGTTGGGCGCAAATTGCGTTTCAGCCGCCAGCGAGATGATTTTTTCGCGGTCCAATGATAACAAAGGTTGTTCGCTCATGGTCGGAATATCCCACATGGAGGGTGGTCAGGTATTGATGCAAATCAAGGAAGGGCAAAGGTGGCGCATTCGCGCGGGAAGCGGCTGAAAACGTGGCTCGTTGCGGTTCGGTGGGCGGCACGAACATGTCGGCACTCGGTGAATAATAGCTCGACAGCTTTCTTTCTTTTGTTCGGCCGAGACGCCGCCATGAAGAAGCTTCCTGCACAGGTTTGTTGTCGTCTTGCTGAAAGGCGGCTGAATACCGACAATCTGGTCGGATGAACGAGACATTGATCGAATGCGTGCGCCAGGCGGGCGCTTTGGTGCTGCAACATTTTGGCAAGACCGATGGCCCACGGCGGAAAGGCAATACCAGCGACATAGTCACGGCGGCCGACATCGCGTCGGAACGACTGATTTCCGATTTGATCCGCCGACGACACCCGGATCACAACCTGTTGGGCGAGGAAGAGGGTTTGCAGCATCGCGGCTCGGACATTACCTGGGTCATTGATCCGCTCGACGGCACTTCAAACTTCGCCGCGGGGCTGCCGTGGTTCGGGGTGATGGTGGCGGTTTTGCAACGTGCGAAACCTGTTCTCGCCGCGATGTACCTGCCCTTGACGGACGCGCTTTACACGGCCGAACTCGGCAAGGGAGCGTTCCGCAACGGAGAGCGTGTCAAAATGAGCGCGGAGAAGGAATTGAGCAACACGTTGTGCGCCTACGGCATGGATGTCGGTGCCGAGAGCGAAATGCTCGAACGGCAGACCCGGCTGATGGGCCTGCTGGTCAGGAACGCGCGCAACGTGCGGTTGACCAATTGTCTGCTCGATTTCTGTTACACGCTGGACGGTCACCTGGGCGCTTGTCTGAATCATCACTGCAAAATCTGGGACATCGCTCCGGCGTGCCTGCTGTTTCCCGAGGCGGGCGGGCGCTTCACCGACCTGAAGGGCGATGACATCCGGTTGGAATTAGACCCCGCGAAATATCTGCGGAGTTACGCCGTTCTCGGCGCCAACCCGGTGCTTCACCAAAAAGTTCTCGCGTTGGCGAAGGACGCCGGTCTTTGAGTTCGCCAGGTTAACGGGCTGCGCGCGTCGCCACGCTCACGGCGCTTTCAAACTGTATTCCTTCCAACGAGGCCTGGCCCTGATCCTCTTTCCGAAAGGCCACAACCGTTGTCTTGCCATCGCGCCGCCACCGGACGCCGACGGCGGTGTCACTTTCAAGTCGTTCGGCGTGCCATGGGCGTTGCTGCCCGGCGCGCTCCGGGACCATGACGGTCAGCATCCGCAGTTTCGTGATTTTCTCGCGGGTGCCGGCCTCCACATGCCATTGGTTGGGGAATTCCTTGTCCGGTTTGGGATTGTAGCCGTCCCATTGACGAAAATTGAGCGGTGTCGGTGAAAGATACTGCGCGGTGACGACGGCCTTGGCTCCCTTCACGGACAGGCGCGCACCACTTTCGTCCACGGAGAACGGACTCAAGGCGTGCAGCATGAATTGGAACGAAGCCGGTTCGGGGGCCGCGAGGTCATCGCAAATCACAATCAAATCGGGTTTGACGAAAACGATCTTGCGTCGGTCGCGAGTCAGTCTGCCCCCATAGGCCGCCACGGCGTCGCCTTCCACGAAATCCCATGCGGGGGTCAACCTGGAGTTTACGATTTCGCCGGTGGAAGTTGCCGAATGTGGAATTTGCCCCTCGTCGTTTACCAGCACGGCGTTGTGAGCTTTGGTGCTGTGCGCCCACTGATAATGGAATTTGCTCCCGTGCAAATCGCGATAGACGCAGGTCGTCAGCAACGCTTCGCCGTAGGCGTTCAGTTGGAAACTGTTCTGCGGATTATGTCCGTGGCTCTGCGCCCCGAACGGACTGGACTTGAACAACAGATGCACGTCGTCGTTGCTGTCGAGCAGCGTAGTGTGCAGGCTGGCGACGCCGATGCCGTGGAAGATTTTCGACGGCGGCAAATCTGTCGGCGCCTTCGCGGGCGGAAGCGGCGGCAGTTTCGCATCGTAGAGAAAACCGAGTACTCCGGCTTCGCTGGACATTTTCCATTGCTGGGTCCACCAACGCCAGTAACCAGCGCGATCGCTCGCAGACCCGCTGTGGTTGCGACCGGCGCGTAGAAAATATTCAATGAAGCCACCCCAGCTTTGCGGCGGCGGCCGGTAGGATAGGTCGCCGAAACCCATATTCGGCGAACTAGGCGGTGCGACATAAAGCGGATAATCGCAAACCTGCGAAAAGAACGGTTTCTTGAAGCCGTCAATTTGCAGCGCGGAATCCGCGACCTGCAACCACGTCACCGCTTTGCTCATGTAACCGCCCCAATAGCTCACGCCTTCGTGCCACCCGCCGTCGTCGTCGGACCACACCGGATAGGCGGCGTAGAATTTGTTGACGGCGTAATCGAGCCATGTCTCGGCTTCGGGAATCTCACCGAGGAAAGCGATGGCGCACTCGGCCAGTTTATGCCAGATGCGATTGCCATGGCTGTTGAAGGGACGGTTCAAATGGCCGACACCGCGCCCGACCTCGCCGCTGTCCCAGGCATCCTGCGCGCGCCGCTTCATCACGGCGCGGACTTTTTCCCGGTCGGCTTCGTTGAAAGCGTTCCACGCCCAGTCGTAGGCGCGCGGCAAACGATAGAGCATCGGTTTGCCCGCCTCGCAGTTCAGTTTGAAGTTGGTCGGCCCATCCGGGTCCCAGGCTGCGAGATGCAAGACCCATTTGCGCGCGGCCTCGGCATACTTCGGCTCGCGCGTGATGAGATAAACGAACGCAATCGCCTCGGCTTCGATGCAGGCTTTCTCGGTTTGCTGCCGGTTGGGCCACCAGTATTTCACAAGCTCCTTGTTCTCCTTGTCGCGGGCCGAACCGAGGTGTTCGGGTTCGGGCGTTGGCCCGGCGGCGATGTAGCGGTCGGCGGCTGCCCGCAAAGCCACAAAGGCCTTCGCCTCGCGGCCTCGCGCCAGTTCGCGGAGCCGGGGCAAATCATCGGGCCGCATGAACAGCCGTGGATGACCCTGCGGCACGCGTTCCCGCTGCTGGACGCGCGTAGGCATGGGAAATTCAACTGCGTCCGGCGACACATTGAAGCTGCGAACGCGGCTCCAACTCGAAGATGCTCCGCCTTTGTTCGTGAAACGGTAGCGCCAGAAATATCGTCCAGGTTTCAGCACCGTATGATGGGTGTAAACGTTCAGGGTCAGATTCGTGACGGTGACGGCATCCGCAAAGTCGGCATGGGGACTCCATTGCACGGCATAGGTGGTCGCATTGGTTTCATGCAGCCAGGTCAACGACGGCGGATTCATGCGCGGCGTCGAGCCGTCTGCAGGGCGATAGCCGATTTCGTCGGAATGCGGTGCGCGGTTGGAGACGTGCGGCTGGGCGGACAGGGCAAACCCGGTCAGCACAGTCAGGATGACAAGGGCGAGACGAAAGTGCATGGGGCGAATCATTCGGATGAAGCGGAAGGGGCGGTATTCGTTCCAAGAACCAGATGCGGGAGAAATTGCGTCGCCAGCTTTTCGTTGAGTTGAAAAATCACAAATCCGTCCGCGCCGAGCTGGCGGCTGATTTGAATCTGCCGGACCAACTGCTCGGGGCCGGAAAGCTTGTGCGCGCCAATACCGACATAAAGCGGGAGGCGGTGATGGTTCAAGGCCGCCTGGGTTCGCACCAGGCGCGCGAAGGTGGCATCGTCGCCCTCGTAATCCATCGGACAAACAAAATCGAGATAACCTGACGCCATCCAGGCCAGCGTGTCCTGGCCGATGGAATCGCGTGTGACCTTCCACGCGCCATAAACCGCCGCGGAGACTTGGATACCCGGCTTGAGCTGGTGCGCTTCTTCACTGACTGCGCGAACGAGCCGCGTGATCTGTTCGCGTCGCCAGTCGGCAAACGTTCCGGCGTGCCTGCCGGTCAATACGTCAGCCGGCCACTTCTTGATCTTTAAGCCGGCGGCCTCTTCGAACCGCTCGCGGCAACCGGAACAGAAGCACGCATCGCGGCTGGGATAGCGGATGTAATCAAAATGAATTCCGTCCACTTCGTAGTTGCGCGTGACTTCGAGCATGGAATCGCGTTCGAGCGCAAAATTCTCCGGATGCGAGGGACACAGCCAGTCCACGTCTTTTCCATGTTTGTCCTTTTGCGTGCGACCGGCGGCGCGCAGCCGGGCCAGAAAATCCGGCGGTGCATTTAACAAGTTGTGGTTCACCTTCCACACGTGCAATTCGATGCCGTATTGGCGGCAGGCGGCGAGGCACTCTGCGATTTGATCGCCCCGTTCTAGCACCATTGGACTGACCGGAAGAATCTTGCTCGGGTAATATGCCATGCCAGCGGAGAGCAAGTTTGCGATGACGGCGTTGAAACCATTGCTCTTCAGGACGGCGATGGTTTGGTCCCAGTCCCAACCCTTGACGCCATATGGCGAATGAATCCATGTGGCGCGAAACTCGCCCGTCTTGGAATCTTGCGTGCGGGAATAGCCGGTTTGACCCGTGACGGTTGCGGCAACATTGGTGTCGGCCAATGCCGCGCAGGCGATGACCAGGAAGATCAAGGTCGTCACACTGGCCGTTGATACAAACCATTTCATGTTCGCTGCGTCATGTGAAATACTTGAAACCGGGACACCGGCGCACGCCAATTTTTCCAGGCCCGGGACATTTTTTGGCTCGCCGCGTGAATAACTTTGGTCTTTCATCCCGGAATGAAACTGTTCTCGGTGCCTCGCGTGGCAGGGTGTCGGATGCGAACCAACATTCTGTCCCGGCTCAATCGTGCCGGGTCGTGCGGCGCATGATCGCGGCGGGCCATTCGAGGACCGGGCCGTCGAAGCCACGCCAGGTTGCTTGGTGTTGGATTGGAATCTTGGTTTTGCTGTCGGCTTGTTCATCTATGCGTCAAAGTACTCAACTCAAGGAAACGGACGTTACCGCCGAGAAGGCCCCCGAACGTGATCTGGGCGACGATGCGTGGGGGATCGGTTGCGTAAGTGTGGCCAGCGCGCACGAGCTGCCCAGTCACAAATCCGAGTTGGGCACGCAGGTTCTTATGGGTGGCGTCCTGCACTTGCGGAAACAGTCTGGACACTGGTTTTACGCCGAAACCGACGACGACTATCGCTCCTGGGTGGAAACGGAATCCTTCGTCGCGGTCACCAAGGCTGACGTGGACGCCTGGCAGGCTTCGCCACTGCTCATCGTGACGGCATTCGAAGATTGCGTGCGCGAACAACCCAAACCTGACGCAGAGTCGGTTTCGGATGTCGTCATCGGCTGCCGGCTGAGGAAAACGGGCGAGGACGGCAACTGGTATCGGGTCGAGCTGCCCGACCGCCGCACGGGCTTTCTGCCAAAATCAGCCGCAACCGATTTCGCCCGCTGGCAACAATCGCGACGCGCGACACCCGACTCCATCGAACGCACCGCGAAATCATTCCTCGGGCGGCCGTATCTTTGGGGCGCGAACACGCCGCGCGGACTCGACTGTTCCGGTTTGACCAAACTGACTTTCTTTCTCAACGGAATTGCGTTGCGGCGCAACGCCAGCCAGCAGGCGGAACAAGGCGTGAACATTTCGCTGGACGGCGACCTGAAGCGCGTGCGCAAGGGCGACCTGCTGTTCTTTGGCCACCGCGCCTGCGGTGACAAGCCTCAGCGCGTGACACACGTGGGGATTTATCTGGGTGATAAACTTTTCATTCATTCCTCCCAGCGTGTGCGCATCAGCAGTCTCGATCCGGCGTCACCGCTTTTCGACAAACGCCGGGCGGAGACACTGTTGGGGGCGAAACGCGTGTTGCCGAAGTCGTAGCCGCGGTTACGCCGCGTCCGGTTTGGGGGCGTCAGCCGGCTGGCTTGCACCGCGAACCGCCGGTTTGTCGTAGGCCATGAAGTAAAGCACCGGCACCGCCATGCGACTGATGAGCAACGAGGCAATTTCTCCGGCCATCAGCGAGATTGCCAGGCCCTGAAAAATCGGGTCGGCCAGAATCACGCTCGCGCCCACCACCACGGCCAGTGCGGTGAGCAGCATCGGACGGAATCGCACCGCGCCCGCATCCACCACGGCTTCGGCCAGCGGCATGCTTTCGCGCAGGCGTTGTTCGATGAAGTCCACAAGGATGATCGAATTGCGGACCACGATGCCCGCCCCGGCCATGAAGCCAATCATCGAAGTCGCCGTGAAGAACGCGCCCAATGCGCCATGCGCCGGCATGATGCCGACCAGTGAAAATGGAATGGCCATCATCACAATCATCGGCGTTAGAAAAGACCTGAACCAGCCGACCATCAGCACATAGATCAACACCAGACACGCGGCGAACGCCGTGCCCAGATCACGGAACACCTCGATGGTGATGTGCCATTCCCCGTCCCACTTGATCGCCGGCGCGTTGTCGGTGAAGGGTTGGGCGGCGTTGTAGATGCGGAGCGCGGGCGTGCCGCCCGCAGCACGTCGATCCGCTTGAGCGACGTCTGGATTGCCAGGTGACCGGGATGTTTTGGTGCTGCTGCGGCCCAGAGTGCCGCGCTCCGTGAATGCCGTTGCATCCAGTTTCTTCAGCGCCTGGTTCATTTTTCCAATCGCATAAACGGGACTTTCCACCGCCCCAGCCACGTCGCCGATGACATAGGTTACGGGCATCAGGTTCTTGTGATAAATGCTCTTGTCGGTGATGGTGCGCTCCAGTTTGACCAGTTCGCGCAACGGAATCAGTGACGCAACTCCCGCCGCCGACCCAGATTCCGGCAGGGCGTTGGCGTCACCCGAGCGCACGCGCAACGCGAGCAATTCCTCCGGGCTGGTCCGGCCGGCAATCGGCAGTTGCACGATGATGTTCACGTCCTCCTTCTCGCGCGGGTCATGCAGCAAATCCACCGATTCGCCGCCCACGGCGATGGCCAGCGTCTGTGAAATCGTCTCGGCGCTGATCCCGCTCAATGCCGCTTTTGGTTTATCAATGACGAACTGCACCTTTGGCTGGTCGGCCTCGATGTACCAATCCGTGTCCACCACACCTTCGGTGGTTTTGAAAATCTCGATCACCCGCTGCGCCAGCGCATGACGGCTCGCCTCGTCCGGCCCGTAGATTTCGGCCACCAGCGTCTGCAACACCGGCGGGCCGGGCGGCACTTCGGCCACGGCAAAACGCGCGCCGAACTTCTTCGCGATCTCCGCCACGCGCGGGCGAACTCGCTTGGCGATGTCGTGGCTCTGGGCCTTGCGCTCGCCCTTGGGCACGAGGTTGACCTGAATGTCCGCCACGTTCGCGCCGCGTCGCATGAAATAATGCCGCACCAGTCCGTTGAAATTGAACGGTGACGCCACGCCCGCGTAAATCTGATAATCCGTCACCTCAGGTTCGGTGCGAACGGCGGCGGCGATTTCGCGCGCGGCCTGCGCCGTGCGTTCGAGCGCGCTGCCTTCGGGCATGTTGAGAATGATCTGAAATTCGCTCTTGTTGTCGAAGGGCAGCATCTTGACCTTCACCCAACCGAGGCCGACCAGCGCCATCGCGATCAGCAGCAAACCCACAATGCTGGCGAGAAACACCCAACGCCACTTGGCCTTGGCGATGAGAGGGCTCATGACGCGGCGGTAAAGTTTCGTGAAGAAATCTTCGGGATGCGCCGTGGCTGCGGTCGTGAGACCGCGGCCATTGTCCGGCCGGTTCGCTTTTAAGTCAGCCGCGTGCTCACGAACGCAGCCACGGCCCCATTTGAGAATTCGGATGCTCGCCCAGGGCGTGACAATAAACGCGATGAGCAACGACCAGAACATCGCCGCGCTCGAACCGATCGGAATCGGCCGCATGTATGGCCCCATGAGCCCGCCGACAAACGCCATCGGCAACACCGCCGCGATCACTGCGAAGGTGGCCAGAATGGTCGGGTTGCCGACTTCGCTGACCGCTTCCACCGCGATCTCGTTCCACTTGCGGCCTTTGTTGTAAGGCAGATGAAAATGGCGCACGATATTTTCCACCACCACGATGGCGTCGTCCACCAGGATGCCGATGCTGAAAATCAGCGCGAAGAGCGTGATGCGATTCAGCGTGAAGCCGTGCAGGTAGAAAACGAGCAACGTGAGCGCGAGCGTGGCCGGAATCGCAATGCCGACGATCCCGGATTCGCGCCAGCCGAGCGTCAGCCAGATGAGCACCATCACACCGATTACGGCGATACCCATGTGCAGGAGCAACTCGTTCGATTTTTCGGCGGCGGTTTCACCGTAGTTTCGCGTGATGGAAATCGTGACCTCAGCGGGAATCAGGCGGCCCTTGAGCGTTTCAATTTTGCGCAACACTTCGTCGGTGACGGAGATGGCGTTGGCGCCCGGCCGCTTTGCAATGGCAAGCGTGACGGCGGGTTCTTCGCCCATTGTGGCTACTCGGGTTGCGGTTGCACTCTCCCTCACTCCAACCCTCTCCCGCTGGGAGAGGGAGTCAGTGCCGCCGACTCTTGCCGTTTCCTGTGCCGCAGGTGAACGAGCGGCGCTTCCATTTGCGGGGGGACCGGCTGTAATTCCCCCTCTCCCAGCGGGAGAGGGCCGGGGTGAGGGAGAACCATCCGAAAAGTTAGCCGCACCGAATCCAAACAGGACGTATTGGCTCGGCTCTTCGCCGCCATCCACAATCTCCGCGACTTCGCGCAGGTAAACCGGCTTTCCGCCGAACACGCCCACCACCACATTGCCGACGTCCTCCGCCGTTTGCAGAAACACGCCCGTCTCGATGACGATTTCCTTGTTCTCGCTCGTGAGCTCGCCCGCAACAAACTGTTTGTTCGCCTGCCGCATAATCGGAATCAAACCGACGGCGGTCAGATTACGCGAAGCGAGCCGGACCGTATCGAGCAACACGCGCAACTGCCGGCGTTCGCCCCCGATGATCGTCGTTTCGGCGACCTGCTGCACCTGCTTCACCGCGTCGTCCACCTGCGCGGCCAACCGACGCAACGTCAGGTGATCGTAATGGGCGCTGTGAAACGTGAGCGCGAGGATTGGCACATCGTCAATCGAGCGGGCCTTGATCAACGGGGTCGAAACGCCGTGTGGGATGCGGTCGAAGTTCGATTGCAATTTCTGGTTCAACTTGACCAGGCTGTCTTCGACGTCCTCCCCGACCTTGAAACGCACGATCACCAGACTCTCGCCGGACCGCGAGGTCGAGTAGATGTATTCCACGCCCGGAATTTCCCACAACAACTTTTCCATGGGTGTGGTCGCGCGCTCCTCGACTTCCTTCGCGCTGAAGCCGGGCATCGAAACCATCACGTCCACCATCGGGACTTTGATCTGCGGCTCTTCCTCGCGCGGCAACATGACGACCGCAAACACACCGAGCAGGATGGACGCGATGACGATGAGCGGCGTGAGTTTGGAATCAATGAACGCCCGCGCGACCTTGCCGGCGAAACCCAGTGGAGCGGGTTTGCTCATGGAATTTCCCTCCTGCCCTCGCGCGACGCAGCCGAA
This sequence comes from uncultured Bifidobacteriaceae bacterium, assembly GCA_964458575.1. Lineage (GTDB taxonomy): Bacteria > Verrucomicrobiota > Verrucomicrobiia > Limisphaerales > JADLHS01 > CAYWMD01. The sequence continues at coordinate 82,345 of CAYWMD010000011.1, read as the reverse complement.
AGGGAGCAAGCGCGAAAAGGAGAAAGGGGGATGAAAACGACGTTCAGGGTCGTTTCCCCCTTTCTCCTCTGCTCCCTTTCCCCCCTGCGACTCATTTCCCCTCCACCGATTGTCCGTCCACCAGACCTGCCGCGCCTTCGACCACGATCTTCTCGCCCGCCTCGACGCCGGAAACCAGTTCCACTTCCGAACCGATGCTGCGACCCGTTTTCACCAGCCGGAGTTGAGCTGAATTGCCGTTGACCACAAAAACGATCTGCATTTGTCCGCGCTGGATGACTGCGCTCGCCGGAATGCGGAGCGCGGAGGTTTCGCCCACCGGCGCGGCCACGCGACCAAACTGGCCCGCCCGCGCGCCCGGGGTTTCAGGCAGATCCAGTTTCACCGTGATCGTACGGCTCGCCGGGTCCGCCGCCGGCGCAATTTCGCTGACCAGTCCCTCGAGTTCGGTGGCCAACTGACCGATGCGCACTGGCAGTTTGTCCCCCAGCTTTAACCGGCCGATGACGGCTTCCGGCACGTCTGCTTCCAGACGCAGGAATCGCGAATCCTCCATGTCAAGCAATGGCTTGCCTGGCGTGGCGAGGTCGCCCACGTCGGCGCGCTTGCGGGTGATGACGCCGGCAAACGGCGCCGTGACCTTGGTGTAAGCCAGCATCGTTTCCGCTTCGGTGACGGCGGCCCGCGCGACGGCGGTTCGCGCCTGGGCATTGTCGAAATCAGCCTGCGTCAGGCTCTTGGCTTCGAACAACGCGGTGAAACGTTTGAGATCGTTCTCGGCCTGCTGGCGGACTGCCAACGCCTGATCGAGCTTCGCCTGAATCTCACGCACATCCAGCTGCACAAGCAATTCGCCCGCCTCGACCGTCTGGCCGGGAATCGCGAGCATCTTTTCAATCCGGCCGCTGACCTTCGCTTCCAGCGTCGCGCGCAATTTTGCCCGCACCGTGCCCATGACTTCTTCGGTGGCGGTACGGGTCTTCTTCTCGACCGTGGCGACTTTCACCGACGCTGCCGGTAGCTGGGCTGCGGAAACGGATTCCTTCTTATGACCGCAACCGGCCAGCCACGTGGCCGTCACAATCAGGCCGCTCGTGAGGATGAGATGGGTTTTCATTCAATCAGGGCGAAATTTGAGGTGAAAGCTGCGACAAGCCCAACGCTCTCCGGAGCGCGGCGATGGCAATGTCCTTGTCGGCGACGGCTTCGGCGCGCCGGACGCGGGCTGATGTGAGCGCCGTCTCAGCGTCAATGAGCTGCGTGGCCAGCGCGACGCCCTGCTCAAACCGTGCGCGGGTCAGGTCCACGCTCTCGGCAGCCTGCGCCACGGATTTTTCCGTGACGGCCAGCCGCTCGGTGGCTTCCCGCAAAGCCAGTCGCGCCTGCTCCAGTTCGAGATCGAGTGCAAGCCGGAGTTGGCGTTCCTGCTCGCGCGCGGTTTCCAAATTCGCCCTCGCCTCCTGTCGCTTGGCCCGCGTGTCCAGGCCGTCCCAAATGTCCCATTGGAGCATCGCGCCCGCGGTGTAGCTTTTGCCATCGCCATCGGTAATCGTGCCGTAATCGTAATCGAGACTGCCAAACGCGCTCACACGCGGCAGGTAGCCGCTGCTGGCCTGACGTACCTCGGCCTCCGCCGCGTGTACCTTGTGCGCGCTGGCCGCCAGTTCCGGTCTTTGACGAAAACCGGTCGAGTCCGCAGGAACGGTCTCGCTGCGAGCCGGCGCATCACTGACTTCGAATTCGCCGTCCTCGATGCCCAGCAAATTCCGCAGGGCGCGGATGGCCAGGGTATTGGCGTTGCGCGCGCGCACGGCTTCCTCGCGGGCCTGCGCCAGTCGGACTTCGACATCGAGAACATCGGATTTCAGCAACATGCCGGCGTTGAAACGGCGCTCGGCCAGCGCGAGATTGGTTTCAAAGGCGCGCACGCCGGCGGCGGTCGCTTGGATGAATTCCCGCGTCTTCTGCACCGTGTAAAAAGCGCGCGCGACTTCAAACGTGAGCGAATTGCGGATGGCGGCCGCGTCCAACCGGGCCGCCTGGCTGTTGGCCTTGGCTGCGTCGCGTCCGGCCACGTTCCGGCCGCCGGCGTAAAGCGGCATCGTCAGCACACCACGGGCATTGGCGTTGTCGAGATCCGGAACGTCATTGAAGTTCAGATTGTCGTTGTAGGAACGCTGATTGAGGATGCTGCCGAAGACGAGCATCGGATTGTCGCTGCGGGTGTAGCTCGATTGGAACTGCAGCTTCGGAGAGAACGCGGCATTCGCCCGGTCCAACCCGGCCTGAGCCGACGCGATGCGATGTTCCGCGATCCGGGCGTTAGGGCTATTGGTGAGCGCGAACTGGAGGGCATGCTCCAACGTCCACGGCTCGCCCCGTGAGATACGCCGCGGTGCTGCCAGCGAACTGCCCTCCCGGGCTATCTCACTGGGCGAGGCGCATTGAGCGGTCAAACCCAGAACGCAAAACAACCCTAGTGTCCCAGTGCGCAACTTCATTTTGCTGAACTGATCCGGGCTTCAGCGCCGGCGCAGCAACTGCCCGCGTCTTTGCCGACGCCGCACTTTTTGAGGATGATCTCCAGCGGACAGAAGTTCGTGAACGAGGATTGCAGCAGGTTGAAGCCGACGAACGCGGTGAACCAAAGCCAGTTCGGGCTGTGATAATGCGCGAGCACGAGGCTCAACAGGATGAACGTGCCGGCGAACCGGCGGATGATCATGTGCATTTTCATGGCGGGTGGCCTTTCGTTGGGGTTGTGGTTCAGCGAAAACTGGTGGCGATGAGCGCTCCCAGGACTGCGCCGTAGATGGAACTGATCCACGGATTGCTCGTGAGCGGGCACGTGCCCGTCGAACAGCCGATGAATTTGTAGTAGGCGAACCCGAGTCCGCCGCCAATCACCACGCCCAGAATGAGTTTCAGGATCATAGACAATCTCTGCCCTAACTGAGCCGCAAGCGGTTGAAAGGTTACAACCCGAATTCGGGTCGGTTCAATAGCTCATTTTGTCGAGCTTCACCTTGCCGCGGAAAATCCAGTAGATGCTCACGGTGTAGGCCAGCACCACCGGCACGCCGATCAGCGCGATGGTCAGCATGATGCCCAGCGTCTTTTGCGACGACGCGGCGTTGTGAATCGTCAAACTGTTCGCCGGGTCGGGCCAGCTCAGGATCAGGTTCGGATACATTTCCAAACCGAACAATGCCATCAACGAAATCATCGCCACGCACGAGGAGACGAACGCCAGCCAGTCGCGCCCGCGCGAGATTTCGCGGGGCACATTGGCGATGGCCAGCATATTCACCAGCGCCAAACTGAACAGCCATGGATTGGCCCGCAATCGCGCCGCCATGTGCGGCACATAAAGCAGCGTGGCCATGGTGGTGACGGCGTAACAGATGATGAAGAAAATGATCGTGTTGTTGATCCAACCGCGAAGTTTCTTCTGCAACTCGCCCTCGGTTTTCATCACGGCGTAAATCGCGCCATGCATCATGAACAGGGAAACGGTCGTAACCCCAAGCAATATCGGGTAAGGCCGCAGCAGCGTCCAGAATGTGCCTGCGTATTCGCCGTGGTCGTCAATCGGCACGCCCCACGCGATGTTGCCCATCGCCACGCCGATGAGGAAGCTCGACAACACGCTGCCGACCGCGAAGCCCGTGTCCCACATCTGCCGCCACCAGCGCATGGATTGCTTGCTGCGGAACTCGATGGCCACCGCGCGAAAGATCAGCGCCACGAGCAACAGCACGAAGGCGAAATAGAATCCAGAGAATACCGTCGCATACACGTTCGGAAACGCGGCGAACAAAGCGCCGCCGCCGGTGACGAGCCAGACTTCGTTGCCGTCCCACACCGGACCGATGGCGTTGAGCATGATGCGGCGCTCCTCGTCTTTCTTCGTGAACAGATGCAGCGCGCCGACGCCGAGGTCGAAGCCATCGAGCATCGCGTAGCCGGTGAACAGCACGCCGATGAGGACGAACCAGACGGAGTTGAGATCGAGCGAGCCGAAGGTCATGGGAGAAAGTGCAGCGTGGAGCATTCTGCCTGGGCTGTCTTGAGACTGGCTACGATTCTCCCTCTCCCAGCGGGAGATGGCTGGGGTGAGGGAGAGTGATACGCACCGAGAGGACGACTCCGCTTCAATCCGAATTCAGTAAAGCCGGAGGCCGGGTGGGCCGGTTCAACGGTGCAACGATTTAACGATTTAACGATCAGGTTCATTCGCGGTTTCAGTTTCGCGTCGGCAACGCCAGCTTGCCGGTCGGCGTCAGGTCCGCCGCGTCAGGTCCGTGCTGGATCTTGTCGTTGAGCAGATAAATAAACACGGCAAACAGCAGCAGGTAGATCAAGGTGAACAGCACCAGTGACCCGAGCACAGCATTCGCCTTCACCACGGCGGAAAGTCCTTCGGAGGTGCGCATCAGACCCTGAACAATCCACGGTTGCCGACCCATCTCGGCGGTGAACCAGCCCGCCTGATTGGCGATTTGCGGTCCGAGCACGGAAAGGACGAGCGGCCAGAGCATCCAGCGTTTCTGAAAGAGAATCCCGCGCCAGCAAAAGAATGCGCCAAAAACTGCCAGCGCGATCATCCCGAACCCAATGGCCACCATCAGATGATAGAGCTGAAACACGCGTTGCACCGGCGGGCGGTCTTCAGGTTTGAATTCGTTCAGGCCGGTCACGGGTTTGCTGGCGTCGCCGTATGTGAGATAGCTCAACATGCCGGGAATGGCCGGGCCGATGACGCGTTCGTTCTTCTCGTCCACCCAGCCGAACAACACGAGCGGGGCGTTGGTGGTTGTCTCATACAGCCCTTCCATCGCCGCCAGTTTGGCCGGTTGATTTTTTGCCACGCCCTTCGCGCTGAAGTCGCCGGTGACCAGGGACAGCACCGAAGCCACCACCCCCACAACCAGGCCGACGCGCATGGAGGCCCTGGCAAACAGCTCGTGCCTTTGCTTCAGCAAATACCACGCGCTGACGCTGACGACGAGAAACGCGCCCGCCTGCCACGCCCCGCACAACGTGTGAAACAACCGGTCCATCGAGGACGGATTGAACACCATCGCCCAAAAGTCCGTGATCTCCGCGCGCGGGCCGTTGGCGGTCTGCACGATATGATAACCGGCGGGCGTCTGCATCCACGAGTTGGCGACGACGATCCAGATGGCGCTGAAGTGCGCGCCCAGACAAACCATGCACGTCGCGAAGAAATGCATCTTGCGTCCGACCTTGTCCCAGCCGAACAACAGAATGGCCAGGAAACCGGATTCGAGGAAAAACGCAAAGATGCCTTCCGCCGCCAGTGCGCTGCCGAAAACATCACCCACGAATCGCGAATAGGTTGCCCAGTTCGTGCCGAATTCAAACTCCATCACGATACCGGTCGCGACGCCAATGGCGAAGGTGAGCGCGAAGACCTTCGTCCAGAACCGCGCCATCTGGTGATAGAGCGGATTCTTCGTCTTGAGCCACAGCGCTTCCATGATGACCAGCACCACGCCCAACCCGATGCTTAACGGCGGATAGATGTAATGAAACGAGATCGTGGCCGCGAACTGAATGCGCGATAGGGTCAGGACATCCATGGCGAGAGGGAAAAGTTCAAGGGCGAAAATGGGTGCGGCGCAAAACTCTTTTCTCGTAACGCAGATTGGCAGTCTGCCGTATCGCAGGTTGGCAACCTGCGAGGTGTATAATTGCCGACCGCCAGTCGGCGAAACAGCAAACTCCCAGTCTGCGCTTCGGCCGGACCAGACCTAAGCGAGTAAACAGCCGGAGTTAGAGGCGTCGCGGAAACGTCCGGCCCTTTGGGTTCATGCTCATGGTCGTGTTCCACGTGGCCATAGCGGGCGATCAACAACGCGACACCGATTCCGGCCAGCAGCGCGATGGAGAGACGCACGCGGTCATGGCTGTGAAATTGCAATTCCGGCAACAGGTCGGCGCAGGCAATGCACAGGAATGTCCCGGCGCAAAACGCCAGCGCGGCGCCCAACCAGCCCGGATGCGAATTGGCCAGAGGCGCAGCGCCCAGGAAAAAGAGCAGCGCGCCCAGCGGTGTGACAAGCGCGAACGCCAGGTTCACAAGCCGTTGCGAGCTTCGCGATGCCCGGCCCGCCAGCATGAGCGTGCTGATGGCCATTGCGCTGAAAGGCTTGTGCAGGATGACCGCCAGGGCCGCGCCCAGGCCGAGCGCATTGTGGTTGGCCTGCGCGCCCACGGCCACGGCGGCGGCGATCGCCAGGCCGTCGAAGATGGAATGCAGCGACAACCCCAGCGCGACTCCCACCCAACTCAAACTGCGGGCCGAACGCTCCGCCAGCGAATGGGTGTGACCGCACGGCTCCAGCGGGTTGCCCTCGATGACGTCGTGATGATGAAACGGCAGAAAGCGCTGGAGCAAGAACATCACGACGAATCCGCCCAGCAGGCACAGCAGGATTTGATGCGTCGAACCGGAAGTATCCAGCGCGTGCGGCAGCAATCCGATCAGTGCCAGACCCAGCATCAAGCCGGCAACCAAACTCACCGCCACCTGCAAGCCGGTGTGGGTCAGGCGCAAAATCACGGGCAACGCGCCGCCCGCCAGCGCCGCCAGCAAGGCCAGCACGCAGTAAATCACCAACATTCCGGTCGGTGAAATGACGTTTGTGTCCATGAAAATCAGAGCGCCGTTTGTGCCCGCACGCCGCCGGTAATACCCCAGGATTGGTGTTGGCGCGAGACTAAATTCACGTCCGTTTCGACCCGTGACCCCGAGATTGTAAACGCGAATCTCGCGCGAAAGACAATACTTCCCTCCGCGGATGAGTTTATGAGATTGGGACGGGCCGCTTTCGCATCGCGACCACGGTTTCCCCGCCCACCACCTGGTCACCGGGCTGGACCACAACTTGAGCCGTCAGGGGCACGTAGAGGTCGCAGCGCGATCCATATTGAATCAAACCCAGCCGTTGTCCGCGTGCAACGCCGTCGCCGATGTTGACCCACGCAACCATCCGGCGCGCCAGTACCCCGGCAATCTGACGCACGGCGATACGGTCGCCGGGACATTCGCCCGACTCGATCACCATGAGAATGTTCTCGTTGCAATGCGCCGATTCGGTCTTCAGCGCGCTCAGGAACCGGCCAGGTTGATGTTTGAGGAAAACGACTTTCCCCGCCACGGGCGCGTTTTGAACATGCACGTCCAATACAGAAAGGAAGATCGAGATGCGGTGATACCTGCCGCCCAGGAATTCCGGTTCTGTGTTTTCCTCCACACAATCCACCAGGCCGTGGGCCGGCGACACCACCGCGTCGGGCGCGGTGGGCACGCGGGCGTCCGGGTCGCGAAAAAACCAGAGGGTGAATATGGAGAAGAAAAGCCAGGCGGCAACCAACGCCATGGCCGCGATGGCAAACGCCGACTTTAACCACAGCGCGATGATTCCGCCGCCAATCGCAAGCAGAACCAACAACAGGCTGCGCCCGATGACGCGCCAGCCGGCTTTTGCCGCCTTGGAAGTTTCCTTCATGCCGCCCGCGGAGTTTTTGGTTGTGTGGAAGCAGAATGATCGTGGCCCAGCACGCCATGCGCCTTCCGCCCATGAACGCGTTCGTAAGCGCGGCAGAATGGGCACAGGCTGGCTTCAACTTTTCGCACCAGCCAGAAAGCGAAACCGCGTTGTCGCCGCCGGGCGCGCCGGCAAACCGGGCAATGCCGGCAGACCCAGGCCAGCTTCAAATCCGTCTGCGATGGTCGTGGATTGCGCATGTCAGTAAACGATTTGAGAATCTTCCACGAAACGACCGTCCGCCTGGGTTCGTTCGCGCGCGTTCGCGTACCAGCCGATGCGTTCCACCGGGAATACATCGCAATCGGGCAGGTAGGGTTTGATGTCCAGCAGCGGCGTGCCGTCCAGCATGTCCACGTCCGTGATGCGAAGGATCGCGCCTTCGATGCCGAGCAACCGCACGCACGACAGGCCAATCGGATTGGGCCGGCTCGGGGCGCGCGTGGCGAACACGCCGTGAGTTTGGTTGTCGCGATACGGAATCACTTCCAGTTTTGCCTCGCGCGCCCGGTCGCACCAGAACAACAGCCAGACCCGCTCGAAACCTTCGAGGTCGCGCAGCCCGGCCGCAAACTGCGGCAACACCTCCACAGTTCCTTCCACGCCCGCCGCCCAACGCGGCTGGATGGGTGTACCCTCCGCTCGTTGGTGCGGGGAGTGAATCATACCGATGGGTTGGAGTATCAGTTTCATGGTTGGTCAGCGCGATGATTTTGGCCGTGATTCGTGTTTGCGCATTTCAATCAATTCAGCCGGCAACTCCAACGGGCAGTGCGCGCAATTTTCCACTTCGGGATGCTGGTAGTCACAAATCAGCACACCGTTCAGATGATCCAGTTCGTGTTGGATCACGCGCGCCCAAAGTCCCACCGCGCCGAAACTGCGCCTTCGACCATGCACGTCGTAGCCCGTGACCCGGATGCGTTCCGGCCGTTGCACGTTGACCTGCACGCCCGGCAGGCTTAAGCAACCCTCGACAAAATCGCGCGGCTCGGAAAAAATCCTTGACCTCAAAATTTGTCAACGCGAACAACCGATCCTCGAGACCGCAGACGATTAAACGCTGGCGCAAACCCACTTGCGGCGCCGCCAGACCAACGCCCCGGTGCTGTTGCATCAAGGTCAGCATTTCGTCGGCAACGTCGCTGAGTGTGCTGTCGAAACGTTCGACCGGGTGACACACGGTGCGCAGGACCTGGTCAGGGTAAACCACCAAACTCAAACGAGCGATCCCGGATTGAGTCCCAGCCGGTTCTCGCGCCAGAGGCTTGGTTTCGGGCGGGTTGGCAAATGAATTCTTCATGTTTTGATCGGGACAATCCCGCGGTTCTGGAGGAAACCTTCATTATCGGTGGACCGCGAAGCCGGTCGTTGATGGTGCAGCACCAGACTGCCCCGCGGACAGCCGAGGTCACGGCTTAACACGTCGCATTTGATCTTGAGGAGGAAGAAAATCTCCTTGTCCACGCCAGCGAGGCTCTCGTAATTGCCCTGCCCCTTGGCAATGATCAGGTCGGCAGCGGCAAATCGTTCCCGGAACATTGCTGAACAATCCGCCAGCACAGTCCCGGGAGCGTCTGATCCGTTTGGAATGACTTCGCAGAAATCCGTCAAACCCGCCTGCTCGGCGTCGGCCAATGTGACGTCGTTGAGCACCGGGCTGCCACGCACAGCGACCGTAAAATTGCCGAGCGGCAAGTGCGCGAGCAGATCACGATCGAAGACGATTTCGCCCGCGTTGTCGGCCAGGTAAAGAATCGAGCGGGCGCGCGGGATGGCTTCGGCCAGTTCCTCCAGCGAGCCACGCAGTGGTGCGGACAACGCCGACTCAAACGCCGCGTGCAGGGCGCAATCATCCATCTGGGTTTTTGCGCCGACATCCAGCAAGTTTCCGATGATGGCCAGCCTGACGGCCGCATCCAACGGCTCGTGAGCCTGCCGGAAAATGTCGTGCCAAAGCGGATACATCCTTGCCGCCAGTAAATTCATCCGTTCCTTGACGCGGGCGTAGGGATCGGAACTGCCGGTCAATTCTCGAATGAGCCGATGCACTTTTTGCCCGAGCACAGGAGGCGGTTGCACCCAATCCAGTTCACTCATCAGCCGCATGACCTGCTGGAGTAACTGGAAACCCGCGTTCGTATCCAGTCCGGTGTAAGCGATGGCCTCGCGCGTCTGGCGCAACATGCACGGGAAGCATTCGAGATTGGCATTCATGGCGCAACGGGATGCGGCGGCTCACCTTGAGACTTGGCGTCACATGATTTGCGGCGGGGCGAACCAACCGCCGCGCGGTAGTAATGCCGTGTGGCGCGCTGCTCACGGAGCACTTTGCCCTTCGACTGCAAACCAGCCAGAAGCTTCGCCACTTCGACCGGCTTTAAAGATAGCCCTTGGGCAATATCCACCAAAGTGCAGGGTCGGCGGCACAACAATGCAAGGAGGCTTTCCTCCGACGCGCGCGATTCCAGCGTCTTCCGCCACGGGCGATGCTCCGCCACCACTTCCGCATTGAGACCGAACTCCTCGGTGATCTCCGCCAGCCGTTGTGGCGGTACGGCCATCGCGTATTCTTCCGCGGGCGGACGCACGGCCGTGTTCAACTGCACCTTGTCCGGCCGGATGCGCCGCGCGTACTTCGCCAGTTTCCGGATTTGTGGAGGCAAGGTTGTGTAACCATCCAGCAGCATCACTTCGAGCCAGTATTGTCCGGCGAATTCACGGCGAAGCGCCTGCAAGCCGTCCAGCAGTCGGTCAAAGGTGATGTCCGGATGGGGACGGTTGATCAACTCGAACCGGTCCGGATCGGGCGCGTCAAGCGACGGCAACACGACGTCCGCCAGCGCCAGTTCCTCACGCACCTCTTTCTGCCAGAGCAACGAGCCGTTGGTCAGCACGGCGACGGGCACGGCGGTCATGGCTTGGATGTGCTCAATGATTTCTCCCAGGCGCGAGTGCAACGTCGGTTCGCCCGAACCGCTCAAGGTGATGTAATCCGGGCGGCTCGCGAGCTTCAGCTTGAGTTCGTCCAACACCGCATTCATCGGTACCCATTCCCGGCGCTTCACGGTCCGGCAGGTGGTGCGGCTGACCGGAGCGCATCAGTTCCACGCTGTTCTGGGCGGGATGCACTTGCTGAACACCTCGCCGGAACGAATCCAGAAGACCCTCGTCGCCTTGGAACAACACGGCATCCGTTTGCTCGTGCCGATGCACTGCACCGGTTGGGCCGCGACGGTTGCGCTGCGATTTCATCTCGGCGACCGATGCACCCTTGGCGGCGTCGGTAGCCGGTACGATTTCACCTGCTGAACCGGGCACAACGCGAGTCACGAACGAGGCACGCCTTTTAAAATTTGTTTCGCGCGGGCGAGCGAACCGAGATTGAAGACTTGGGTGTAACCCAGACGCTGAAGTTGACGTTGCCCGTTGCGGCTGCGCATTCCGCTCTGGCAGTGCAGCAAAAGAACTCGGTTTTTGTCGGGCACCTCGCGCGGAACTCTTTGCGCCAATTCGTCGAGCGGAATGTTCACGGCGACGTGCACGCGTTCGCCGCGAAACTCCTCCCGCGTACGCACGTCTATCACCAGCGCGCCTTCCTGCAAATGCTTGCGCAACACCTCGGGCGAGGCCGACGCGGCTCGTTTCAGCAGAATCACCACCACCAGGGCAATGCCCGCGATCCAAACAATGGTCCAATTCATGGTTAAAGTTACTGTGCGCCGACGGCGGTCTTCCAGGTGCGATACGAACCCGTCAGGTTGCGGACCTGGAAGCCATGCTGCGACAAGATGCGGCACGCGAAATACGAACGTTGTCCGCTCTGGCAGTGTACGACGATCTCCCGATCGCGCGGCAGCTCGTTCATTCGAGCGCGCAACTCGTCGAGCGGGATGTGAATCGAGCCAGGGATAAAACCCTTGGCCCGCTCATCGAGCCGGCGCACGTCGAGGAGAAACGGAGTTCCCCTCACCCCGTCCCTCTCCCCATCGGATGGGGAGAGGGTGGCCGAAGGTCGGGTGAGGGGTTCCAGTTCATTCCACTGCGCGAGGGTGACATCACCGGCCAGCACGTTTTGCGCGGCCATGCCGGCCGTGTTGACCGGGTCCTTCGCCGAGCCGAACGGCGGCGCGTAGGCCAGCTCCAGTTCGGCGAGATCATGCACGGTCATGTTTCCCCTGAGGGCCGTGGCAAACACGTCGATCCGCTTGTCCACGCCCTCGGGCCCGACGGCCTGTGCGCCCAGCAATTGGCCCGTGTCCGGCGCGAACAGGATTTTCATCGCGATGGGTTCCGCGCCGGGATAATAACCCGCGTGCGACCCGGGATGCAGGTGCAGCGCCTGAAACGGAATGCCCGCTTTGCGCAGCGCTCTTTCATTCGCACCCGTGCAGCCGGCGCTCAACTTGAACAAGCGCAGGATTGCCGTGCCTTGCGTACTTTTGTAGCGCGATGGCCGGCCAAAGATATTGTCGGCTGCGATGCGTCCTTGCCGGTTCGCTGGGCCGGCCAGCGGAATGATACCCCAAGCCCCGGTAATCCGGTCGCGCACTTCCACCGCATCACCAACCGCATAAATCTTCGTGTCGCTGGTCTGCATGTGGTCGTTCACGCGAATGCCACCGAGCCCACCAAGTTCGAGGCCGGCATTTTTCGCGAGCGACGTTTCCGGACGCACCCCCAAACCCAGCACCACCGTGTCGGCCTCGATGCGCTTGCCGCTCTTGAGCACAACGACCGACGCCCGGGCGGTTTCGCCGGCTTGCGGTGCTTCAAACGCCGCGACGGAATCGCCGAGGTGCAGCGTGACGCCGTTGGCTTTGAGTTCGGCGTGCAGCCACGCGGCCATTTCCGGATCGAGTGGGGCCATGACCTGCGGCAACGCCTCGACGACCGTCACACCCAAGCCGCAATGTTTGAGTTGCTCCGCCATCTCCAAGCCGATGTAACCTCCACCCACCACCACCGCGCGACAGGCCTTGCCCCGCGAAACAGAACTTTCAGTGTTGGCCCCAGCATCGGCAGAAGTTATTTCACGGGGCGGGCAATCCTTGATCCACGCCATGATGTGTTCCACGTCGGGGACGTTGCGCACGGTGAAATGGCCGGGGCGATCAATGCCCGGGATTGGAGGTTTGAGCGGCGACGCGCCGGTGGACAACACCAGCGAGTCATAAGGCTGATCGTATTCGCGGGTCGTCGTCAACTCGCGCACCCTGACGACCTGCCGTGCGCGATCAATCGCCACGACCTCGGTGTTCACACGCACATCGAGATTGAACCGGGCGCGCAGCGTGTCCGGCGTTTGCAGGAGCAACGAATCCTGCTCAACGATTTCGCCACCGACGAAGTAGGGCAGACCGCAATTGGCGAACGAAACGTGCCGACCGCGTTCGAAGACGATGATTTCGCACTTTTCGCACAAGCGCCGCGCTCGGGCCGCCGCGCTGGCGCCGCCGGCCACGCCGCCCACGATGACCAATCGCCGAGAATTCATGTTCGTTCCAGCCAGATGAAGCGTCGGCCCGTGCCTACTTGCCCAGCAGGGCCTCCAGTTTCGCGCGCAGCGTATCTTCGGAAACCAGACCGACCGTGGTCGTCACGGGTTTGCCATCCGCGCCGAAGAACACAACGGTGGGAATGGCCTGCACGTTAAATTTCTGCGACAGCGTCGGCGACTCATCCACGTTCACCTGGACAAACTTGATCTTGCCGGAATATTTGCCGGCCAGCGCATCCAGCCGCGGCGAAAGCACTTTGCACGGGCCGCACCAGGGAGCGTAAAAGTCCACGACGACCGGCATCTTGGCCTGGGTGACTTCGGTCTCGAAGTTCGCTTCGGCAATCGCCTTCATGTTTTTTGGGGGTTGCTCGGGTCCCCCACCACAGCCGGACGCGGCGTAGATGACAAAACCGAGCGCCGCACCATAAACCGCGCTACGTTTCCAATTGTTCGACAATGACCCAGCGCCGGACTTGCCGAGACCGAGGCGACCAAGCAATGCGCCGAAACCGCCACCGATCAACAAGCTCGCAACCAACGTAATCATACACTCGCCTCCGCAGGTTTGGCCGCCAACGCTTCCAGTTTCCGAACCAAAGTTTGCGGGGGAGCGAGTCCCACGATGGTATCGCACAGTTCACCCTGATTGAAAAACAGCAGCGTGGGAACACCGGCGATCTCAAAACGTCCGGCCACGCCGGGCGCTTCGTCCACGTTGATCTTGAAGAACTGGATGCGCCCGGCGAGATCACCGGCCAGTCGCTCCAAAAGCGGCGCGAGCATTTTGCACGGCCCGCACCACGGCGCGTAAACATCCACAACCAGCGGCGTGCCCGCTTCAGCGATGGCTTGATCAAAGTTTTCTTCGTTCAGTTCGGCAATCGTATTCATACGTCTATGCCAGAACCGAGCCGGCAAAGACAGAAAGGTTACACCCCGGATGCGTCGTGCGAACGCATCCGGGTGTCGCCGGTCGCCTGGTTATTGGCGTTTGGCGCCCGGGCGGGGCGTGTTGCCGAGCGGGCAAGTTCCATCCGCGCTGCGTGGCCCGGTGCCGTCGCGCAAACCGCGGCGATTGCATTGGCCATTGCCGCGTCCACCGCCCTGACCCTGGCCATAACCGGGACATTCCGCCCGCGGACCGCCTTGCGGGCAAACGCCGCCGTTCTTTTCCAGACATGCAGCCTGACGTGCCGCCCGCTCTTCATTCGACTGCGGCGGACCGCCGTAGCCGCGGCCCTGGCCGCATCGGCCGGCGCGGGAATTGTCCTGGGCGAAGGTTGTGCCGGCCGCCAGCATTCCGGCGACGGCGATCACTGTGAGGAGGTTGAGTTTCATAACTGTCATCTTTCTTTCGTTTGTTGTTGTCGTCTCTGGTCCGGCGCAACCTGTAGCGCCCTTCCACAACAATAGAGCAGAGGCAGATGAACAGTGCCCGCTTGGGCTGATTACAGTTTTGTAATCCGTGAAACCAATCGGTCTGAAGCAATGCGATCGAGGAGCAGGAGAGCTGATTGTTTCCAGCTCTTCACATCAGCGGTTACGCTGCTAAGCCACGTCTAGCGCGCCACGAATTCGTATTCACCCGAACCGACGGCAAAGAGAGCAGAGCTTCCTTCCATGCGAATGAACTTCACACTTGGCGCATTAACCGCGGGTCTGCCGCTTTCGGTCACGCGGCTCGCGTCCTTGCTTGGAACCGACACCAGCGCGGAGGCGTTGGCGGGAATGCGCACCCGCAGTTTGAACTCGCCGCCCACGTTCGTCCACTCGCTCACGATCCGGCCGCGCACGGTCTCGTGTCTCGCGCGCACCCAGCGGAGATTGCCCACGGGTTGCGGCTTGATGAGAATTTTGTCGAAGCCCACCGCGTCCGGCGCGGGTTGGATACCGGCCAGCGCCTTGTAAAACCATTCGCTCACCGACCCGAACATCGGATGGTTATGCGAAAAAGTGTTGTCGCTGAATTCCCAATGTTCCCAGAGCGTTGTCGCGCCCCGTTCCAGCATGTGACCCCAACCCGGAAAGGTGCGTTGGTTCACGATGTCGCACGCCACGTCCGCCCGCCCGGCAGTCGTCAGGGCGTCGAGCATGTATTTCGTCCCAAAAATGCCCGTGGTGAGATGCTGCCCATGGCCGGCTATGTCGCGCAGCAACACGTCGAGCACGCGCGGTTGCTCCTCCGCGGGCGCGAGGCCGTGGTAAAGCGCAAAGCCCTGGCAGGCTTGCGAGGCGATGTCGTAGCGGCCCGTGCCGGGTTCGAGGAATTTTTTGTTGAACGCGGACTTGATCTGATCGGCGAGCGCGGAGGCATGTTGCGCATCGGCTGTCCGGCCCAGGGCAAGGGCGAGTTGTTCAAACAATTTCGCGTTGAAGTAATAAAATGCCGTGCCGGTGAGCGCGCGCGGCTTGGGCACAAGGCTCTCATGATCGCTGATGCCGTTGTCGAGGATGCCGTCCCGGGACTTGGATTGCAGCAGCGCGAGCCACTTCTTCGTTGCTTCATATTGCTGCTCCAGCAACAACTGCTCGCCATAATACTGCCGCAGTTGGAGAAGCAGAAGCGGCTGCGCCGTGCCCCAACCAATCGGGCCGGACTTGTCGCCCAAACCTTGATCGCTGATGCCGACGAACGGCGCCGTCTCCGTGAAGCCTCCGTTGGTCCGGACGTCGTCCGCCAGGTCCTGCGCGGCCTTGGCGTAAAATCGTGCCATGTCGAAGTTCAACATGGCCATCTCACTCGACGCCACGATGTCGCCGCCGTAACCGAACTTCTCGCGATGCGGACAATCGGACTGGACGCTGAACACGTTCGCCAGTTCCGTCCACCGCACCATGGTTTGGATGCGGTTGAACATCTCGTTCGAACATTCAAACGATCCGGCGCTCGCCACGTCCGAGTTCAAACGCAAACCTTCGAGCGAATCCAGCGTTGGCCGGCCGGGAAAACCCGTGACCTCGACATAGCGGAAGCCGTGGAATGTGAATCGCGGCGTAAAGACCTCCAGCCCGCGACCTTTCAAAACGTATTCATCGAGTTGAAAGGCTGTTTTCGGCTGGCCGACGCCGTCGTAGCGATAATCTTTGCCGCCGCGTTTGATCTGGCCGCACACGGCGGTCATGCCATTGAGTGTGCCGTCGTCGTAGAGCAGTTCGCCCGAGCGCAGCCGCACGCGCGTGCCCGCTTCACCTCTCACGCGCAGCTGCGCCCAGCCGGAAAAGTTCTGGCCGAAATCAAAAATGAACACACCCGGCTTCGGCTCGGTGAGCTTCACCGGCTTGAGCGTGCGCGTGACGCGGATGGGCGGTGCATCCTGCGCGCACAACGGCCCGAGTTTGGGTTCGGTTGCGGCCACGGCAGTCTCCCAGCGCGAATCGTCAAAGCCGGGGGAATCCCAGCCGGGTTGTTCGCGACGCGCATCATAGACTTCACCGAGGTAAACACTGTTGCGCAGAACCGGTCCATCACTCGCGCGCCAGGTTTCGTCGGTGACAATCGTCTGCGACGTGCCATCGGCGAATTCGATGACGAGTTGCAGGATCGCGCGCGGTTCGCCAATCACCAGCGCGTCGCGCGGGTTGATGTGACCCCACATGCGGAGCGGAAGCGGGTTAAACCAGCCGTTGCCGAGCATAATGCCGAGGGCGTTGCGTCCGCGCTTGAGCTGCGCGGTCACGTCGTAGGTTGAGTAAAGTACGCGCTTGCCGTAGCTCGTCCAACCCGGATCCAGGACGTGGTCGCCGACTTTTTCGCCATTCAGCCGAAGCTCGTAATAACCCAAGCCGCTCACGTGGGCGCGGGCGCGGGCGACTTTCCTTTCGAGCGCGAATTCTTTCCGCAACAGCGGCGCGGGGTGATCGTCGAACATTTGCTCTTCGGGAATCGGTCCGTTGGATTTGCGTTGAATCCACCGTGCCCGCCAGTCCGTCGGCGAGGGCAAAGCCATATCAAACCAAGCTGGTTGGCTGAACTCCGATGCCCGGCCCGCGGCGTCCCACACGCGAACCTTCCACCAAACGCGCTGGCCGGATTGCAGCGGCGGTCCGGCGTAAATCACGTGCACCGATTCGCCGGAGGCAACCTTGCCGCTGTCCCAGACATCTGCCTCCCCGCGCGCGAGCTTCGCAGAGCTGGAAGCCGCGAGAATCTGATAGGCCGTTTGAAATTCAGCGCGATGGTCGGAAGTCAGTTGCCAGCCGAACCGCGGTTGCGGCGTGTCGAGGCCCAATGGATTCTCGCGATACTCACAGCGGAGGTTTGAAACACTGACCGCAGCGTGTGCGGTCAATACTGCCATAACCCAAAGCCACGCCAACGAAAGCCAACGCAATCTCATGCCCACAAGATTAGAGCAGCCGCGGCTGGACTCCAACCCAATCAATCTGCCGCCAATGCCTGGGTAAAATCCTCCAGCAAATCGTCAATGTCCTCGATACCCACGGAAACGCGCACCAGGCCGTCGCTGATGCCGGCGCGCTGGCGTTCGGCGGCCGTCATGAGTCGATGCGTGGTGCGGCTGGGAATGCAGACGAGACTTTCCACACCGCCCAGGCTCAACGCGGGCATCACCACCCGGAGGCGGCTCAGGAATTTGTCCGCCTGACCGGGATCGCGCAACTCGAAGGACAACATGCCGCCAAACCCGCGCATCTGCCGCGCGGCGATGGCGTGGTCCGGATGCTCCGGCAGGCCGGGATAATTTACGCGCGCGACGGCGGGATGCTTTTGCAGGAAGCGCGCAAGACGGTCGGCGTTCTCGTTATGCTGCCGCATCCGCAACGCGAGCGTTTTCAAGCCGCGTTCGAGCTGGTAGCACGAGTGCGCGTCCAACATGCCACCGTAGTTCGTGGCGCATTCCGTGAGCCGGCGAATCACGTTGGCGGAGGAAACGATCACGCCCGCATTCACGTCGCTGTGGCCGTTCAGGTACTTCGTCGCGCTGTGGATGACGGCGTCGAAACCCAGCGGCAGCGGGTTTTGATTGATCGGCGTGGCAAAGGTGTTGTCAATCGCGGTCAACACGCCGCGGGTGCTTCCGAGCTTGGCGACGGCGGCGAGGTCCACGCATTGCAGCAGTGGATTCGAAGGCGACTCCACGTAAATCAGCCGGGTGCTGGGCCGAAGCGCAGCTGCGAATTCCTCCGCCGTGCGGCTAAACGTGACTTCGACCCCGAAGCGAACGAGTTCCTTCGTGACTAGTTGTTGCGTGCCACCGTAGAGATCGGCGGGAAACGCCGCGTGATCGCCCGGTTTGAGGAAGGCAAAGAACAACGTCGAAATCGCCGCCATGCCCGAGCCGAATACCAGCGCGTCCTCGCCCTGTTCCAGCGCGGCGAGCTTGCGATTGATGACGCGTTGGTTGGGCGTGTTGAAGTAACGCGGGTAGATGTTGGCGTTGGCGGCGTTTGGAAACGCGAACGCCGTGGAGGTGTAAATGGGACTGCACGCGCCGCCGGTGGATGGGTCGACATGCGTACCGGCGTGAATGCAGCGCGTCGAGAGTCCCTGTCGGGTCGAGTTACTGTTCATGTTTTTGGTGAGGGGCGCTTTCGGGCTGCACGGACTTTGCGGACCGAGGATGACATTTTCAAGAGAAACTCGCGCAGCACCAGCGCGTGATTGTGATGTGCGTCTTTCGCGCCATAAACCAATGTTACGGGCCCGCGTTTCTCCGCATCGCGCAAGGGCTGGAGCGCGGCTGCCCGCGATTTCAATTCAGCCTGATAGCGGCGACGAAACTTCACCCAACGCGCCGGATCGTGTCCAAACCATCGCCGCAGCGAATCGCTTGGAGCGACCTCTTTGAGCCAGCCGGTCAGGGCCAGAGTTTCCGTTTTCAAGCCGCGCGGCCAGAGCCGGTCCACCAGGTAGCGCTCACCATCCTCAGCGGCGGGTGGTTCATAGGCGCGTTTGAAGCGCAACTTCACGGAATCGGCTTGCAAACGGGGGCTCACGAATCCTTGAATTCGTTCAAGTAACACACCGGGCTGGAGGGTTCGCGTAATTCATCCTCGGCGGGAGCGAGGTCGCGTCGGATCTTCTCAAGCACACGCGCCGCTTCCGCCGGATCAAAATCCTCGTGCTGCCGTTTCTTCACTTCGAGTTCGCTGAGATCGTAATGCTTGTCCGGTTTGAGACCGTGGCGCTTGAGGATTTGCGCGGCGCAATGCAGCGGGCAGCCGTCCAACGCAATGATGGGCCGACCGGATTTGGCGGTTCGCACGAGCGGTTTCACGTCGCCGCCGACGCCCGCGATGCACGACATCTCGGCCACTTGCAGCCGGTCCAGCTTGACCGCGATGTGATTGGCCATCTGCGCCGCGCTCGACGAGCCGGAGCAGGAATAAACCAACGGCAATTTGCTGTGGCTCATGCCGAGCCTCCCAGCGCCAGCGCCCGCGGGAACAGGACGTTGTTCTCCTTGTGCACGTGCTGGTGCATGTTGCGCTCCAGTTTGGCGAGTGCGTCATACATCGCGCGGAAGGTGTTGCACGCCCAGTCCGGCGGCGTGTGGCCGTCGGTCAATTGCGCGAACTGCTCCAGCGCCGCTCCGGCGTTTTCATGCTCGGATTCCAGTTTGGCAAATGCCGTCTGGAGCGAGGCCGCCGCTGTCTTCTCGTCGCCATTGGCTGATTCCATCTTGCGAATCGCCGGGAAGACTTGTTCCTCCTCCTCCTTCGTGTGTGATGCGATCTCCGCTTGAAATCCCTCGAACACCCGGCGCACCTCGTGCAGGCGGGGCTCGTGGTCGCCGTGAACGGCAGCGACCTTGCGAGTCATGAAATCGAGGCGCGGCAGTTCTTCGCGCAGATAGTCGTGGTGCGCCCGCTCGATGTGATCGCAGAGTTCGGAAAGCGTCATCGCATCCGGATTGACCGGGGCGTGTTCGGCCACGGTGTCCAGCGCGTCCAACATGGTCACCACCGTTGCGGGGTCAAGTCCCTTGGTCCGGCAGACTTCGGCCAGCGGCTTCTTGCCGCCGCAGCAGTAATCAATGCCCAGGTTTTCAAAGATGCGCGAGCGGGCCGGCACGGCGCGGACGAGTTCTCCCACAGTGGTTTCAACGGTGATGTTCTTCATGGTGTTTGGTTTGTCAGCGGCAACCGACAGTTAGACGCAAGCCTTGCGCTGACGCCGCCACGGCCGGGTGCCGCACGGCGAAAGCACGCGCCTCGTTCGATTCCACGATTGCCCAATTCACAGTTGAAAGACTACGCAATCAAAAACTGTATTGCAAATACATATTTAGCTTGCGCGCACTTTCGCCGCCTGCCAATCTGTGCGCCATGCAATTGAGCGCATACTCCGATTACTCGCTTCGCGTGTTGATGCACGCCGCGTTGCGCGGGACAGAACGCACCACGGTGGATGAAGTCGCCGACACGTTCGGCATTTCACGTCATCATTTGGTCAAAGTCGTCCATGACCTCGGGCGCAGCGGCTATCTCGAAACGTATCGCGGCATCGGCGGCGGCTTCACGCTGGGCCGGCCCGCGGAGCGGATCAAATTGGGCGACATTGTCCGGCTGGGCGAGGAGACCGACCGGGTGATCGAATGTGCCGACCGGCAAAACCGCCAATGCCGGCTCTTTTCGGCGTGCCGTTTGAAGGACGTGTTGGACGAGGCCGCGGCGGCGTTTTTCGCTGTGCTGGACGACTACTCCCTCGCCGACTTGCTCAAGCAGCCGTCGAAAATGCGCGCGGCCTTGGGCATCTAACTCATGAACTACTCAACTTTATGAACTATCGAAAACTCTGGATCAGCTTGTTTGTTGTCATCGCGGCGTCGTTTGCCGTGTTGATCTATTACGGAAACGACATTTATCATAAAATGCCGCCCGTTCCAGAAAAGGTCGTCACTGCCGACGGCACAATTCTTTTCACTGCCAAGGAAATTCGTGACGGCCAGAACGTCTGGCAATCCGCCGGCGGCCAGCAAATGGGCTCGGTGTGGGGACATGGCGCGTATGTCGCGCCCGACTGGTCGGCGGACTGGCTGCACCGCGAATCGGTCTGGTTGCTGGATCATTGGGCAAATCAACAATCCGGCAAGCCGTACAAAGAAATTCCGGCGACGGACCAGGCGGCGTTACGCGCCCGGTTGCAGGCCGAGATGCGCGACAACTCTTACAAGGCGGACACCGGCGAACTGGTTGTGTCCGCCGACCGCGCGGCGGCAATTCGCGCCGTAGCCGAGCATTACAAGCAACTGTTTAGTGCTGCGCCGGAACTGGCCAAACTGCGCGAGGCTTACGCGATTCCCGGCAACGTGCTGCGCGATGACGGGCGGCGACATCAACTCACGGGATTTTTCTTCTGGGCCGCGTGGGCGTGCGCCGCGAATCGTCCTGGGGAGAACATCAGCTACACGCAAAACTGGCCGCCCGAACCGCTCGTCGCCAATGTGCCGACCGGTTCGAGCGTTTTGTGGTCAGTCGTCAGTTTCGTTTTGCTGCTGGCCGGCGTCGGGGCGCTGGCGTGGTATAACGCCGTGCTGAGAACCAAGGAGGAACAACCGCACGATCTGCCGGAGAAAGACCCGTTGCTCGGACTACAGCCAACGCCTTCAATGCGCGCGACGCTGAAATACTTCTGGGTTGTGGCGGCGCTGATTGTGGCCCAGGTCATCATGGGCGTGGTGACGGCGCATTACGGCGTGGAAGGCAGCGGCTTTTACGGCATTCCGTTGGCCGAATGGCTGCCTTACTCCGTCACGCGCACGTGGCACACGCAACTCGCCGTGTTCTGGATCGCCACGGCCTGGTTGGCCACCGGATTGTTCATCGCGCCCGCCGTGTCCGGGCATGAACCCAAATTCCAGCGCGCGGGCGTGAACTTCCTGTTCGTCTGCCTGCTGATCATCGTGGTCGGTTCGATGTACGGCACCTGGGCTGGCACGCGGCAAAAGATGGGCCTCGCAGCGAACTTCTGGTTCGGCCACCAAGGCTACGAATACGTGGACCTCGGAAGGTTCTGGCAACTATTCCTGTTCGTTGGGTTGTGGGTCTGGCTGTTCCTGATGGGCCGCGCCATGTGGCCGGCGTTCAAGAAGCCCGGCGAACACAAGCATCTGCTGGCGCTGTTCCTGATCGCCTCGACCGCGATCGCGCTGTTCTACGGCGCGGGCCTGATGTGGGGACGCCAAACCCACTACGCGATCGCCGAGTATTGGCGCTGGTGGGTCGTGCATCTGTGGGTGGAAGGATTCTTTGAAGTCTTCGCCACAGTCGTTATCGCGTTCCTCTTCACGCGCATGGGACTGTTGCGCACCTTGACGGCCACGGCGGCGGTGTTGTTCTCGACAACCATCTTTCTCTCCGGCGGAATCATCGGCACGTTCCACCATCTTTACTTCAGCGGCACGCCGACGGCGGTGATGGCGCTGGGCGCGGTGTTCAGCGCGCTCGAGGTTGTGCCGCTGGTGCTCATTGGTTTTGAGGCCTACGAAAACCTCACGCTTTCCCGCGCGCGGAAATGGGTGTCGGCCTATCGCTGGCCGATCTACTGTTTCGTCGCGGTCGCGTTTTGGAATCTGGTTGGCGCTGGACTGTTCGGCTTTCTCATCAATCCGCCGATTGCGCTCTATTACATGCAGGGCTTGAACACGACCGCCGTTCACGGACACACGGCGTTGTTCGGCGTTTATGGCATGTTGGGCATCGGCCTGATGCTGTTTTGCCTCAAGGGCCTCACCGTGCGCCGCACGTGGCGAACGCGCCCGCTTTCGTTCGCGTTCTGGGCGATCAATATCGGCCTCGCGCTCATGGTGTTGCTCTCCGACCTGCCGCGCGGCCTGATGCAAACGGTGGCCAGCGTCAACGAAGGCATGTGGTGGGCGCGCTCGGCGGATTTCATGCAACAGGGCATCATGGAAACGTTCCGCTGGTTGCGCGTCATCGGTGACACGATCTTCGGCGTCGGCGTTGTGGTGCTCGGCTGGTTTGTGTTGGGCATCAAGACCGGTTGGTCGCTCACCGATCAACCCGACGAAATCGCGAAGCAATTCCCCGAAAGCGTGGCGGCGGAAAGTGTCCAACGCTGAAATTGGCCATGCCGGATCAAGCCACCGCCTGATATGTGCGGTCGAACATCGGCCGAACGATGGTCGTGGGTAACGACGACGACCGCTGAACCGCGTTCGTGAGCGACTTCGAGGACCAACTCCATCACGTGCCGACTGCGATGGCTGTCGAGCGTGGCAGTGGCTTCGTTGGCAGCTTTACTTCGAAAACAGTCCAGCCGGTGCGGCCTTCCTTGAGCATCAGTTCGCCGCCATGCGCACGAATGATTTCGCGCGCGAGGCTTAGGCCAAGGCCGATGCCATCGGCACGCGCACTGCCGGCGCGGTTCGCGCGATAGAAGCGTTCAAAAACCCGGGGCTGGTCCGCCGCCGAAATTCCCGGGCCGGTGTTTGCTATCTTCAACCCGGCATTGCTTTTGTCCGCCGCGAGGCGAACTTCGATCCGGCCATCCGGCTCGTTGTATTTGATGGCGTTGCGAATCAGATTGAAGATCGCCGTGTGCAGGAGCGCCCGGTCGGCGTTCACGCGCAGATGCGGCGCAAGCCGGACGTCGAATTTTAGTCGCCCATCGGCGGCGAGCACGCGGGCATCTTCGATCATGCTGTCGAGCTCGGCGCTCAGGTCCACAGGCACGAGGGTCAGCCTGAGCTGGCCGGCGTCGGCCTGCGCGAGCAGGAGCAGGCTGCGCGTGATGGTGCTGAGACGCTGGGTTTCCTCAAGCAGATTGGTGAAGAGCTGCTGTTCCGCCGAGCCGGGCGCAGCCGCTTGCAGGGCGTTTTCTAATTCGCCTTGCATGATCGTGAGCGGCGTTTTGAGCTCGTGCGAAGCGTCGGCGCTGAAACGGGTGGCCTGACGAAAGCTCGCCTCCAACCGGTCCATCATGCGGTTCAACACCTGAATCACGCGGCTCGTTTCCGGACTGTCGCGAGAATCCGCGATGCGTTGGTCTAAACCGCGCGCGGTGATGTGCTCGGCGGTCGCGGCGATGGTTTTGAGCGGGCACAACGCGCGCCCGGCGACGATCCATCCGCCCAAGCCGACCAGAAACAACGCAAGCGGCAGCGCGAACAGGAACGCATTGCGGATGCGATTCAATTCCGTCCGCGCGCTGGCGTAGTTCAAGCCGATAACCATCGTGGTGTCCGCCGTACCCAACATGCCCAGTCGCCATTCGCCGCGTGACGTGCTCACAGTTTGAAATCTCGGGACTTTTGTGAAGGTCACCTGACCGCCCGCGCCCGGTCCGAGCCCGCGTCCCATGCCACCCCGGCCCCGGCCGAGCCCTCCGCCTCCGGCCGCGCCGACCGTCACCGCGTCGGGATCGTTTTGCAGGTTGCAATCCAGCTTTTTAGGATCAAGGTCAGCCGGCCAGCCCGGTGAGGTGTATTGAACCGCGCCGTCGGTGGCTTTAACGAGCAGGATGATTTGGTTTTGGTGTGTTTCTCCGAAAATGAATTCGAGCGCTTCATCCAGCCGTTGGTAACTGCCGTGACCCGCGATCCAGCCGGGATGTCGCGCACCGAGAGAACGAATTTCCGTGTCCACGCTTTCAAGCTTTTGCCGGCTGAGGAGCGCCCACGCGGCCAATCCGAACACCACCAGCACGACTCCGGAAATGGTGGCGGAGAGCAGGGCGATTTTGAGACGGGATGGCAGCGGTTTCATTTGTCCGGCTTGATGCGATAGCCCACGCCGCGGATGGTTTCGATGAGCTTGTCCGGCGCGTCGCCGTCCACCTTCTTGCGAATACGCTGGATGTAAACGTCCACCAGATTCGTGCCAGGATCGAAGTTGTATTCCCAGACGCGCTCGCAGATCTCGATGCGCGTCAGCACGCGACCGGGAGAACGCATGAGATGTTCCAGTAACGAAAATTCCCGGGTCGTCAGCTCAATGGGCCGTCCGGCCCGCAGGACTTCGCGGGTGAGCAGATTCAGCGTGAGATCGGCCACGGTGAGGATGCTCTGACCCGAGCCGGCCGCGCGACGCGTGACCGCGTGCAGGCGCGCGATGAGTTCCTCGATGTGAAAGGGTTTGGTCAGGTAATCGTCCGCGCCAAGGTTGAGGCCTTCGAGGCGCTCATTCAACTCGCTGCGCGCGGTCAGCAGAATGACCGGCAGCGCGACTTTCCGCTCGCGAAGGCTGCGCAGGATGCTCAGGCCATCGCGGCCCGGCAGCATGATGTCGAGGATGGCGGCATCGTAAGGACGAGTTGTGGCTAGCGTGAATCCCTCGTCGCCGCGAAGCGCCACGTCCACGGCAAACCCCTGCGCCTCCAGTCCTTTCCGGACAAAAGACGCGATCTTCTTTTCATCCTCAACGACCAATACTTTCACAGTGCCCTCGCAATTTCCCGCCCAGGTACCGACGCCCGCCGCTGGATGTCATTCATTCTGGCGGCGCAAAACCGCCAATGGGAAGTCAACCCGCCAGGCGCCGCGCAGATCACCGAGCTTGAAACCCGTGGCCTCGTCGCCCGGATACAAGCGCTGGATCACCGCGAGGTTTTCAGGCGCGACCTCCGTGCCCGGCTGACCATGACATTTCAAACAAAGCTCGTTGTTCAAAACGATGGGCGCGAAGAACGTGGCCGTGGCCTCGTTGAAATTGGTCACGACCGGCGGCGGTGGATTGGTTGTGGCCAGCGCGGCTTGAAATTGTTTCAGCACGACCAGTTCAAGATCGTCCGCCCGATCCGCCGGATTGCGCGGTTTGTGGGTGACCCGACGGATGGTGACGCCGTGCTTTTGGGCCATCCCGGAAGTCAGTGGCGACGCAGCCAGCGAGCAATACGGCAGAGCATTGCTCACCCCGCCCTGTTGAATGGCGGATTGCAGATTCGAACTCAACAGGCTGAAGGTTTCAGAAACGATCGCCTTGCCGCGGGTGAGCGCCTCGAACTTAACTTCCGTCGCGAGCGGAACAACAAGGCTGCGCGGCGGTTCGGGCGGCTTGGAACAACCGAGGAAAACCAGGGTGACCAGCCACACGACCTGCGCGAAGAGTTTCATGCGACCGGATGTTTCTCCTTCCACTTGTTTCGCAGCGCCGCGTGCAGGCGCTCACGGACCCGGAAGGGGATTTCGCACGGCTGACCATCCTTGTAGAGCGTGATGGTCTTGCGAATGTTGTCCACCACCACCTGGCAGGGGTTGCAGCCCGCCATGTGCTTCTCGAACTCTGCGCAGATGGCCGGGTCAACCGTGCCATCCACGTATTCGTTCAGCATCTGCAATAGTTCTTCGCACTTCATGTCTGCCCGATTTTCATTGAGCCGTGTCGGGCTGGGAAGTTACAAACAAACTTTACCTGCGATGTGCAACCTGGGAACAAATCTCGGAACGCGTTTCGCGTAATCCTCGTAGTCAGGAAACTTCTCGCGCAGCCAGCACTCTTCGCGAACGGCCTTGGCCGCAAAGAACGGAATCTGCGCCAATGCGACAACCAACGCCGCCCAACTTTGCCAGACCAACCCCCAGCCTAACGACAGCAGCATGACGCTGGTGTAAAGCGGATGTCGCACGCGGGAGTAAATGCCGTGCTGAATCAACAGGCTGTCTTCACGCGGTTTGGGGAAAGGCGTGCGCACCCTGCCCAACGCGCGGGCGCCCGTGACACCAAAGCACCCTCCGATTGCAAACAGACCCGCACCGGCGACCGTCATCCAGACCCGTGACCAGTCGCCGTGATAAACGACCGCCAGCACCAGCACGGCGAGCAGGAAGATGAATTGAACGAGCACCCACAGGCCGCCGCGCTGGATGAAGGACGAGTTCATAGGTGTTGGGAGCACCGGCAAATGCGAGGCGACTGCAAACTTTTGTCCCACATGGGACAAAAGATTGTACACCGGGGGATCGGATTATTCATGGTGGTGACCCCGCTCGATGCGCTTGGCCGGGTCGCCGAGAGCGCGGGTGAGTTGTTCGCGGAGTTGGAGTCGGGCGCGAAGCAAGCGGACTTTCACGTTGGCTTCACTCAAACCGAGCGCCTCGGCGGTTTCCCGCACCGACAACCCCTCCACGTCGCGCAACAGAAACACGAGCCGATGCTTTTCGTCCAGTTGCGCCAGCGCGTTGTCCAGCAAACGGAGCGTTTCGTTGCGCTCAACCAATCGTTCGGGCGACTCACGCCAATCCGCGATGTATTCCGGATGCGGGATGGAGTCGTAATCCTCTCGCGGTTCGGTGGCTTCATCCAATGAAACCGTGTCCAGACCTTTGCGCTTGCGGATGATCTTGAGTGCAGCGTGGGTGGCGATGCGGTTCAGCCACGTCGCGAAGCTGGCTTCCTCCCGGAAGTTCTTCAGGTTCTCGATGGCACTGAGAAAAGCCTGTTGTGTGATGTCCTCGGCATCGTGCGGATTCTGGAGGATGCGCAGCGCGAGCGTGTAAATCTGACGCTCATGGCGATTGGCCAATTCCTCGAACGCCGGGAGATCGCCGGCCTTCGCGCGGCGAACCAGTTCGGCATCAGGGTTTGGCAAGTTCTGTGGCGATGTCATCGGTCGCGGCTGAACCGATGGTGTGCGAGAGCTTGCGCGGAGTCCATCTTGAACACCAGATGAAGCTTCGCAACGCCACCAGCGTGTTCGTCACGACCCAGCCGTGGCGGTGTGATCAGTGACCGCAGGTGCAGGCGTATTCGGCCCGCTGGCAACCGCCGCAGATGTGGGTGTCGAGTTTGAAGCGGAAATTCTGTGGGCGGACGTCGGCGCTCTGCCTGAATTGCACCACCACGTTGTAGCCGTCGCTCTCGGGCAGCTTCGTTTTGCTCACGAGCACGTCAGCTTTCTTCTCAAATTGGATTGTCGCTTTGCCGTCTTTGGCGTCGGCAATCACGGTGACACTTTGTGAAGTGACTGGCACGGGTTTCAACGCTGCGTCGTAAAAGGTGACAGTAACGGTGTGGTCCTTTTCCAGGAAGAATTCCGCCTGCGGCTGGGTCTTTTCCAACAGACGCCCGCCTTTCGGGCCGGCGGGTTCTTTTTTGTCTGCGGCGTTGAGGGTTAGGATTCCGGCGCAAAGCAGGCCGGCCAGGGTCAGGAGTTTGAGGTGTGTTTTCATATTCGTGTTTGTAGCAGCCGACGTCAGGAGGCTCCTTCCTTCGCGGCTGCGGTTGTGGTTTCAGTCAGAGCCTCCTCACGTCGGCTGCCACGGGATTCGAGCCACTCGTAAAGCACCGGAAGCACAACGAGCGTCAGGAAGGTCGAAGAAATGATTCCGCCGATGACAACGGTCGCCAACGGACGTTGCACTTCCGCGCCCGCGCCGGTGGCGATGGCCATCGGCACGAAGCCGAAACTGGCGACGAGGGCGGTCATGAGTTTTGGACGCAAGCGCGTGAGCGTGCCTTCAACCACGGCAGCGCGCAAATCGCGGCCTTCGCGGCGAAGCTGATTGACGAAGCTGATGAGCATGATGCCATTAAGCACGGCGATGCCCGAGAGCGCGATGAATCCGACTCCCGCGCTGATGGTGAACGGCATGTTGCGCAACCAGAGCGCGAAGACGCCGCCTGTCACTGCGAGCGGCACGCAGACGAAAATCAGCGCCGCCTGCCGCACGCTGCCGAAACTCATGAAGATGAGCACGAAGATGAGCGCCAGCGCCACCGGCACGGCGATGCCCAAACGCAATCGCGCGGCTTGCAGGTTCTCGAACTGGCCGCCGAATTCAAAGGTATAGCCCTGCGGAAACTGGATTTCGGTTTTAATCCGCGCCTCCGCCTCGCGCACGTAGCTGTCCACGTCCCTGCCGCGCAGGTTCACGAGAATGGCGGCACGCCGTTGGCCGGCCTCGCGGGTGATGGCGGCCACCTGTTCGACCATCTCGAATCGCGCCACCTGGCCCAACGTCATCAGGCCGCCCTCTTCGGTGCGCACGGGCAGCCGCTTCATCACATCAACGTTTTGGCGCGCGTCTTCCGCCAACCGCACAACGATGGGAAATCGCCGGTTGCCTTCGATGACGTTGCCGACTTCCGCGCCGGCCAGCGCGGCGGCGATGACGCGATTCATTTCTTCGGCGTGCAGATTGTAACGGCGCAACGCATCGCGGTCGGGCTTGATTTCCAACAGCGGCGATCTGCCAAAGGCGTCGAACTCCACGTCGCCGCCGCCGGGAATCTGCCGGAGCAGATCGCGGATTTCGGTGGCGATGCGTTCCAGTTCCTTGAAATCGTCGCCGTAAATCTTCACCGCCAGATCGGCGCGCACGCCGGCCATCATTTCGTTGAAGCGCATTTGGATTGGTTGCGTGAACAGTAACGCCTGGCCGGGCACATTCACGATCAGTTCCCGGCGCATGAGTTCGACGAGCTGCTCTTTCGTGATGGGCCGCCCGGCGATTTTGCGCCACTGGCTGCGGGGTTTTAGTTCAACGTAACTGTCGGCAAGGTTCGGTCCCATGGGGTCCATGGCGATTTCCGCCGTGCCGATCAGCGCGAAGATGCGTTCGACCTCGGGAAATCTTTCGAGCAGAAGTTTTTCAGATTTGCGCTGCAAGTCCACCGATGCACCAAGGCCCGCGCTGCTGCTGCGGATGAATTGGAGCAACATCGTGCCTTCGTCCAACTGCGGGATGAATTCCGCGCCGAGCCGTTGGAAAAGCCACAACGATGAGCCGAACAGCAGCACGGCGGTGAGCACCACCAGCCAGCGCAACCGAAGCGCGAACGCGAGCAGCGGCGCATAAACCGCTTTGAAGAAGCGCACCAGCCAGTTGTCTCTCTCGCGGATTCGTCCGCGCAATAGGTACGAACACAGCACCGGCATGAGCGTCAGCGCCAGCACGAGCGAACCCACCAGCGCAAAGACGACCGTCAGCGCCATTGGCCGGAACATTTTCCCTTCGATGCCCGTGAGTGCGAGTATCGGCACATAGACCACTGTGATGATGGCGACGCCAAAAAACATCGGGTTGGCCACTTCCGTCGCGGAGTGGCGCACTTCGTTCATCCTTTCAAGGGCCGTGAGCTCGCGGCCCAGTTCCTTCTGTTTGTGGGCAAGGTGACGAACAATGTTTTCGACCATCACCACCGCGCCATCAATGATGAGGCCGAAATCAATTGCGCCGAGACTCATGAGATTGCCCGACACACGGCTCTCGACCATGCCCGTGACCGCGAACAGCATCGAAAGCGGAATAGCCAGCGCGACGATGAACGCGGCCCGCAGGTTGCCCAGCAGCGCGAACAAAATAACCACAACCAGCAGCGCGCCTTCGAACAGGTTCGTTTCCACCGTGTGCAACGTGCGATTCACAAGATCAGAACGGTTGTAAAGCGGACGCAATTCCAGACCGTGCGGAAGTTTTTCCTGAATCGCCCCCAATCGGTCCGCCACGGCCCGGGCCACCACGCGGCTGTTGCCGCCGGCCATCATCAACGCTCCCCCCAGCACGGCTTCCTCGCCGTTCATCGTCGAAGCGCCGGTGCGAAAGCTCGAGCCGATGCCCAGTTCCGCCACGTCGCCCACGAGCAGCGGCTTGACGCCCGCGCCGAACTTGAGCGGGATGGCGGCAATCTCCTCGATCGTGCTGACACGGCTGTTGCCGCGGATGACGATCTGTTCGCCGCCCAGTTCAATCAGTCCGCCGCCGACGTTTTGCGTATTCTCGCCGACAATGCGCGCCAGTTCCTCGATGGTCAGTCCCACGCTGGTCAGCCGCGCCGGCTCGGGCATCACCACGATCTGCCGCTCGAAGCCGCCGGACGTGTTCACTTCCGCGATGCCGGGCGTGGTGCGCAGCAAGGGGCTGACGAGGTATTCTTGAACCTGACGGAGCGTCTGCAATTGTTCGTGACGCGTCGGCGGCTTGTTGGTCGCGTCGGAACGAAATACAACCTGGTAATAGAAGATCTCGCCGAGCGCGGTGGTGATGGGGGCGAGTTGCGGCTGCAACCCGGCGGGAATTTTCTCGGCGGAGCGCAACAGGCGTTCGCTCACCAGTTGCCGTATGCGGTAAAGGTCCACGCCGTCCTCGAACGTCAGCCGGATTTGCGAAAGGCCAAACCTGGACAGCGACCGCAGTTCGATCATGCCGGGCAGACCGGCCATCTCCGATTCGAGCGGCAGCGTGACCAGTTTTTCGATTTCCTCCGGCGCGAGCGCGGGTACGGCGGTGTTGACGAGCACTTGCGGGTTGGTGATGTCCGGCACGGAATCAATGGGCAACCGCAACGCGGACCAGACACCCACCGCAACGAGAAGGAACGTCGCCAGCAACACCAGCGCCCGCTGACGGAGTGAAACCTCGATGGTTCGGAGAATCATGTCATTTCCCCTTGGGCAGTTCGATGCAGCACGCCTGGCCGCCTTTGACCGACGCCAGTTCCGTGAGCCAAAGCGACAAGACCGGTTGCGCGGCGATTTGATCGCCGGCATAGAGGCCGTCCGTGATTTCCACCCGTTCGGAATCCATCGCGCCGACCTTGACCGCCGTGCGCACCAAATGCTCGCCGCTGACGGTGTAAACAAACTGGCCTTCGCTGCACCGCAGCAAGGCGGCGCGCGGGATCGTGACGACCGTCTGGTCGAAATTCAGCGGCAGCGCGGCGCGCACGAACGCGCCCAAGCCGGGCGAATCGCCCGGTCCGGAAATTTCCACGAGCACTTCAACCTGGCCGGTCGCTTTCTGC
Organism: uncultured Bifidobacteriaceae bacterium; assembly: GCA_964458575.1. GTDB lineage: Bacteria > Verrucomicrobiota > Verrucomicrobiia > Limisphaerales > JADLHS01 > CAYWMD01. The sequence goes on along the minus strand of CAYWMD010000011.1, from coordinate 50,602 downwards.
AACTGCTCGTTCACCGCGGTCACTTTGCCGTCGAGCGTCCTCCCATCGGATGTGTGAACTTCGACCGGTTGTTCGGCTTTCAAACGCTTCGCCTCCGCGGGGTGGAGCAGGCCGGTCGCCCGCGCGATTTTTTCCGCGCGCTCGTAAATGCGCAGTTGCAGTTCGAGTTTGGCGGTCACCTTTTGCTCGCTTACGTCCACGAGTGCCAGGCCAATCGCCCGGCGCGTGGCTTCGGGCAGCCTCAGGCCGTTCTTGGCGCTGAACTCCGGCACCGCGTCATTTGCGGCGGCCGGCTTCGGTTCCGCATCGCGGCAACCCGCCGCGCCCAACGCGAGCACAACCGCGATTGTGGCCGCCGGCGAAAGGAGGCGTTGACCGGTTTCGGATTTCACTGCTGCTCCCCCTTGACGGTGGCGTTCACCAAGGGCGGCGTCAGGCCGGTGAGCAATTCGAGTTGCGCGGCGGCTTCGAGCGTTTCGCGTTGCGTGTCGAGCAGGCTCTCGACCGCTTCGAGGTATTGTTGCTGCAACTCGACGTAGGTGGAAATGGGAACCGCACCGAGCCGGTAGTGACGATCTGCAAGTTCCGCGGCTTCCTTAAAGTGCTGCGCCGAATCCGGCCGCCACTTCGCCATCGCGCGCCGTTTGGTTTCGTAGATTTGCGCGGCTTCGATGGCCTTGCGTTCGGCTTCGCGTTGGGCGAGGCGGAGGGAAGTTTCAGCCTGCATCTGACGCGCTTTCGCCGCTTCGAGGTTGACGGTGTTCCGATTCCAAAGCGGCAGCGGCAACGATACAGCGACGCCAATGATCCGCTCGCGTTCGCTGCCGGCCGTTTCTTCGGAAATCGCCGGCCCGACCGCGATGGTCGGGTAACGCTCGTTCTTCGCGAGGTCAACGCGGAAACCCTGCTGCGCCAACTCCGTAGCGCGCGTGCGGACTTCGTAGCTGTTCGTGCGCGCCGCGGCGGCGAGCGTTGCGGTGTCGCCGAGCGGGCGGAAGTCAAACTTCGGCCGCGCGACCGACAGCGGAGTGTCGGTGGGCGCGCCGCGCAGTTGGTTCAACTCCAACAACGCGGACTGCACCGCCAGCGCCGCCTCGCCGGCCTTGCGTTGCGCGTTCAGTTCCGTCGCTTCGATGACGCGCGTTTCGAGCAGCGGTGTGAGGCCGGCGGGGTCGCGTTGCACCAGCACTTCGCGGAGCGACTTGAATCGTTCGGCGACTTCACCGGCCGCCGCCGCCTTTTCCTGCGCGGCGAACAGCCCGTAAGCGAGCGTCCGCACCCGGCCCGCGAGCGCGAGTTTGAACCGTTCCCGGCCAAGCTCGGCGAGTTCGATTTCGCGGTTGGCAATCGCCTTGCGCAGGCTGATGCGCCCGGGCCACTCGAAGGGCTGCGCGGCGGAGACCGACCACGCAACGCCTTCCGCGTCCAAACCGCCGCCGCGCACCGCTTTCCGGCCGAAGCTGCCGCTCACTTCGGGATTGGCTGGCAACGCCGCGGTTCGTCGTTCTGCTTGCGCCGCGAGGATTTCCGCCTCGTAGAATTTCAACTCCGGATTCCGCGCCAACGCTTCGGCGACCAGGGCGTCCAGCGAGACGCCGTTGGTCGCCGTTGCGGAAACGCCGTTCGTTTCCGCTCCGCGAGCAGCGCTGTTTAGCACGGCCAATAAGATCAAACTGCAAATCCACGTTTGTTTCATAAAAACTCACCCGCAAACCAGTCAAGGAATGGAACTTTGCGGCGTGCAGGCACACCGCTTCCGTCAGGAGATGTCCCGCGAGGGACTGATTAGGAAACGAACGAAGGCGCGCGCACGGGAAGGGCCGCGCGGCGGGAGAACTGCCAGGTGACAGCCAGTTCAGGCGGAGGCAAAACGGAAGCGAGAAAAACGGCGCCGGTTGGCGCCGGCAATTGCAACAGCTCAAACGGGGAAACCCTCGCCAGAACGACGGCAAGTTTCGGCATGAGAGTCGGGTTGTCCTCCACCCGGTAAAGGCCGGCTTCGATTTCGGCGCAGTTGTCTTGGTTGCAATCATCCTTGGCGGACGGCTGGGCGGCGGTGTCGCAGCACCAATCGAGCAGGTTGAAGCCCGGAATGGCCTCCAACGAACAATGCATGCTGACTGGCAGCCAAAGCGCCAGGAACAGCAGTGCGATGGTTCGTTTCACGATGTTCACGCGAGCAAAAGTAACACGGGAGGAGTGGTTGGCAACCGGGTTTTTCCCGCGGCCCCCACGGATCCGGTTGAACAAATTCCTTTGCTAAAGCGTCGTTCTTGCTAGTTTTTGATGGTCCGAAACATATCGCAAATGATTTATGAAAGTTGATTCAACGCGTCCCACCGACTCCGCCGAAACCCGCCGTTCCTTCCTCCGCAAAGCCGCAACCGCCGCCGCCGCTGTCTCGGCGGTCGGGGTGCTCAAGACGCCCGTGTACGGCCAGAACCAGGCGCCCTCGGCCAACGTGACCGGCGCGAACAATCGCATCGCGGTTGGCTACATCGGTTGTGGTGCGCAGGGCATGTCGCACGTCGGACATCAGAAGCAACACGCGTCGGAAAACAACATCGTTCAAGCCGCAGCGTGCGATCTTTACAAGAAGCGCCTCGACGTGGCCAAGAACACCATCGGTTTGACCGACGCGAATTGTTACGCCAATCACCAGAAGCTGCTCGAGCGAAAAGACATTGACGCCGTTGTGATTTCGACGGTGGACAACTGGCATGCGCAGTGTTCGATTGACGCGCTCGAAGCCGGCAAGCACGTGTTCTGCGAAAAACCGATGACGCGTTACCTCGGCGAAGCGTGGCAGCTTTATGACACCGTCAAGAAAGCGGGAAAGGTATATGTCATCGGTTCGCAGGGCTGCATGGACTCGAAGTGGCACAAGGCCGCGGAATGGGTGAAGGCCGGCAAGATTGGCAAGCTGGCCTGGGGACAAAGTTCCTATTGCCGCAAATGGAAGGAACGGGGCGAATGGAATTACCCGGTGGACAAGGGCGTGACCGAAAAGGACATAGATTGGTATCAGTGGCTCGGCAAGGTGCCGAAGATTCCGTGGAATCCCGAACACTATTTTAGCTGGCACAAATATTACGCCTATAATTCCGGCATCATTGGCAATCTGCTGCCGCACCGTTTTCATCCCTTGATGCTCTCGACCGGGAATCCCGAGTTTCCGCGCCGCGTGGTCTGCACCGGCACGAACAAGATGTACACCGGCCGCGAAATCACCGACACGACCCATCTGCTGGCGGAGTTCCCCAGCGGCTTGACGTTGGTGATGGTCGGTACCACGGTGAATGAGCAGGGCCTGCCGGAAATCCTGCGCGGCAACAAGGCGACGCTGTATTTCGCCTCCCAGGGCAACCGGCTCGAGTTGAAGCCGGAATCGTGGGCCGCGGAAGAAATGGACGCCGAACAATTCAGCGACCCCGCACCGACCGAGAACATTCCGCGCCTGGAAAAGAACTTCTTCGATTGCATCCGCTCCGGCCAGACGCCGGTGGCCAACGTCGAATTGGCGATCCGCACGCACACGGTGTTGTGCATGGCGGAAATGTCGGAACGCCTCGGGTTGGCGGTGTTCTACGACGAAAAGAACCGCGCCTTGAAGACCGGCGACGGCAAAGTGCTTCCGCCAATCAGTTACGACACGGTGATTCCGCCGCAGGCATGAGACGCGTAGCGGCGTCTCGGCAGAGCGCCGCAAATCACTTTCCAATCAACTTGTGGCTTTCTTCCGAAAGCCGCTAGGCCTGTTCCCGTTTTTGACTTTGGTCATTGTTTTTTGCCGGGATGAGTTCATGCTTCCGGCATGAATGTGGTCAGTGGTCTTCGGGTATTCATAACATCAACCATCGTTTTCACCTGCGCGATTTTTGCGACCGCGTCGCCGGTCGTTGATTCCGCCCACGTCAAAAAACTTTTCCGCGACCCGCCGCGCGAATATAGCACCGGGCCGTTGTGGACATGGAACGACATGCTCACCGATGAGCAAATTCGTTCCAGCCTGCGCGATCTCGCGAAGCAGAAAGTGAAACAGGTCTGGGTGCATCCGCGTCCCGGTTTGATGACGCCGTATTTTTCGGAGGAGTGGTTTCATCTTTGGGAAGTTGCCTTGGACGAAGCCAAGCGCCTCGACATGAACGTCTGGATTTACGACGAGAATTCCTACCCCAGCGGCTTCGCCGGTGGCTGGGTGCCGGAACAGATGCCCGAATCGCGCGGACGCGGTCTGAAACTGGCCGAGGCGAAGAAACCCCCGAAGTGGGACGACAGCCTGCTGGCGGTTTATCGTCTGAGCCATACGACGGACGGTCTCCGGGGTGAGGGGCTGACAGTGGAAAATGTAACGGGGAAAGTGAAAGCGGGCGAGGCGTTGGGCGAGGGCCGTTATCTCGTCGCGTCCATCCTGCGGGCCGCCAATCAACCGTGGAACGCCGACCGTTGTTACGTGGATTTGCTGTATCCGGGCGTGACGGAAGAGTTTCTCGCGGTCACGCTCGAACCGTATCGCAAACACTTCGGCAAGGAGTTCGGCAAACGGATACCGGGTTCGTTCACCGATGAACCGGAAATACGTCCCGCCGGCGGCCTACCGTGGACGCCGGATTTACCGGAGCAGTTCCAGCAGCGGTGGGGTTACGATTTGATCGCAAGTCTTCCGAGTTTGACCTTGGCAATCGGCGACTGGCAGCGCGTCCGGCACAATTATTATCAGACGTTGCTCGACCTGTTCATCGAACGCTGGGGCAAACCGTATTTCGAGTATTGCGCGAAGAATAATTTGGAATTCACGGGCCACTATTGGGAACACGTCTGGCCGGATTGCCAGAGTGTGCCCGACAACATGGCGATGTCCGCCTGGCAGCAACGGCCCGGCATTGACACGCTGATGAATCAATATGCCGAAAACACCCACGCCCAGTTTGGCAACGTCCGCGCCTGCCGCGAAGTGTCCAGTCTCGCCAACCAATTCGGCCGACGCACGCTGGTCGAGCTCTACGGCGCAGGCGGCTGGGACTTGCGGTTTGAGGACATGAAACGCATTGGCGACTGGCTCGAAGTGCTCGGCATCAACACGCTCAACCAGCATCTCACCTACGTCACCATCCGCGGCGCGCGGAAACGCGATCATCCGCAGAGCTTCTCCTATCACGAACCGTGGTGGGACGCGTATCACGTCTCGGCTCAATACTTCGCACGACTGACCGCCGCGCTCACGCAGGGCGAACAAATCAACCGCATTCTCGTGCTCGAACCCACGACGACCGCCTGGATGTATCAAGGCAACGAGGAGAAACTGAAGGAACTCGGCGGTTCGTTTTTCAAGCTACTAATGGCATTGGAATCGGCGCAGGTCGAATACGACCTCGGATGTGAGAACGTTCTGGCGAACCACGGTTCGGTGTCCGGCCAACAATTCAAGGTTGGCCAGCGGGCTTACGATGTGGTGGTCATTCCGCCTTTCACCGAAAACCTGAATGAGAAGACCTGGCAACTGCTGCACTCCTACGTTCTCGCCGGTGGTCAGGTCCTTTCGTGCGCGCAAGCCACCGAACGATGCAATGGGAAAATGGCCGGCAGCCCCGCCCGGCTGGTCGTGTCGAACGAGCGCTGGCAGCAAGTGGATGTCAACGAACTGCCCGCCCGGCTAATGCGGCAACAGCTTCGAACCGCTGTCACGGTAGTGGGCCGGGCGACGAACGACAAAGGAATCCTCTTTCACCATTCCCGCAAGTTGGCGGACGGCGAAATCCTGTTCCTCGTCAACACCAGCATTGAGTCGCCGTCGCGAGGCACGGTGGTTTCTTCGCTTGGAGGAATTGAGCGATGGGATCTGGCCTCGGGCGAGACGAAGCCCTACGCCTTTTCGCGTCACGCGGACAAAGTCAGCGCCGATTTCGAGCTTTCGCCGAGTGGCAGTCTGCTGCTGTTTCTTTCCCGGAAGCCCGTCCCCCCGGCGCCGCAGCAGGTTGAAACCGTGACGGACCTTGTGGCGGTCGGGCCGCTCGAAACGCACCGCGTCGCACCCAACGTCCTCACGCTCGACTACGTGGACATCACCGCCGGCGGCGAAAGCAGAACGAATGTGTATTTCTACCTCGCCCAGCAATTCGCGTTTCAAAAGAACGGCCTGAAACGCAATCCGTGGGACAGCGCCACGCAGTACAAGGACGAGATCATCACCAGGAAATTCCCGCCGGACAGCGGCTTCACGGCCAGCTACAAGTTCACCGTTGAAAGCAGCGTGCCGCAAAATCTCGCCGTGGTGATTGAGCGGCCCGACCTCTACACGATCACGTGCAATGGCCATTTGGTTGCCGCCAATCCAAACGATTGGTGGCTCGATAAATCCTTCGGCAAAATCCCCATCGCGAACGCGTCGCGCGTCGGCGAAAACGTCGTTACCATCAAGGCGTCGCCCTTCTCGATCTACCACGAGCTCGAACCCGCCTATGTGCTCGGTGATTTCACGCTCAAACCTGCCGAATACGGCTTTGTCATCGCCGCCGACCAACCCCTCACGGTGAAAGCCACGACGGTCAAGCAAAGTCTTAATCACAGCATCAATCCGGACGGCACCATGTGGTTGAGCAGCGGCATCGGGTTTGTCAACGGCGCGGATGACCCCGCGCCGTTCGTCGTGTTTGACCTGGGCCGTAATTGCGATCTCTCGGCCATGCGCATCTGGAATTATTGCGAGGCCCACGTCAGCAACCTGACGTCGCGCGGCGCGAAGCAGATCCGCGTTTCCGCTGCGACCGATGCCGCTGCGCCAGCGTTCGACCAACCGTTCGGCACGTTCACGCTCAAGCGCGGCAACCCGCGCGGGGGCGAGCCGGAAATCCTGCCCTTGAGCGCGAAGGGCGTCCGTTTCGTGCGCCTTGACATCCTCAGCAACCAGCGGGGCGTGAATTTTCCCGCAACCGCCGGGCTTGACGACCATGGCTTTGCCGGTCTGGCCGAGGTGCAATTTCTGGAGACCGGAGACAGGCGGGTTGAAGACGTCAAGATTCACCGCGTATCCAGCGAACTGTCCTCGCACCAGCGGCGCGCAAGTCATCTGCTGGACGGCAGCGGTTGGAGCACGACCCTGACCGGCGGCTGGAACAATCAGGGCCATCCCTTCTACGCCGCGGGCGTGGCCTATCGCCAAAGTTTCAATGTCGGCACGCCCGAGGGCAAATACCTCGTCCGCCTGCCGAAGTGGCTGGGCAGCGTCGCAAAAGTTTCCGTGAATGGAAAACCGGCCGGCTACATTGATGCGCCCCCGTGGGCGTGCGACGTGACGAAGCAAATCCAGCGCGGTGAAAACAACGTCGAAGTCACGGTCATCGGCACTTTGAAAAACACGCTCGGGCCGCACCACGGCAGTCCGGGACTCGGTGCCGCGTGGCCACACGCTTTTCAAGTTGGGCCCGACTTCGGTCCGCCGCCTGGCGAAACGTATTCTACCGTTGGTTACGGGTTGTTTGAACCGTTCCGTTTGGAGCAGAAGGCGACAACGAACTGATCGAACGTCATGGCAGACGTTGCAGCCGCTCGATCATGCGGGCGATGCGGTTGCGGTGCTCGAGCATCGGGCGCGGGTCGGTGGTGAATTGGGTCGTGTCCTTTGAGATTCCCTCGGGCACTTGCAGCAATGCGCGGGCTTCCTTGACCGCTTGTGCTTCACCTTTGGCTGCCATCACCCGTTCCACTTCCTGCTGGAGCAGCCAGAAGTATTCGTAGTCTTCCATGCCGTCGCGCAAGTTCTCCCAGCGCACCGAATTGATTGGGCCGTCCAGGCAGGGCGGTTGCGCGGCGTTCGGATCGCGGCGCGGCGGATAAAGGAAACGACCATCGCCGTTGCCCCACGGCTTTTTGTCGCCGATGGGAACGCCGTAACCGTTCTTCCAGCTCATCGGGTCCTGCCACGGGTCCTGCAATTGCGCTCCCGGATAGGCGGTGGGGCTGTGCCAGCAGAGCGTCGCCCAGACCAGAATGCCTTGCGCGCCGTATTGCCACGATTGCCACGGCCAGAGGCGCAGTTCCGTTCCCGGATGGTCAATGAACTCGGTCACATACGGCGACTTGGGCACACAACAGATGTACCACCACACATCGTCCCCGGCGGCGCGCCGTTCACGCATTTTTTCCGGCTTCCAATGCGAGGTGAGGGAACACCAGATGTTCACGTGACCTTCGATCCCGGGTTCGGGCTGTTCGGTCAGCAACCGTTTGATCCCGGGCGCGGCCGCCTTGATCCGGGCCATGCCGTTGGTGACGAACTCGTAGTCCTTGGGGTCCGGCTCGTCGAACCAGTAGGTGTAGGCTTTGTCCAACCAGCCCCGTTCGCGCAGATGGCGCTCAATCTGGCTGAGGTAGTCCTGAAACAAGCGCGCGTGCTCCGGCGTGCCTTCCGCAAATCCTTCCAAGTCACCGAGCCGGCGACTGTGAAACGTGCCGCCGCCCATCCCGCGCAAGGGCAGGCGAAACGAGTTGAAACGATGTTCGTCCAGCCATTTCGCCGCGGCTTGATCGAATTTCGTGAAGTCCACTTGCGCGCGTTTGTTGGTGCCCTCACCCACAAAGCGGATGTCAATGCGGGCGAAGTCGAAAAAGGAATACGGGCTGATCCGATGTTCGGCAAAATTCTTGAGGTATTTTTCGAAGACGACCTCCTGATCCGCTTCGCTGGTGAGATGATGGTATCGATAGAATTGTTTGTTGCCACCCAGCCCGAAGGCGCTCCGCAGATGCGACTCGGCGGGCAAGGTGAAATCAGAGACGTGCAGTTTCACGGGAACACGAACTTCGCCGAGGGTTGTCCTCAAGATCAACTTCGCCGAGTAATCGCCGGGCTTCGTATCGCGTGAAACATGAAATGTCAGCCAGAGCGGCTGGTTTTGTCCGGCGCGCAGCTTCAGCGGCGTCACGAGCGGCGGCAACGGGTCGGGATACCAGCCGGCGACGCAATTGGTGTCGGTGGGATGTGTGACGTGGACATAGGCGACTTCATCAATGCGTGCCGAGATTGGCGATTTGCGCCCCCAACGTCCATGCAAGGGGGTGATTTCCGCGGACAACAATTCGCCGTCGCGCTCCGGACGCAGGATCACTTGAACCGGCTCGTATTCACCGCGTGCGGCTGAGACGGAGACGGGTTTGAGCGAGCTGCGCGCTGGTTTTGGCGGCAGGGCGCGCTCGCGTTCGATTTTCCAACCGCTCTCGCACCACCAGACGCCGAGATCCTTGGTTTGCGCCAGCCAATAGCCGGGGCGGGAGTCATCTAAGATGGACGTCACGTTCGATTGAGCCGAGAATGCGCTCGCCGAGCAAACTAACAACAACGCCAGCAGGTGCGAACGGGGGAGTGCAAGAGTCCTGGAGTGCAGTGGGTGAGGGGTAAGGGTACATACCGTTTTCGCATCTATGCACGGCCCGCCAACCAAAGCGGTGTCAGCCCCGTTCCCCGCCAGCCACCGCACTCCAAAACCTTGCGGCGCGGCGGCCCGCTTCTGAGCAGATCTTGCGGTTCTCATCGTTCTAGTTACGTGCCGTCCATTGTTGATCCAAACGGTCAAGCGTAGCCGGTCGCTTTGCCTCACTTTGGGCCGTACCGCTCCGCGTCCATCATTTCGGAAAACGATTGCTCCAATGCTTGAAGCTTCGGAGGAAGGGTCCGGTGCTGCTCCCGTGCCTTTTTGAGCATTACTCTGGTGGTGAATCCGCCCGTCCGCTGCCCGTTGGCATGGAGAACGGTCCAGTCTTCAATCTCCGCCACTTGATATGTCGCCCGGACAGGTGGGGAGGCGTCATCCAGCGCAATTGCGACATGAAGTTCGTCGCCCTTCTTGGCAACCAGCGCTGCCTCATGCATTTCGCGGAGGCCGTGGCGGTGATACGGCACCCTGACCGTCACGCCGGCCTGCGGAGATTTCAGTAATTCGAGGAATTCTGGAAGTCGCCGCCTCGCTTCCTCGGTTGCGGCGATGAACTCCGGGTCATCTCCGCCAGTCACAAGAGGCGCGGGCTCTCCAGTTGAACTCAGCGTCGGCGCCGATTGGTCGTACTCGGGATCGGAACTCGGCTCCATGTGCAACTGCATCCGTTGACCGTCTTTCGTGCAATACTCGACAGCCTTCAGCCAGCCCGTTTCGGGGTTTTCGAAGGCAAGGGAGTACTGGGGAACTTCTTCAAGCAACCACCGTTGGAGGTCCGGCTGTTTCTCCACGGCAGTTCGAAAGACCTCATAAACATACTTGAGTACGTCGGTCGGTCCGAAAAACTCGACTTGAACCGCTTCGGTCTTGCCGTGTTGGGGAAGAAGCAACCGTAACTCACCGATCATGGACTGGACGGCTTCGGCTGGTGCGTCCGGCGTTTCAACTGAGATGGAGAGTTTGTGCTGCAGGCGTCGTCCCAAGAGGAAACCGGTGCTTGTCGTCTGAATTGTCGGCTTGGGAGGTGGTGTGGGCATGATAGTCTCCGTGATTCAAGCGCATCGGTTCATTCTCTCGGGCCGACGTTATTCAGGTTGAACGGTCGAAAGCCGACCTTGAAAGCAGGTGAGTCGTCCTTGAGCCGGAAATCATCCTGCTTGGGCGCGACGAACTCCGGATTGGCGATGATGGAGTGCAAATCCAGACCGCGTTGCTGCCATTTCTCGAAACTCGAGCCAGCGAACTTCATGTCGTCGGGCTTCGCGCCCGGACGCATGTCCCAATAGACGTTCCAATCAATGATGAACTGGTTGCTCTTGCCCCAAGTGTTGCCAAGCAGGATGCCCTGGTCGAACAACACGATGTTGTTGCTGAAGCTGAAGCTGACGTGACCTTCCTCGCGGCTGCGCTGGACCTGATGATCGCGCGCGAAGGCGAAAATGTTGTTCCGGACGATGTTCGTCTCGCCGTAGTGCTGGTGAAAACCGCCATGGGTCGTACGGTACACCAGGTTGTTCTCGGCCAGAATGCCGGAACTGCCTTCGTCGAAATAAATTCCCCAGCCACCGTAGTGCGCGGCGGCAATGTCGTGCCACAGGTTGTTCAAGATGCGCGTGCCCCGCTGCTTGCCCAAGGTGTAAATCCCGCCCATGTCGCTAAGCACTGGACCGTCGCCGTCGGATTGCACGCCGATGTGATGAATGTGATTCCACTCGACGAGGTTGTTCGTCGCCAGCGCCTGGAGGTTGTAGCCCCAGGTCCAACCGACGGAAATGCCCGTGTAATAGAAATCGTGAATCAAGTTGTGGACGATACGGTTGTTGGGCGACTGCCCGATCCAAACGCCCACCGCCGCGGCCAACATGTTGCCGCCGTCGTAAATCCGGCAGTCGCTGATCTCGTTGCTTTGCGCGATCTCGGCCGCGTTGGTGCGAATCGCCTGTTCGCCGATCTTGATGCCGCCGCCGCCGAGGTCGGAGAACTCGCATTTGGCGATGCGGTTTGATTGGGCGCCGCGCGCCAGTTCCAGGGCGTAGTTGCCGACGTGCGTGAACTTGCATTGGTCGAAGGTGCAACCCCGCACGCCTTCGCCCCAGACCGCGCCCGGCACGCCGATGGCCGCCTGGTTGAACCCACCGACTTCGGTTGGCGGAGCCGGCCAGGCCGCGCCCGAATACTTCTCACCCACGCCCGGCAAATTCCATTCCGTGTGCGAAAAGGTCAGCCCGCGAAAGGTGACGCCTTCGACAAACCGGCCGGCCTGCGGTTCTCCTTCGATGCGCAACACCTGGACGAGCCGCGGCGCGATCGCTTCCACTTCGTTCCGCTTCTCCCCCGGCAACGGCAGGTAGTAGAGTTTGCCGGACGCCCGGTCCAGATACCATTCGCCCGGCGCATCGAGCACCTCGAAGGCCCCTTCGAGGAAATAGGCGTCGTTAACCTGAAATTCCGCGACCGTGCGTTTGCCGAAATTCACGATGTGCTGGGCCTCGTCCACACTCGTCACGGGCAGACGCGAGTCAATCCAACGTGAATTCGACACGACCTCCGCGTTCGTCACGGTGGGCCATGACTTCAAGTCGCCCGCGTGAAACTGAAAACGCCTTTGCCCATCGGCCCAGCTTTTCGCCTTGTCGGGGACGGCTTCGATTTTGAAGTAACCTTTGTCCGGATGGCGCGCGCGGTTGCGGCGTTCGCCGTTGACCCAGAGTTCACGGAAATACCAATTGCCGTCGCGCACCTCCGGCAGTTCGGCAACCCAGACTTTCTTTCCGTCCAAACTGGTTTTTTTCCAATTTGTGATGCGCTGGCCGCCACTTAACACGGGCTTTTCCCCGCGATACGCCGCCAGCACGATGCCGGAGTTCTCCGGGCGCAACACCAGGGGTTCGTCGAGAAAATACGCGCCGCCGCGCAATAGAATCGTGATGGTCGCCCCCGTTTTTGCATGGTATTCCGCCGCCAGTTGCATGGCGGAGGCGATGCGCTGGGACGACGACTTTCCATTCCTGGCGGGCGAAACGACGAAAGGATTTTTTCCGCCCTGGCGATCCTGGTGCTCCGCTGCGTCGCGACTGGCACAACCAGAAAGCAGGAGCGTGCCGAGGATGCCCGTATGGACTGCGGCGGCAAGCGCAGCGCGACGACGTTTTGGCATTCTTGTCACCGGTGATTCGCCAAAAAGCGCCGTCGTTGTTTCGCTTTGCCGACGCGCTCCAAAACTGTCCACTCCCGTTCGAAGGTTGTTTATCATGTTAGTGTTTCCCGGTTTCTATGTTTTGTTCGTCGCTCGCGTTGTCCTTGATGATCACACTACCTTTGCTGTCGTTCGTCATGCGCAATTTACCGCGCACGATGTTCTCAGAAATCACCGCTCGCTTCACATCCGGGCCCAGCGAGACTTGCGGCCGGTCATTCTGGAAATCGCAGCCGCGCACGATCGCGTTGCCGCCCTCGAACTGCAACGCGGCCCGGCCTTCCTTGTTGCGATCCCAATGCGAAAACGTGCAGTCGCTGAAACCAATCGTGCCCTTACCGGCGATCTTCGCGATCTGGTTGCACTGGCCCCAGAACGCGCAATTCACGAACCGCACGCTGCCCACGTTGTTCGTGCCCACACGAATCATCGTCGGGTCCGGGCCGCGGAAGGAAACAAACTCGCCATTCGAAATCAACACGCCGATGGGCAACGAGTCCTCGACCTCCAGCGCCGTGTAACAATCGTCCGCGCCGATGCCTAGGAAGTTGCCATTGCACGTGCCGGCCTTGGATTTGATAAATTTGTAGCCCACGTTGTAGCCATAGCAGAACGTGTTGAACACATATTGCCAGTCGCTCTTCCCAATGATGAATGCCTCGCCGTGCTGAAGCTGCCACTGGAACAACTTCGGCTTCATGCTCCACCACGGATTGAAATGGACGTTCTCAATCCGGCCAATGTCGTAAATCACGTCCACCAAAATACCGCGGCGAAGCGGCTGCCCATGCACGTCGCGGATCAGATGCCGTTCGTTCTGCGACGCATCAATACCGTTGTAGGGATTCAGCAGTTCGACCGCGAGCACCGCCGGATTTTTCCCGCGCATGGCGATGGCATACGGATACGGTGCCGGTTCTTCGTCCGGTTTCTGGTTTGGATAATAAATCACTACGCCTTTCAATGTGCTGTTGTGATTGAGCGTGATGAACGGTGGTCCGTCTTCCTTGCCGGAGCTTTCCGTGACGAGGAACGTTGTGCCGTCGTCGGTCGGCTTCGGCAGACCGGCGTCGCGAATGCCGTTATGCGCCGGGACCGATTCCCAGACGCCTTTCAACGTGACCGCCGCGGGCACATTGATATGGCCAGCGAAGAAATAATTTCCGCGCGGGGCGTTAACCATTCCGCCGCGGGCTTTGCCCGCCGTGTCGAGCGCTTTTTGAAACGCCGCCGTGTCGTCGGTTTTGCCGTCGCCCTTCGCGCCGAAGTCGCGGACGGAATAAACATCGCTTTCGGCCAAGGCCAGAAAGCTCGTGAGGACGAGGCCCCAGGTGAGAACAAGTCGTTTGCCCATATCTGAATGATGCCTGAAAACAGACGCCATTGGTAGATCATTGATTCAACTCCAAACCGAGCGAAGTTCTTGCGGAGGGCCACCAGCGGACGGACACATCAAAGCATGCTGGAAGACAATCCGGCGACGGTATGCGCCTGAACTTGTCGTTGCAACCAAGGCCGTCCGGGCTAGAATAGCCTCATGAGCAAAGCTGCAACCCTTAACGGTCAGGAAGCGCAATACAAGGCGCGGGCCGAGCACTATCTTGCCGAGACGCAGAAGATTCTCCGCCAGCTTGCGACTGAACGGCAGCGGGCGGCGCGGCGACCACGACCGCAGCCCAGCCTCGTCGAACAGGTGAAAGAAATACTCTACGGCCAATAGCCATGTGGAAGACACTTTCCGACTGGCTGTTCGCGATCTTCAACATGTCGCGCGAGCTACAGGAGCATCGCGAGACGATTCGTCAGTTGGAAGAACGGTTACGCAACACGGAAGAGGCCATCAAACTGCTGGCGCAGGAGCAACGCCACACCCGCGAACTGGAATCTGCTGAACGGGAGAAGTTGTTGCTGCGCTTGCAGCATGAAGTAGCTAAGTTGAAGGAACTGCCACCGCCACGCGGAAAACGGGGACATTAGAGTCCGGGAAAATACTCCAGCCAAGCCAGCAGCACGTCGCCTTGAGCATGGACGAGCGTGGGCATCAGTCCTGGTCGTAGATGGCGTCTGCGGGTGAGTACTGCGCGGCGAGTTGTTGCGCGGAAAAACGCGACCACGCCTGCCGTTCGTTGAGTTCGGCCTGCCGCGCAAGTAATGAATCCACGAACTGCAACGCCTCCTGCTGAAGTTCGTCAGGCAACTTGCTGGCCTTCTCCATAATCATCTCCGCTGTGCTCATGCTTACACTTTACTACAGACAGCATTCCCCGGGCAACCGAACATTCAAGGTGAATTTGGGTGTGGGTGAATTCTGAGGAAAACGCGCTCCTTCAACTACCGCAATCGCGGTTCGGCCCAAAGCGCCTGGCTCCACCTCGGATTGCCTTCCGCTTCGGTCACGAAGGTCAACAACACCGGTTGGCCGCGCCAGGGTGCAAGGTCAATTTCCACGGGCGACCAACCGCTCCCCGGTTCAACCAACCGCATGAGTTGCGACACGCCGTTCACCTGCACTTCGCAGCGTACGCTTCTAGCCGTCGCGCCATCGCGGAGACCGATGGCTGTGATCAACCGTGTCGGCGCGTCCGGCAATCGAACCAGCCAATCCGCCAGTGACCGGCCCATCATCGGCGGCTGCAAACTCAATGCGCGGCGCTTTTCACCGGCGCACGCGGCGTTGGTCAGGATTGCGCTGTTTGCACCCGATGCCGGCCCTTCAATGCCATCCTCCAACACGACCCGACTGGTAAACTTGGTTTCAAGCAAATCGCATGAAGCAGAAACCGAAATCGGTTCGGCAAACGCCAGGATGAGCGGGCCCGGCAAAGGCGTTTTAATTTTCGCCGTGCCGTCTGCTTTGACTTGGAGTGACAGTTGGTTCGTGCCGGCCAATGCGGCGCGAACGGTTTTCAGCCCGGCAAAATGGATCGTGCGTGCCACGGGCGACGCGTTGATTTCACCGACGACGCGCGGCTTGGTCAGCAGCGCCCAGTCGTAGGTGACGTTATTCTTTGGTCCAGCGTCCACTTCGAGACGAAGGCGCACCTTCTCGCCGGCAAATTCCGTCAGATCGAGGCGCAGGGGTTTGGGCGCGACGCCGTCGTGATGAATTTCCGCCGAGAGCTTTCGGTCGCCGCGGAACGCCAGCAGGCGAAAAGTGACCCCGTCGGATTTGCCGATGGCGGCTTCGCGCAAATGGGCGTCGCTGGTAAACTGAACCCGACCGGCCTTGGGCAATCGCAGTGGGAATTCTACGAACGTAAGCGGGCGACCAGCCTTTGATGACTCGCCCCGCCACGGGGGATGCAGGAAGAAACCCTCGTGGTCCGGGTGGATCATGCCGCCGGAGTCGTCATCAGTGAAATCCAGCGCGTCGCCGTCGCGCGTGGTGCCGTCAGCGAAGCGGACGCCCGTCTTGACCGCCCCGGTGAAATCCCAGAGCGAAATCTGTTCGGGTGTCTTCAGATTGCGAAAGTGGAAACGGGCGAAGTTCTCGTGGATGCCGACTCGCTCGATGACGACGCCATCCGGCAGCGCGGAAATGTGCGGGGCCTTTAGATCACGCGGCTGGGCAGACCAGGAGTATGAGCGCTTCGGATCAAGCCCGAAAATGCGTTTCGCATCGTACGCGGGCCAACCGGGAACTGAGCCATCCACTTTCGCCGCGCTCACGCCTTCGATGCGGCGGGAAAGGATTTCGATTGGCGATTGCCGATTGGCGATTGCCGATTGTGAAGTTTGGTGGGGCGAGGCTCCTGACGAGCCGGCTCGCGAGGACGCTCGCCCCACCGGCTGCTGACAGCCAAAAATCACTCCGTTGTTGTCCTTGCGATAGAACGCACGGCCACCATCGGCGAGCCGATAAACAAACAAATCGTTTTCGTCCCACGGCGAATCGAAATCCGGCACTGGCTGGTGTTGTTGAAAGAATTTCGCGCGAGCTAGGACTTCAGCCACGCCCGGTGGCGGGTTGGCCAGTTGCGCGGTGTCCGGGTGATTGTAGGTCGGAATCACACCGAACGGCTCGTAAGCGCGTTGCCAGACGGTGAAGAGACTGCGCTGGGCCGGATTCGCCATTCCGAGATAGCCGTAGATGTGCGTGTAGGGCGCGAGCACCGCGGAACTGACGGGGTGCGACATGGCGATGACGCGATCATCCCAAGTGAGGTTGACGTGGTCCATGCTCCAGATGTGGCGTTGGGCAAAAGCCTCGTATTGGCCGCTGATTTCGTTCAACCCTTCGCCGCTCAACGCCACGTCCGGCAACGCAGCGCGCAGTTCGCGGTGCAAAGCGAGGCTGCCTTCGATGCAGGTCATGCCATCCACAGGTCCGTTGGCGTCGTTGAAAATGCAGAGCGTTTGATCGAGATGCAGCGCGTCAACCTTGTGGCGGCGGACGAGTTCCGCCATGCGTTCAACAAAAAGTTCACGCCACGCGCGACTGGCGGGATTGATGTAGGCGAATTTGATGGGCGGATTCGCGGGCCATTCCCACCAGAGCAATTTTCCCGTGAACGGATCGCGCATGTGCGCATATTTGACCTGTTCATAAACCGGGTTCTCCGGATGGCAGCCGAAGTAATTCACATGCGCCATCACACGAAAACCCAGCCGATGCGCTTCGCTGATGAACGCGTCGAAATTCGTCAGGGCGGTGTAGTCGGGATAATTGCGGTCGTAGCCAGCTTGTCGCCAACTGGCGATGTAAAGCAGCGTCTGCGCGGGATTGCAGCGCCGCGCCAGGTCAGGCAGCAGCGCTGGGTCGAGTCGCATGGTCACGACGAGGCGGGTGTTAGCCACCCACGCAGGTTGCTGCTGCGCCAATGGTGT
Source organism: uncultured Bifidobacteriaceae bacterium (assembly GCA_964458575.1). Taxonomy (GTDB): domain Bacteria; phylum Verrucomicrobiota; class Verrucomicrobiia; order Limisphaerales; family JADLHS01; genus CAYWMD01. The sequence continues at coordinate 33,151 of CAYWMD010000011.1, read as the reverse complement.
GAGCGGATGATGCGCCTCGGCCCAGCGCCGGTAGATCGCCACGCCGTTTTGCCACGAGCCGCGATAGGCGGTGATGCGCCAACGGCTCGATTCGATCCGGGCCTTGTCCTCGAACGGCGCGAGGTTGCGGCTCTCGAAGCGCAGGCGAAAACTCTTTTGCGCGTGTTCAACGGTCAGATTCTTGTAGCGCGGCGGGTCATCCTCAGCACGGATGATAAAGCCGCCCTTGCGCCCTTGAATCAGCACGAACGAAGCTTCCCAAAGCAATGGGTAATCGAACTCACGCCGGCCCGCAGGTGCGGTCGCGCTGAGACGTTGTCCACTGCAACCGGGCACGAGCACTTCAAAGTGATCCGGGATGTCAGCGATACCCCACGAAATTCCGGCGAGCTTCTTGTCCGCCGACTCGCCGGTTTGCGTGATGATCACGTCGCCGGTAGCTGGTTCGACTTCCGCGCGGAGTTCGAAGCGGGCGAGGTAGGACCAGGAGACGGATTGCGTTACCAAATGGCGAGTTGAGGTTTCGTCCGCGTTGGCAACCTTGAGCAGCGGTTCGACGAGCTGATGCAAACCGGCTGGGAGCGAGATGGTCTTGGGGTTGGTAGCGAAGCTTTCTTCATGGAGGTGATTGGACAACTTCACAACCACACCATTGCGGAGCACGAGCGAAAGGGTCGGGGTCTTCAACTCAGCCGCGTCAGCCGTGGCGACCAGCTCAAGCGCGGCAAGTAACGCGACGGTTGCTGCCGATGTTATTCCGTGCTGCCATTGTTTTAGCGAAAATTTCAAAGTAAAAACAGATGGCCTGCCTTGGGCGACGTTCCCTGATGAAGGATGCAATTTCACGCGGTCCAATTGAATGAGGTTTTTAAAGGCTTTTCAACTCCTCGGACACCTTCTCTTCTGCAAACTGTATTGGGGACCGGCCAGTTGTTGTCTCCCCCAAAAGCCAGCAACAAGTCGACACTGACAGCAGTTCTCAAGTTCAGTTTCAGCAGCAACTAGGGCATGCCGCGAGGTCGTGCGCTTCGGCGCATACATCCTTGAAGCCGACACCGGGCCGCCACGTCCCGTTTCGTGATAGGTTACGGCTTCAACGAAGTTTGGCCCAGAGGATCAGTCCTCGATCCAGTCTGGTGTTCAGATCGCCGCGCCAGCGAAAAATGGTGAACGCGAGCCACACGCCGCTAATACCGAGAAGCATCGTGTAAACAAGCAGACGATCCGCGTGGAGCACAACGGGTGCGGGAGATGTTTCGGTCACTGTTGACTTCTCAAACATCCGCACCTTCTCCTTGGCATCCATTGTTGCAAAGTCTGTCAGGGGATAACTTGGTTGAGCGGAGGATGCCCCGCTGCTAACCCACGGCGAAAGGTTGCTAAAGCACCACCAAGTCGAAATCACGATGAGCAGGCAGGCGGCGGACGCATGCAGCCAGCGGAATAGTCGCCATCGCGCTTTCTTCCGCTCCCGTTGAATATGCTTGCGCCGCTCTGCCGATAGGTGTTGCAAATGTCGCTCCCGTCGGTCCAGAACGACCACGAAAGCCACTATGCTGGCAAACCCAAATGAAGGTATCCCGGCGAAGACAACCTGGTCCAAAAGCATGGGATTCTGTTCAAGCGCTGCTCGGCCGTGGAAATAGTTCAGACCGAACATGATTGCCGCAATCAGGATCAATACGCATGCGCTCGTATACCAGACAATGAACCAGGCCGGTTCGCGGTTCCTCCGCCGGCAATTCTCACAAGCCATTCCGGCCATGATTCCCGCGGTCAACGCGGCCGACACGACACCCGTAACCGCATAGAGCAAGAGCGAAATGGCGGGCGTGGACTGCGAACTGGTTTCCGTCGCCGCATGGACGCGTAACGCGCTTGCGTGAGTAATCGCGATCACGCTCGATGGAGCCATGACCTTCCATTTCATTAACCTCCTTTTAGCCTGTTCAGTAAGAAGAGCAAGCTAATTGCATGGGAGAGCGACCGGGGAACACCCGATCCGGGTATCAGTCTAATGCTTAAAATCCTTCAACTCATTTCTGATGATATTAAAACGGGGCGCAAAGTGTGTCGGTCAAAGCGAACCCGGTCTGACCAAAGGAAGAATTCGTCACTCTTTCGCGGCCTAGGCGCGACGCTCATCCAGCGGGAGTTGTTATTGGCTTGGCGGAGACTCGCAAACCAACTTGTTTGCCTTACTGATGCGTCTCGGGTCCATCTTCACCAGCGCGCGGTCGTAGGTCATCATGCCGTTGACCTCGATTTCCACGTCGGAAGTTTGCGTGTAAACGGCGGCGGAAAGCCCGTTCGTTTGGATGAGCGGACGCAGATTCTCCATCAGGTTCAGATAAGCAGTCGTCAAAGCGGCGGCGTTCGTGTAGCTGCGATAGCCCCAGTTTCTCGGATTAGGCAGGCTATGACCGGGAATCGTCAGACCGAGGCCGCCGAATTCGCCGAGCACACCGGCGCGATTTTCCTCCGGCTTGGGCGCCATTGGGCCGGGATATTTGTGCACGCTGTTAATGTCGCCCACTGAACGGTCGGCCCAACCAGTCGCGTTGATGACGAGACGAGACGGGTCGTAATCCTTCGTCCACTTCGTAAGGCGCTTGGTGTCGAACTGTCCCCAACCTTCATTGAACAACACCCAAGTGATGATGCACGGATGGTTGCCGCGCCCGTCAATGAGGGCCTTCAGTTCGGTCTCGAATTGCATCGCTGATTCCTCCGTGCGCTCGAGATCCTGACCATTCTTGCCAATGTCGCGGTCTCCATTGGGCATGTCCTGCCAGACCAGCAGGCCGAGTTTGTCGCACCAGTAGTACCAGCGTTCCGGCTCGATCTTCACGTGCTTGCGCGCGAGGTTGAAGCCGAGCTTTTTGGTCATTTCGATGTCGTAACGCAACGCCTCATCCGTGGGCGAGGTGTAAAGGCCGTCGGGCCAGAATCCTTGATCCAGCAGGCCGTAAAGGAAGAGCGGCTTGTTGTTCAGAAAGATTCGGGTGAACCCATTTTCATCCTTGCCAAGAGAAACTTTGCGCATGGCGAAGTAGCTTTCAATTTGATCAATCGCCTTACCGTTCTGGACCAGCTTCAATCTAAGTCCATAAAGAAAAGCTTTCTCGGGAGTCCATGCTTTCACATTCTCGATCGGTAGCCCTGCCGTCACACCTGCAGTCGGCATCGGCCTGATGCGCCAAATACGGTTTGTCGCGCTGGCGATCACCTTCTCGCCGTCGAGGATTTCCATCTCGTAGTCAACCGGCCGTTTGTCCCGCTGCGAATCACGTGTTGCATCCACGACGAATTCAACCCAGACGCTGCGCTCGTCGAAGATCGGACGAATTTTCAAATAATCTCCTTTGGATGGGATTCCAAAGTGTGTCGGACTGACTGGCTCCATCCACACCGTTTGCCAAATCCCGCTCGAAGGCGTGTAACGCGCGCCCTCCGGTTTGTGAACCTGTTTGCCGCGCGGTTGCGTGCCGGAATCGGTCGGGTCCCACACCGCAACGACGAGTTCCTGTTCGCCTTTCGGCTTGAGCGCATCGGTGATGTCGAAGGTGAAGGCGTCGTAGCAGCCGCGATGCGAGCCGAGTTGCTGGCCGTTCATACCAATCCCGACTTGTTTGCCGTTCAGCCAGTTGCCAAGTTGTTGGCCGTTGACCCAAACTGTCGCCTCCCAATCCACCGCGCCGAAATGAAGCAGTACACGCTTTTCGGACCATTTCTTCGGCACTTCAAACGTGCGCCGATACCAAATCCGGTTCGTTTCATACACGCGCTTCATCACGCCTGACAGCGCGGACTCGATGGGAAACGGCACGAGGATTTTTCCGTCCCACTTCGGCCTCGACTGTTTTTCGCGAATCGGGTTTCCATTGACCATGCCTCGGACTATCTCGTCCCACTGCGTCGGTGCTGGCGCATCCTTGGCGGTGATGGCGTAGTCCCACAAGCCGTTGAGATTCTGCCATTCCTTCCGGACCATTTGCGGACGCGGATATTCGGGATGGACGTTGGACGGCGAAACATCTTTGGCCCAGCGAGTCATCAGCGGCGCCTTGGCCGGCTGCCACTTCTCAGCCGCTACCAAATCCGATGCGGACAAGATCACGGCGGCCCAAATTATGAAGGATGAAGGATGAAGGATGAAACTCGCGCCCTTCATACTGCTGCATTCATGCTTCATCGTTGTTTTCACTCCTCGATCACCCGCCACTCGAGGAGGCCGGCGGAATAGCCTTCCTTCAATTTCGCTTCGATCCGCAAGCCGGTGGTCTTGACTGTGGGACAACGCGCATGAACCCACACGTCCTTCTTCACGGAATATTCGTTCATTCCCTCAATCGGTTTCCATTCATCACCGGATTTGTAGAGCAGTCGCCACGATTTGGGCACGCTGCATTGGCGGTTGCGCAGCGTCGTGGATTCAGCGCCGGAATCGTCGTACCAATACAACGTCACGCCCCGGACTTTGGCCGATTTGTCGAAATCGTATTGCACCCATTCCGTCGTGCCCCGGTTGGGCCGCCACGAAAAGCGCGGAATCGTTTGATCGTTCGACGTCGTGGGAATCAACCCGTCGCCGAGCGCTTCAACCGTGTCCTTTTCATGTGAAACAGAGGCGCTCGCTTTGTACGGAGACGGTTTGGGCTTCGTCGGCGTGACCCATTCGTGCGCGTCCGGGCCATTGCCAATGGTCGGGAACGCCGCGATGCGCAATCGCGCCGCGCCCATCGGGATGAGCGTGACTTCCTCCAACGGCTGGTCGGATTTCGCGGGGCTGGCTTGCAGCAATCCGGCCATGTTGTTTTGATCGTACTGCCACTGAGGAATTTTGCGGGCCTTCACCTTGAGCGAAATCGGCGACGTCTCGGGCGTGAACGGCTGCGGCGCGAGCGGGCCGGGCTTGCGTTCGATGCGGAATGACTTCTCCGGATGCTTGCCCTTGAGCACGAGGCCGTAGTTCCACGGGGATTTGGCGAACACTTCCCACTCCGGCCAGTTCGGGTCGCGGTCGCCGTATTTTGCCCAACGCTCCTGAATCGCGAGCGAGAAACTCAGCGGACCGTAATCCACGGAAACCGAATTCTTGTTCTTGGGCCACGTGCGAACCTTCAACTCCATCGGCAGACGCAGCGTGACCACGTCGCCATCCTGCCATTCGCGGTTCAACACGGCGAACGACGAGGCGCGGGTGTTCCCTTTCGCCGCGTGACCGTTGACCTTGATGACCGCGCGCTCGCACCAACGCGGGATGCGAAGGTAAAGCGGGAATTGCACCTTTGCCGGCGCGCTCAACTTGAACGTGATGGTGTCGCTGAATGGATAATCCGTTTCCTGGGAGAGTTTCACCGCAACACCGCTGCCAACCTTCGCACTGACTTCGCTTGCGGCATACAGTGATGCGCACAAGCCATTGTCGGGCGTCGCGAGCCAAAGCTCTTCGGCGTAGTAGGGCCAGCCGTGGGAAACATTGTGCTGACAGCAGCGGTAGCACTCGAATGGACTGTAGGAAAACATCGTGCCGCTGTTTTGAATGCCCGGCGACTTGTTGTGGCGATCCAGTTGCACCTGATTTGCCGACGTTATGTAATGCAGCCCTTTCTGATCCGCCGTCATGCTCGCAGGAAAAGAATTGAAAGCGATGTCCTCGCAACGATCCGCCCAAACCGGCTGGCCGGTGATCTTGAGCAGCATCTCGAAACTGTGCATGAACTCGACGATGCCGCACGTCTCGATGCCGCCACGTGGGTCGGAAATCCCCTGCCGGCAATTTTCGTCGCCGACGAATCCGCCGCCGGCGAACTGGCCGTATAGGTCCATCAGCTTCGTGTAGTTCCGTTCCGCCGATGCGAGTCCTTTCGGATCCTTCGTTACCATCCACGCCACCGTTCCAGCGCGGAAACCTTGGGCGAGATTAACGTTGTGCCAGTTGATGACGTCGTCGTCCCAGCGCGCCATGCCTTCGTGGATTTTCTTCGCCAAATCGAGCAACCACGCTTCGCCGGTGCGATTGTAAGCCCAGAGCGCGGATTCGATGTTGTCGCCCGCACGAACCTTCGGCCAGTAGCCCTCGCCAAACGCGCTCGCCGGAAGCGTGTTTTGCCATTTCAGGTAACGCACGATAACGTCGAGCGTCTGCTTGTCGCCCGCAAACTCGTAGTAGCTCTGAAGAATGTTGAGCATGACCATGTGCGGCCACATGTCGGGCTTGCCGTTGAGGCTGGTCAGCGAACTGCGCGGGCCGAACCAGCCGTCTTCGCGCTGGGAAGCCATCGTCGCCTCAATCCATTTCATCGCCTCGGTAATAATCTTGTCGTCCTTCAGCACGTAGCCCAGGTCGCCGTAGCCTTTGAGCCAGTAAGGCAACTCCTCCCAGCCGAATTTGCCCTGTCCCTCTTTGTCCGCCCACGAACTCTTCCCAAAATCGAGCCACTGCGAGACTTCCTTCAACCGGCCAATCATCCCGTCGCGTTCCAGTTCAAGCTGATGCCGCACCCAGCCCTTGGGCGTGATGCTGCCAATGGGCAACTTGATAAATGGACTTGGCGCCAACGGCGCGCGATTGGCGACATAAAAGCCGTTCACTGCCGAAAGCGGTGGCGAATCAACCGTTTTGACCTGTTCAGCAGCCAATGCGGCGAGACTGAAACATCCAACCCATAAGCCAGCGATGGCAACGAAAGAAGCTTGGCGATTTTTCATAATTCCCATGTAGATGGAGTGACGCAAAACATTATTCATCGAACGGGAACAGGGCGTTTGGGTCAAGGCTGGTTTTGGGTGGGCGTCACGAACAATAGCGTACGCCGGGATAAGTTCCGCACGCTCTCCCTCACCCTGGCCCTCTCCCGCTGGGAGAGGAAACCGCAACCGGACGCCTTGCGCATTTCCTATGACCTTCTGGAAAACTCAGCGTGCCGTTTTACGTGAAGTCGCCGGACGATTCCCCGTCTCCCAGCGGGAGAGGGCCAGGGTGAGGGAGAATTGTTCAAATCGGTGTTGACGCTATGGTGACACAACCGGCGCACCGTCCAACTCAATCGCCACCACGCTCGCAATCGAATCTGGAGCGCTTTCCGTCAAACCAATGATCGTATCGTCACCACGTCGCCGGTCGGAGAGCTTCACCCCGCTATCCAACAACCGCGCGCCGCGAATCTGGTTTTTGATTCCTCGCAGGACAATCTCCCGCTCCTTCGGCCACTCGAAGATGATTGCATAGATTGTGTTTCCCTTGACCGTGACGCGCCCGTTGACCGCCAGCCGGCGAAACGGACTGGCCGTTGTGCTGTAAATCGCTTCGCCGTATTTGTCCAACCAACGGCCCGTGGCTTCGAGGGTTTCGGTTTCGCGCGGGCCGATTTCGCCTTCCGGTGTCGGGCCGACGTTGAGCAGCAGATTGCCGCCCTTGGAAACGATGTCCGCCAACATGTGAACGACGTCCTTGGCGGTTTTGTAATTCGTCACCCCCTTGGTGTAGCCCCACGAATTGCCCGCCAAAGTCATGCAGCTTTCCCAAGGCATCGGCAAACCATCGAGACCGACGATGCCGTTGGTGGGGATGGTTTGCTCCGGCGTGTCGAAGTCGCCGGGAATTACGCAGCGACCGTTGATCAGGATTCCCGGCTGGAGCGCGCAAACCATGTCGTTGATTTCCCTCATGCGCGTGGGATGGACCTGAAAGCGTCCGCGCCAGCCGCCGTCATACCACAACACCGCCAACGGCCCGTAACCGGTACAAAGCTCGCGAAGCTGGGCCTGCATGTAATCCATGTATTTCGGGAAGCTGGGCGCGTGACCCTCACGGGCCGGCAAATCCCACTCCGGCCCGGGCGTGAAATCAGGATGATGCCAGTCGAGGATCGAGTGATAAAACCCGAACCGCACGCCCTGCCGCGCGCACTCGGCGGCGAGGTCCCGCATCGGGTCACGCTTGAACGGCGTGGCGGCGACGATGTTGTAGGAACTCGTCTTCGTGTCGAACATCGCGAAGCCGTCGTGATGTTTGGACGTAATGACCATGTATTTCTGGCCGGCGCGTTTGGCGAGACTGACCCACTCGGCGGCGTTGAACTTCACCGGGTTGAACTGCGCGGCAAACTTTTCATACTCGGCCACGGGAATTCGGGAACTGCTCATGTCCCACTCGCCCTTGGCGGGGATGGCATAGAGTCCCCAGTGAATGAACATGCCGAATTTCGCGTCACGAAACCAACGGGCGCGCATGTCACGATCCTTGGAAATGTCGGCCAGCTTGATTCGGCGAAATTGCACCCGGTCGCCGTAATTCTGGAAACCAATCGCGCCGCGCGGAGAGGCGGTCGCGAGTTCTGGATGCTGCCATTTCTCGGTGTCCACCACCACCACGCCGTTCAGCATCACCTGAATCGTGTGCCGGATGGCCGTGACGCGCATGTGATTCCACTCGCCGGCTGGGTTGGTGATGCGCTTGCTGGGCGGGCAGAATTTGTAAATGGAACCGCAATACTGGCCGGGTTCGAGGCTCTTGTGCTTCTCGGCGTAGTCGTCGAGCAGTTGGATTTCGAGATGGTTTGCCGCCAATCCGGAAGCCGGCACGCGCAGGAAAACGCCGCTGTTCCCGCCCGGCGGCAGCTTGAACTCAAACTCAATCGCGAAATCCGTGTAATTTGTCTTCGTGCCGAACCAACCCTCGCCCTTGCGCTCGCCTGAGCAAGTCAACACGCCGTTGGTAATGGTCCATACCGGCTCACTGACATTCTTAATCTCCCAACCCAGCATCGTGTTCCGAATGATCTGTTCCCATTCCAAGGCGGAGGTCGAGGAAGCCAGCGAAAGAAATAGGCCCACCAAGATTGGCGTTCTTAAAATAAGCCTCATTACTCGAAACATTTGCTTTTGGAAACAGGGTCGGTCACTTGAGCAACGCCCGGAATCCCGCCTGCTCGAAATCTTCGTCTCCCGTCAGCGCGTCTGAAAGCCCCTCGTCCTTCATCACCACAAATGAGATGCAATCCGTTAGCGACCATTTCTTATCTGGACGCGCGTCATAAAGTTGCAGCCCACGCCGAAACAATTCCGAACTGGCTCGGATGATTTTTACCTTTGGGTCGTGCTCCAAGTCGCGGATGAATTGCGCCACCCGTCGCCGGCTGGCGGATTCGGCCAATGCGTCCGCGAATTCCGCCAAAATCCATTCGGTTGTGACGATCGGTTCGTGAAGCGCTTGAGCCGCGGCCAATACCTTTGCGTGATGTTGGTCAGCCCGATTTACCAAACCGACGAAATAAAACGCATCCGCGAATACCGCCTTCATGGCTTGCGATGTCCGTGAACGTAATGATCCAGGTTTTTGGCAAGGTCCGAGGGCAAATCATCCGCCACGCCGACGTAAGCCGCGTACCGCTCGGCGAACGACGCCGAAGCCAACGCGTCAGGCACGGTCAATTCCACTTCCGCCCCCTCGGGCAGTTTTACCCCCGGCGGCAGGACGACCACCCCGTCTTTCACTGTGCCTGTGAAGCTCACGGCCGCAGCTTACGTTCAACTTCACTGCCACGCAAGCGCCGCAAACCGACGGTAGCAGCGGCTATCTTGGCTGCCGTAGAGGGCGTGCGTCCCGCCGCCCGGAATGAACGAGCGAAAATTTCGCTGGCTTGAGAATTTGTCTGCACGGTGCATGAAACCGGACGTTTGTTTCGCCGGGCTGGAAGCCGCGGCTCTACGGCACGCCAGAGGCCCGCCGCTACGTTGACGCGCCCGCGAGGAAATCCAGCTCCGGCGGAGCGACATCATCCCGGAATAGGCCGCTCCGACGGAGCTTGGAGTTTTGTTTTGGTGTGGTTCTACAAAGAGGCCGCGCCTGCGGCGCTGCCTTTCAGCGGCTTGGCTCAACACGGCTCAGAAGTCAATTGTTTGAAGCTGCAGAGCGAGTGAACCACGTTTCAACCGTCAAATCTACCGATTGGCCGTCGGTGGAAATTGTTGGTGTGATACTTACCACCGAGTCGTGCTGTTCATCCGCGGACGCTTGAATCTGGGCCTGACGACCGTTCAGGGTTGTAACTGACGGTGCGTTGATAATTCGCCCACCGGAGTCTTTCATCACTTTCAGAATAGAATCACGTTGTTCGGCTGTTAGCACCCCGGTCATTTTTGCTCCCATTGGGACTGCGCCGGCAAAGCCGTCTGGGTACTCGACCAGACAAGTTTCAATCAGGATGTCCGTGACTGCTTCACCATGTTTTGGAATTGCGAATACGCCGGCAGTTTTTCCTGATGGCATCTTAACATTTCCGACGACCAGCGTTTGATCCCAACTCACGGGGGCTCTGCCAGTCGTTGGGTGGGCTTCTGTCGGAAAGGCGTTGGTGGAGATTTGTTCCTGGGGAGTCTTCAATGTTGTCGGAAATACACTGGCGGTGTTTGCGGTATCCGTTCGTTCCTTTTCTCTCCGCAACCTTGCTAATTCACCGCGAAGTCTTAGCAGTTCCGATTTTCCCCGATTTAGCCTTTCGATTTCATCGCGTTGGGCGGCGAGTTGGCGAGTAGCGTTGTCTCGCTCGCTGGTCAGTTGCTGGATTTGTTCATTCAACGGCGCTTGCTGTTGTCGAAGCGTTTCGACTTGAGTTCGTGCGTTTGAAGCCTGGCGGGCTTCGTAAATTCCCGCCCCGGCAAGGACGGCGACGGTGGCGGTGACGAGAGTTTTTTGCAGTGTAGTCATGGCGATGGCTTTGGTTGCGATGGCAGTTGTAGTGGCGGCGATGGTTGTTCCGGCCAGCGTGGCGGCGGTTGAAATCGTGACGGCCAATCCCACCGGCGCAGCTTGGACAGCGTTGGCGGAAATCGCACCCGTCAGCGCGGCAGCCGGAAGCGCGATGCCCCGTTTGGTGAAAAATGTCCGCAGCTTTTCCACCGCGCGAGTGACGCGTTTCTTGGCTGCTTCTTCGCTCGCGCCCAGGGCCGTCCCCACCTCGCTTAAATTACGTCCTTCAAAAAAGCGCAGCACCACGGCGTCGTGATCCTTTTCGCTCAATTGCGCCAGGGCGGTGTCGAGCAACGGCTCGATGTGTTTCCAGGCGTCGGATTCGGATTCAGGTTCGTTCAAAGCGGATTGCATGTAGGCCTCCTGCTCGCGGCGCTGTCGCCGACGTTGAATGGTCAAGGCATTGGCGCTCGCGTAGCGCGCCGTGCGACAAAGCCAGCCGCTCAGAATGGTCCGGGGACTCAGTGACCGCGCCTTGCGCGCGAGGATGATGAAAACGGCCTGGGTGATTTCCTCCGCCAGATGCGCGTCGCGGACCTGCCGCAACGCCACGGAATAGACCAGATTGACGTGCCGCGATACCAGCGTGGCGAAGGCTTCCTCGGAATTACGCCGGGCGTAATCCTGCAACAGGGCGATGTCATCGGTCGGCATCCTACCCATACATTTACGCCGCCGCGGAAAAGGGACAGATTATTTTTCAGCGGCCGATTAAAGTTAGCCGGGCTGCGCGGGCGACCTGCCCAGGCGTGGGTTCGGAATTTTGACGACGCTTTTGGGGATTGATTGACCCGCCCAAACAATGGAAAGCTCCCGAATGAGCAAGACCGTAAATAGGGCCAGCGTGATGTTCTTGTGTGGGTTCGTGGCCACGACCGGCTTGGCGGCGGACGCAAAACGAATGTTGCCGGGGAACTCGCTTTATCCCGCCAACCGCGAACCGCTCGTCGCGTCGGCGTTGATTCCATTGCCGCTGGGCGCGGTGAAACCGACCGGCTGGTTGAAGGATCAATTGACCCTTCAAGCCAACGGGCTTACCGGTCACCTCGATGAATTCTGGCCCAGCCTGAAGGAGAATGCGTGGCGCGGTGCGGCCAAAGGCGAGGCTTGGGAGCGCGGGCCGTATTACCTCGATGGGCTCGTGCCGCTGGCTTTCGTGCTCGACGACCCGCGGTTGCTCGACAAGGTGAAGATCTGGATGGAACCGATTCTGGCCAGTGGCAGTGAAGACGGCTGGTTTGGTCCCACGGCAGGACCGGCAAAGTTGAACTCGCTCAAGAGTGAACGCGACCGCTGGCCGCGTTCGGTTGCCTTGAAGGTGCTGACGCAATATCACGAGGCGACTGGCGACCCGCGTGCGTTGAAAATGATTCAGGAATACTTTCGCTATCTCGCCACTCAACCGTCCGATTGGCCCGATGATTCCTGGCGCGGCGCACGCGCAATGGAGAACGCGTTGACCGGTTATTGGCTCTACAATCGCACCGGCGACCCCGCAGTCCTCCAGACCGTCGAAACGATCTATTTGAACAGCTTCGATTGGTATTCGTACTTCCTCAACTTCCCCTACACCCAAGAACTGTACAACGCCGGCGAAATCTTTCCCGGCGAGATGCGCAAGACCTGGCGGTCCAGAGGCGTTCCCTTCGGTGGCATGATCACGCACGTCGTCAACACGGCGATGGCCATCAAATATCCCGGCGTTTGGTATCAGCAATCGCGCAATGCCTACGATCTCAAGTCGTCCTATGAAGCGATCAAAAGTCTCGACTACAACCACGGTCAGGTCGCGGGCCGATTCTCCGGCGACGAGCACCTTGCCGGGTTGCGGCCGACGCAAGGCACGGAGTTGTGCGCAGTGGTGGAGTTCATGTTTTCGCTCGAAAATCTGCTGGCGGTGACAGGCGACGCGACGTTTGCCGACCGGCTCGAACTGCTCGCTTACAACGCCAACCCCGGCACGTGCACGCCGGATTATTGGGCGCATCAATACGACCAGCAGGCCAACCAGGTGAGTGTCTCGGAGGCCAAGCGCGAATGGAGCACCAACGGCGACCGTTCCAATCTATACGGGCTCGAACCGAACTTCGGTTGTTGCACCGCCAACATGCATCAAGGCTGGCCGAAGTTCGTGAAGCATCTGTGGATGGCGACTCCGGATCGCGGACTCGCGGCGGTGGCGCTCGGGCCGAGCGTGGTGAAAGGCAAAGTCGCCGGCGGTGTCGAGGTTTCCATCGAGGAGCAGACCGCTTACCCGTTCGACGGAGAAATCCAGTTCAAGGTGACAGTTGCCAGGTCCGTTCGGTTCCCGCTCTGGATTCGAATCCCCCGCTGGGCGCACGGCGCGACCTGCACGATTGACGGCGCCGCACCTTCGCCAACCCCGGGAATGTTCGCGGTGATTGATCGCAAGTTCAAATCGGGCGATGTCGTCAAGCTCACGCTGCCGATGGCGCTGCGCAGCGAGCAGCGTTTCAACAAATCGGTGGCTCTCCTGCGCGGCCCGCTCTACTTCTCGCTGAAGATTGGCGAGCAGTTCAACAGGCTCAAATCGTATCACGACACGCTGCCGGTGTGCGATTGGGAGATCAAGCCAACCACGCCGTGGAATTACGCCCTGCAACTGAACCCACAAAATCTGGAGAAATCGTTCGTCGTCGAAACGCGTCCCGTTGGCAAAGTGCCTTACGAACCCGCCGCCGCGCCGGTGGTGCTCAAGGGCAAGGGACGCTTGCTGCCCGGCTGGCAGCTCCAGAACCACTCCGCCGCCGATCCACCCGTCAGCCCGGTGGTTTCCGACGAGCCGTTGACCGACCTCGAGTTGATTCCCTACGGCTCGACGCGATTGCGCATCACCGAGTTTCCCGTGCTGAAGAATTGAAGGGAGCGGGAACGGGTCCGCGCCGTCATTTTAGCTCGAGACCCGTGAAGGCTCATGGATCATGCTCAAGTTGTCTGCTGCCGCGAAGGTTACGCGTGGCGTGAAGATTTGCTGCGAGCGGGTACCGGGCGGCGACAGATTGCAGCACGGCTCGCAGGCCGGTGGTCATGTAGTTTGCGCTTTGGACACTCTTCGGCTGCTTCGGCGCACTGGTGTCGCCGTTTTCAGACGGCAAAAAGTTCTATGGACATTTCCGGCAGGACGGGTAGGCTGTCAGTGATTCAATTCCCCAAGGTTCGCGGCTGGGTGGCCGTGATTTTTTTGGAGAATTGGAATGCAAAAACCGGCCCAAATACAGATTGATCACAAAGAAAGGATTCACCATGAAACTCACCAAGACATTCACGGCGATGGCTGCCGCGGCGGCATTCTTGTTCTGCGCGAGCGGCGCCATGGCGGAAAGCTGCTGTGTGAAAGCCAAGGCCAAAGGGGAGGATTGCAAGCATCCGTGTTGTGCCAAGGCCCACGCCGACCACAAGACCTGCGAGAAATGCCAGGCGGACGCCAGTTGCTGCGATAAAGCCATCGCCGCAGGCAAGGACTGCACCCACAAGTGCTGTGTGGCGGCGGCCAAGGAGCACAAGGTTTGCAAGGATTGCAACTCCAAGAAAGAGGACAAGAAGGAAGAAAAAAAGAAAGCATAGCCGTCCGTTGCTGCAACTTTCGAGCGGCCGGGGCCAACAAGGTCCGGCCGCTTTCCAATTTGTTGATCGCCCGGGCGGGTGTTTCTCCGCCCGGCCCAAAGTTCCTTAAGAAACACAGTGGACAATCCGACCGTCATCGGTAAAGTGAACCTGTGCCAGTTGCTTCGGCGGGCCGGCTGGGTGGCCGTGAATTTCTGGAGAAGCTCGATGGCCAAACCGGTTGAAAAGTTTTTTAGAGAAAGACATGAAAGCGATCAAAACCCTGCTGGTTGCCCTTTGTGCGGTGGCCCTGTTGACGAGCGGCGCGCTGGCTGAAGGCAAGAAACAGACGTGCTGCGAGAAAGCCGTCGCGGAGGGCAAGGAGTGCAAGAACAAGTGCTGCCTGGCTGCCCATCGCAACGGGAAATCCTGCGAGAAATGCAATCCCAACCAGGAAGACCTCAAGGCCATGAAAAAAGCCGGGAAGAAGCTGCCAAAGGCCGAAACCGACAAATAATTTTGGATTACCAGATCAACGGTCAGGGAACTCCCCTGGCCGTTTGTTTTTTTATGTCTTCCGCGTTTTGGACGGCATTCCCCGATCCGATGTTTTTTTGATAGTTTGCCCCAGTTGAACCGTCAATTGTTCCATGCAACCAATCCAAACAGGAATTCAATCGCCATGAAACTGCCACGCTTTCTACTCTGGGCCACGACCTTCGCCACCCTGTGTTCCGCTTCGCCGGCCGTTTTTGGCCAGGGCAGCCTGACCCCGCCCGGGGCGCCGGCGCCGACCATGAAGTCGCTCGCCCAAATTGAGCCGCGCACACCGGTCTCCGGACCGACGACGATTACCAATGCGGGCGCCTATTACCTCACCACCAACCTCGTGGGCACGGCGGGACAGAACGGCATCAATTTGAACGCCGACGACGTAACGCTGGACTTGAACGGATTTGCGCTGATCGGCGCGCCGGGATCGCTCAACGCGATCAACGCGGCGGCCCCGCGGCGCAATGTCGCCATCCGTAACGGCATCATCCGCAATTGGGGACAGGCCGCCATCTCGCTGCAAACCGCCGAGAACAGCCAGTTTGAAAGCCTGCGCGTCATCAGCAACGGCAGCGGCCTGCTCGCGGGCAATCAGTGTCAGGTGCGAAATTGCCTTGCGACCTACAACACCAACAACGCCGGGATTTCCGTCGGCAACGCCGCCTTGGTGCAGGATTGCATCGTGGTGTCGAACGCCTTTCGCGGCATCCTGGCGGGCAACGACTGCCGGATTACGGGTTGCACGGTGGTGGCCAACGCCACAGGCGGGAACGACGGCATCGCCACCGGGCGCGGCGCGGTGGTGCAAAACTGCGTGGCCTCCCGCAACGGCACGTCCGCCGGCACGCAGGGCGGCGGCATTGCCGTGGACGTGGGCAGCACGGTGACCGGTTGCACAACGGTCAGCAATGCCGTGGAAGGGATATTTCTCCAGTTTGATTCGGTGGTGAAGGATTGCACGGCCCGCGAAAACGGCGTCGGCGTCTCGACGGTGGGTGGGATCACGATTCAAAGTTGCACGCTGGCGTTGAACCTCGACATAGGCATTTGGGACAAGGGCGGCAGCGTCATCGCCAATTGCACCGTGACCGAAAACGGCACGGGCATCGTCGCGACCAACCAGACCGTGGTGCGCGAATGTGCGGTGGCTTGGAGCGCGAACGACGGCATCTTGGTGCATGAGGGGTGTCAGGTCGTGGAAAACAACTGCCACGACAACGGCGGCGCCGGCATTCACGTCGTTTCCACCGACAACCGCATTGACCGCAACCTGTGTACTCGCAACGCCACCGGCATTCTGGTGGACGATG
The DNA here is from genome assembly GCA_964458575.1 of uncultured Bifidobacteriaceae bacterium. Taxonomy (GTDB): domain Bacteria; phylum Verrucomicrobiota; class Verrucomicrobiia; order Limisphaerales; family JADLHS01; genus CAYWMD01. The sequence goes on along the minus strand of CAYWMD010000011.1, from coordinate 16,969 downwards.
CTTACAATTTGCTGGTTCATAACCAGTCTTCCAACAACACGACGACCAATTTCAACGTGGCGTCTGGGAACGCACAGGGCACCGTGGAAACTGAGGCCACCATGAACGTGAACAAGAATCCGCATGCGAATTTTGCGTTTTAACGTGGTGCGCAAGAACCCGGCGAACTGTTGATCGCATGAAGACTCGAATTCTTTGCGCGCTGCTGTCGCTCCTCGCGGTCGCGTCGCCCGCCGCGACCACCATCAACCCGGCGAACCGGTACGCCTACGGTGCCAACGTCGGCTGGATGGATTGGCGCGGCGACACGACGAGCGGCGCGGTCGTCGGCGAATACGTTTGTTCCGGCTATCTTTACGCGGCCAACGTTGGCTGGGTTCACTTGGGCAACGGTGTGCCGGCCAGCGGCATTCAATACGCGAACAAGTCCGGGACCGATTACGGCGTGAATCGGGACGGCGTGGGGAATCTCCGCGGCTACGCTTACGGGGCGAACATCGGCTGGGTGAATTTTGAATCGAACGGCGCTCCCCGCGTGGATCTGGCGACGGGCCGGCTCAGCGGCGACGTTTACAGCGCCAACTGTGGCTGGATCAGCCTGAGCAATGCCTTCGCTTATGTGCAAACTGACGCGATTGTGCCGGGCGTGGACACGGACAGCGACGGCATCACGGACGGCTGGGAACTCAGTTATACCAATACGCTCACGGCGTTCACGACGAACGGCGACGTGGATGGCGATGGCGTGAGCGACCGGAACGAATACCTGGCGGACACGAATCCCAAAGATGCCACGGACAGACTGGCCATTACCCATTACCTCACAACGCCGGACGGGACGCTGACGGAATTAACCTGGAAAAGCAAGCTGACGCGATATTACCACGTCGAAAAGACTTCGGACCTGACCAGTTCTTTTTGGTTGGACAGCGGACTGGGGTTGATCGCTCCAGACGGCTCCGCCACCACCCGCATGTTTGGCGATACGAATTCGCCGCAGCGGTTCTTGCGCGTGCGGGTGGTCAGGCCGTTGTCGCCCTGACGCCGCGGCGGATCGTTTCGCCGGGACCGGAGTGGTGCCGGCTTTGGCGTTGAGCCGCCGACTACCCGCTGGCCGGGGTTCGTTGTAATTGCTACATCCCTTCAACCACGGAACTCCCCCGCCTGCAACGGGCCCGAACTCCCCGGCTGGAGATGGTTCGGCCCGGTTGCGGCTGCATGTGAGCATTTGACATGGACTGATTCGTCAGACTACTCTGCCTCGCAGTCTCTTCGACTCAACGTGTGACCTTTAAGCAACCGTGGCTGAGAAAGACGATTATTTACTGGATTTGTTGGTGGACCTGGGATTCGTGACGAACGACCAGGTGGCCTCGGCGCGTCAGGAAGCTGGCGCGTCGGGGGTGGGCGTGGTGGACCTGTTGCAGGCCAACAAGGTCATTCGCCCGGCCGACGTCACGCAGGCCAAGGCGGCCCATTTCGGGGCGGAGGTGGTCAGCCTCGGCGAAATGCGCATCGAGGACAATGTCATCGCCGCGGTCCCCCGTCACATCGCGCGCAAATATCGCGTGGTGCCGGTTTTTCTCCATGACAACACGGTCACCGTGGCGATTGCCGACCCTTCGGACCTGGCCACGATTGATTCGCTGACCCACCTCCTGCAAAAGGACGTTGAACTGCGCGTCGCCTCGGAGCCGGACATCGAGAGCGCGTTGAGCCGGTATTACGGTGGACGGGGCGAAGGCGTGGTGACCAAGGCGATTCAGGACCTCACCGAAAGCGAAGTGGAACTCGCGGCCCCGACCGGGACAATGGAAGCGGATGAGGGGGCGACCGTTGCCGCCGATGCGCCGCTGATCCGGCTGGTGAATCAGATTATCGTGGATGCGTTCAACATGCGCGCTTCGGATATTCACCTGGAACCGATGCCCAAGCGATTCCGCCTGCGTTACCGGATTGACGGCATGCTCCACGAGATGAAGGCGCCGCCGAAGCGGTTGCAACCGGCGATCATCGCCCGTCTGAAGATCCAGTCGAACATGTCCATCGCGGAGCATCGCATCCCGCAGGACGGGCGCATTCAGACCAACGTGGGGGGCAAGACGATTGACTTGCGCGTGTCGTGCCTGCCGACCAATCACGGCGAGAGCATCGTGATGCGTATTCTGGACAAGGAAGGTCTGCGGCTCGGGTTGGGCGAATTGGGCTTCTTCACGGACGACCAGCAGACCTTTGAAAAATTGATCGGGTTGCCGGACGGCATTCTGCTGGTGACCGGGCCGACCGGCTCGGGCAAGACGACCACGCTGTATTCCTGCCTGCACTTCATCAACCGTCCCGACCGCAAAATCATCACCGTGGAAGACCCGGTGGAATACATCCTGGCGGGCATCAACCAGGTGCAGGTCAGCGAGTCGGTGGGGCTGACTTTTTCGGCGGCGCTGCGCTCGATCCTGCGCCAGGCGCCCAACGTGATCATGATCGGGGAAATTCGCGACTTGGAAACGGCCAGCATCGCCATCAACGCGTCGCTGACGGGTCACCTGGTCTTCTCGACGCTCCACACGAACGATGCGCCGAGCGCCGTCACGCGTTTGATTGACATCGGGGTGAAGCCGTTCTTGGTGGCGTCGTCCACCCGTGCGTTGATGGCGCAACGGCTCGTGCGAAAAATCTGCAAGAAATGCGGCGCGCCCTACACGCCGACGGACGTGGAGTTGCGGACGTTGAACATTGACGCGCCCCAGGCGGCGAAGGCGACCTTTCTCAAGGGCCGGGGCTGCCCGGATTGCTCGAACACCGGGTGCCGCGGCCGAATGGGAATTTTCGAGATTTTTGTGATTGATGACGAGGCGCGGAAGCTGATTTATGACAAGGTGCCGGCGTCGGTGTTGCGCGCCCGGGCGCGCGAAATGGGGATGCGCTCGTTGCGCGAGGACGGCATCCGCAAAGTCCTGACCGGCATCACGACGCCGGATGAAGTGATTCGCGCGACCATTGGCGATGAAGCTTGATATCAGATCAGAATTTAACAGCGCCCCGTCCTGGAGCCGGCAAAGGCTTTCCCGCAGACAACAGTTTGCGATGGCCGGCGGAACGATTTGATCACCGAACGGTCCAAATAGTTTTATGTCCTATTCAATGTCCGATCTGTTGCAGATGGTGGTGTCAGAAAATGCCTCCGACCTGCACATCCGTGTGGGCACGCCGCCAACGATCCGGGTGCATGGCATTCTGCATCGCGTGGAAGGTCCGGCGTTGTCGCCCGATGACACCGACGAATTAATGCGCAGCATCACCTCGGAAGACCACATTCAACACGTGCGTGAGCGGGGCGGCGCGGACTTCGGTTTCGCGTTTGGCGATCAGGCGCGGTTTCGTGTCAGCGTGTTCAAGGAAAAGGGCAACTTTGGCTGTGTGTTGCGGCAGATTCCCGCCAAGATGCTCACGATGGAGCAAATTGGCCTGCCCCCCTCCGCACGCGAGTTGCTCTACAAACCGCGCGGTCTGGTGCTGGTCACCGGCCCGACCGGTTCAGGCAAGACCACCACGCTGGCCTCGATGATCAATATCATCAACGAGGAGCGGGATGAGGCGCACATCATCACCATCGAAGATCCCATCGAATATTATCACAAGCACAAGAAGGCGCTGATCACGCAGCGCGAAATCGGAGTGGACGTGCCGAATTTCGCCGAGGCGCTGCGCCGCGCGTTGCGGCAGGACCCGGACGTGGTGCTGGTCGGCGAAATGCGCGACCTGGAGACGATTGACGCGGCCATCACCGCGGCGGAGACGGGCCACTTGGTGTTTGGCACGCTGCACACCACGGGTGCGGCCAAGACGATTGACCGTATCGTCAACGCGTTTCCGGTCAACCAGCAGGAACAAATTCGCATCCAGCTTTCGACGGTGATGCAGGCGGTGATTTCGCAGTTGTTGATTCCCCGCGTGGACAAGCCCGGCCGCGTGGCGGTGTTTGAAATCATGATCAACACGCCGTCCATTGCCGCGTTGATCCGCGACAACAAGACCTTCCGCATCCAGTCGGACATCCAGACCGGCGCGAAGTGGGGCATGGTGACGCTGGACGGTTTTCTGCTGGAAAAGTACATGGCGGGCATGATTGCGCGCGAGGAGGTCATCACCAAGGCACAGGACCCGGTGACCATCCAGCAGAAGTTGCAGGAGTTGGAACTGGCCCAGGCCGTGGGTGCGGACGCGGGAGAAGTGGCCGGGCCGGGCAAGGTTTGATCCGTTGTTATGTCCGAAGAGATTTCAAATCCGTTGTTGTCGCTGGTCAAGGAACAGGGCCTGGTGGACGATCTCCAGTACGAGGAGGTGGCCGCGGAATTCAAACGCAGTGGCACGCCGGTCATTCAAATCCTCCAGGACTTCGGCATCATGGACCTGGACACCATTTTGCAGGCGATGGCGAATTACCTGGGGACGGAGGTGGTGTCGTTGCGGGGGCGGGAGATTGGGGCGGAAGTACTGGAGCAGGTTCCCGCCAAGACGGCGAAGATGTATCAGTGTTTGCCCATTGAAGCCGCGGATGGCTCGTTGCGGGTGGCGTTTGTGGATCCGCTGGACCCGGGTCAGGTGGATGAGGTTGGGTTTGTGGTCAAGAAGGACGTCCAATTGGTGGTGGCCAGCCCGGCGGACGTTCAGCAGGCCATCGAGAAGTATTACGGCCAGACGGAGAGCGCCGACTTTGCCGGGATTCTCAAGGAACTCGGCGACGATGAGGACATCGCCAAGGAAGTCACTGCCCTTGGCGCCGAGATGGATGATGAAGCCATGGTGGCCAGCCTGGCCAATGAGGCGCCGATCATCAAATACGTGAACCTGGTGCTGTATCAGGCCGTCCAAGACCGCGCGAGCGACATTCACTTCGAGCCTTTCGAAACGGAATTTCGCATCCGCTACCGTGTGGACGGGGCGTTGTATGAAATGGCGCCGCCGCCCAAACACCTCGCGTTGCCGGTCATCTCGCGCATCAAGGTCATGGCCAATCTGAACATTTCCGAACGCCGGCTTCCGCAGGACGGACGCGTGAATTTTCCCCTGGGCAACCGGTCAATTGACCTGCGCGTTTCCACGCTGCCCACGCAATTTGGCGAATCGGTGGTGTTGCGCGTTTTGGACCGGTCCACGGTGAATCTGGAACTCGAGTCCCTCGGCTTTCCGAAATACGTCCATGATTACGTCGGGCAAGCCATCCAACAGCCCAACGGAATTCTGATTGTCACCGGACCGACCGGCTGCGGCAAGACCACGACGCTTTACTCGTGCCTCCGGCGCGTAAACGCGATTGACTCGAAACTCCTCACGGCGGAAGACCCGGTCGAATATGACATCGAAGGCGTCATGCAGGTGGCGATCAACGAGGGGATGGGGCTGACCTTCAGTCGGGCGTTGCGGTCGTTTCTCCGCCAGGACCCGGACATCATCATGGTCGGAGAAGTACGCGATCTTGAAACGGCGCAGATTGCGATTCAGGCCTCATTGACCGGGCATCTCGTGTTGAGCACGTTGCACACGAACGACGCGCCCGGCGCAGTGACGCGTTTGATCGACATGGGTACCGAGCCGTTCCTGATTTCCTCCACCTTGATGGCGGTCCTCGCGCAACGGCTGGTGCGTACCATTTGCAAGAACTGCCGCACGCCTTTCGAACCGACGGAAAACCAGTTGGCACTCTTGAATCTTTCGCCGCATGACCTGGGCGACAAGGCGTTTTATTATGGCCGGGGTTGTTCCACTTGTAACGACACTGGCTACAAGGGCCGGAAGGGAATTTTCGAGTTGTTGACCGTCAACGACACGATCCGCAGCCTGATCAACGAACGCGCGCCCACCGTGGTGTTGCGCCAGAAAGCCGTTGAACTTGGGATGGTGACGTTGCGCGAGGATGGCTTGCGGAGCATTTTTGACGGTGATACTACTATCGAAGAAATTGTGAAATACACCTGAGCAAAGGACTTGTTATGCCGAAGTACAGTTACGTCGCAATGGACGAGAAGGGGAAGGAAAAGAAGGGCACCCTCGAAGTCGGCAGTCAGAACGAGGCCATTGGTCGGGTCAAGGAAATGGGCCTGTTCCCCACAAAGATCGTCGAGGTGGATAAGGTCAAGGAAAAGCCCGACAAGAAGGGCAAGGCTGCGGGCAAGCCTGCCGGCAAAGCCGCGGGAAAAAAGGGGGGGATGAATGTCAACCTCAACATCAAAATTCCCGGTTTGAGCGGGCGGGTGAAATCCAAGGTCCTCTGCACGTTTACGCGGCAGTTGGCCACGCTGGTGGATGCCGGTCTGCCGCTGTTGCGCGGCTTGCGTGTGCTGGAAAAGCAGGAGCGGAACGCCACGCTTAAATCCATCATCGGGGATCTGGCGCTGGCGATCGAAGGGGGCAGCACTTTCTCCGAGGCGCTGGCGCAGCATCCAAAGGTATTCAACCGGCTTTTTGTAAACATGGTCAAAGCGGGTGAGTTGGGCGGCGTGCTCGAAGTCGTGCTGACGCGTCTGGCTGAGTTCATGGAGAAGGCGCAGAAGATCAAGGGCAAGGTCAAGGCCGCCATGTTCTATCCGGTGGCCGTCATGGTGGTCGCCGTGGCCATCCTCTACGTGCTGATGGTCTTCGTGATTCCCAAATTCGAAGAAGTCTTCACCGGCATGTTGGACGGCGCGAGAATGCCGGCCTTCACGCTGTTTGTGCTGGGGGTCAGCCGGATGATTAAGAACAACGCGTTGGGCACGGCGGCCGTCGTCGCCCTGGTGGTAATCCTGTTCGTGGTTTTCAAACGGACGAAGTTCGGACGAAACCTCATAGACAAGTTCAAGCTCAAGATGCCGGTACTCGGCCCCGTAGTCAGCAAGGTCGCCATCTCGCGCTTCACCCGCACCTTGGGAACGCTGATCAGCAGCGGCGTGCCAATCCTTCAAGCGCTGACCATTGTGAAGGAAACCTCCGGCAACGTCATCATCGGAAACGCCGTCGGCGCCGTTCACGAAAGCGTCAAGGAAGGTGAAACCATCACCGCACCACTCGAAGCGTCCAACGTCTTTCCTCCGATGGTGATCAGCATGGTGGACGTCGGCGAACAAACCGGTGCGCTGCCCGAGATGCTGCTTAAAATCGCCGACAATTACGACGAGGAAGTGGACAACGCGGTAACCGCCATGACCTCGCTGTTGGAACCCATCATGATTGTGTTTTTGGGGTTGATCGTCGGCAGCATCGTCATCGCCATGTTCCTCCCGTTGATCGCCCTGATGCAGGGCATTGACGCGGGCGGAAAAGACAAAGATTAGACCCGTTTGGGGCGACCCGCCGGTAGGCCGGAGCGACCTCACAATTCAAAAACCAAATTAACCTGTTGACAACCAATGCTGCCCATGCGTAAATACAATGTAAAGACAGTGTATGGGCGATGTGCCGACAGTTAGCTCGTTATGGAGTTTGATTGGAAGAATCCGCCCTTTGAGTTGGAAAGTTCTTTGAGCCAGCGAGAGGTCGAAGAGTCGTTCGAAGACCCGTTCGCGTTGCGGTTGTTGCCGGACTCGCGGCGGTTCGCCGTTCAAGCCCGGTTCTTCAACTTGGGAATGTCGGCGAACGGCGTCGGCATCTTCAGTGTCTATCGGACGAACGGTAAACAGATTCGCGTGTTGCATGCGCGTCCGTTTGAGGCCGAAGAGCGGTTCTTTTACCAGAAGAAGATGGAACAAACTTTGTCTCAGTGAATCCGACAGCAATTTGAGAATGAACCCCATCGCGACATGGGAAGAAGTGCCGATCTTCGATAGCGAGGTCGCCGAGGCGGATTTTTGGGCAGAGAACCGGCCCGACCTCCGCCTCATGGAAACGGCGGTCGCCAGCAGCAGTGAAGCGTCGGAGTCGGTCACCATCACCTTGCGCATGGACCCGCGCATGTTGGCGCGCATCAAACGCCTCGCCCGTTCTCGTTACCTGAATTACCAGAGTATGATCAAACAGTGGTTGAGTGAACGCATGGAAACGGAACTTCGCGAAAGATAAAATGAAGAAGCCCACCCTCATACCAGGCTTGGTTGCGCGGCGGACGGCGGCGGCGTTTACCCTTATCGAACTGCTCGTCGTCATCGGCATCATCGCCGTCTTGGCCGCGATGATTTTTCCGGCGTTCTCCAGTGCGAAAGCCAGTTCCGCGCGCAAGAAGGTCAAGACGGAATTGCAAAGGGTTGTGCTCGCCATCGAGCGGTACAAGGGCGACCAGAGTGTTTTTCCGCCGGACAATCCCTGCAATCTCGGAACGAACCAGCTGTATTTCGAGTTGATGGGCGTGACCATCAACGCTGGTAATTTCGAAACCCTGGATGGCAGTTCCCGGATTGCGGACACCGACGCGGCGTTCCAAGGCATCTTTGGCGTCAGTGCTGGCAAACCCTGCGTGCGGGGCTTCATGAACGTCACCCGCGGCAGTGCCGATGATGGGAAGGCCGCCCGGACCTACTTCGAAGGTATTCAACCGGGTCAGTACGCTGAATTCCCGCCCAATACCAGCATTCGTCTGTTGACCTGTTCGCTTCCCTCGGTTGCCAACACAATCAACCCCTGGCGTTACAACTCTACTTCTCCCACCAACAACCCGGGAGGTTTCGACCTCTGGGTGGATGTGGTGATTGCCGGAAAAACCAACCGGATCAGCAACTGGAGCGAGCAGCCTCAAATCGTTTATTAATCCCAACCCATATTTGCCATGACCACAAATTTCACCGACCAAAAGCGGATGCTGCCCGTCACCTGGGCTGACCGGGCCTGGCATCCCGAGGTGATCGTTACCCCGCCTCTGCGCCCGACGCAGCCGGGTGGCCGCCGCGCGGCAGGTCCGGGCGCGCAAACCTCCGTGCTGGTCCTGCCACCGCTCGCGCGGCGACGCTGCCGCTGCGAGTCGGTGAATCGTCGGCGCGTTCGCGTTGCCGTTTCACGGCAGGGTTTCACGTTGATCGAACTTCTCGTGGTCATCTCCATCATCGCCATTCTGGCGGCGATGCTTCTGCCGGTCGTCAGCAAGGTGAAGGTGAAGGGTCAGATCATGAAGGCCAGAAAGGATGTGTCCGACATTGTCGCGGGCTGCAACGGCTACGAAACCCTTTACAGTCGCATGCCCATGTCGGTGACGGCCATCCAATCGGTCTCGAGCCTCGGGTTTCCCGCGGATGTCACTTTTGGCGGGAGTTATGCCACGCCGACGGGAAGTTACCTTGTCCAATCGCCTGGCACCTACCGGACCAACAACTGTGAGGTGGTGGCCATCCTCATGGATCTCGAACAATACGGTAACGGCCAACCGACGATCAACAATGGCCACGTCAAGAATACGCAGCGCCACAAGTACCTCAACCCAACCCTCACCACCGACAACACCGCGTATGGCGTGGGCACGGACGGAACCTTCCGCGATCCTTGGGGAAATCCTTACATCATCACCATTGACGCCAACAGCGACGAGTTCACACGGGACGCATTCTACAGCCTTCCCACCGTCTCAGCCGACGTGACGGACCTCAATTCACCCAAGCGTGGACTGGATGGCCTGGCGCCAAGAGCAAACGGCTCCTATTACGAGATCAACGCTCCCGTCGTGGCCTGGTCGGTTGGGCCGGACAAGCAGATTGACCCTACCGCGGCGGCGAACAAGGGTGCGAACCGGGACAATATTCTAAGCTGGAAATCACAATGATTCGTCGGACTGCCAGATCGCGCACCGCGCACCACGGACCACGGACTGCCAGTGGCAATCCGGCGGCTCGCGTTGGGCGCCCGCGTGTGGTCGGTGATCCCGCGGTCTCCGCTACGTCTGCCTTCACGCTCATCGAGTTGCTGGTGGTCATCGCCATCATGGGCTTGCTGGCGGCGATCTCCATTCCGGCGTTCAAGAACATGAAGCAGGCGGATGCCTCCGCGGCGGCCACGCGCCAGTTGCTCGACGATGTTGCCCACGCCCGGCAGTTGGCCATCGCCCGGCGCACGACGGTTTACATGGTTTTTGTGCCGCTGAACTTCTGGACCTACCCCGGCTATACGTCGTTGCCGGCGGCGGAGCAGAACAAGGGGTTGCAACTCTACAACAAGCAATTGAGCGGCTACGCGCTGATGACTTTGCGCAATATCGGCGAACAGCCGGGCCGCAGCACGCCGCGTTACCTGACGCCCTGGCGCGAACTGCCGGAAGGCTCGTTCATCGCGCTCAACAAATTCCTTCCGCCCAACCTTTACACCACCATCTATGATCCGCCGCTGCCGGCGACCCCCACCCTGCGAACCTACCAGGTTTACGGCTTCAACCTGACCAACAACATTCCGTTCCCTTCCGCCGATGCGCGCTTGTATGCGTCCACCTTTGCGCCCGTGCCTTACATCGCCTTCAATTATCTCGGGCAACTGACCGATGATGGCGTCAATCCCTCTGGCCGGGATGAGTTCATCCCGCTCGCGCGCGGCGTCATCTCCCATGCGACCGACGTCAACAAGGTGCCGCTGGCCCGCGCCCCCGACGTTGCGGAGCAACCGCCCGGCAACAGCACCAACGCCTTCAACGTGGTACACATAGACTGGCTCACCGGTCGCGCGCGGCTGGAACGCCAGGAAATTTCCGGATTATAAATGAAGCCCGCTCGCACCATCCCGACCGCCGATCAGGCTTTCACCCTGGTGGAAATTGCGATCAGCCTCGCGATCATCGGCTTTGCGCTCGTGGCCATCATCGGCGTGCTGCCCATCGGCATGAACGTCCAGAAGGAAAACCGCGAGCAGACCATCATCAACCAGGATGCCACCATCTTTATGGATGCCATCCGGTCCGGCGCGCGCGGTTTGGATTATCTGACCAACTACGTGGATGCCATCACCAACGTGGTCACGCTGTATAATCCGAATGGGACCGTGGTCGCCGGCCCGGACTATTATGGTTACACCCGCACCAATTGGACGATCAACAACGCGGTCCAACCGCCGGGCTACGAGATTCTCAACGGCGCTCGCATCGTCGGCCTGTTGAGCACGCCAAAATACCAATACGCCAATCTGCCCAGCCAGATCGTTAGCCGGAGCAACCACATCACCGCATACGTTCGGGCCGTCAGCGGCCTGGCGCCGGAAAAATTTCCCCAAGACAATCCCGAAGTCCGCGCCGGGGCTTTCGCCTACCGGATGATTTCGGATGTCGTTCCCTACACCGGCTGGGACACCAACTGGGTTCAGTATAATGCGCCGGCTTTGACCCCGGAGGAGGTCGCCTCCCGCTCGAACTATTGGGCGTTGGTAAAAAACATCAACGCCAATCTCCACGATATTCGCCTGACTTTTCGCTGGCCGTATCTCCCCAATGGTCGGACCGGTCGGGGTGCGCAGGTCTTTCGCACCATGGCCGGTGGCGCGATGACCAATGAACCGCCCGGGACCCCAACGTGGTTTTTCCAGCCGCAAACCTTTGTGAAATCCTCCGCGCCTTAGCATGAAATCGCCGGTTTCAACTCCAACCTCGCGCCTGGCGCCTGCCACCCGGCGGGCCGTTGTGCGAATCGGCCATGGGCAACCGGCCGCGATGCTGCGTGCGCACGACGGGTCGGCCATCGGCAATCAACGGGGTTTCTCCCTCGTGGAAGTTCTCGTCGTCGTCGTCATGCTTTCAGTCATCATCCTCGGGCTGGTGGCCATGTTCGGACAGACGGAACGCGCCTTCCGCACCGGGATGACCCAGGTGGACGTGCTCGAATCCGGGCGCATGGCCACCGATCTAATCACGCGCGAACTCGAGCAACTCACGCCGTCGGACCTGCCCGCGGGCAGTCAGTCGGGCAGCGTTCCGTTCGTCCAGCCGAATTTCTACGTCGTGCGGCAGGATTACCCGCCGCTGATCCTGGCCCTGCCCGGCAGCGGTAATTCCCGCACCAACCTGTTGGATGACCTCTTCTTCATCTACCGTCGCAACCGCGAGTGGGTCGGCGTGGGCTATTTCGTACGGGAGTACGATCCCATGACCGGAAACGTCATCCGGCCAGTCGTTGGTTCCAGCCCGCCCAAGTCGGGCGTGGGCGTGTTGTACCGCTACGAAACCTCCGCTTACCCTTTGACCCAGCGGGGACCGGTGGACCTGTTCGCGGAGTTCTACCGGGTGGCCTATGCCAACCGTTGGGTGGGCAACAACCTGCCCCCGGCGCGCATCATTGACGGCGTCCTCAACTTCAAGTTCCACGCCTATGACACCAACGGCGTGTTGTTGACCCGCGATCTACCGCAGAAGGTTCCGTACTCCAAATCTTGGATCTCCATGGGCACCGGCAACACGCCGCCGGGCGTGGTGGACCGCTACATGTTCTTCAGCAACGCCGTCCCCGCCTCCGTGGAGATGGAACTTGGCATCCTCGAAGACCGCGCGTGGGATCGCTACCGGTCGCTGCCGGACAGTAACGGCCGCTACCGCTACCTCACCAACCAGATCGGGCGCGTGCATGTCTTCCGCGAGCGTATCCCCATCCGCAATGTTGACCCAGTCGCTTACCGATGAAATTGAATCGCCATAGTTGGAGAACATTCAACTCCCAACGTTCAACTCCCAACCTTCAACGTCCCGCGGGACGGGTGACATTGGAAGGTTGGAAGTTGAATGTTGAATGTTCGAAGTTTTCCCCGCAACAGGGCGTCGCTCTCGTCGTCACGGTCATTCTCATCTCGGTCATTACCTTCCTCACCATTGCGTTCCTCGCCTTGAGCCGGCGCGAAAAGGGCGCGGTCACCGTGGCCACGGACCAGAACATCGCGCGGCTCGCGGCCGAAGCCGGGTTGGTGGACGCGCAGGTCCGCGCCTTGGGCCCGATTCTGGCGGCCAACAACGCATATTATTTTGACGTGCTGGTGACCACGAATTACGTCAATCCGCTGGGTTACGTGAACGGCGTGAACGACCCCACGAACGTCAACTACGAGGCCGCCGCCGCGTTGAATAATCCAACCGAACTCGCGCGCAACATTGCCAACCTCCTTTACAACCCCCGTCCGCCCGTCTTCGTCACCAACTATCTGGCGGGGGCCAACGGCAGCAACGAATTCCGCTTCTACCACGACCTGAACCGCAACGGTCGGTACGACCACAACGGCTTGGCGCCGGTGATCAGTCCGAATCTTACCTACTACGATACCAACGGCGTTGAGATCGGCGATGCGCGGTTTCCGCCGCCACCGGGGATGACGGTTCTGAGCAATTACTTCATCGGTGACCCGGAATGGATCGGCATGCTGGCCCGGCCGGACCGTCCGCACTCGGCCACGAATGATTTCGTTTCGCGTTTCACCTACTTCATCGTCCCGGCTGGCAAGACGCTCGACATCAATTACATTCACAACCAGGCCCGCAATCCGAACAAGGCAACCCTCGACACCACCTATGTCGGGGGCGACTTCCTGCGCAATCAGGGTGTGGGCACCTGGGAAATCAATCTGGCGGCGTTCTTTTATGATCTAAACACCAACCGCTGGGGGGAAACCGCGCAAATCGCATTTTACAACCCGTTGCTCGGTTTGCCGGCCAGCGGCAATGCCGTCATTGACGCGGGCAACATCTATCGGTACCGCATCAACGGACCGCGCAGCGGCATCGCAGCGCTGGATAACGCTTACACGCCCAACCTGCTCTTCAGCGCCAATCGAACCTTGGCGTCGGCTGCAAGGCTCGGGCAGGACTTCGTGGATGATTACTCCGCCGGGCCGTTGATGGTGAGTTCGCTCGGGCTGGCGAACGATCTGGACGGCACCCGGCTGAGTCTGCCCTGGCCCGGCTCCGAGAATTCAAACCATGTTTTCTCCACCCAGGATTACTTCGATCCGCGGAAGACCTCGGTGGACTTCGTCAATCGCCTGACCAGCCTCGGCAACACGAATTCCTCCTACGACCGCACGACCTATTATCGCCTGTTGTCCCAGCTCGGCACCGATTCCGCGCCCGAGCAGGACAAACTCAATCTCAACTACAAGAACATCGGCGGCTTGTCGGCCACGAACATGGTGCCGTGGACGGCCGCGGATTTCTTCACCAACGCCGCCGACAAGCTGATCCGCCGTTTCACCACGGACTGGGTGGTCTCCGACGCCGGTGGTTTCGTCAGCACCTTCGCGACCAATCGCGCCTTCGGCGTCACGGACATCCCGGTCGTGCTCAGCAATCGCTTTGTCTATACCCCCAGCATCAACCGGTTGCTGCAACTGGCGGCCAACCTGTATGACGCCTCCACCAACCGCGTTTACAACGCCGCGGTGGATTTCCCGAGCGTCTTCCGCCCCGTCTTCCGCCGGCAGGGCAGCACGGTGGTCATTTGCGGCTACCAGTCGGTGGACACGACCTCCGGTTGGAACGACCCGATCTTCTCCGTTCCCTTGGACCTGACCGACGCGGCGGATTTCAACACACTCGCCAACAACTCCGACAACTTCGTGAACGTTTACGGCGTGCCGTGGATCATCGGGGCGAAGAAGGGCTTCCCCAATTTCAACGAGTTCGCCATATCCTCCACCTTCGAGTTGACCCGCAAGCTGGAAATCCAGCGCGCCAGCAGCACCCAGAAGGGCATGAACGGCAACATGCGGATGAAATACGTGTTGAGCCTCACCAACGTTGTCGGGATGGAACTGTGGAATTCCTACCAAACCAATTACAACCGCCCGCTGGAAGTGGCGGTGCAGCATGAGATGAGCATGGTGCTCACGAACGACCAGCCTGGTTTTGCGCCCTTCGCGTTGCGGACGCTGACGCCCGCAGCTCGGACTTTCACCCTGCCGGCCAACGCCTGGCGCGGATACGCGCAAAGCCGGACCAACTCGTTCTTCCCGCTGCTGACCAACGTGCCGTTCCTGCCGGAATCTACCTATCTCATGGCCAGCAAAACCCTGAGCCAGAATCCAAACCTGCCCTTCGAAAACGGCCAGGGGTTTCCCTTTCCGCGCTGGGGCTTCGGCTCCACCAACCGCTTGCGGGTCATCATGCGCGATCCCGCCACGGGACGTGTCATTGATTATGTGCAGTTGAACGAATTGGATGCCGCGCGCGATCTCTCGGAGGAGGTGCGCACGGGCGGCTACGATGCGGCTAACGACGACCCGAATTTCGAACGCTGGAATCGCGGAATGTGGAACACCAACCGCCCGCCGACCATTGTGCTGCCGTACCAGGGTATCACCAATCAGTTGTTGGCCTCCATCGGTTCGTATGGCAACAACCCGCCGGAAAGTGCTTGGCAGGATTACGGTACGTTCCAGGTGCGGTCGGGTGGCACCGTTCAAACGGAGATCGAGTCGTTCCGGCAGTTCTACCTGGGCTTGCCCGGCAACACGAATCTGGTCGTGCAAGTGCCCTACACGCCCACGGCCCGCTACAAGCAATACCTCACCTGGCAGGCCAACGACCCGCTTGTGCATTACATGCCGGGCGACCTTGAATACCTGCTGCGGTCCAACGGCATTGCTCACGTGTCGCTCAAGCTCCCGCTGCCGCGTCCCGAAAACATCGGTTACATGAACCAGCGTTACCGCCCTTGGGGCGGCAATCCTGAAGCCGCCAGCTTTGGCGAAACCCAGACCGACAAGACCGCTTTCGATGTCGCCCGCAAGGATCCGGGCATGCAGCGTTCGGACAACTGGGATTTTCCGACCAACAAATTCGCAAACGTCGGCTGGATGGGACGGGTCCACCGCGGCTCGCCCTGGCAGACGGTTTACCTGAAGTCCGCCGACATTGCGGAAGCCGAATGGCAGAATTGGACGGGCAACGACCGCAAGGCGGATTCACTCCGAAACCGTCCGGTGGGCGACCGCATGTTGTTCGATCTTTTCACCACCGCTCTGAACGAAAACGCCACGCGCGGACAGTTGCCCGTCAACCAGACCAACCTCGCGGCGTGGTCGGCCGTCTTGAGCGGTGTCGTGGTGATGACCAACTCTTCACCCAATGACCCCACACTGGCGACCACGGCTTTTCCGTCGGTCATCCAGCCGGTGGGCGCCCGCGGCACCAATTGTCCCTTGGGTTACATCGTGAACGGCATCGTTCGCACTCACGCCAACACCAACCTCTTCCCCACCGGCACCTTTTTGCAGACGGGTGATGTTCTGGCCGTGCCGGAACTGACCGACCAGTCGCCGTTCATCAATCATAACGGAACTTATTTCACGCGCGGTTTGAACGACGCGGTGTACGAATGGCTGCCGCAACAGATCATGTCGCTCCTGCGCCTCGGCGAGCCCCGGTTCGTGGTGTATGCGTTCGGCCAGACACTTCGGCCCGCCGCGCGCGTCCCCAGCGGTCCGTTCGCGGGCTTGTGCACCAATTATCAAATTACCGCGGAGGCGGCGACCCGCGCGGTGTTTCGCGTTGAAGGTGCGCCCACCAACTCTCATGTCGTGGTTGAGAGCTATAATCTTTTGCCGCCGGATTGAGATGAACGCAGCCACCGCCAGCATTTTTGGGGCGCCGCGGTGATTCGCGTTCAAGTTGTGCAAGACTGACAAAGACAATATGCGTTTGCGATCGCTGATCTGGTTTGGAGTGAGCCTGCTGTGTCTGGTGGGTGCTTATTACTTCTGGCAATTGGGAGAACGGAAGGCGAAGGCAGCCAGGGATGCGAAGTCGCAGAGCGACCTAGCCCGTACGAATACTCCTGCATCGAGCGGCGGGCCGGCTGCTGCCGCGGCGCCCTTGGGTCTGCTGACATCGCCTGGGGTTTTATCTGGGGTCTCTGGGGTGGTGGGTTCTGGGGTGGGTGTGGGGGTGAAGGGGAAGGGTTTGCGGTATCGGTTGAGCAACACGCCGCGGGGGGTGGGGGAGCTGGTGCGGGACGACCGGGCGGTGTTGTTGGAGAACGCGCTGGTGGACACGCGTGCGGGGGGGGCGGTGGCGTTGGGGATTCCGGCGGGGTTGCGGGCGGCGGGCGATCCGGGGGCGTAT
>CAYWMD010000010.1:0-124665 GCA_964458575.1 uncultured Bifidobacteriaceae bacterium | reverse complement strand
GACCGTCACGACGTCGACGCCCACGAGCACGACCGCGGTGACGCCCACGACGGTGCCGACGACCACGTCCACGACGGTCACGACGTCCGCGCCCACGACCACGACGACGTCGAGTCTGCCGCCCACCACCGTGACCTCGACGACGCAGGCGCCGACCACGACGACGTCGACGACCCTCGCCACGACCACCACGTCGACGGTCACCACCAGCACCGCGACGACGAGCACCACCACGACCAGTACGGTGACGACCGATGCGATTATCAAGAAGGTTTTGAATGCTGTGCCTGTGCCATGAACATTTGTTCAGAAACGGACCATAGATAAGCAAGCGCTATGAAATACTTTGAGGACGCCAAATATTTATGGAAAACATCTGTTCCGAAATCTGGACAAGCAGACACAGTTCAAGGCGAATTGATGCGGGCTGTCGAAAAGCTACGTTGGGAGGCGCAAAACAATGGAAACGGAAATTGGGATGATGAGAACGGCCATATCAACGAAGACTTCGTTAGATTTTGCGACTTTCTAGAAGAGACTTTGGCTGTAACGCCACCTTTTGAAAAAGACTCGCTTCAAGAAATCCGAAACGACATAACTCGGCTGCGGGATTTTGTGCGGCCATATCTGGAGGACGACATTTACGAGCGGTTGGAAGATAGAATTGTTGAACTTCATCGGTTTTTCGGAAAGCCTATCAAGCGAGAACTCGATCCTCTTCAAAGACATTAGGCAGATATCTCCATGACCCCGACCGAACTTCTCGAATCCGTTCGCCGCGTCGAGGTGCGCACCAACCGCCTCGTCAACGATATGATGGTTGGCGTCTACCTCAGCCACTTCAAGGGCCGCGGCATGGACTTCGAGGAACTGCGCGAATACATGCCCGGCGATGACGTGCGCGACATTGATTGGAACGTCACGCATCGCATGGGGCGCCCGTTTGTGAAGCGGTTTCGTGAGGAACGCGAGCTGGCCATCGTGCTGGCGGTGGACATCTCCGGCTCGTCCGCGTTCGGCTCGGGCGACCGCAACAAACGCGAGTTCGCCGCCGAAGTGGCCGCCACGCTGGCGGTTTCCGCCGCGAAGAACGGGGACAAGGTCGCGCTGCTGTTGTTCACGGACCAAACCGAGCTGTTCCTGCCACCGCGCAAGGGCCGCCGTCACATTCTGTGCATCGTCCGGGAACTGCTCGCTTTCCAGCCCGCTCATCGCGGCACGGACATTCCGGCGGCGCTGGCCTCCCTGAACTACATTTTGAATCGCCGGGCGATTGTGTTTTTGCTGACGGATTTTCTGCACAGTTTCAGCGGCGGCACTGGCGCGGACAACAATCAACGACGAGACGTCATCGCCGAACTCGGCATCACCAACACGCGGCACGATGTGGTCTGCCTACACCTGCATGACCCGCGCGAAGGAACGCTGCCCGACGCCGGCCTGGTCACGATCGAGGACGCGGAAACCGGTGAACTGCTCGAACTGGATTCCACCCGCGGTGCGGTGCGCGACCGGTTTGCGGCGACCAACGCCGAACGGCTGGCCGATCTGGACCGCGCTTTGAACCGCGCCGGCGTGGACACGCTGCGGCTAAACACGACCGAGACATTCGCCCACAAACTCCAACGATTCTTCGAAATCCGTCGGGGCAGGAGACGCGGATGAAATTGCGACGGCTGCTTTGCCTTGGCGTTGCGCCCGCGCTCGCATTCGCGGCGTCGGTGCTGGCGCAGCCGGCGCCAGCGGCGCAACCGTTGAAGCTGCTGCCACCCTACGGCGAACTGCCGCCAACGTTCTGGCAACAACACGGCACGAGTGTCGTCGTGGTCGTTTTCGCCATCGTGGTGGTGATGGCCGTCATCGCGTGGCGGCTGCTGCGTGGGAAACCCATTGCGGTGGTTCCCATCGAAGTTCAGGCGCGGCAGGAATTGCAGGAATACCTCGGTCGTCCCGAAACCGGAGCGGTCCTCAGCGCCGTTTCCCGGATCCTGCGGCGTTATTTCATCGCGGCGTTTGACTTGCCGCGCAGCGAGCCGACCACCACGGAATTCTGCCGGCTGGTGTCCGCCTCCGACTCGGTCGGCGCGGAGCTGTCGCGCACGGTGGGCGATTTCCTGCGCCGATGCGATGAACGCAAATTCTCGCCGCGACCACCCGGCGAACCGTTGGAAGCCGCGACCCGCGCGCTGCAACTGGTCGCCGCCGCAGAAGCGCACCGCGACCAACTACGTCCATCCGCCACGGTCCAAGCGCAACCGCCATCACCCACAACCGCATGACCGGCGAATTTGAATTTCAGTATCCGTGGTTGCTGGGCTTGCTGGCGTTGTTGCCGGTTTATGCCTTTTTGCGCGGCAAAACCGGCCAGCTCTCCGCGCTGAAGTTTTCCAGCGCGGACATCGCGCGTGCTGCGGGTGCGGAAGCGCGGTCGGCCGCCGGCCGCTTGCTGCTTTTTCTCCGGTTGCCCGCGGTGGCGTTGGGCATCGTGGCGCTGGCCGGCCCGCGCATCGCCAATCAACACGTCGAAACCGAGGCCGCCGGCGTGGACATCATGCTGACGCTGGACCTCTCGTTCTCGATGATGGCCCTGGACATGAGCGCGCCGGGAGAACGCGTCTCGCGCTTCGACATCGCCTCCGAGGTAATGAAGGATTTCGTGCGCCGACGGCCGAACGACCGCATCGGACTCGTGGTTTTTTCCGCGGTGCCCTACCTGGCGAGCCCGTTGACACTCAACCACGATTGGATCGTCGAAAACCTGGAACGGCTGCATGTGGGCGTCATTCGTGATTTGGGTACGGCGATCGGTGACGCGATTGCGATTTCGGCCAAACGGCTGGCGGGACTCCAAAACAGCAAAAGTCGTGTCATCATCCTGTTGACCGACGGGGACAATAACAAGGGCGAGATTGACCCCGTGCCCGCCGCGCAACTGGCCGCCGCGCTGGGCGCAAAGGTTTATACCATCGGCATCGGCGTCGAAAAACCCTGCCAGCTTCCGGCCTTTGATCCGGACACCGGCAGGCTGGAACTCGACGCCAAGGGCAACCTCATCCCGACGCTGGTGCTGCAACCGGCGAATTACTCCGTGCTGGGCAAGATCGCCAACCTGTCGCGCGCCCAGTCGTATCGCGCGACGAACCGCCGCGAGCTGCAAAATATCTACCAGGACATTGACCGACTGGAGAAGTCGGAGATCAAGTTCAAGCGGCACGTGACCTACCAGCCGCTGTTTCAATGGCCGCTGCTGGCGGCGTTTGCGGTGCTTGCTTTGGAGCTGATGCTCGCCAACACGCGTTATCGGAGGGTGCCGTGATGGACTTTGCGAATCCCCATTTTGAAGCGCCGCGCTGGCTGTTCCTGGCAGTGCTCGCTCCCGTTCTGCTGTTCCTGGCACAACGCCGCGCTGAATCCGCCCGACAGCGGCAACTGGCCCAGATGGCTTCACCGCGGTTCGTCGCGGAACTGACCGGTTCGCACAGCCGTATCCGCCGGATGGTAAAGAACGTGTTGCAGTTGCTCGCCGTCGCCGGGGTCGGGCTGGCCCTCGCGCGGCCGCAATGGGGTGAATTGCAATCCACCAATCGTTGGTCCGGGGAAGACGTCGTGTTCGCGCTGGACTGTTCCAGAAGCATGATGGCCACCGACATCCTGCCGACCCGCCTCCAGCGCGCGAAACTGGCCATCCAGGATTTTGTGCTGCGCCACGGTCGCGGGCGTTTTGGTTTGGTCGCGTTTGCCGGGAGCGCGTTCCTGCAATGCCCGCTGACGCTGGATTACGACGCATTCGACCGCGCCTTGCAGGCGGTGGATGAAAACACGATTCCGGTTCAAGGCACGGATGTGGGCCGGGCGCTCGAGGAGGCTTATCGGGGCATGGAAAAGAAAAACCGCCGGAAGCTTGTCGTGCTGGTGACCGACGGTGAGGACCTGGAAAACACCGGCGGCAAGGCGGCCGAATCGCTGGCAACCAACGGCGTGGTGGTGTTCACGATCGGCGTCGGCACGCCGGCGGGCTCGGAAATCCGCGTGTTGAACCAGCTTGGCCAGCCGGAGCTGCTGCGGGATCCGAAAGGCGAGGTGGTGCGCAGCCGGCTGGATGAAAAAACGCTGGAGGTCATTGCGAAAGCCACGGGCGGACATTACTACCCGCTGGGTGTGCGCGGCGACGGATTGGAAAAGGTCCGCGTGGCGATTGAAGACGCGCTCAACCGCGTCACCGGGGTGACTCATACGCGCGGCATCGAACGGTTTCATGTGCCACTGGCCCTGGCGCTGGTTTGCATGATTGTCGAGTCGTTGATTGGCACGCGCCGCCGGAAGGTCGCCGCGGAAAGCGGCTTGCCGCCGCGACCGCCGGCGTTGACACGGAAAGCGGCCATCATCGGGCTGATTTTGAGCGACCTTTGCGTGAGCGTGGCGGGGGACACCATCATCGTAACAAATGGAGTCAAACCGGCAACCAAGCCGGAAGTGACGGCCACCGCACCGCAAACGCCGCGGGAATTTTACAACGCGGGCAGCCGCAAACTTGGCGACGGCAAACTGACCGAGGCGGAAACCTTCCTGCGGACCGCGTTGATCGGGGACGATGAAGCTGTCCAACCAGTTGCGTTGTACAACCTCGGCGAGGTGCGCTTCGCCCAGGGCCTGGAAAAACTCGAGGAAGGTCCGTCACCGCAGAGCTTCATGGAACGCAGCCGAAACATTTCCAGCTCCGCCGCGCAGGCCACCCAACAGGCGCAATCCGCACTGGCGGGCAACGACCTCGAAAAAATGGTGGAGGCCTATCAAGCCGGTCGCAAGGTGCGCCGGGAGGCCCGCGATGCCGTCAAAGCGTTCAACCAGGCGATGGAGATTTATGGGGCCACCCTGTTGAAGTGGCGGCGTTCGCTCGGCGATTTCAAGAGCGCGGTTGAAATGAATCCCGCCGACACGAACGCCGCCTACAACGCGAAGATTGTCGAGAAGGCTATCGCCCGCCTGGTGGATCAAATCAAGCAAATGCAGCAGATGATGATTCCGGCACCGGGTGGCCGGTCGCAATTCAAAGAGTCCATGAACCAGCTCAAAGGGCGGATTCCACAGGAGAAGATGCCGCCGGGGGCGCCGGGCGACGAGGAAGATCAAGACGCGCCGCTGGACTTTCCGCAGGGGGCCATGGAAGGTCCGTCGAAAGAAGGTAAAGAAATGAAATTGATGCTGTCGCCGGAGGAGGCCGCCAACTTGCTCAAGGGCCTGCAATTGAACGAACGCCAGGGGCTGCCGTTGCCCCGGGGAGCCGGCGGCCAGCCCGGCACGCGATCAGGCCGCAATTGGTGAAGGTGACAATGCGTTTTGATGCCCATATCCGAGTCTGCCTGATCGCCATCGCGTTCGCAGCCGGGGTCGCGTCCGCCGAAGCGCAGCCGGCGCCGCCCGCGATCTCAAACGCCCTCATGCGCATGATCGCGTCACAGCCGTCCATTGACACAAAATCCCCGGTGGTGGCGAGCGCATGGTTCGATCCCCCGCAAGTGCGGCCGGGCGAACGGTCCGTGTATCGCATCACATTCAACGCGCTCGAAGCCTCGGTGCGGCTGCCTGATCGCCTGCCCGAGCCCGATGGCCTGAAGCTCCGCGCGAGCGCGCACGGCCAGGTTTTCCACCACGGGCCGAACGTGCTCAAGCCGGCCACCACTTTTGTTTTTGACGCGCGCGCGGACCAGCCCGGGCGGTATGTCGTGCCGTCCTTCATAGCGGCGGTGAACGGCGAGCCGCTGGCGATCGCGGAAACCGTGCTCGAAGTGAGAACGGAATTGCCGGCGTCGCACCCGCCGGCCCGACAGCTCCTGCTCGAATGCGAGACGACCAATGTGTTTGCCGGCCAGCAGATCAACGTGCGCGTGCTTTCGCCGTCGTGGAGTTCGAATTTTGTCCAGTTTCTCACCCAGGTGGAATTCAGCGGCGACGCATTCCTCGCAAACAAGACCGCCGCGCGGCAATCCATCGAATCCATCACCCACGACGGCCGCAAAGTGCCGGCCTACATTTATGAAACGACCGTAACGCCCATCGCGGCCGGTCAAATGCCGCTCTCGGTGCAAGCGTTTACGGCGGGACGCCAGTCCGGCGGACCGGTCACCATCCATGGTTCGGTCATCATCCCTGGTGGATCACCCGAATACCTGCTGTTGGATTCGGAACCCGTCACGCTCAACATCCAACCATTGCCCGCTGCCGGGGAACTGCCGGGTTTTACGGGGGCGATCGGGAGTTATGCCTGCGACCTGCCGCGGCTGGGCACCAACACCGTCCGGGTTGGCGACCCGCTGCAACTCAGCGTGACGATTCGAGGCACGGGAGACTTGAACCGCCTGACGCCGCCGCCGCTGCCGCAAGCAAAGGGCTGGCAGGTTTTCCCCGCCACACTCGAAGGCATCGCCCCCCCCACGGCACACACACCTGCCGGCGCCGTATTCAAATACACTTTGATACCCCTGACCGACGAGTTGCGCGAAACGCCGGCAATTCCGTTCTCCTACTTTGACGCTTACCGAGCGACCTATCTGGACCGTACGATTCCGTCCGTCCCGGTGGTGGTGGTCGCCGAGGGGCTGCCGACGAGCATCCCGGCGGCGCTGCAATTGCCGGACAAAGAATCGAAAACTGCGAGCAGACCGAGCCTGAGTGATCTGTCGCCCAAAGTGGGGCATGTCACCGGAACGTTTGTGCCGCTGCCGTTGCGAGGCTGGTTTCTGGCGGTCCAACTCCTGCCCGCGTTCGGCTTTCTCGGCCTGCTGCTGTGGGACCAGCGCCGGCGCTATTTCGCCGCTCACCCGGACATCGTGCGTTGCCGGGCCGCGCGCCGCCAGCTCCGCCGGCAAAAGCGGCTGCTGACACGCGCCGCCGCCGGGAATGATGCACTTACCTACGCCCGCAGCGCGGTGACCGCACTTCAGATCGGCTGTGCGCCGCATTACCCGGCCGAACCGCAGGCGCTGGTGTGCGCCGATGTCCTGAACGTGCTGGACGTCCCGGAACGCAACGGCCGGCCGGGCGAAGTGGTCCGGAAATTCTTTGCGGCCGCGGACGATTCCCGTTTCGCCGTGTCGCCGCGAACGCCCGGCGAGGTGCTGGGCTTGAAATCTGAACTGGAAGGCATTCTTGCCAGATTGGAGGAACGGCTGTGAAGCTTCGGTTCGTGATCATCATCACAGTCTGGTTCCTCGGTCTTTGGGGCGTTGTTCCCAACAGCCGGCCGGCATCCAAGGCAACCGCACTTTTTCAGGAAGGCGTCGAGGCCGCTCGCATGGCGGATTTTACCAAGGCAACGGACTTGTTTCGCCGCTCGCTGGCCGAACGACCAGCCTCGGGCACGCTCCTCAACTTGGGCGTTACCGAGTGGCGCCGGGGCCATGCCGGCGAGGCGATCCTGGCGTGGGAACAGGTTTTGTGGCTTGATCCGTATGACGCCGCCGCGCGCCGGAATCTCGACTTCGCGCGAACCGTCGTGCAACTCGACCAGCCGGAACTCCGCTGGTATGAAGCCGCCTCGATGTGGTTGCCACCCGGCGTGTGGGGGTGGCTTGCTGCGGGCAGTTTATGGCTGGCCGTGGCAATGTTCGCGCTGCCGCGCGTCCGGCGCTGGCGCAAGGCGGGCTGGCATCAGGGACTGGCCGTGCTGGGATTGGGCGTATTTCTGTTGAGTGGGCCCGCCATCGTCGGATTGGCCACGCGGTCGCACCTCGGGGTCGTGTTGGAACGAAGCACCCCGGCGCGTCTGACTCCGACCGAGGAAGCTGAATCGCTGTCGTCGCTGGCTGCGGGTGAAGTGGCGCGCGCAATCCGGGTGAAAGGGAATTTTGTTTTTGTGCGGACGTCGCGCGACTCGGGCTGGATCAAACGGGAACAATTCGGCTCGATTTGCCCTCGTGCCGAATGAGGACATCAGCGCTTGCCGCCAGGCGCTCGGGCCAATTAAGCTTTGCGGGTCGGTGCGCGTCCGTAGCTCAATTGGATAGAGCTTCTGACTTCGGATCAGAAGGTTGCAGGTTCAAGTCCTGCCGGACGCGCCAACCTTAAGCCTGTAAAATCAAGAGGTTCCGATTCCGTCGACAGAGCCCAAAAAAAGGCGCGAAAAACGTGCTTGGCCAATTCTTGGCCAATTTTTGGGTTCTGCCTCCGCACACGCGGTATGGCGATCGCGCTGGGAGGAACGGAAGCGCAAGTGTCTAGCGGAGCGACCCATAGCATCCTTGACGCGCCCGCCGCCGCCATACAATCGAACCGGTTTTCATCGCACTGTCACTCAAGCTGGCCGAATGGCATGCCGCTTTTCAATCAGTGATCGGGCAATTCGGGATGCGCCAATTGTTGATGGACGACTTCGTCCTTCTGCAATTGCGTGCGCTTCGGTCTGCGGTCGGCAAGCGGGATTCGGAGAACGGCAGGTAACGGCGCGATTGACTGATGACGTGGTTTGCTTCCACACTTCGCCATGACGAAGCTGCTTCTGATCGTCCTGCTGGCGCAATCGGGCTTTGCAACGCGGGCTCCCGCCCAAACGACCGCTACGGCGAAGTGGGTCTCCCTCTTTAATGGCACCAACCTGGATGGCTGGACGCCGAAGATCACCGGCTTCCCGGCGGGAACGAATTTCGCCGGCACGTTTCGCGTTGAGGACGGCATCCTGAAAGTCGGCTATGCCGGTTACACCAATTTTGGCGGCCGCTTCGGTCATCTTTTCTGGAAGAATCCGCTGACGAACTATGTCTTGCAGGTGGAGTATCGTTTCGTGGGCGAACAGGTGGCGGGCGGTCCGGGCTGGGCGATTCGCAACAGCGGCGTGATGATTCACAGCGAACCGCCACAGGCAATGGAATTGGGCCAGGAATTTCCCACATCCGTCGAGGTGCAGTTGCTGGGCGGGTCCGGTTCGGGCGAGCGGTCCACGCTCAATGTTTGCACACCGGGAACACATGTGGTCATGGACGGGAATTTGATTCGCCAGCATTGCACCAATTCGCGATCGAAGACGTTTCACGGGGACCAGTGGGTCACGGTCGAGATCGAGGTCCACAATAACCGACTCGTCAGCCACAAGGTGGGTGGCGAAACGGTGATGAGCTACAGCCAGCCACAATACGACGACGGTGACGCTCACGCCCGCAAGCTGATTCCTGCCGACGGGAACAAGCTGATCTCCTCCGGTTACATCTGCCTCCAATCGGAGAGCCATCCCATCGAATTTCGTAAAGTCGAACTGCTGGTGCTGGCCGAATAGTCCGTTGCTTCCGCACACCGGCCCAACCGACTGACGGGTTTTTCCTCGAAGCCGAAGTGTTTTTGATTAACTATCCCCAGCATGTATTCGCCCGACAAATCGCGCTACGACTCACCCGGGTTTTACCGTCGCTGTGGACGCTCTGGAGTCCGGCTACCGGTGATTTCTCTCGGCTTGTGGCACAATTTTGGGGCGGAGGATTCCTACGAGAACGCCCGCGCCATCGCCTGTCGCGCGTTTGACCAGGGCATCACGTGCTTCGACCTGGCGAACAACTACGGCCCGCCGGATGGTTCGGCGGAGCAAACGTTTGGCCGCATCCTGCGCGACGAGTTGGCCAAATGGCGCGATGAAATGATCGTCACGACCAAGGCGGGTTACTACATGTGGCCGGGGCCGTATGGCGAATGGGGTTCGCGCAAATATCTGTTGGCGTCGCTGGATCAATCGCTCAAACGGATGGGACTGGAATATGTGGATATCTTTTATTCCCACCGGCCCGACCCTGACACGCCGCTGGAGGAAACGATGGGCGCGCTCGCCCATGCTGTCCGCAGCGGGAAGGCGCTTTACGCCGGCATTTCAAATTATCCGCCAGCCGGGACCACGCGCGCGGCAAAGCTTCTCCGCGAACTGGGGACACCGTGCCTCATTCATCAACCCCGTTACAACATGTTGGATCGCCGGGTTGAACCCCAGTTGCTCGCGACGCTCGAAGCGGAAGGTATTGGCTGCACCGTGTTCTCTCCCCTGGCAAAGGGCATTTTGACCGATCGCTATTTCAAAGGCATTCCCGCCGATTCACGCGCGGGTCACGACCCACGGTTTCTCCGGCCTGCCGACATCACCAAAACAGTCTTGGCGAAGGCGAAGAAACTCAATGAACTGGCGCAATCGCGGAACCAAACGCTCGCGCAAATGGCGCTGGCGTGGGTGTTGCGACACAGAGCCGTGACGAGCGCGCTCATCGGCGCGAGTCGCGTGAGCCAGGTGGACGATTGCGTGGGGGCGACGCGGAATCTGAATTTCACCGCCGAAGAACTCGCGCGGATCGAGAAGATTCTCAAGTAGTCTGGTATCCCTGCGAGCGGCGAGAGGCCATGCTTTACTTGCAAATGCCGCGCCGGATTTGAAGTCTCGGTCCAGTTTATGGATTCGACAGCCGGAAGAATCGCTCGTTGCTGTTCGCGTTGGACAGGAGGACGTAAAAACTGCCGTTGCTGATGGCAATGGTGTTTGTGACGAGTTCCCATGTAACCGCACCCGCCAGATTTGCCGTGGTGTAGAGGTTGAAACCCGCGGCATTAGTCGGCCAGGACAGAGTCACCAGCTTGGGATCTGCAGTTGAACTGATGCTTAACGCCGGCGGATACAGATCAACGTTCTCGATTTCAAAGCTCTGAATTGTGTCGGCGGCAAAGCTTGCCTGGAAGGTGCGATTGCTTACCACGATGTCATTGAATTGCGCATAGGTGGCATTTGTGTTGCCGAGTTCGGTCTTCCAGCGCCGAACCGGGCCGGCCACTTTGAAGAAATTTGTCAGATTGTAAGTGATGTTGTTGGTGACATTGTAATTCATTGTGACCAAGACGAGTTTTCGCGCCGCCTTGTCATAGGCAACAACTGTGTCGTCCTGGAAGCCGTCGAGAATGGTCATTCCGGCCCGGATGTGCCGGGTATAATGCGCGAAGACGTAATACTTGCGGAGGGGCTGACCGATCCACCGATCCCACGTATTACATTGAATCAGGCCCCAGTTGCCGGTATCGAAGGGTTGCCAAAAACACCATCCCGTCAGGCGCATCCAGCGGAAATCGAGATTGATACAATAGGCAAGATTCTCGCCCGTGGCGTCTGTATCGCCAAACTCAGAAGTCCACAACCGCGCGCCACCGGCGGAAACGTCGCTGCCGACGGGGCAGCCGGATGAAGCGGGAGCGGCTGCGATACCTCCAAACTACTGCGGCTTTTCCCCGGCCTCCGCGTGGGCCATCCGTAAGGGAAAAATCACCGCAACCGCCAGACGATGCGCGCCTTTTCGAGGTCGTAGGGGGACATTTCCATTTTGACGCGATCGCCCACGGTCAATCGCACAAAGCGTTTGCGCATCTTGCCCGAGATGGTGGCGAGCACGAGGTGCTGGTTGTCCAGTTGAACGCGAAACATGGTCCCCGGCAGAACCGTATTCACGGTCCCTTCAACTTCGATGTGGTCTTCTTTCATCGTGGGTGGACACAAGTCCGTCGTGGATGACGCAATGCCATCCTGCCAACGGCCCCGGGCGGGCGAAGGGTGGTTGGAAGGTGGCGGGGCGCATTTGGCGGCCCCGACCTGAGGACGATACTAGTTAGTAACGATCGCGACCGCCACCGCGGAATTCGCGGCGACCACCGCCGCCACCGGGGCGCTCCTCGCGCGGGCGGGCGATGTTGACGGTAAGCGCGCGGCCGCCCAGTTCCTTGCCGTTCAAGCCGTCAATGGCTTTCTGCGCTTCCTCGGGCGTGCTCATGGTGACGAACGCAAAGCCGCGCGGGCGACCACTCATCTTATCTGTCATCAGGTTGGCTTCGGCGACCGTGCCGAACGCGGCAAACGCGTCGTGCAGGTCGTTCTCGGTGGTGTTGAAGGAAAGATTTCCCACAAACAGTTTATTGCTCATATGATGTTTTGCTGTGCGACTAACCGGTGCTTTCTAAAGACTGTTCCCGAACTTCGGGTCTCAAATCATCACTGAACCAAGTTCACCTGAAGATTCACCATGCTTTGAAAGAGACAAGCTATCCAACAGACCCGTGCATGATAGCGGGTTTCTGGCGGATGGCGAGGATTTTGTTTTCGACGGATCCTCGCGGTATTTTGACAAAAACAGCGGCTTTTGAGGCATTCGGGCGCCCTCAGCCAGGCCGGACTCCGTGCGGCGGGCTATTCTTCGATGATGCCGATATATCCATCGGATCGGGAACGGAAATCGCCGGTTGTCAGGTTGCCGTCGTCAATCGTGCTATCGAGTTTCAGCATCTGGCTTCGCTTGGCGCTGGGCCGATAAACCGAAACGCCGGCTTTGAACCCGAACTGGCCGTTGTCCCAATCCCAGAACCCGCCCAATGTGTTGGGCTCGGTCCAAACGATGCGCAGGAGATAATCCGCCATGCCATTGGGGAGGATGCCCGGCGTCGTATCCGCCGGATATTTGCCGTGATCCACAGAGTATTCGGTAAAGGCCGCTTGCGCCACCCGCAGATCGGCGGCAAACCGAACGTTCAACGAGCGCTCCCGGGCCCGGACAAATTGCGGCAGGGCGATGGCCGCGAGCAGTCCGATGACTGCCACCACGATCATGAGTTCGGGGAGCGTGAACCCAGCCCGATTGCTTCGTTCTGTTGACGCCGGCGCCATAGTCGTCTCAAAGCTGCAAATTGATGCAGCGGCCTTGTTCGTAGCACCGTCCGTGCCGTCTGTGCCCAATGGATATGGCGCGAAGCCCGCCAAAAAATGCACAGCCGGCCGCCGCGGTTCATGACTCGCGACGCCGCCTGCGGTTCGCGGCCTGTGCGTCACGTTGCTGCACAATCCGCTCCCCTGCCGGTTGAGCCGGGACTCCGGCTGTTGCCCGCGACCTTTGATGATCATTGATCGGCCGGAGGCTTTTGCGCAGGAACAGTTCGGATTTACCCTTGGTCAGGTAATCGCTCAACTCGCCTACCACGCGGTAGCCGAGACGTTCATAGAGCTGCCGCGCCCGGGCGTTGAACGAGGATACGCAAAGAAACGCATTCGGGGCGTCCCGGAAGATTCGTTCCTCCGCGAAACGCACCAGGCAGGTGCCGATGCCGCGATTGCGAAAATCAGGCGCGACACAGACGGTCTGGATGTAGCCAACAAAGGCGCCCTGCATATCAAGCACCAGAAAACCCGCGAGGCGATCACCGCGGCTTGCAATGTAACGTTCGCGCCTTGGGTTCGACACGATGGCAAGGCACGCGTCGTAGTCGCGGCCAAGCGTCAACCAGGGCTCGGATGCGGCCATGACCCGGGCGCACGCCCGCGCCTCGGCGGCGGATCTCATGGAACGGATGAGGAGTTTGCTCACATGCGTGCAATCATTCTTTGGCATCACTCAAACCACATCAGGCCGGGCGAATTTCGCCGGGAAGGCCTGATTCACGAGTGAGTCTAGGTATGGCGGTTTGGAGCGTCAACTTCGCCGCGTCGGGCAGAGAGCCCTGGCGCGGGGCCGCGGGTTGCGGGGATTTACTCCTGACATTTTACTGCTTGCCTTAAGCATTCGAGTCGTGAAGGAATGAGGTCAGCCTCGTATGCTTACAATGGCCAAAACCGCTCAGCGGGCGCACCGTGCGATGCCGGAGATTCCGGCGAGCGCCTGTGGGCGGATCGCACCGTCCCCGCCGCGACCGGCGCGCGTAACCTCCCCGCCGTCGCGAGACTGATCGCCGTGACCGTTTCCTCCTTCATCCTCAAGAACGCCCTGCGCAACAAACGGCGCGCGACGCTCTCGGTCTTGAGCGTCGCGGTGAGTTTGTTCCTGCTGGTAACCCTGCTGGTCGCGTTGCGGGAAATCACCCTGCCGCCGGAGGACGTCGGCGCGGCGTTGCGCGTGGCGGTGCGAAACAAAATTTCCATCGCCAACCTGCTGCCCGCGCGACAACGGCCGTTTATCGAAGCGATCCCGGGCGTTGTGGCGGTGACGCCGTTCACCTGGTACGGCGGCAAATACAAGAATGAAGAGGGCATGACATTCGCGCAGTTCGCGATGGACCCGAAGAAACTTCGCAGCGTGTTCGGCGAAGCCAAGATGACCGAGGAAGCCTACCAGGCTTTCGAGGAAATCAAGGATTCCTGCCTGATCGGCAAGGTGACGTCGGAAAAATACAACCTGAAAGTGGGCGACCGCATCACGCTCCCCAGCTCCGTCTATCCCTGCACCCTCGAATTCAAAATTGTCGGCATCTACTGGGGCACGCCCGACGACCGCAACATGCTGTTCCGCCAGGATTATCTTGATGAGGGCAGCGGCGTGAAGGGGTTGGTCGGCATGTGGTGGCTCAAAGTGCGCAGCGCCGAGGACATGCCGCGCGTGATTGACGCCATCAACAAGAAATTCGCCAACACCTCGGCCGAGGTGCGGGCGGAAACCGAACGGGCCTTTCAACTCGGCTTCATTTCGATGTGGGGCAACATCAAACTGCTCGTGTCCCTGGTGTGCAGCGCGGTGGTGTTCACCCTGCTGCTCGTGACGGCCAGCACGATGAGCATGGCCATTCGTGAACGTTTCCGTGAACTGGCCATCTTGAAAGCCATCGGCTATCGGCGGCGCGAATTGTTTGCGTTCATCCTCGCGGAAAGTTTTGGTCTGGCGATGGCCGGCGCGCTGATCGGCGTCGGTGGCGCGTATCTGCTGTTCACCTACGGCGACGTGGCCCGCATGACGAACGGTATTTTCGTGATGTTCGAGGTGACGCCAAAGATCATGGGCATCGGGGTGATGGTGGCCGCGCTGCTCGGAATCATCGCGAGCATCATGCCTTCGCTGGCCGTCGCGAAAATGAGCGTGGTGGACGGGTTGAAAACGTTGGACTGAATGAAAGCTCCAAGCACCAACATCCAAGCTCCAGTGAAGCACCAAAACTCAAGCTCCAAAAACCGTTTTGAAATTTGGTGGTTGGATGTTCTCTGGATGTTGGAGCTTGGAGTTTGGAGCATTTGAACATGCAACTCAATCCAGCCACGATTGTTCTCGGCCTGCTCGGTCTGGCGATTGCCGGCTACCTGCTCTGGCTGGTTTTCGCCGTCCTCACCTCGCCCATTCCGGCGCTCTACAATTTCAAAAGCGCGCTCGTTCGCTGGCGCGCGACCGGAGCAACCGTGCTCGGCGTCGCGCTGGTGGTGACCGTTTACATTCTCATGCAGGCGATGGCCGCCGGCTTGGTCAAGTCGAGCCAGAACACCGGCGACCCGCGCAACGTGATGATCGTGCGGAAAGGTTCAACCGCCGAATCCAGCAGCCAGGTTTCGCGCGAGCAATTGAAGGTGATTCAGTATTGGCCGGAGATTGAACGCGACGCCCAGGGCCGGCCGTTTGTTTCCGCCGACCTCGCGATCATTATCAACCTGCCGCGGCGCGATGGCGCGGGCGAAGCCAACGTGACGATGCGCGGCGTGACGCCGCTGGGCATGGAACTGCGCCCGCAGGTGAAACTGGTCACGGGCCGCTGGTTCACGCCCGGCAAACGCGAAGCCGCCGTGAGCGTGAAAATGGCCAATCGCTTCGCCAATTCCGACCTCGGCCAGAAATTCAAGACCGGCGGCGAGGAACTGACCGTGGTTGGCTGGTTTGACGGGGCCGACAGCGCGTTTGATTCCGAGATGTGGATGGATGCCGACGAGGCGCGGTCGGTGTTCGATCGTCAGAATTATTCCAGCGTGCTGGCACGCGTCGGCAACACGAATGCCGCCGCCGCGCTCAAGCATCGCGTGGAATCGGACAAACGCATGCCGCTGCGCGCCGAATTGGAGACGGAATATTACGCCAAGCAGACGATGACCGCGTTACCGATCAAAATCCTCGGCGAATTTCTGGCCACCGCCATGTCCATCGGCGCGGTGTTTGCCGCCATGAACACGATGTATGCGAGCGTGGGCGCGCGCACGCGGGAGATTGGGACGTTGCGCGTGCTCGGCTTCCGCCGGCGCACCATCCTGGCCAGTTTCAATCTCGAAGGCGCGATCCTCGCGGGCATCGGTGGATTGCTCGGTTGCGGACTCGCCATGCTGGCACAGACTTTGTGCGTCGCGTTCGGCGTGCGCTTCGGCACGCTGAGCTTCAACACGTTCAGCGAGGTGATTTTTCAGTTCCGGATCACCCCGATGCTGGCCGCGCAGGGGATGGTGTTCGCCTTGATAGTCGGAATCGCCGGCAGCTTCTTTCCCGCCGTCCGCGCCGCGCGCCTGCCGGTGATTGCGGCGTTGAAGTCGGTGTAATCCTTTACGACCCGCAGCTCATTTGACCCACGAAAGCGATATCTTCTTCTCCCGAACCAGACGGTTCGTGCGTAGCAATTCCACGGCATGGCCCACCTGGCTCTCCGCGACATAAATGTCGAACATTTTTGAGCCATCGAAGTAAACTTTAACGCCTGCAGCCCCAAGCACCGCACGAAGTTCCTGCTGTTCCTCCACCTGTACCGCTCTCACAGCGCCAATGGCCACAAATCGTTGCGTTGGATTTGCTGTGTTCAACTCATCGGAATGGGCCTGATTGCTATCCTTCACCGGCCTAGCTGTTTTGCCATCATACCAATAAATGTTGCTGGACTCCGTGCCAATTAAGCAGCCTCGATTTTGGAACAACGTGCTCTCTAAAATAATTATCCCCTCAATTCTCTGGCCTTCGCTTGGAACATTTGTTGATACGGTCCAACACTTGTCAGTGTCGTTGGTATAACCAAATCCCCGCGGTTTGTGTCTAAGATGCCACTCCTTGATGTCCATTCGTAGGGTCTGCGCTTTGATCCTTTTGAAGTCTTCAACACTATAAGGCGCACATGCCAAGGCTCCAGCCATTGCCAATAGCAGTCCGAGAATAAACAATGTCATGGCTGTATTCTTCACGGATCATCATCGCTCCCATACAGCCCATCCCATATACCTTTCCAGAACCGCTCCAGGAACGTGCCTTCACGCAAGCATGTTTCAGCGCTGCGACAGTCTTGGACCATGAGACAATATACAATCCACTCACCGTCTCGCTTCTTTGCATCTTCAGCCAATCCCTTATCTTCGTCTGTTGTCGTCTTTACCGACCTCTCCACGCCAACAATTCCTTCACCCGAAATCCAGTTGGTTGCGTGGCCGGTATAATGATGGTAATCAATCACTCCCTTGCCGCACAAACGCCGGTAGCTCTGCCACCACTTGTTGACCACAGGATAGACTTCAAGCGTGTAAGTGTTCCCGGCACCATCGTCACCGACAAGTTTTCAGTGATGCACACCACACGCGCCCTTCACCTTGATGATATAGTAATCCAAACCCAGCGGGTCGTATTTCCCCGGCGCATCGTTCCCACAGAAACTGGACAGGTTCAACCCTCCCTTTTCTCCAATCGGATCACGGCTGAGCCAGCGGCCGGTTTCCGGGTTGTAGAACGCCAGCGCCTCGTGCGCCATAAACAATAGCACTTGCAACAAGCGTCGCCATTGCAGATCGTTTCGTTTTCATTATTTGGATCATTGGTCGGTTTGCTTTCGCGGCTGATAGATGTTGAACGACACCACCTTGTTTGACCGGACAGCAAAAGTAATCCCTTGCTTCTCATACCACAATTCTTCGGTGGCGTTCCCGGTCGAGATCCAGAATGGCTCTCCCGACTTCCGCAACGCAGCATAATCGTCAGGATTGCTGGATCCTCGCGGTAATGGACCGAAAGCCGATTCAACCTCGGTCCTCCGCACCTCCCCGTTCCCGAAATCCAGTTTCTCGTCCAGCTTGCCACGGAACGGAACTTGAATCGTCAATCCTGGGATTGCCGCGTTGGTATATGCCTCCAAGTGAAATTCAAGATGGGAGACTGTATCATCCGCCTGAATCACCCCGATGGCCCCCAGTTGCGAGATGACCAGAAAACGCGATCCCGTCCAGCGCTTCCAACTCAAGGAACTATCATAGAGTCCATGGACCGTCGCGCCCTGCATTCGTTTGCGAATCTCCGGAACGGTCATCCCAATTTCACACCAATTCGTTAATCCGCGACCCGGCAGAACGGACACGAGTAAACCTGATTGGGGCGGCGGTGGTTTGGCAGGCCGAAAGACCTGGAATGACGTTACGACATTTGACTCGAGTTCAAAGGCTACTCCGACCTCGGGATACATCAGCACCTCCTTACCGTCGTTGCCTATCCAACGGAAAGGTTCGGGGCGCTGCCTTAGTTCGAGGGTTTCAGTGATGTTAGTCGTGGCGCGAACTATGACGCCGAACTGCTTCTCCAAATCCATTTTGCTCACCGGCCCGCCGCTAAACGACAACTTGTCCCCAAGCTTCCCTCGAAACGGCGCTCCTATCGACACTCCGGGCATCACCAACCCAGGGCGAACTTTGAATCCGATCTCCGACAGAGGACCGTTGCTGCTTAGAAAGCTATACGCGCCCAAGGACGGAATACACACAACACGACCGTGACGCCATTGGTTCCGAGGCCACATTGAATCATGAATCCTATGAATGCTGGCATCACCCGTTGCAGCCCGCACTTGAGGAAACGTCATACCGATTTCACAGAGGTTGATTACACCGCGGCCCGATTGGACGACCAGCGGCGCGTTGTCCGAGATAGTCGGCGATGGTTTGCAACCGGAAAGAAAGGCCGCCATGGCGGTAACGAGGGTTGACCGCAAAAGAGCATCCGCAAACCGCCAAGCAGCCCCTGAACCAGTGATCACGGTGGGGCGGTGCATCCTTTGCTCTCCTCCTTGCAGGTCTTGATCATGTACGGCGGCAAGTCCCAACACCACCACCATTGCTGCGAGCTTTTTAACTCCGCCGCTAAACGAGACAAGCACGCATTTAACTTTTTGAAGTCATAGTCGCATGGGGATAATTTCAATGGGATTGACTTGTTCGGAGTTGGCGTGGCTCCTGCCGGAGATGCAATCTTACCATCGCCAGGTTGCATCAGCAGCGCGTAAGAGTTGGCGTCCGCAGAGCCTCCATCCCAAGTCAGCCACCAATGAACAGGCGTGCCATTAGCTCCTGGCGAGCCAATCCACTTATGCGTGACTACCCCCGTATCAATCGCTTTTCGTGAGATGACCTGCCCCTTGCAACAACACTCGGTAAAAATGAAATAACGCTTTCCGTTACAAAGAGGACAAACCGCTTTGACGATTCGGCCGCCCATGGGGATAGGACCGGCGAACAAACCCAACTTATCAGTGTTCTGAACCGGGTCATTTTGAACAAATCCATTCACATTCAATCCGCCCCTTTCCTCAATTGGATCGCGGCTGAGCCAGCGGCCGGTTTCAGGGTTGTAGAAGGCTAATCCGGTCTGAACCGCGGATAACATGATTGTTGCTCCGCACAGCCAGGCCATGTTTTTTGGTTTCATAATGCGTGTCCCTCTCGTTGTTACTTGGTGCGGCCTGCCGCCGCCAAACCGTTGCCCTTTCCGCCCGCAAGGCGTTCCGCCATTTGTTTGTAGCCCGAAGTACCCGGAGAAAAACGGGCCGCCGCTCTGAAACTGTCCGCGGCATCGGCCACTCGATCCGCCTCCAAAAGACACATGCCACGGATGGACAGACAAACCGCGAGCTCTTCCGCTGGCGACAATGATTTTAAGTATCCTTCGTCCTGGACTTCCTGCTCTGAAACCTCCAACGGCCAGTGGCGGTAGTAGTCATCTGGGAAGCGATTCACGCCATTGCCGGCGGCCTCGATGTTGAAACGCTCGTGTGAATCTTCCCAACGCAAAAACAAATGCCCCTTGGTGGTCACGAGTTTGAGCGGGTAACCCAAGCGCCGGCCAACGGCCACTTGGAGGACGGGTAACGAACTGCATGTTCCTTGGTGCTTCTCACCGGTCAGGCCATGCAAAAACACGTCTGCTGCATTGGCGAAGAACCCGTCGCCGATGTGCGCCTCCGCAGCCGTTTTGATTTTGTTAGGCACATATTGGATCTGAAAATCTTCCGCCAGCACCACCGCGAGCATGATCATGCGGAAGTATCCTTCGGAATTCTCAAACTCCGCCGGGTCTTGCTTGTAGCGGTACAGATGCCGCTCCGTCTCAGAGCGCACCCGGTTGGCCATTTCATCCAAAACAGCCAGGCAACGATTCACGTCCAGTCCTTCCGTTCCGGGCAAACCTTCAGCACAGAGGAAATTCATCTTTGCAATGTCCACTCTCTGCAAAGCGACAGGTGAAAGCTCAAGCAAACTTGCCACACTTGCTACTACGGCGGACGACCCACTTGGAAGTTTGGATTGATCTTGTCTCGAACTGACTCGGTTCATCCAAACCCAACTCACAACCAGCGCTAGAGCGACCAAGGCAACTATTGCCGATCGTTTCGTGTTCATCGTTCAGCCTTCAGTCTGCATTGTGATCGCGTCACGCGTGTCTTCGTGCTCACACGACAATGAAGGTTAACGTAAACTCCATCGCCACTGACTCGCGCGGTCGCGCCTTGCCATCTGAACACGCTTCGAGCAACTAGACCGAGGCCATTGCCAACCAGTAGCATACTGAGTCCCAAAGCACGCTGATCACCATCATTGTCGTAAACAGGATTATCGTAGTTCCACTGGTCCAGGTGCGAAAACTACACCACCATAAAAGCGGGGCCACGAAGGCAATCAAACAAGACAGCGCAATCAAGCCGCGCATCGCAGCTAACGGACTAATGAGCGTATGACCAAGAAATCCCGTCGCATAGCCTGTCACGACGACCACGTTCATGACAAAATAAATGAATCCCGAGAATAGCAGGTACTGCTGAGTATTGAGGCTCATGGCTTGTGTGCCGTGCAACTTCACGGATTTTTCTTGCATCCGTTTGCATTGTTTGGCGGACGCACTTCGCGATATTTTGCAGCCGCAGCACCGGGACTTCCCCCGTCACATTTGATTGCCAAGTCGTAAGGGTCAACATCTGCTTCTTGATGTCCGCCCGCCCCAAAGTTCTTCTCGTCTGGAGACACTTTGTCGGGAGTGCCAGCGCCAGGGCCATGGGTAATTAATATCCCATTCGAATCATAGCAACATTGCTGGCCACTCTTGCTTTTGCTTGAGGCTATCTTCTTTGATCGAATGCACCATTTCGAACCGGGGTGATAACCAAACGTCCAAGTCGAAGGATCATGCCAAACTGAAGGATCGGGATTTAATGCATCCCACGCGAACCATGGCTTTACGCAGGTGAGCCGGCAAGGGCAGGCCGGAAGCCCGGAAAGCCAGCCCATGCTTTGCTTTTCTTTCTGATACCATTTCTCGAACTCTTCGCACGCCTTGTTAGAAGGTGGAGGTGGCTGTGGCGCGGGTCGAGGGGGTGGACTTCCGTCCCATAATCCCAGATAATCAACAGATGTGACAGAATTATTATGAACAAATGCGCACAAGTTTTTTCCGCCCCTTTCCTCAATTGGATCGCGGTTGAGCCAGCGGCCGGTTTCCGGGTTGTAGAACGCCACCGCCTCGTGCGCCACAAACAAGAGCACGCTCGCAACCAACGCCATCATTGCAGATCGTTTCGTTTTCATCATTCAACTTTCAGTTTTGACTAACAATCTCACCCGCCCAAAAAGCGCGAAGTCATTTCCACATAGTTTGGCCACCTTCCCGTTGAATTGGTTTCATCTCCGGGACTGACTTTTTTCTTAATTAGCGCGACCGAACACCATCAGGACTGAACCGGCAATACATTCCAGAAACGCTACAGGGGCGCTGACGAGCATCGCTAAAGTGCTCAACAAACGGTAACGTCTCTTATGCATTGAATAGACTGAATAAGATAACATAGCGGTGGAAACCATGAGGGGTAACACAATGACCCAAATGTTCCAATTCCCGCCTTGTTCAGGAATATGCCACCAAGTTATACCCAGCATCAGTGGACTCAAGAAGGGTATCAGAACAAGAACCGGAAGGTCCCTTTGCGGTCTCTGTGTGACACAGACCCTCTTCCAAAGGTGCCAAAATCCGAAGAAGCAAAAACACAACAGCAAAATCGGAACGGAATTAAGACCGATTTTTGTGAGAATGCGTTGCAGTTGCATCTGGAGGAAATGTAATGAGAGTTTTGAAGCCGGTTTCTCTAAGAACCCGGAGGAGCGGTTGTGGGGGCACTACCAGCATTTGTAATTTCCCAAACCGTACCGGTCCAGCGATATGACGTTCCAGCTTTGGACAGTTTCTTTACCCATAGGCCGTTTTCGCAGGTCAGGTAGTTTATCCTCGCTACGGTGAGGTACACAGTACCAATCCCTAGCCACGTAGAAACTGAAATGTCAAGCGAGGTGCCGCTACCCATGTAGCCGGCCCCACCTGGACCCCAGCACCTCGTCCAGTCGACCCTAACGTCTGTATAACAATCACTGTCTTTGTTGATATAAACACCGAGATGCAGGGTCCATCGAGTATAGATTCCAAAAATACTGTCAGACGTTGGGGCTGTATCCGTTCTTGTGCCGGTAAGGTGCGCAGGGCAATTGGTCATGCAATAACATTTCTTGCCGATCATGGAAGGATTGGGCGGGTAGGGTGGAAACGTATGTTCTCCTGGCACGTCACCGAGCTTGAGGCCAAACAGATCTATACCCGAAAGTGGATTATTGGCGACGAAATTGTAGAGGTTTGGACCAGCAGCACCGCCGTAGCTGCCGTCTTGCAGCCAATCAAACCCCTGCTCCTCGATCGGGTCCCTGCTCAACCATCTCCCGAGAACCGGATTGTAGCTGCGGAAACCATAGTACAGCAGATCGCTCTCGTCATCCTGATACTTGGTCGAGAACCGGAATGGATTGGCTTTGGCCATGAGGCCGGTGGCGCGAAGCAGTTCGCCAAACGGGCCGTATTCGTAATTGGCCGAAACCGTCCCATCGCTGGCCTTCACCAATGCCGTCACGTTCCCGTTGCCGTCGTAGGCCACAAAGTGGCTGGTGACAGGTGATACGTGACTGGTGACAAGAAGAAGCCCGCCCACTCCGCCTGCACCCTGCATGGTGCCGCTCAGGTCTAGGCCCCACAGGTAAGTGCGGAGCGCGGAGTGCGAAGTGTCAAGTTCCGCCAGCAAGTTCCAAACATCGTACACAAATTGGTTTGTGCTCGGTGATGCGTAGGACGAGCCGTTCCAGGTTGAGACCACCTTCTCGATTCGTCGGCCCTGATGGTCGTAACTGAAATCCAGTTTCAGTTTCGATCCCGCAGGTCCACTGCTCAGGCTCGTCATGTTGACCAGCCGGTTCTCCGCATCCCAAGTCAACGTCCAGCGTCCGTCGTTGGTGAGGTTGCCATCCAAATCGTAACCGAAGGTTTCCGGAGTCTTGGACACAAAGACATGACCGGTCACGTTGCTGACCACATAGTTCCCCGACCCCACTGGCATCACCGCCACATTCGTAATTTCCAGCCAGACCGGACTGCTGGAATTGTTCACGCCCACCTCCGCCCGGAAGTACCGGTCTTTCCGATAGGCCATGTTCGTGTTGACCGACACGCTGGCCGTGTTGGTCGCGTCGCCCAGCACGTTCACAAAACCCGGCACGGTGCGGCTGGTGTATTGATTGAGGTTGTTGACCGTGTAACGGCTCTCTCGGAGAGAAAGCCCTAGCTCGCTGCCACCGAACCCGTTGGTCCTGCGGTTGCCGATGTCGTCAAAGGCATACTCGAACTGTTGGCCGGCCACAGGCGTGTTGTCGCTCCAATATTTCTTGCCCGAAATCACCTGGCCGAGATCGTCGTATTGGTAAAGCCAATACGAGCCATCGGCCAACGTCACGCGGGTCTTCTGGTTCGCGTCGTTGTATTGATAGGCGAAGCTGGCGACAGTTGCGGCCCCGGCTTTCCAGACCAGATTCGTCAGCCGGTTCACTTTGTCGAATTGATTGGTTCGTACCATGCGCAAGGTGACGCCGTTCGCGTAAAGAACGTGGCGAGTGCTATCGTTGACCCGTTGAGTTCAAATCGAGTGCCAATCGCTCTGGCCGCGCGATCTGGAGCGTACCCTTCCCGTTTCGATACGGATTTCCGCCGAATATCCCCATAACTTCGACCTGTAGCCCCGCCGCCGGTCCGTCGAGAACCTCCGCAGTGACGCGGTAACGTGACGAAGATACGCTAAGATAACGTACCAAACGAACACATTTGAGCCGCGCCCCTTCTTTGACCAAGCGTATTTCCGGCCATCTGCCCGGATTTGCCTTGTAACTTTCAACTGAAACCCTTTCCCGCGTTGAACCATCGGGATTAAGCAGACAAACCGGCAACCATTCCAGTTTGCCTTCGTGAACTAGTGCATCCGCCTTGAGATGCACAACACGATTCGTTGCCAATTCTCCCCACCAACGACTGCTCTTGCTTACATCTATGGACTTATTATAGAGGAGGCTTGGGCCGAAGCAGCCTGTAAGAAACAGAAGCAGAGAAGCCATTACTAGTGACTCCACCCGTGCCACGTTTTTGGTTTCGACAAACATTGGGCCCTCAATTATTCTTGCCATTATCTAGTTCTAGTGCATCCGCGTTTCAAAACTTCCATTGCAATGTTGCAGCCTTGACTGTGGCAGACAAAAATCAGGTCCACGCTAGGATCCTGCTGCCAAGAATCCAGGTATGTCGTTGAACGTGGGGCGTAATGACCAGTCGATACGTACCGCGGAGCGGAAATCAATAGTTGAGCCCCACGTTCTGGAATTGGTCCCCACTCCAACTGTAATTCCGTGTCAACAAACGCGTCCACGTACGGCACGAAGTCGTGAGTTCCGAATGGAGGCGACGAGTTATCTGGGTCAATCGTGTGAACTTTGCCCCAAGCCGACCAGTATAGAGCACTACCATACGTGTGTGCCCAACTTAATTCTGAGACCATATTTTTTGGGAAGTGGTTGACACTTTTGGTTTGTGGTTTTGCCGGATGGTGATCAGGTGCTGGCAGCGGAGCCAGTGTTCCACCGTGCTCCGCCACGCGGCAGCGTGGCGGCGGCGGCGATCCTCATCCGACAGCAATCCGATTCTCTGCCCAAACGCACGGAGCAGCAACCGGAAAATGACTTTGTGTTCGCGACGGTTCCAGCGGCGTCGTTGAGCGGCGTCGTGGAATGTGGCGCAGGCGGTGCGGCCATGGAGGCAGCGGCGCGTGCGGTGATTGAGATCGTGGGCGGTGAGTTCCACCGTGAGGGTGAAGTTCGCCGGGACTGAACGCCTGCATTGGAGGCGTTCCCGGAGGGCGGCTTTGAAGTCGCGAATGCTCTTCTCGATGGCGCCATTGTAGCGCGGACAGCGGGGCGGATTATTTAAAGGCAGCACACCGAAGCGGGCCATGACGTCGTCCACCTCCTGGCAGTTGAAGGGCGAACCGTTGTCGCGTTTCAAGAACAGCGGCGCGCCGTGCCGGCGGAATAAGACTGCGAGATGGGCGGCGATGCGTTCGCCTTCGAGTTGTGCCAGCACCAAGGGCTGGAAGCGATAACGGGCGGCGAGGTCTTGGACGAGGATGATCTGGTGGTCGTCCTGTTCGGTGGCGTCGCAGGACCAGGCGGTGCCGGGGTGGCGCCAAGTGAGGTGTTTCATGTCACGGAGGTGGTCCTCGCGAAGCTCCTGTACCAGGGCCTGGAACTGACGGCGCGAAAGCGCTGCGGCGAACGGCGCATAGAGTTCAGCGGTGCCGGGCGTGCGTGACGGGCCAGAGTTCAACTCGCGCAGGAGCGGATAAAACCGCGCCGCGTTGAACGGCTCGGTCTTCTTCGGGCCGGGTCTCTGGCATAACGGCATTCCCTGACGCTGGCGACGACGCCAGCGCATGACGCTGGGATAAGGTACCGGACCGCAAAGCGAACGCCACGGCAAGTGCGTGCGAGCCTTGGCCAAGTCGAGCTGGTGCAGGAGTGCGGGGATCATCTGGAGTTTTTTTTAGCGGGCGGGAGGTCGTTCCTCGCCGCCCATTGGTTCAAGCGTTGGCGCAGTTGTTCCCGCTCTTCATGCTGCTGCACCTGTTGCTCCAGTTGTTGCACCCGGCGTTGGAGGTGTTCCTTCTCCGGGTCCGTCGGCGACTTGGGGCGCCCGGTGGGCTGGTCCGCCAAGGCCGTGAGCAGCGCCGTGAGCGCCCGCTTCTCCCACGCGTAATACTGCTGGCGGGAGATGCCCAGTTGCTGCGCCGCCTGCGTGGCCGTGATCTGGCCCGAGCGGACTTGCAAGATGACCTCCGCCCGTTGTCTGGCTTTGGCATTCATCTACGCCGGTTGTGCCGGAGGCGGGAGGGTCTTGGCAACCTTGTTTATCTGGCGGAGGCGCGCCGTCAGACGCGAGGCCGTGTGCGACTGCTGGCGGTTCTGGAGCAACGACTGCAGGCGAGGGCTCAACGCCTCGCCCTTGCTCAGGTTCACGCGCGACTCCAGCGCCTGGAGCATGCCCTCCATCGCCCGCTGCTGCCACTGATTGAAGGTGACCCAGTTGATGTTCAACTGGCGGCAGACCTCCGCCGGCTTGCACCGTTCCGTCCACACCGCCAGCACCGCCTGGACCTTGTCCGGCGCCGGGTGTTGCGGTTGCGGGGTGCGTTTCTTTCGTTCCATCGGGGTTTTGTTGGGTGAGGTCATAAGTGAGTTCCTGTGCTGGGTGGTTGTTTTGATCACTGACACTGAGTTTGAGTTTGCCCTTTTCGGCGCGGAGCACGACGGATTGGCCGTCCATGCGGCCGACCATGTAGAAGGGCGCCTGGGGTTTGCCGCGCAAGGCCAGTTCGAGGAGATTTTCCTGAATGCCAGCCTCGATGGTTTTGCGCAGATCATGTTGGATCTCGAAGAAGCGATCGGCAGGACAAAGGCCCTCAATGCCCTGATGCGGCCGCTTGTGGTTGTAGTATTTGATCCAGAGCTTGATGCGCTCGCGGGCCGCCTCGAAGGAATCGAACTGCGCGCGAACGAGGAAGTCCTGCCAGATAGTGGACCAGAAGCGCTCGATCTTGCCCAGCGTCATCGGGTGATGCGGCCGGGACTTGAAGTGCGCCACACGATCCTTCTTGAGCTCGGCCTCGAAGCGGCTGGTGCCGCGCCAGGTGGTGTATTGGCGGCCGTTGTCGGTGAGCATCTCCTTGGGCGGTTGATACTCACCCACCGCGACGCGATACACCTCGATCACCGCGGCGGCGGTGGGACTGCGGAACAAATCCGCACCCACGACGA
Organism: uncultured Bifidobacteriaceae bacterium; assembly: GCA_964458575.1. GTDB lineage: Bacteria > Verrucomicrobiota > Verrucomicrobiia > Limisphaerales > JADLHS01 > CAYWMD01. Next base: position 97,487 of record CAYWMD010000010.1, on the reverse strand, counting down.
AGCGGGAGTAATCGTCCAGGAAGGCGATGAGGTAGGCGTAGCGCCCGCCGAGCCGGAAGGTGAAGATGTCCGACTGCCACATCTGATTGGGCGTGGCGCGTTCGAAGAAACGGGGCCGGACCATGTTCCGCTGCTTTGGCGCGGGGGCCTTCGTCATTAACTCCGCGTCATGCAAGTGACGGCGCACGGTGCCGAAAGCGGGATGCTCCTGCTTCAAGGCGACGATCTGCTCGTGAATGGCCGGGGGCAGCTTGGGCTTGGACTTGTGGCGCGGAGCAGGTTGGAGACCGGCTTCACCGCCCAGCCGGTAAGCGCGCACCCAGTGTTCCACGCTGCTCTTGCTGACGCCGGCCTCCTGGCAGACGACGGCGAGGCTGAATCCCTCCTCGAGGTAGAGCCGGACAACCCGGAGTTTTTCGGCCGCGGAGTAGCGCCGATTTTTTGGCGCGCGATCCCCCCTAGGGGGGATGAGAGGATGAGTCCTCTTCTTCTCGACTACTGTTTCTTCATTCATGTTAACACCCAATCTATCATTGGAGTGTCAACCCCTTTTCCCCTCAAATCCCCCTCAAATCAGTCTCATGAACTGGTCGTTAGGACAGCGGTCGCGGCTTTCGGAATCGCGGACGACGACATTGGTCAGCGCCGTTGGATCGCCACTCAGCATGGCGGAGGCGACCTGGAGGTCCTCATTTAACCACCGGTCGCTCAAAACTGCGTAACCGTTTACGGCTGATGCCAGCGAGCGGAATTGTTCCAGGTAAGCCACACCATTGGTCCACGCTTTGTGAAAACGCTTGTGCTCATCCGTGCTGGCTGAGTAAAGCCGCTGCATACCCCACTCGAACCGTGCGGCCAATTCGCAATCCGTCACCGCCGCCAGCCGGGGTGAACCGGCGTAGTCCTGCCGAAAGGCAGCCGCCAGAGGGAGGATTTCGGCCATGCCGAACGGACGGGATTGGTATCGCGCGTCAATTTGTTTGAATGTCAAATCTTCGCGCAAGGCCGGCGGCAGTTCCGCCTGCTGCAACGCTGGTGAACTCAGCGCATCAAAAAACCAGCGATAGCCGTTGGCCCCATCGGCCCGGCAAATCTCGTAACGGCAGAGGGCATCGTAGGCGAGGGCCGTTCCATAGACTGTACTGGTCGGAGCAGTGGCGGCAAACAGAGGCTGTGCATCTCGGAAAGCGCCTTCTTCGTAAAATGCGAGGGCCACCGTCAGTTGGTCGGTTGTTGTCGCTGATTGTTGAGCGCGCACGGCGACGGTTACCGTCGCAAGTACGAGCGTTAATCCAACGCCAAGACAGGCGACCGGATGGCCTTTCAGCGTTTGACTGGCGTAGCGAGTAAGGGGACGCCACCAAGGTAATGATCTAGTTTTCATAAAAGTTCCCTGACGTGTGATAATTGGAGAAACAGAAGCCCGAGGATGGTCGGCCCGCTAGAAGCGGGCGTTTTCCCGGAAAGAATGCGAACGACGCGGACCGTGGAATCAGCCGCGTGAGATGGGCCGCGTGAGATGGGCCGCGTGAGATGGGCCGCGTGAGATGGGCCGCGTGAGATGGGCCGCGTGAACAGCCGGTTCCCTTGCATCCCTACCAGTCTGCCGCGAATCCAGTCAAGATTGAATTTGCTTTCGTGCATGTCCAAATCTGAACTGAGGAATTCCGCGAAAAGGGAGAAGCTCAAACGGACGCTGTCTTGCCTTTGGGTTATCTGCCGGCCTTTTTATACCCATCAAATAAACTTGTAAAGAAATTTTTTAAACAGTTTTTCACGGAGCGAGAATTGAAGGTTGAACTGAGATTTGCGGGTCGCGCTGCATCGCGCTCGTGAACTGCGCAGTTGAAGTCGCACGCAATATCGTGGATAACACCCTGCCAGAGAGTTATGAAATTGAAATCACTGTTGCGAACTGGCGGGCTTTGCTTCGCGTTCACCGTGGCGATGGCATTGCCGTTGGAAGCTGTGGCCAAAACCGCCCGGCCCAACGTGGTCATTTTTCTGGCCGACGACCTTGGCTACGGCGACGTGGGCTTTCACGGCAATCCCTTTGTGAAGACCCCGCATCTGGACGCCTTCGCGCGCACCGCGGTCGAATTCAAACAGTTTTACGTCAGCCCGGTGTGCGCTCCCACGCGCGCGTGTTTGATGACCGGCCGCTACCATTTCCGCAGCGGCGTAGCGGATGTTTTCGGCGACGCGTCCCAGATGGATTTGAAGGAAGTCACCCTCGCGGAAGCATTGCGCGAGGCGGGCTATGCCACGGGCATTTTTGGGAAATGGCATCTGGGTCGCGACCTGGCACACGGGCCGAACGCGCAGGGATTCGAGGAATCGCTGGTGCATCCGGGCGCGGCCATGCGCAATTACTTTGATCCGCAATTGGTTCACAACGGCACGAACGAAGTTCGCCAGGGTTATTGCATGGACATTTTCACCGACGCGGCGCTGGCGTTCATCCGGCAGCAACCTGCGCGACCGTTCTTCGTCTATCTGGCGGCCAATCTCATTCATACGCCGTTGCAGGTTTCCGATGAACTGGCCGCGCCGTTCAGAGCGAAGGGATTGGATGCAAAGACGGCGAACATCGGCGGCATGATTGCGAGCCTGGACAACAGCTTTGGCCGAGTGCGGGCTGAGTTGAAGAAACTTCAACTCGAGGACAACACGCTGGTCATTTTCTTTTCCGACAATGGTCCGTGCGCCGGTTCGGTGACGACGAACCGGTTCATGGCCGGCTTGCGCGGATTAAAGGGCACGCCGTATGAAAACGGCATCCGGGTACCGTGCCTGATGCGCTGGCCGAACGGATTCAAAAGCCCGGGGCAGATTGACCGCATCGCCGCGCACATTGATCTCATGCCGACCGTTCTGGCCGCCTGTGGAGTAAGCCGGCCGCCCGGAGTCGCCTGGGACGGCGTGAACCTGCTGCCGCTGCTGCGCAACCCGACGGCGGCGTGGCCGGACCGAAATCTGTTTTTCCAATGGGACAGCGGCCAGGTGCCGCGGCGAGGCCACGCTTTCGCCGTCCGCAAAGATCGTTACAAACTGGTTCAACCCACCGGCATGGACAGTCCGGGTCAGAAACACATCCTTGATCGCCATGCCGAAATCTGCGCGGCGCAGGGCCGGGAAGCACGACCGATGGATCGCCCGCCGCGCTACGAACTTTACGACATCACCCGCGACCCGGGCGAATGGAAGGATATCGCCGCTGATCATCCCGAGATGGTCGAGCAAATGAAGAAAGCCTACGACGACTGGTTTACCGAGGTGACCGCGCGCTGGGCAAACGGCCAATGATCAACGCGAGACGAACCGCCACACGATGCAAAGGTTGAAACAGGCACTGGCCATTTCGGCCGCCGTCCTGCTCCTCGCCTCCGCGCTCCGCACGGCTGCTGGAAACGCCGGCGACATTCCCCTGGCTGAAATCGGCGGCGAGCCCCGTTCCTTTACGGCGCAGCCCGATGCGGCGGGCAACTTCACCTGGTGGCTTCCGCCCAAGGCGGACGCCCTGGTGCTTCCCATCTCCGGCGGTGTGCTGGTGGAATCCTCCAACAACGCTTCCATGCGCTGGCTGCACGATGGTTCGCCTTGGGACCTGTCGAAACTGCCCGTGATCGGCGCACGGTATGGCGAACGCACGCTCGTCGCGATCATTCCCTGGCCGCATTACGCCGAGCTGGTGGTCGAGCAACAAGCGGGTGTGAAATTCAAATTCCCGCCGGACCGGCGCAACGCCACGCCCTGTGAAATCGTGGCGCTTTGGTGCGGAAACGATCCGCTCGACGTTGCCCGCGCCTTTCGAAGCTGGCGGGAAAAAGCCGGGAACATCGGGGCCATTCCCAAACCGCGTCGCCTGCTCGAAAAAGTGTCGGCCCTGCCCACAGTTGCGCGCTTGTTTGGTGCGCCGCACATCTACTTGTGGGGACCGGCCCTGTTCAGCCGGCACGATGTGGACCAGCAGAAATGGATTCCTTTCGCGCGCGCCTTGCGCGACGCCGACGCGGAGTCAATGACCGGTCGGCTCGTCGCGACTTTCTCCGCGTCGCAACGGGACAAGCTGATGCAACTCGCGAAATCCCAGTGGCCGGAGAAATGGCTGACACTGGAGGTCGCCGCCGCCATCGAGGCAGGGCTTACGAACCGGGAGCTGTCAGGTCTCTCCCAGGACGCGACACCGGCCGAGGTGGTTCGCAAGAACTCCGACGCCCTGGGCGAGGCGACGCGGGAGTTCGTGCACAAACCGGGTACTTGGGGTGACGGTCTTTCACTGCCGATGCTGGAGTCCCTGCAGGCGGCGGGCATTGACCGCGCCGTGCTTTTGCTGAGTGACTTTTACGGCCGGTCACCGAAGCCGGAGGTCGCGACCAGGGCTGCCGCGCTGGGTTATCTGCTCGGCCCCTACGACTCGTATCATTCCGTGCACGATCCCAAGGCGGCGCCGGACGCAACGTGGGAGACGGCCCAATTCGACCAAGCCGCGTTTGAACAGGGCCGGGTCTTGAACGCCGACGGATCGGGCCATGCCGGTTTCAAGAACCGCGGGTATCATTTTTCACCGGCGGCCGCCTGGCCGTACTTCCAGCAGCGCGTGCGGAGCGCCTTGGACCATGTTCCCTTTTCGGCATGGTTCATGGATTGCGACGCCACGGCGGAGTGTTTCGACGATTACAATCCTCTGCATCCGGCCAGCCGGGTGGATGATCTCAAAGCGCGCCGGCAGCGGCTGCATTGGCTGGAGTCGGAGAAGAAACTGGTCGTCGGCAGCGAGGAAGGATCGGTGCTGTTTGCCGACGTGATGCATTTCGGCCACGGCATTCAGACGCCCTACCTCGGCCACCTGTCGCCCGCCTTCAAAGACCCGGACAGCGCGAGCTTTCTTGGACGGCATTGGCCGCCGGATTCACCGGCCAACTTCTTCAAGCCGGCTGCCGTTCCGCCTGCACTCAAAACGCCTTACTTTGATCCGCGGGTGAGAATTCCGCTCTATCAAGCGGCGCTGGGTGATGAGTTGATTGTGACGCACCACTGGAGTTTTGATTCCTTCAAATTCAGCGACGTGGCGGCCCAACGCGAACTGCTGGAACTACTCTACATGGTTCCGCCTCTGTATCATCTCAACCGTGAAACCTGGCCGCAACGGCGCGATCGCATCGTGCGTCACTTCAGGTTCTGGTCGCCGATTCACCGCAAACTCGCGACGGCGCCTTTGACACGGTTCGAGTGGTTGAGCCCGGACCGCCGGCTGCAACGAACCACCTTCCGCACGCCCGACGGGGACGCGACGATCACGGTAAATTTCAGCGACGGGCCAATCGAGGGGTTTCCGCCGGAGTCCGCCACGGTGGCCGGAAAGATCCAGGTCCCCCAAACTGTGTTTCGAGTCAGCGGGGGACAGATCTCCGGCAAGAGCGAAGATTAGCCGGCGGCTCAATAGCCACGGCGGACGAGGTAATACACGGCAACCGCGATGGCCAGACACAGGAGCGTCATCAGCAACGCGCTGCTGACGAGATAGGCCAGGGCAATCATAACGACGCCTCCGATCATCGGTGACCAGAGCGTTTGCCGCTTGCCGTAAATCCAGTAGCCAGCGCCCACAGATCCCCAGAACAGGGACGCAAAGAGGAATTTTGTATCAAGCCAGTTCACGGTGTCACAACCATGCACGAAGACCTGCCAAATCACCAGCTTCTTTCCGCATAACGGGGTTGGCTTGGCCGGTGCTATGTGCTAAATGTCTGCTATGAGACGCTTTTTCAGGCGCAATCTCGACTGGCGCGGCCGGCTGGCCCGGGGCGTCTGGGGGGCGGCGTTGCTCATCGCCGGCATCATTCTGGCGGACCACAAACTTTGGCTGTGTCTCCTCCTGGTCGGATTCGGACTGTTTGCCATGTTCGAGGCGGTGCGCGGCTGGTGTGTGGTGCGCGCGTGCGGTATCCGCACGAAGTTCTGACCCGGCAGCGGAATTCAGCGGTTCTTCCGAAATATTATCACGTGCTGTTGCGGCAAGGTCGCAATGGTTTCAACCCATTCCAGTGGATGGACGCTCATCTCGTTGCGCACCTGGGCTTCGGTCATTTTATGAACACGCTTGATCGCCACCTGCGGGTCCTCGGCGCGGAATTCCACGAACGCGATGCGTCCGCCGGGCTTTAATGCGCGAACCATGGCTTCCACCATCTCGAACGGCTGGTCGAACTCGTGGTAAACGTCCACGAGCAAAATCAGATCCATCGCCGCGCGCGGCAGTTTGGGATCGGTGGTGGTCCCGAGGACAGGGAGGACGTGTCGGACGTTTTCAACCACGAGCTTGTTCGTCAGGAGCACCAGCATCTCCGGCTGAATGTCCACCGCATAGACTGCTCCGTTCGTGCCCACCGCCTTGGCCAGTCGCCGCGTGTAATAGCCGCTGCCGCAACCGATGTCGGCCACCGTATCGCCCGGTTTGATGTTCAACGCCGGCAAGAGCAAATCGCTGCGCTCCTCCATTTCACGATTGGTGCGTTCGAGCCAGTTTGCCCCCTGATGCCCCATCACCTGGGCGATTTCACGGCCCATGAAAAACTTGCCGGTGCCATCCGGATCGTGCCCGGCGCGGAACTCGTAGCGTGGCGACTGGCCCGCAAGCGCATTGGTTGGCTGCGCTTGACCGGTCGCAACCGCGAACGTCCACGAGCAAAGCAGCCACAGCACGCGCGCGAAGGGAATTTTCATGGCTGGCATGAGCGGATGTTACCCGGGATGAACGGCGGACGCAATCCGACCTATGGCGCAGTCACCAGGCGATAGAAGCGCTGCGGCGAAGCGATCGGGTCAGCAACCTGAAATCGCTTGGGATCGTTGGGCGTCCAGGCGTAGGCCAGCGGATGCCAGGAATTGGAAACAAGCGTGTCGCAGTATTCAACGGTGTAAATCAGTCCCGGTTGCGCCACGAACGACAGCGCGAATTCGTTGCCAATTGTTTGCACGCTGTCAATGCGGGGCACAATCTCATACTCCACTTCGAGGCGCGGCGCATTGAACGGGTCCTCGTGCGTTCCGAAGCGACGCGCGGTAAACGCGCTGCCCTCCTGCTCGCAAACCAATATCCAGCCGAAATTGGACTGCGGCTGGTCAAGCCAGAGTTGCAGGTCAGCGATCAACTGTGGCGATGACGGAACCGTGTAGGGCGACTGGTCCACGCCAAAAACCGTCACCCCCGAACTGAGTTCGGCCATAAAATCGGCGGGGGGTGCCGCCCCGGGCAGCGACCAGGTGTTGGTGGTGTAAGCGAAACGATAGTTCCACGTAGCCTCGTTGGTGGTGCCCGGCGACCCCTGCCCTGCCCCACCACCGGGCGTATTCACCGCGCTGCCTTCCCCCCAGGGCCGGAGCACCCGATGAAGATTGAAGCGCCCTGACGCCGGCGGCTCGTTGGGCTGGCCGACAACTTCGAGAATCAAACTCGCACGCTTGATGATCGCGCCCGCCGGCAGCACGGCGGCGAGGTCGAATCGAAACAACGCCCGATTGAGGGTGTTGTTCTGCGTTGTGCCGCTGTTCGCAAACCACAGGGCGCCAAAGTTGTTGTCCGGGTAGTTTTCGCTGATCATCGTGTCGGCGACGGACGTCAACGTGGCACTGGCGGCGGGACAATTCAGCAGGCCAACCGCCATGAACAGGGCCACGCAGCCGCGCCATCGGCGCGCAGGCGGTTGGTGGACAATTCCCGTCATCCCGCGAGCGCTCAGGGCAGAAAACCGACTTCGCCCCGGATTTTCGTGCCGTCAACGGACGAGGGCCCACCGCCCAGCAATTCCGGCTCGGGCTTGTCGCCGGCGGGGTCGTAGCCGGGGATGATGTTGTTCAACTGATTTTGCGTCGCGCCGAGGTGTTTGCGGATAATCTCGCCGAGGACGGAACGGTAGTCGTTCTGGCGTTTCAGATAACCCTGCACGGCATTGACATTCGCCGCCCACATTGTGCCGCAGGTGCTGGGATTGGTCGTACGCGGACCAGGCAGCCAGTTGAGGTCAGTGTTGCCGCCGGAGAAATCGGCCGGACTGCAACCATACACGCCCGTGGTTTTGCCGTTCTTGCCGTAACCTTGCACCGCGCCGCCGGCGACCCACATGACGCCGCCCTCGGCATGGTCGGTGCCGCCGCTGCCGTTCTGGACCGACGTGCGACCGAACTCGGAAAGCGTCACCACGATCAGATTGTCCCAGGTGCAACGGTCGGCGTTGTTCTTGAAATACTTTCGCAACGCATAAATCGCCCAGCCCAGCCGCCGCAGAAGGCTCGCGTGCGTGCCGGTGGCCCCGCCCTGCGAATTGTGCGTGTCAAACCCGGAGAATTCCGTGCCGGCGACGATGGCGTCGGTCTTGTTCAAAATCAACGCGGCGGACTTTAAATTGGTAAACAGGCTGTAGGCATTGTTTGAACTGTCCACGACATACTTGCTGGCCGTCCCACCGCCATTTTTCACGTCGCTGTTCGGGAACAGATTATACGGCGCGGTCGCGTCCGTGTTTTCGTTGTCGAGAAATTCGGATGAAAAAGGAATTTGCGAGAAGATTTGCAGCGTGTCCGACAGGTTTTTGAACTGGAGGTCCAGCAACTCGCGGCTTTTGCGGTCGGGTGCGGGCAGGGTGTTGCCCATCGCAAAATAGCGGTCCGCCTTCAGATTGCCGGCGGTACTGTTCGGAATGCCAAAGAGATTGTAACGCGTCGGGTCAGCCAAATTGGTCATGGCCGCTGCGCTCCCGCGCAGGATCAACGGCAGCGCCGATTGCACCGACACTCCGGTCAACGGCGATTGGTTGGCCAGACCCGACTCGATCATCGCACGGTAGAAGATGCCATCCTTGATGACGTTGTTGCCCGGGGCGCCGTTCTCCCAGTAATTCTGGGAATCAAAATGCGAACGCGATTGTTTTGGGTATCCAACCCGATGTACCAACACCAGTTCTCCCGCGTTGTACACCGGCGCGAGGAATTTCAGCGCCGGATGCAAAGCGCCAAAACCGTTGCCCAAGTCAATCGCCTTGTCGTAGCTGAAGGTTGGATCGTCGGCCGTGCGGGGTTGCAGCAGATTCGGAGGGTTCCCCGCAGTCAATGTCCATTGCGTGGGATCGAAACACGGGCCCGTGTCCGCGTAATTGATGCTGTTGTCCGTGTCCTTTTTGATGCCGATGCCGGAAGTTGGCCGGGACGTGCCGTATGCCGAATCTTCGATGGGGATCACCGAATTGAGCGCGTCGTTGGCCCCGCGCAGAAAGATGAACAACACCTTTTTGACTTTTTGGTCCTGACCGGGCACGCCGATGTTGCCTTCGGCCAACGCGCGCTTCATGACGAACGGGATATCCACCAAGGTGGACAGCGCGACGCCCAGGCCGAGCTTGAAGCTCCGGTCCATGAACGCGCGCCGCGTGTAAAAGTTGAAGTTGTGCATGTTATTGTTCCTGAAACCGCGGGAGCGCGAGCAACGAGCCCACCATGCCACGCACCCGCTCGCTGTAAGGGTCCGTGTTGCCGTTGTTGGTTGGCAAACCGGCGAACGGCGCGCCCCGGTACGTGGCGGACGTGTCCGCGCTGCCGTCGTTGAGAAAATTGATCGCGGTCTGCCGGGCGAATTGCAGGTTGCCCGCGCCGATGCCTGGGTAAAGCTTGCTGAGAAAGAAATCCACCACCGCCGGCGCGTTGGTCCAGCTCGCGGCGCCCAAGTTCACTTTCAGCAATCCGACCGGGTCGCAGACTGAGTTTTGGGCATCGTTGCCGGTGCCACCCTGCGAACCGTTGTGGCCCGACTGCCCGCTGACGATGCAGAACGATTGCGCCCAACGGACACGCTCAGCCAGTGTGCTGGCATTGATCCACGGCGGACCATTTTCGGGATATCCGTCCGGCGCGTCGCGATCGAACAACAGCATGTTCCCCATGCGCTGCAATGGCGTCGGCACGGCATAACCGTCCGTGTAGGCCGTGAAGCTACCGGCCAGATTGCTGCCGTTCGTGCTGGAACGCAGCGCGCGAACACCGCTGACCACAAACTCGAGCGGTGTCTTGGTCTTTTGCTGCGAGGCGCCGTAGCCGCAGAAAAGGTCGGATTTGAAAATGGTGTCGAGGACTTTCCAGACCTGTCCCTTGGGCGAATTGGTTTCCCAGGTCAACATGCACGCCCTCACCAGTTCCGCCTCGGGCGATAGATTGCCGCCGGCGTAATTGTAGAATTCGTATTCGTTGGTCTGGGTGATGTCATTGTTCGGATTGGGAAAATCGTCATGAACAAACAGCCGGCAAAGTTTGATGCTCATGTATTCCGCGGTAAACGGCAGGTTGGCGAGATGCTGGATGACTTCGTAGCCTTCCTGAATTCCGTTGGTCCCGCTGCGTCCGGGCACGACCAGTTGATAAAGACCGGGGATGATGTTTGTGCCGTAGGTGTTGCCGGTCCACGGCGCGCCGAATCGTGCCGGCACATATTTGTTCGTGAAAACCGTCTTCGTCGTCGAGTTGTGCCAGTCCGTGCGATACCGGCGCGCCCACACACCAACCAAATTCCGGTAATCGTCGGCGGGGAAATTCGTGTTCACATTGGCGACCTGGTTGGTCGTCTTGGTGGCAAATGGATTGAACGCATCGGCCGGATCAAACAATTCCAGCGTCCAGCCCGTCCACGCGCGCGACATCACGGTGATGTCGGTCTGGTCGTAGCCGTTGTCCACCCCCATCGAAAACAGCTCCATCAACTCGCGCGCGTAATTCTCGTTGGCGATGCGGCTGCCGTCGCCACGGCTGCTCACCGTATCCAGATAGATGATCATGGCCGGACTCTCGGCGCTGATTTTGAGCAGATCGTAAAACGTGCAGGCCGGATTCAAAAGCGCGGCACGCCATCGGTCGTTTTCAAGATACTCCGCCTGGGTGGCCAGGGCATTTTCCAGATTCCCGTCGTCGTATTTGCCGGCGAAATAATTTTTACTCTTGGTGTATTCGGTGACGAAGTGGTTCTCGAAGAATTGCAGCAGAATTTCCAACAATTGCCGCCGGGCGCCCACGGCTCGCAAAACGTGCCACGCGCGGAAATCCGAAATGTTGGCATTGGTCGAATAAACCACCTGATCCGCCGCACGGAACTTTGCCTCGATGGCCGGGATGTTTGCATGCGTGCCGCTGACATCCTCGGCGAGGTTCCATGGAGCAAGCTGGTTGGCGATGTAGGCGTCCGGTCCGATGTTGGTGATGGTGGTGATTTCATCCGGCGTCGGGCCATAGGTGAGACGGTTCAGCACCGTTGCCGCCAGCAGGGCGTTGCTCGACAGCGGAGAAGACTGCACCTGGTAAAAGCTGGGCGACGCCGGGTTGGTCCGGCGCCATTCCCAAAAGGTCTGGATGTTGGTTGCAACGAGATTGGTATTGTTGACGATGTTCGTTGAGAAGTTCGTGTGAGTGTAGGGGGTCACGACGAAATTGGGATCCGGCACGAAAGGCAGCGTGGGATTGGTGGCGCTGAGCAAGTTGTAGCTTTGCGCGCCGGGATAAAGCGTGAACTTCAGCCGCGTGGAGCCATTACTGACGCCGACGTCGGTGATGACCGGTGGAAGCGGTGAATCGCTCTGTGCCAGCGCCGTCAGCGTGAGAGCGAGGAAGATTGCGGCCAGACCGGAGAAGCGTTTGCAGTTCATTCTGTAACAGTTGATTATCCTTCGCTCAGGTTGGCCTGAAGTCAAGCAGGTCCAACAAAGTTCCGGATGACGCCATGAAAGACGCAATTCAGGACACGGACGTTACAAGCCTTTGCAATCCGTTCGCTTCAAATCTGCTGGACAAGCTTCTTTATCGCACGAAATAGTACTTGCGCCACTGGCATGGCCGAGCCACAAGAGACAATTCAGACGACGCCAAAAACCGCGTTCCCCAGCGGCCTGCACAACGCCTTTTTCTTTTCCGCCTTCAACGCCCTCTCGTACCAGATCATCCTGGCCAGCCCGATGATTCTTTACGCCAAATCGTTGAGCGCCAGTGCCACGGTCCTGGGCATCATCGCCGGCATGATGCCGTTGCTGGTCATCTTCCAGATTCCTGCGGCAAGTCACATCAATCGCATTGGCTACCGGAAGTTCGTGCTGGCGGGCTGGAGCACGCGGGTGGGCTTCATCTTCCTCATCGCCCTCGTGCCGTTGGCCGGCGCCCTGCTGAACGAGGCCAACCGGCTCGCGCTGCTCCTGGCGTTGTTGTTTTGCTTCAACCTCTCGCGCGGCATCTCCAGTTGCGCCTGGCTGCCGTGGATCGCCGCGCTCGTGCCGGCGGAATTGCGCGGACGCTATCTCACGCGCGATGCAGCGGTGCAAAACCTCGCCAGTTTCGTGACCTTCCTCGTAGCGGCGGCTTCGCTGGCGGGCGAGACGAAGCCATGGCAATTCACCGTGATTTTTGCGTTCAGCGCCGCGATGGGCGCGATGAGCCTGCTCTACTTGAAGCGGATTCCGGACGTGCCCATTCCGGAGGAAGCGCGCACCGCCCGCGACAGTGTGCCGTGGCTGGAAATGATCCGGTTTCCACCATTCCAAAAACTGCTGCGCATGGCCATTGCCTGGTCGGTTGGCTACGGGGGCATTACGGCGTTTACGGTGGCCTACCTCAAAGTGCGCAGCGGAATGTCCGAGGGAAGCATCCTGCTGATCTCCTCGGTGGCGTTCCTCGGGGGCGCGGCCAGCCTGTGGTTGCTCGGCGCGCGGTTTGACCGCGTGGGCAGCAAACCGGTGCTGGCGGCCGCGTTCGCCGGGTGGTTCGCCGTCATGGCGGGCTGGGTGACGCTGGCGGGCGGCACCTTTGACGCGTCGCTCGTGAACGTGCTCGTGCTGCAATTCTTCATGGGCCTGCTGGCGGCCATGGTCAACATGGCCAACGTGCGCCTCGCCATGGCGGTCGTTCCCGCGATGGGCCGGAACCATTTCTTCGCCATCTACTCCGTCGTCAACAACGTCACGCTGGGGCTGTCCCCAATCGGGTGGGGATTGCTGATTGACGCCATCGGCGCGCATGCGCCGGTCTGGCTGGGTTTGGAGTGGAATCGCTACACGATTTTTTTTGCGGCGGCGGCGATGGTGTTCACCCTCACCTTCGCGCTGGCGCGCCGGCTGGATGAACCGCAGGCCGCCACGCTGGAGGAATTGCTTCGTGAGATTCTGATTCAATCGCCGCAACGCTTTTGGCTGCGAATCTGGCCGCGTTAAAGGGCGAACGCCCGTCGCAAAAAGGTTGATTGGCGAGCGTTCGATGCACCTGATACGATGGCTTCATGCCTGTCACCGCCAAACACCGTCGTCGCTGGTTTGGAGCGCTTTGCCTGGTGGCGTCCGTCGCCATGCTGGCGGCGGGGGAGACGACACCCGGCAAACGACTCGACGGGATCTGGTTCATCCTCTACTGGTTGTGGTGTTTCGTGTTGGCCGCACTGGCGTTGCTGATGGCCATCCTCGATGCCGGCGCGCTCCGTCGCGAAGCGCGTTCCGAGCAGCGGAAATTGTTGGAGCACGCGCTGGATGTCATCGAGACCAACGCCGGCCAGAAGTCAAAGGCCAACGCTGCCGACAACTCCCCACCACCGACCAGCGGCAACAAACCCGCAGAATAATCCGGCAACCGGCCGGCGCGGCCCTGGCGGGCTTGAGCCGTTGTGATGGGGAATCGCCCGACAATCCACCGTACTAATTCGGGTTGAAACAACCGCGCATCGCTGCTTCATTCAGACCAGAGACGATATGACATTCTCCGCGACGATCGTTGAATCGAACAAGGCGCCCGACGGCCAAAAGGCCGCGCTGATCAACCTGCTGGCCGATGAGGACGCGTCGGTCTATCAGGCCGTGCGCGGCAAGCTGCTTTCCCTCGGCGTTGACGCGCGTGAATGGCTGCACCCGCATGCCCTCAGCAACAACCCTCTGCTCCGGCGGCGCGCGCAGGAAATCATCCGCCACTTTGACCGGCAAACGGCCGACGACCGTTTTCTCGCGTTCTGCCTGAAACGCGGCGAAGATTTCGATCCCGAGGAAGCTGCGTGGCTGCTGGCGCAAACGCAGTTTCCGGATATCAATGTCGAGGCGTATCAGGCATTGCTCGATGAATACGTGGCGGAATTGAAGCCCCGCCTCTCGCTCTACAAGCGGGCGAATCAAATGCTCGGGCAGATCAACGACTACCTGTTCAATGACCGGGGCTTCCGCGGCAACGAGAAGAATTACTACGATCCCGAGAACAATTATTTGAACCGGGTGCTCGACCGGCGCACGGGCAACCCCATCAACCTCTGCCTGCTTTATCTCCTGATCGCGCGCCGACTGAAGCTGCCGGTGGTGGGCATCGGGTTGCCGGGGCACTTCCTCTGCCGCTACCAGTCCGCGTCGGACGAAATCTACATTGACGCCTTCAATCACGGCCGGATGCTGACGAAGACGGATTGCATTCACTACCTGATTCGCGGCAACTACGACGTCAGTGATGATTACCTCTCGCCGGTGAGTTCGCGCCGGCTGTTTCAGCGCATCTGCACCAACCTGCACCAGATTTACCTCCAGCTCGAAACTCCCGAGCACGCCACGCGCATCCAGCGTTACCTGGTCGCGTTGTCGCGGTGAGTCAATCCGGCAGCGCCCGCCATTGCTTAAGCGCAAGATAGGGGTCAATCCTCGCCAGTAGAAAATAAGCCCACCGTTGCTTGAGTCGCGTCCAGAGCGTCCGTGTTCCCCGCCATTCTGCCAGATCCACGCGCCGGCAATGCGGCAGCGATGCCGCGAACAAGGCCCGGGCCTCGACGGCCATCTGCGGATTCTCAAACCGGAGCATCAATTCGTAATTGATGCTCAGGCTGCGCGGGTCGAGATTCGCCGAGCCGACATACACCACGTCATTGATGACAAATAATTTCGCGTGGAGGATCTGGGGCTGGTATTCATAGATCTCCGCGCCCGCCTTCAGCAACCGGCGATACTGGCTGCGCGCCGCCAGTTGGGAAATCGCCACGTCGGATTTGCCCGGCAAAATCAATTGCACGGCGCCCCCGAGACGGCTGGCACGCCGAAGCTGACGCGGGATGCGTTGTGGCGCGAGGAAATACGGAACCATGAGCTGGATGCTTCGCGCCCGCTGCAAGTCCGCGCGCAAGGCACGACGGATGAGATTGCGGCCGAAGCCGGGCCGGCCCAGGAGCAGTTGTTCCCCGGTCGCCGCTGCGCTGCGCGGCAAGGCCGCCCGGCGCAACCGCACGAACCGCTTGTGCCGGAAGTCGGCCAGGTTGAACATCGCATCAAACGAAGCCGCGAGCTGAATCACCAGCGGACCCTCGAGACGCATGCCCAGATCGCGCCAGCCGCGCGTCACACCGTCGCCTTCGTATTCGGGAGCGATGTTGTATCCGCCGATGAAAGCGGTCTCGTCACAGATCAGCAACTTGCGGTGGTTGCGAATGCCGATGCGTTTGAGCGCAATCGGGTTGAAAAACTTCGCCTCCCCGCCCGCCGCCCGCAGCGCGGACCAGAACGAATCCGGCAATTCGAGCGAGCCGAGCGCGTCCACCAGCACCCGCACGCGGACGCCGCGTTCCGCCGCCCGGCTCAAGCTTGCCAGAAAGCGCACACCCAACGGCGAGTTCGCGAAGATATAGGTTTCGAGGCAGACCGAACGTTGGGCCGCGTCAATGGCCGTTAGCATGGCCGGAAAAGCCTCATCGCCATTCCGCAACCAAGTCCAGCGTGTGCCCTCGAGCGATGACATGCGTCATTTTACGAACGTGGCGTGTAATTGGCAAATGCGCCGCGCAACCAACCGAAATGCCCCGTTGGAGTTAACGCTTCAGCGTGTTCCTGGGAGGCAAGCCGAAGCTTGAACGCCAACCAAAAGCCAGAAGTCGCCCGGTCGTTCCGTTACGAAATATGTTCAAACATTTGTCGCACTCTGGCATCTATATCTCCATGCAACGAACACTGGCCGCCCTCATCGCGGGATTGATCTGGGTTTCGTGCTTCCATGCCGGCGCCGCGCACACGCGCGCAACCCTCCTGCTCTCGGCGTCCAGCGCGAAACCGGGCGAAACCGTCACGGCCGGCATCCGCGTGCAAATGGACCCGGGCTGGCACACCTATTGGAAGAACCCGGGCGAGTCCGGCAAGGCCACGACCATCAAGTGGGCGCTGCCACCTGGGATTACCACTGGCGAAGTTCAATGGCCGTTGCCCGAGAAATACTCGGAGGAGGGACTGACCACCTACGTGCTGCACGACGAAGCCATTTTGCTCGTGCCGCTCAAACTGGCCAGTGACCTCAAGCCGGGAACCGTAGTGTTGAAGGCCAAGGTGTCCTGGCTCGAATGCCATGAGCAATGCGTCCCCGGCAGCGCCAATGTCGAAGCACAACTGGACATCTCCGATGCAACCAAGCCTTCCGCCGACGCGGAAGTCCTGGCCCGCTGGGCCAAGCAAATGCCGGAAGTCGCGACGGGGCTGGAAGCCCGCGCCGCGTGGGAAGCGCCGGCCAACGGCGACAAGCGGCCGTTGATTCTGGAATGGACCGCGCCGGCCACCGTCAAAGACGCTGATTTCTTTCCTCATGCTTCAGACAACTTTGAAGTCCAACCGGCGACAGAAAATCTTTCCGATGCCCCCGGCAAGATCCGTTTGCGTAAGGTCGTGAAGAAATACGAGGGCGACTGGCCGGTGAAAATCAGCGGCGTCCTGGTGCAAACAAGCGGTGGCGAAACCCAAGGTTACATCGCCGACCTTCCCTTGGACGCCCCAGCCGGCCCCCCCCCGGCCAGCAAGTCGTCGCCGCACAGCACTACCACAATGTCGCCTTCACCAGCTTCCCCGACGGTGACCGCACCCAATGCGCTTGGGCTGATGCTGCTTTATGCGTTTCTGGGTGGTTTGATACTGAATGTGATGCCCTGCGTGCTGCCCGTCATCGCGCTGAAAATCCTCAGCTTCGTCAGCCAGGCGAAAGAATCGCCGGGTCGCGTGCGACGACTGGGGTTGGTTTATGCCCTGGGAGTGCTGGTTTCATTCTTCGTCCTGGCCGGCGTCGTGATTGGCATCAAGGCCGCCGGACACAAAGCCGGGTGGGGCATGCAGTTCAGCAATCCGCAATTCATTGTGGGCATGACGGTGCTGGTTACTCTCGTCGCGTTGAACCTCTTCGGTCTTTTCGAGGCAACCCTGGGCGGACGCGTGATCGGCGCCGCCGGCGAACTGGCATCGCAACACGGCGTGGCGGGTGCTTTTTTCAATGGCGTGCTGGCCACTGCCCTGGCCACACCCTGCACCGCGCCGTTCCTGAGCGTGGCGCTGGGCTTCGCGTTTGTGCAACCGGCGGCTGTCGTCGTGATGGTATTTCTGAGCGCCGGGCTGGGTCTTGCCGCGCCGTACGTTGTATTGAGCTGGCATCCGGCGTGGTTGAAGTTTCTGCCCAAACCAGGCGTGTGGATGGAGAATTTCAAAATCGCCATGGGTTTCCCGATGCTGGCCACGGCGGTCTGGCTGGCCAGTCTTACGACCGATCATTATGGCGAACGCGCGTGGTGGCTGGGCATTTTTCTGGTCTTCGTGGCGCTCGCGACGTGGGTCTTCGGCGCGTTTGTGCAACGCGGTAGCCGGCGTAAGGGACTGGCAGTCGTGATTTGCGTTTTGCTGTTGGCCGTCGGATACGGTTGGGCTCTGGACGCGAACCTTCGCTGGCGATCTCCCGGCACGACCGCCTCGCTCAAGAACGCACCCAAGGGCTACGCCTGGCAACGCTGGAGCGCACAGGCCGTTAACGAAGCCCGGGCAAAAGGCCAGGTGGTGCTTGTGGATTTCACCGCGAAGTGGTGCATCACCTGTAATTCCATCGTGAAGCCCGCGCTCGAAAGACAAAACGTAATCGACACACTCACCGAAGCCAAAGTGGTCGCCCTGATCGCGGACTACACGGACTCCCCTCCCGACATCACGGAGGCGCTGGCCCAATTCGACCGGGCCGGCGTGCCCCTGGTGCTGGTTTATCCGAAGTCAGCCGCTGAACCGCCCATCGTTCTGCCGGACCCGAATCCCCTGCTGGGACCGGGCCATTATGCCAGCCTGATCCTGGAAGCGCTGCAAAAAGCGTCCCGCTGACCCATCAAAGAGAAACGCCCGGATTGAGTATCCCCAATCCGGGCGGTGATTGAATTGCCAGGCGAATCAACTCGCGCTCAACAGCGGGTTCTCCGCAGCCACCGGTTCGGGCTCTGGTTCTTCCTCCGGGATGTCCACCAGCGGCTTGAGATGCACCTTGCGGTGATGGTCGAAGCCGGTGCCGGCGGGGATGATGTGACCCATGATGACGTTTTCCTTGAAGCCGCGCAGGTAATCCACGCGGGAACGGGTCGCGGCTTCGGTAAGCACGCGGGTCGTGTCCTGGAAGGACGCAGCGCTGAGAAAGCTCTCGGTTTCGAGCGAGGCTTTCGTGATGCCGAGCAACACCGGTGAAGCTTCGGCGGGTTTGCCGCCTTTCTTTTCGACGCGCTCGTTCTCGCCCTCGAACTCCAGCTTGTCCACCTGTTCGCCCCAGAGGAACGTGGTGTCGCCCGGTTCGGTGATGCGAACTTTGCGCAACATCTGGCGGACGATGATTTCAATGTGCTTGTCGTTAATCGTCACACCCTGGAGCCGATAGACTTCCTGCACTTCGTTCACAAGATGCTCCTGCAATTCTTGCGGGCCGCAGATGTCCAGAATTTCGTGCGGGTCAATCGGGCCTTCGGTCAACTGCTGGCCCTTCTTCACGAAGTCGCCCTTGAACACGATGACGTGTTTGCCGATGGGGATGAGGTGTTCCTCTTCCACGCCGGTCTGCGGGTCTTTGATGACGATGCAGCGCTTGCCGCGGACGCTCGCGCCGAAGTCAACGACGCCGTCAATCTTCGAGATTTCGGAAGCGTCCTTGGGCCGGCGCGCTTCGAACAATTCCGCCACACGCGGCAAACCGCCGGTAATGTCCTTGGTCTTGGCCGTCTTGCGCGGCGTCTTGGCCATGAGCGTGCCGGCGACAATCTTGTCGCCCTCGTTCACCACGATATGCGCACCGGAGGGAATCGGGTAGTTGGCCACGACTTCGCCGCTTTCGTCGGAGATGATGATCTGCGGGTGCAAATCTTCCTTGTGCTCGATGACGACCATGGCTTCCTGGCCGGTTGTTTCATCGAGTTCCTGCTTCATCGTCACACCCTCGATGATGTCGTGGAACTTCACCTTGCCGGCCTTCTCGGAAAGAATCGGCACGTTGTAAGGATCCCACTGAACGAAGGTTTCGCCCTTCTTCACCGTGCCGCCGTCCTTCACGGAAATCACCGCGCCAATGACGACAATGTGGTTTTCCAATTCACGCCCGTCCTCGGCGAGGATGGAAACGGAACCGTTCTTGTTCAGCACGATGTTGTTGCCGTCTTCCAACTCCACCAGGCGGAGTTCGTTGTAGCGAATCGTGCCGTCGTGCTTGGCTTTGATCTGCGGAATCTTGAATTGCGCCGCCGCCGTGCCGCCGATGTGGAACGTCCGCATCGTGAGCTGCGTGCCGGGCTCGCCAATGGATTGCGCCGCGATGATGCCGACGGCTTCACCAAGCTTGACCTTGGCGCCAGTGGCGAGATTGCGGCCATAACAATTCATGCAGATGCCGTATTTGCTTTCGCACGTGAGCACCGAGCGAATCTTGACCTTCTCGACGCCCGCGTTCTCGATGGCTTTCGCCTTCAATTCGTCAATTTCCTCGTTGGCTTTGACGAGCATATCCTTGGGGTTGGAAGGATTGGTGATGTCGTCGCAGGAGAGACGGCCCACGAGCCGGTCGCTGAGTTTGACCACTTCGTCTTCGCCTTCGTAAATGGACTGCACCCAGATGCCGTTCGTCGTGCCGCAATCGTCCTCGCGGATGATCACGTCCTGGGAAACGTCCACGAGCTTGCGCGTCATGTAACCGGAGTCGGCGGTCTTGAGCGCGGTGTCGGCCAGACCTTTGCGCGCGCCGTGCGTGGAGATGAAGTACTCCAACACCGTGAGGCCCTCACGGAAGTTCGAGAGAATCGGCTTCTCGATGATATCGCCCGACGGTTTGGCCATCAGCCCGCGCACACCGGCCAACTGGCGGACCTGTTGCTTGTTGCCACGCGCGCCGGAATCCACCATGAGATAGACCGGGTTGAATTCCTTCTTGCCCTGGTTTTGCTTGAGCGTCTCGAACATGACCGCGGCGATCTGGTCGGTCGCGTGCGTCCATTCGTCCACGATCTTGTTGTAACGTTCGCCGGACGTAATGATGCCCTTGCGGTGCTGCTTCTCGACTTCTTTGATTTTCTTCTGCGCTTCCTCGATGACCTGATCCTTTTCCTTCGGAATGATCATGTCGTCAATGCCGATGGACACGCCGGCCTTGGTGGCTTCGCGGAAGCCGAGTTCCTTGAGCTTGTCGAGCATGGCGACGGTCTTTTCGTGACCGCAAACCTTGTAGCAGCGCCAGATGAGATCGCCCAACTGGCCTTTGCCCGCCGACTTGTTGAAGAAGCCGAGTTCCTCGGGCCAGATTTCGCTGAAGATCACGCGGCCCACGGTGGTTTCGATCACCCGCCGGTTCGCGTCGCCAAACAGGGTTTGTTTGCCGAGATCCGGATTCGCCAGCCGCACGCGATCGTGGGTCTTGAGCGCGCCGTCCGCGTAAGCAAACAGCACCTCGGTCTTTGAGCCGAACAACTGGAGCTTCTTGGTATCGCTCGGCATCGGGGTGCGCGGCTCGGCGGTGAGATAATAGCAACCCAACGTGATGTCCTGCGTGGGCGTGATGATCGGCTTGCCGGAGGACGGCGAAAAGATGTTGTTCGGCGCCATCATGAGCAGGCGGGCTTCCATTTGCGCCTCGACCGAGAGCGGCACGTGCACGGCCATCTGGTCGCCGTCGAAGTCGGCGTTGTACGCGGTGCAAACCAGCGGATGAATGCGGATCGCCTCGCCCTCGATGAGTTGCGGCTCGAACGCCTGCACGGACAAACGGTGCAGCGTGGGCGCGCGGTTGAGCAACACGGGATGCCCGCGCGTGACTTCTTCGAGGATGTCCCAGACTTCCTTGGTCTGGCGTTCGATCATCTTCTTGGCGGAACGAACCGTGTGGACGTAGCCAAGCTCTTTCAAGCGACGGATAATGAACGGCTCGAATAAAACGAGCGCCATCTTCTTGGGCAGACCGCACTGGTGCAGCCGGAGTTCCGGCCCGATGACGATGACCGAACGGCCCGAGTAATCCACGCGCTTGCCAAGCAGGTTCTGACGGAAGCGGCCCGACTTGCCCTTGAGCATGTCGCTCAAGGATTTCAACGCGCGATTGCCGGCGCCGGTGACGGCGCGGCCATGGCGGCCGTTGTCGAACAGGGCGTCCACGGCTTCCTGCAACATGCGCTTCTCGTTGCGGATGATGACTTCGGGCGTCTTGAGCGAAAGCAGGTTCTTCAACCGGTTGTTCCGATTGATGACGCGGCGATAGAGATCGTTCAGGTCGGACGTCGCAAAGCGACCGCCTTCCAACGGCACGAGCGGACGCAGGTCCGGCGGAATCACCGGCAACACCGTAAGAATCATCCATTCGGGCCGGCTCTTGGACGACATCAAACCCTGGAGCAATTTGATCCGCTTCGCGAGCTTCTTGCGAATCTGTTTGCTCTTGGTTTCGGTCATCGCTTCCTGCAATTCGTCCACGGTCTTGGACAGGTCCACCTTCGCCAAGGCGTCACGCACGGCTTCCGCGCCCATCTTGGCCTCGAATGCATCCGCGCCGTAGGTTTCGCGCGCCTCGCGGATTTCGTGTTCACTCAACAACTGGTTTTGCTTGAGCGGCGTGTCCTTCGGATCAATGACCATGTAATCCTCGTAATAGATGACCCGCTCCAAATGGCGCGCGGTCATGTCGAGAACCAGGCCAATGCGCGAAGGCATGCACTTGAAGAACCAGATATGGCACGTGGGCACGGCGAGTTCGATGTGGCCCATGCGCTCGCGGCGCACGCGGGCCAGCGTCACTTCCACGCCGCAACGGTCGCAAACGACGCCACGGTGCTTGATGCGTTTGTATTTGCCGCAGGAACATTCCCAGTCCTTGACCGGACCGAAAATGCGTTCGCAGAACAAGCCGCCTTTTTCCGGCTTGAACGTGCGGTAATTGATGGTCTCCGGGTTTTTGACCTCACCCTTGGACCAGGACCGGATCGAATCGGGCGACGCGACGGTGATGCCGACGTAATCCACCTGGTTGACCTTGTCCAGACCGAGCAACTCACGGGCGCTCTCTTTGGTGCTAATCATATAGTTTCAGGATTTGAGCGAGTTGGGTTCGCAAATTCAATTTGGTTAACCGGCGTTGCCTAAAATCGCCGTGGTTTCGGCGGGTTGTTCAATCGGGTTGGTGTAACCGACCTTCACGTCGAGGCATAGCGATTGCATTTCCTTTACGAGCACGTTGAACGACTCGGGAATACCGGCTTCAAGGCTGTTGTCGCCTTTGACGATGCTTTCGTAAATGCGCGTGCGGCCCTGCACATCGTCGGATTTGACGGTGAGCAGTTCCTGCAATGTGTACGCCGCGCCGTAGGCTTCCATCGCCCACACTTCCATTTCGCCGAAACGCTGACCGCCGTATTGGGCCTTGCCGCCGAGCGGTTGCTGCGTGACGAGCGAGTAAGGCCCGACCGCGCGGGCGTGGATCTTGTCCGCGACGAGGTGCCCCAGCTTCATCATGTAGATGTAGCCCACCACGACTTCCTGATCGAACGGTTCGCCCGTTCGGCCGTCAAGCAGTGTCGCCTTGCCGTTCTCGCCGACGAGTTGGACGTTGATGTCCTGCTTCAGCTTGTCGCCCGCGTCTTCAAGGTACTTGCGAATGTTCTTTTCCTTGATGCCATCAAACACCGGCGTGGCGAATTTCATGCCGAGAATCCTCGCGGCCCAGCCTAGGTGCGTTTCGAGCACCTGCCCCACGTTCATGCGCGAAGGCACGCCCAGCGGGTTCAACACGATGTCCACCGGAGTCCCGTCCGCCAGGAACGGCATGTCCTCTTCGGGAACGATCTTGGCGACAACGCCCTTGTTACCGTGGCGGCCGGCCATTTTGTCACCGACCGACAATTTGCGCTTGGAGGCGATGTAAACGCGCACGGATTTGACGACGCCACTGTCCACGCCTTCGCCGGACTCGGCACGCTCGACTTCCTCGTCGTATTGCATCTGGAGGTCGTCGAAGCGCTTTTTGAACGAGCCGATGATTTCGTTGATCTTGTTGCGGATGGGCGACGGATCAATTTCGATGCGGTCGTAAAGCTCCGCGAGCTTGCGCAACAACGTCTTCGTGATCTTGCGGTTGGCCGGGATGATGATTTCGCCGGTTTCGCTGTTGACGACGTCGAGCGGGATTTTTTCACCGAGCAGGATGTTGCTCAGGGCTTCGGTAAGCTGATCGCGGAGCTCTTCGAGCTTCTTGCGATGCTCCTCCTCGATTTGCTTCATTGCGCGTTTGCCCTCGGAGGCGGTGCTCCGGCCGGCTTCGCTGTCTTTCTTGGAGGACACCTTCACGTCCATGACGATGCCATAAGTGCCGGACGGGACTTTGAGCGAGGTGTCCTTCACGTCCGCAGCCTTTTCGCCAAAGATCGCGCGGAGCAGACGTTCCTCCGGCGCCAGTTCGGTCTCCGACTTGGGCGTGATTTTGCCAACAAGAATGTCGCCCGGCTTGACTTCCGCCCCGATGCGAATGACACCGTCCGGACCGAGATTCTTGAGGGCCTCGTCGCCCAGGTTGGGAATGTCGCGCGTGATTTCTTCCGGGCCGAGCTTTGTGTCGCGGGCCGCCACCTCGAACTCATCAATGTGAATCGAGGTGAACACGTCGTCCTTCACGATGCGCTCGCTGATCAGGATGGCGTCCTCGAAGTTGTAACCGTTCCACGGCATGAACGCGACGAGCACGTTGCGACCGAGGGCGAGTTCACCGTTTTGCGTGCAGGGACCGTCGGCAATGACCTGGCCCTTCTTCACGGGCTGGCCTTTGTGGACGAGAATCTTCTGATTGATGCACGTGGCCGCGTTCGACCGCATGAATTTGCGGACGGGATAAACCCAGACGCCGTTGGCCGGGTCGTTTTTGATCTTTTTCTTGCCCTCGGGCACCTTGCCGCTTTCGGTGATGATGATCTGGTTGCCGGTGACGGATGCCACTTTGCCGGCCTCCTCGGCGACCATGACGGCGCGGGAATCCCGGGCCACGCGCTCTTCGAGCCCCGTTGCCACGAGCGGCGCTTCGGTGATGAGCAACGGCACCGCCTGGCGCTGCATGTTCGAACCCATCAACGCGCGGTTGGCGTCGTCATGTTCCAGGAAGGGAATCAGGGACGCGGCCACGGAGACGAGCTGTTTCGGCGATACGTCCATGTAGTCCACGTGCGCCGGCTCGACGTCAATGAAGTCGCCCTTGCCACGACACACGGCACGGTCCGTCGTGAAACGTCCCTTGTCATCAATGGGCGAATTCGCCTGCGCGATGACATAGGTTTCCTCACGGTCAGCCGTCAGGTAATCAATTTTTTCGGACACCTTGCCGCCTTCGACCTTGCGATAGGGCGTTTCGAGGAAGCCGAAATCGTTGATGCGCGCAAACGTCGCGAGCGACGCGATCAAACCGATGTTCGGGCCTTCCGGCGTTTCCACCGGGCAGATGCGACCGTAGTGCGAAGGATGCACGTCGCGCACTTCGAAACCCGCGCGATCGCGGGAGAGGCCTCCCGGTCCGAGCGCGGAGAGACGGCGCTTGTGCGTCAGTTCCGCCAGCGGATTGATCTGGTCCATGAACTGCGAAAGCTGCGAACGCCCGAAGAAATCGCGGATCACCGCGGACAGCGCTTTCGGGTTGATGAGCTTCTGCGGCGTCATCGCTTCGGCGCCCTGATCGAAGAGCGTCATGCGCTCCTTCACAAGCCGCTCGGTGCGGGCGAGGCCCACCCGGCACTGGTTGGCGAGCAATTCGCCCACCGTGCGGATGCGGCGGCTGCCCAGGTGGTCAATGTCATCCAACGAACCTTCGCCCTTCTTGAGCCGGAGCAGATACTTGGTCGCCGCGACCAGATCTTCCTTCGTCAAGATGCGCGAATCGTTTTTGTCCTTCACGCCGAGCTTCTGGTGAATTTTGTAGCGACCGACGCGGCCGAGGTCATACCGCTTCGGATCGAAGAACAGCCGTTTGATCAACGCACGGGCGTTGGCCGCAGTGGGCGGATCTCCCGGACGGAGGCGGCGGTAAATGTCCTTCAACGCCTCTTCCTCGTTCTTGGCGGGATCTTTCTTCATGCACTTGATCGTGATCCCTTCGTCCACCGTGGTGTCCACGACCTTGATGGACTTCGCGCCCAGTTCGGCAATCTGTTTCACGACGGCCTTGGACAACGGCTCGAACGCGCGTGCAACAACGAGGCCCTTCTCCTCGTCCACCGCGTCGTGAATCAAGACCTTGTTCGGCAGGTCTTCGAGCTTCTCCGCTTCCTTCACGGTCAGTTCTTCGATTTCGTAGAACAGCTTGAGGATTTCCTCATCGGTGCCGCGCAACTTCTCGGCTTCCTTGTCCTTCTTGCTCCGGCTTTTCGCATCGCCCTCGCCTTCGGTGTCGAGGAAGCTCAACGCCCGGAACAGCGTCGTCGTCAAAAATTTGCGACGGCGTTTCTTGCGGTCCAGATAAACGTACAGCAAATCGTTCGTGTCGAACTGCGCCTCGTACCACGAACCGCGGTCCGGAATGATGCGGAACGAGAAGAGCTCCTTGCCATTCGGATGAATGGTTTTCTCGAAGGCCAGGCCAGGCGAGCGATGCAACTGGCTGACGATGACGCGCTCGGCGCCGTTGATGACGAACGTGCCTTGCGGCGTCATGAGCGGCAGTTCGCCCATGAAAACTTTTTCTTCCTTGCTGCCCTTTTCGTCCTTGAGCAGGAATGTGACGTAGAGGGGCGCGCCGTAGGTCAGGCCCTCGCGCAGGCACTCCAACCAGTCGAGCTTCGGCTCACCGATTTCATAGGAGTGGAAATCCAGCTTGCACTTGCCGTCGTAGCTTTCGATGGGGAAGACCTCGGTGAAGACGGCCTGCAAACCCAGGTTCTTGCGCTTGGTGGGCGCGACGTCCGCCTGGAGGAATTCCTTGTACGAATCGGTCTGCAATTCGATCAAGTTCGGCGGGGCGATGATTTCCTTGATCTTGCCGAAATTGATCCGCTCTTCTGTTGCTCGCGATGACATGGGGGGCCTTTATTGCATGGCCGGCTCAACGCCGGACGGTTGTTTATCAGAAACGACACAAAGCAGGCCCCTGCCGTTCAACCCCGGCATTGCAAATGCCAGACCGAACCGCGAACCTGCCAACTGTCGAACCCCGAACGTGTTCAGGGACTTGTTGTTCAACTGTTTTATTTTGAAACTCTACTGGGCAAATCGGGGCGGCGCCAACCGGCGCCGCCCCTGAAATCCGCCGGTTACTTGACCTCGACCTTCGCGCCCGCGTCTTCCAACTTCTTCTTGGCCGCGTCGGCTTCCGCCTTCGGAGCGCCTTCCAACACAGGCTTGGGCGCGCCCTCGACGAGGGCCTTGGCTTCCGCCAAGCCCAGGCCGGCTTTGACTTCGCGCACGGCCTTGATGACCGCGATCTTCTTATCCGCCGGGGCCGATGCGAGGATCACGTCGAACGTGGTCTTGGCTTCCGCAGCCGGAGCCGCAGCCGCGCCAGCACCGCCACCACCAGCGGCCGCAACCGCGACAGGCGCGGCGGCAGTAACGCCCCATTTCTCTTCCAATTTCTTAACCAAATCAGCGGTCTCCAGGACCGTCAGTTTGCTCAACTCTTCCACCAGGTTTCCGATGTCTGCCATATAACTAACTTTGCCTTTCCATTCGTCTCGTCGTCAGCCACGGGCCGCCTTCGCTTGCCGCCGGCGTCCCAAGCCCGGGCTGTTTTGAGTTCGTAGGAACCGACGATTTACGTTGTTGTTGGTTTGTTCCCGGCCCGCAAACGCGCGGGCCGAAATTGTTTTAAGCCGCCGGCGCCGCCGCTTCTTTTTCGGTGCGCGCCTGCAACACGCGCGCCAGTTGCGAAGCGGGCGTGTTGAGCAATACGACCAGTTTTGTGGCTGGCGCATTCAATAATCCAAGGAATTTAGCGCGGAGCACTTCGATGCCCGGCAAGTCCGCGAGCGTCAGGATGTCCGCCTCGGCCATGCGCTGGTTGTTCAGGTAGCCGAAATGGACCTTCAGTTTGTCCACTTCCTTGCCGAAAGTCTTCACGACCTTGGCCGCGACGGAAATGTCCTTCTGTCCGGTGACAACCGCGACCTGGCCCGCGAGCGAGCCGTTCAAATCACTGATGCCGGCTTCCTGAGCCGCGATGCGGAAGATGGAATTCTTGACGATGAACATCTGCGCGCCAGCCTTGCTCAGGCGTTTACGCAAATCCGTCAACTGGGCCACCTTCAGGCCGGTGTAATTCACCACGATGAAGAACGGCGAGGCGTTCAACCGGGCGACGTAATCTTTCGTTATAATCTTTTTTTCAGCGCGCATGGTTTGTTTAAGCGTTGAATGGTTGAATCGTTGTTACGCGCGCTCAGTGAGCCGCAAATTCCTTGATGTCCACCCGCACCGGCGGGCTCATCGTCGCCGAAATCGTGCACGAACAAATATACGTGCCCTTGGTGCTGGACGGCTTGGCCTTGGCAACGGCTTCAATCACCGCACGGGCGTTTTCTTCGAGCTGTTCAACCGTGAACGACGCCTTGCCGACCGGAACGTGAATGTTGCCGGCCTTGTCAATCTTGAACTCAACGCGGCCTGCCTTGACTTCCTTAACCGCTTTGGCGGTGTCTTCGGTCACCGTGCCGGTCTTGGGATTGGGCATGAGGCCGCGCGGTCCGAGCACCTTGCCCAGCTTCCGCACTTCGGCCATTGCTTCGGGCGTGGCCACCGCCACGTCGAAGTCGGCCCAACCGCCGTTGCACTTCGCAATCATGTCCTCGTAGCCAACGAATTCCGCGCCGGCGGCGCGCGCCGCGTCCGCCGCCGCGCCGCTTTTGGCGAACACGAGCACGCGGACGGTCTTGCCGCTGCCGTGCGGCAGCGGGACGGTGCCGCGCACCATCTGGTCAGATTGCTTCGGGTCCACGCCGAGGCGGAACGCGAGGTCAATCGTTTCGTTAAATTTCGCTTTCGGGAACTTGGCAAGGACGCCCACGGCATCCTTGAGGGGATAGGCTTTTTTGCCGTCCACCTGTTCGAGCGCTTTTTTGTATCGTTTGCTTGGCATTGTTATGAGCGGTGCATGCGAGCCCGGATTACAGACTCTCCCGCGTTGTGGTTATTCGACGACTTCAATTCCCATGCTGCGTGCCGTACCGGCGATCACGCGGAAGGCCGCCTCGTCGGTGCTTGCGTTCATGTCCTTCGACTTAAGCTTCACGATGTCCATGATCTGTTTGCGGTTCACCTTGCCGACCTTGTCCTTGTTTGGCGTGCCCGAACCGGCCGTGATGCCCGCAGCTTTCTTGAGCAGCACGGACGCCGGCGGTGACTTGGTGATGAACGTGAACGACTTGTCCTGATAAACCGTGATGACGACGGGGATCACCAAACCCGCGTCGTTCTTGGTGGCCGCATTAAATTCTTTGCAGAAGCCCATGATGTTGACGCCGTGCTGGCCCAAGGCGGGGCCGACCGGCGGGGCGGGGTTCGCCTGCCCGGCGGGAATCTGCAATTTGATCTGTCCGACAATTTTCTTAGCCATGATTTTCGACTCGTTGAAACGTTAAATCGTTAAACTGCTGAACCGTCCAGCCGCCGAAACGTTTTAACGATTCAACGGATCAACGATTCAACAAACGTCATCCTTTCTCCACCTGCCAGTATTCCAGTTCCACCGGCGTATTGCGTCCGAAAATATTCACCGTGACTTTGAGCTTGCCGCGTTCGGGATCCACTTCTTCAATCACGCCACTGAAATTCAAGAATGGCCCGTTGTTGATCTTGACGGTTTCACCGACGTCAAAGCTGACCTTGGGCCGTTCGGTTTCCTCGGAAGCCGAAATGCGGGCCTTGATCTGCTCCACCTCGTCCGGCGGTGTCGGCACGGGCGGTTCACCACCCACAAAGCCAATCACGCCCTGGGTTTCCTTGATGAAATACCAGGGCTTCTCGATGATGCGCTTGTCGTCGTCCAGCAGTGCCATGTCAACGAACACGTAACCCGGCCAGAGCTTGCGGGTGGAGACGGTCTTCTTCTGGTTGCGCACCTCGACGACCTTCTCCATCGGGACCAGGACTTCCTTGATGTAGTCCTGCATCTCCTCGGCTTTGATGCGCTTTTCGATGCTCTCTTTGACCTTTTGCTCCTGGCCGGAGAGCGTATGAATGACGAACCACTGGCTTCGCATGATCAGAGCTTGAGAAAGATGTAGTTCAAAACGTAATCCATGGCGACGGTAAAGACGCCGAGGAGCACTATGGAAATCGAAACGACAACGGTGGAGCCCTTCAACTCCGCCCAGGTGGGCCAAGTGCATTTCTTGAGTTCCTCGCGTGTTTGCTGCACATAGGTGGCCAGTCGCCGAAGCTGCCCCTGCCACCAGAGGATCCCAAAGATCACCAGTACCACCGCCGCCCAAATTATGATCGTTGTCATGTCGTTCTAAGAGATTATTTCGTCGTGTCACACGCCGCACCCGTCATTACCTCAATCCAACCAGCCGGACTTCACAGTGTCAGGACGCAGATTGGCGGAGAGGGAGGGATTCGAACCCCCGTTGGCGTTTAAGCCAAAGCGGTTTTCAAGACCGCCGCGATAGACCACTCTGCCACCTCTCCGAACGCTTGGCAGGGCGTGAGGGACTCGAACCCCCAACCGACGGTTTTGGAGACCGCTACTCTACCAATTGAGCTAACGCCCTTGCCGTCGCGTAATTTTCATGTTGAACAGACGAAAACGGGGGAGTGCGGAGCAACAGCCGTCGCACCCCTGCCGTAAATCGGCTATGCGATCACCTCGGTTACACGGCCGGCGCCGATGGTCCGACCGCCTTCGCGAATGGCGAAGCGCTGGCCCTTTTCCATGGCAACCGGCGCGATCACCTTCACTTCCACGGACACATTGTCACCCGGCATCACCATTTCAACGCCTTGCGCCAGGGACACAGTGCCGGTCACGTCCGTCGTCCGGAAATAGAACTGCGGCCGGTAATTGGTGAAGAACGGCGTGTGACGGCCACCTTCCTCCTTCGAGAGCACGTAAACTTCGGCTTTGAAATTAGTGTGGGGCGTGATGGAGCCGGGTTTTGCCAGCACCATGCCGCGCTCCACCTCCTCTTTTTTGGTGCCGCGCAGCAGCACACCGACGTTATCACCGGCGCTCGCCTTATCCAGCAGTTTGCGGAACATTTCGATATCGGTGGCCACTGTCTTGCGGGTGTCCTTAAGACCGACGATTTCGACATCGGACATGCGCTCCAACACTCCGCGCTCAACACGGCCCGTGACCACGGTGCCACGACCTTCAATATTGAACACGTCCTCGATGCACATCAGGAAGGGCTTGTCCACTTCACGGGTCGGCAGCGGAATGAATGCATCAATGGCGTCCATCAACTCCTGGATGGCCTTTTGCCCTTCGGGCGTGTGCGCCATCGCCGCCTTCGCGCTGCCGCGAATCACCGGCGTCTTGTCGCCCGGGAATTCATATTTGGTCAACAGGTCACGAATTTCCATTTCCACGAGGTCGAGCAGTTCCTTGTCGTCCACGAGGTCAACCTTGTTCAGGAAGACCACAATGGCCGGCACGCCGACCTGGCGGGCGAGCAGCACGTGCTCCTTGGTTTGGGGCATCGGGCCCTCGGAGGCATCCACCACGAGGATGGCGCCGTCCATCTGCGCCGCGCCGGTGATCATGTTCTTGATGAAGTCCGCGTGGCCGGGGCAGTCAATGTGGGCATAGTGCCGCTTGTCGCTCTGATACTCGACGTGCGACACCGCGATCGTCACCGTCTTCGTTTCGTCGCGCACGGTGCCGCCCTTGGTGATGTCGGCGTAGGAAATGGGTGTCGCGAGACCCTTCTTCGACTGCACCTCCACAATGGCGGCGGTCAAAGTGGACTTGCCGTGGTCAATGTGACCGATCGTGCCGACGTTCACGTGAGGTTTCGTCCGTTGAAATTGCTCTTTAGCCATTTTGTTCTCCTGCGTTGTCTGTTTAGTTTATTTGTGCTGCGACCGAAACTGCTGCTTACTTATTTTATCATGGAGCCCATGATCAGGATTGAACTGATGACCTCGTCCTTACCAAGGACGCGCTCTACCAACTGAGCTACATGGGCACCCACAACCGTTCATTCAACCTGATTTCCAAAAACGACAAAAAACCAATCCCTTCGTCTTTTCCGCTGAAAAAGCCTAAAGGGCTGGCCACTAATGTCTTTGTACTGCCCAGGACAGGCATGAAAATAGGAAACGCCCGCCGACGTGTCAACGGGGTTTTTATTTTTTTTTCCATTCGCCCTCCTCTCCGAAATTGGGCCGTTTCCAGTCCTTTTTTGGTGGTTCGGGTAAATCGCGGGCGCGAAAGGAGGTTCGAAAATGCATCTTGGCCACCCGGCCCAAGCTCCCCGCGCCGTGTTTGGCAACAAACTCCCTGGCCGCCGCATCCACCTGGGCACTGGCCCCTTTCGGCAGTTGTATTTCGAATTCCCTTCCCAATCCCGCCAACCGCTTCACAAACTCATCCCGCGCAAGAATCGAAGCCGCCGCCACCGCCAGATCTTCTTCCGCCTTGTGCCGCTGCACCAATTCCAGCTCCCGCCCCATGGTCATCAACGCCTGTTCCACAACCCGCTTGCTCGACGCAAATTGATCGCTGATTGCGCGCACCGGCGGCGGATTCATGTGATGCCGCTGCCCCATCAGGTTCTCGATCACGCGCGCGTGGCCCCAGGCCAGCACCGCGTTGACGCTTCCCATTTTTGCGTGCAGACGATTGTAGGCCTCGTTGCCGATTGGCACCACGGTCGTAACGCAACCGGGTGTTTTCCGGATCAGTTCCGCGAGGTCAGAAATTTTTTTATCGCTGGAAATATTTTTCGAATCCCGCACGCCCGCATCCTTCCACGCCGCGAGCACCGACGCGTTCACATAAACGCCCGCGACGCACATGGGGCCGAAGAAATCACCCTTGCCACTTTCGTCCACGCCGATGCGGGGCAGCAGCAGGTCGGGATTCAAGATGGCCTCGTATCCAAGCCGCGCCTGCTGCAACACTTCCGGTTCGAGAACGAACTCGACAAACTCCTGCGTCCCCTTCCCTTGCACGACGAGTTTGCCGCTGTCGTAAAACACAACGTTGGTTTTTTCCTTCTCACCGGCGAACCGCGCGTAGGGCACTTCGCGAAATTGATAGTGCCGCGCCTCCAAACAGGACTTTAACGCCGCGGCCTGTTCATCGGTCAGCTTGCAGGTGTAACTCGTCAACGGTTTCACGCCGGCGATTTAATAGCCGCAAAAGGACGCAAAAGACACCACAGATTTTCAATAGAGTACCGGCATTCTTGTCATCGGGTTACCGATTGCTGGGTTGAGGAGCCCTGCCTGCAACGGCCCATTGTAGGCCGCGTGCCCTTACGCGGCGTCACCCTGCTGCGGGCAGCGGAGCGCCACGCCGTTCTCGCGCAAACGAAGGTTTACGCCAATTCAGAACCGTCTCTGCCAAAGCGCTGTCGCCGCTGCCGCTTTGCCGGCGCAGTCCGAAACGGCGCACTCCGCAAGGAAGGAAATGCCCAGCGGATTTACTGCCGCCGGGCGCGGTAAAACTTGGGCGTGGCTTCGGGCGTGAAGGCCTCCACGATGTTCGTGCTGCCGCCGGCGGGAATGACCGCTTCACGAATCGCCTCCCAGTCAAAGAGATTGGTGGAAACCTGAATGGCAAATTGCCCGCCGGGTTCAGCCGTGAGATGGAAGGAAAATTCGCCCGCGCTCGCCTGCGGATTTTTCAAAATGGCGATAGAAGGCAGCGACACGGCCTCATATCTGATTGTCGCGTAATCGTTATGACTGCCGATGCCAGACGAATACCCTGTCACGAACACGTTGCCGCTCCCGTCCACCGCAATGGCATTGCCTTCGTCACTGCCAAATCCCCCGTCGTAACGGTTCGTCCACAACCCCACCCCGGCGCCCGAATACGCCACCGTCGCGCAATCAACAGCAGTGCCGCTGGCATACGATTCCCCCGTCACGAATACGTTGCCGCTCCCGTCCACCGCAATGGCTACGGCTCGGTCGAAAGAGTGCCCCGGCCCGTTGTAACGGTTGGTCCACAATGGAACGCCCGCGCCTGAATACGCCAGCGTCGCGTAATCGTAATTACCACTGCCGTCACCATATGAATACCCCGTCACGAATACGTTGCCGCTTCCGGCAACCGCGATGGCGTACGCTTGATCGAAGGAATTCCCCGGCCCATTGTAACGGTTCGCCCACATCTCCACCCCGGCGCTCGAATATGCCACCGTCGCGTAATCGTCATTGCTGCTGCCATACGAACGCCCTGTCACGAACACGTTGCCGTTCCAGTCCACCGCGATGGCGGCGGCGAAATCGTTAGCTTTCCCCGACCCATCGTAACGATTCGTCCACAATGGTACTCCCGCGCCCGAATACTTGATCGTCAAATAATCATAATAACTGCCGTCGCCAAATGAATTCCCCGTCACGATCACGTTGCCGCTCCTGTCCACCGCGATGGCATTGCCTCCGTCAAGGTTCCACGGCCCGGTGTAATAGTTGGTCCACAGCGGCACACCGGCATTGGAATACTTGATCGTCGCGTAACCGACGCCGGCCGATACCCCCGTCACGAACACGTTGCCGTTCCCGTCCACTGCAATGGCGTACGCTTGATCGTAGGAATTCCCCGGCCCGTTGTAACGGTTCGTCCACAACCCCACCCCCGCGCCCGAATACGCAATCGTCGCGTAATCCTCGGAATCAGCGCTGTTGGTGCCCCGTGAATACCCCGTCACGAACACGTTGCCGCTCCCGTCCACCGCGATGGCGCGGGCTACGTCATTGCTGTTCCCCGGCCCGTTGTAACGGTTCGTCCACAACGGCACGCCCGCGCCCGAATACGCCACGGTCGCGTAATCATCGGAACCAAGGCTGCCGCTGCTCAGTGAACGCCCCGTCACAAACACGTTGCCGTTCCCGTCCACCGCGATGGCGTGGGCTTCGTCAATGGAGTTCCCCAGCCCGTTGTAATGGTTGGTCCAAGATTGCGCCTGCGTGGCCATCACGGTGATTGCCAAGATGGGCATGACCAGTGTTGTTTTCACGTTATTGGAGGGGTTGTGATTGCGGCTACATTACAGTTGTGGGGTGACGCCGCGTGGGGACACGCGGCCTTCAAGGGCCTGTTGCAGGCGAGTTCCTCAAGCTGGCACCAAGGCACCCCTTCAGCGTCGGCGACTGTTCATCGGTCAGCCTGCAAGTGTAACTCGTCAACGGTTTCACGCCGGCGATTTAATAGCCGCAAAAGGGCGCAAAGGACACAAAAGATTTTCTTCCGTTTGCTCGCCCGTTCCGAATCATGGCGAACAACAGATGTCTATTCATGCAACACGCACCGGCCCACGCCTTCCTTTGGCGCAGCGGGGCACGGAGCACGCGACCCGCAAACTCGTGCCGCTGCTGCTCGCGTGGTTTTCGAAAAAGGCCCGCGACCTCCCGTGGCGTCGCACCCGCGATCCCTACGCCATCTGGGTTTCCGAAATCATGCTCCAGCAGACGCAGGTGAAGACCGTCATCCCGTATTGGGAACGCTGGATGCAGGAGTTGCCCACCATTGAAAGCCTCGCCCGCGCGAGCACCGAAAAAATCCATAAATTCTGGGAAGGACTGGGTTATTACACCCGCGTCCGCAACCTGCAAAGAGCCGCGCAACAGATTGTCAGCGAGCGCCGCGGAAAATTCCCTGAGCACTTTGATGATATCCTCGCGCTGCCCGGCATAGGCCGCTACACTGCGGGCGCGATTGCCAGCATCGCCTTCAACCAGCCCCGTCCGATTCTCGACGGCAATGTCATTCGCGTCCTCACGCGAATTTTCGGCATCACCGCCAATCCGCGTGAAAAGCGGACGAATGTGAAACTCTGGCAATTGGCCGACGCACTTGTTCAGCACGCCTCACGCCTCACGCCTCACGCCTCCACCTGCTCCCACCTGAACCAATCCCTCATGGAACTCGGCGCGCTCATTTGCACGCCGCGTTCGCCGCGTTGTTCCGCGTGTCCGGTGCAAAAACTTTGTTCTGCCTGGCGCGAGGGAAAACAAGAGTCCCTGCCAAATCTCGGCCAACGCACCAAGGCCACCGAACGCCGCTTCATGGCTTTCGTTGTCGAACGCCGGGGCAAGTTCCTGGTGCGTCAGCGGCCTGCGGGCGTGGTCAATGCGCATCTGTGGGAGTTTCCGAATGTCGAAGTCGGCGCGCGGCCCTCCGGGCCGCAGCACGTTCGCACCGCAGCACATGGCCTCGAACTGCAACTCGCCGACGCAAAACCCCTTTGCACCATCAAACACTCCATCACCCGCTACCGCATCACGCTCCAAGCCTACCGCGCCAAACTTTCAAATCCACGATCCACGCCCGACGGCCAGTGGCTTTCGCTCAAGCAACTTCACCAACTCGCCTTCACCAGTGCGCACAAGAAGCTTCTCATCCGCGTCGGAACGCCGAGCGCCGGCCCGGCTCGCCACTACGAGTAATTTGTCAAACGTTGGCTGTCGCCCCGCCATTTCCCCACTCATTCACTTTCCCACCCGCCCCCTTTCCCCTTTTCTCCCTTTCTCCTTTTCACCCCCGTCCCTTTTCCTATCCTGAGCACGGATGCTTTACTTTGATCATAACGCCACCGCGCCGGTCATGCGCGAGGCCCGCGAAGCCTGGCTGGAAGCCACGGAAAAAATCCATGGCAATCCCTCCAGCCCGCATGCGTTCGGGTTGACGGCGAACAAAGCCATGAGCGAGGCGAGGGAGAAACTCGCGCACCTTCTTGGCTGCCATCCCGCCGACATCATCTGGACCAGCGGCGCGACCGAGGCCAACAACATGCTCATGCACCACTTCGCGCAAACCCTCGACGCAAAGGCCGAAGTCTGGATCAGTGCCATCGAACATCCGTGCGTTCACGACTCCACGAAACATTACTTTGGCAAACGTGCACGGTTGATTCCGGTCACGCACGACGGCGTGGTGGACATGGAATGGTTCGCCAACGAAATGGCTGATACCCGCCCTGCCCTGGTCGGTGTAATGGCGGCGAACAATGAAACCGGCGTCATCCAACCGTGGCGCGAACTCCACGCCATTTGTCAGACCTACGAAGTTCCGTTCTTCACCGACGCCGTGCAATGGCTCGGCAAAATGCCCGCCGCGGGCCTCGGCGATTGCGATTACGTCAGCGGCGCCGCGCACAAATTCGGCGGGCCGCGCGGCGTGGGTTTTCTCAAAGCGCCGCACCGGAGCAAATTGAATTCACTTCTGTTCGGCGGCAAACAGGAACGCGGCCAACGTGCCGGAACGGAAAATGTCCCGATCATTCTCGCCATGCTCGCCGCGCTGGAAGTGCGCGAACAGCAAATCGCCGAGGGCAACCACGAAACCCGCGCCGTGTGGAAGGAAAAATTCGAGAAGCTCCTGCTGCGACAAGTGCCTGGCTCAACCGTTGTGGGCGCGAACGTGCCGCGCTTGTGGAACACCGTCTCCGCGCTCATGCCGGAAGGCGGCCAGCAACGCTGGGTGACGCGCCTCGACAAAGCCGGTTTCGCCGTGAGCACCGGCTCCGCCTGCACAACCGGCAAGGAAGAACCCTCGCACGTCCTGACGGCGATGGGTTTCAAAGCCAGCGAAGTCGCGCACGTCCTGCGCTTCAGCAGCGGTTGGGAAACCACCGCCGCAGATTGGGAAGCGTTGGAAAAGGGCATCGTGAAAGTCTTCGGCGAGGTCCATCACGGAAAGTGAATGGCGCGCGGCCCTCCGGGCCGCAGCACGTTCAACTGTCTTGAGGTTTGCGAATTTACAGAGAGCCTCCTGCAATCACCCGCTGCGGCCCGGAGTGCCGCGCGCCATTACCAAGCCGTACTACGCGCTTGATTCCCTCGCCTGTTCTGCTTTCACTTCGCACATGAGTTCTCCCAAGCGCCGCTCCGGGCCACCCCACAATTCCGGCGTGCGCGAATTGGTTCAGAACAAGCGCCGATACTCATCTCCTCAAACCCGTGAGGATGGGCTTAAAGGATTTCGCGGTTGGCACGAGCGCGGTTATCTGCCGCACTTTGACAAACCACACCTCACACAATTTGTCACCTTCCGACTGGCGGATTCCTTCCCGACTGAATCGCGCGGCGAGTGGGAAACCTTGCTGCAAATCGAAGACGACTGCGAGCGTCGCACGCAACTCGAAGCGTATCTCGACAAAGGGCGCGGTTGTTGCGATCTCAAGCGCGCTGACGTGGCCGCGCTGGTTGAGAACGCGTTACGGTTCTTCCACAGGAAACGCTACGACTTGCGCGCGTGGGTCATTATGCCCAACCACGTCCACGTCTTGTTTCACGTTGGCGAAGTGCCAATGAGCGAGATTCTGGAGAGTTGGAAGTCCTACACGTCGAAGGAAGCCAACAAACTTTTGGGTCGCAAAGGACAGTTCTGGGCCGAGGATTACTGGGATACATACATGCGCGACGCGGAACACGAATCGCCCACCGTTCGCTATATTGAAGAAAACCCGGCGAAGGCGCATCTTTGCCAGACGCCAAAGGACTGGCTGTGGAGCAGCGCACGATTTCGGGATGAGTTTGACAGGTTGAAGTTGCCCGCGTAATCGGCGCGCGGCCCTCCGGGCCGCAGCAGCTACAATCAACACTGAGACTTCCGAATTATCCGATGCCTTTCTCGTTTTCAACCCGCTGCGGCCCGGAGGGCCGCGCGCCGACCGAGCCGTCTGAACGCTTGCGCCGTATCGCCTGTCGAAGCTAGAGTTCCGCGAAACCCAAACGAAAGACTGATTATGATGACCCGACGCCAAGCCATTAAGACCACCGCGCTCGTCTCTGCTGCCGCCGCGACCGTGCCGTGCGTAATCGCGCAAGAACGAGTTGCACCTGAACGGGTTCTTGCACCTTCGACCACGCTCATCACCACCACGCCCACGGGGCCATTCATTTTGCCGCCCCTGCCCTACGCCATCGACGCGCTCGAACCGCACATTGACGCGCGCACGATGGAGATTCACCACGACCGCCATCACAAGGCTTACGTGGATAACCTTAACAAAGCCGTCTCAACTCACCCCGACGTCTTGAAGATGAGAACCACCGAATGGTTGCTGGAAAACCTCAGCGGCGTGCCGGAGGACGTGCGCACCGCCGTCCGCAATAACGGCGGTGGGCACTACAACCACTCGCTCTTCTGGCAGATGATGGAGAAGGACGGCGGCGGCGATCCGAAAGGCGAACTGGCCGCAGCCATCGAAAAAAACTTCGGCAATTTCACCGACTTCAAGACGAAGTTCTCCGATGCCGCAATGAAGCAGTTCGGCAGCGGGTGGGCGTGGCTCGTGTCACACGAAGGCAAACTCGCCATCGAATCCACGCCCAACCAGGACACGCCGTTGAGCGCGGGCAAGCAACCGCTCCTCGGCCTCGACGTTTGGGAGCACGCCTACTATCTCAAATACCAGAACAAGCGCGCCGACTACATCGCCGCCTGGTGGAACGTGGTGAACTGGGATTTCGTGGCCGAACGCTACGCGAAGCTGAAGTAAGTAGCTGCGGACGTAAGTCCGCGGCCAACTTCATCGTCGCAGCCCGGATTATAGCCGCGCTCTCACGAGCGCAGCCACGATTGCAAATAATCCGTGTCCATCCGTGTCATCCGTGGTAAAGACTCCGGCATGAGAACTGTCATCTCTCGCCGCTCTGCACTCACCAAAATCGCCAGCACCTCAGCCGTCGCCGTCGCCGCGGCGCAACTCGCTCATCGCCTCAACGCCGCGGATGCCGCCCTGCCCACAAAACTCAAAGGCCGGATCAAACAATCCGTCTGCCGCTGGTGTTACGACAAGATTCCGCTCGAAGAACTCTGTCAGGCCGCCAAAAACATGGGCTTGCATTCAGTAGAGTTGCTTGGAGTAAAGGATTTCCCCGTGCTCAAAAAACATGACCTCACTTGCGCGATGGTCAGCGGCATACCCGGCGGCATCACGAGCGGACTCAACCGCCTTGAGAACCACGACAAAATTGTCGCCCACATGGAGAAGACAATCCCCGCCGCGGCTGAATTTGGCGCGCCGAACGTGATTTGTTTTTCCGGCAATCGCGCCGGACAGGACGACGAAAAAGGCCTGGAGAATTGCGCCATCGGCTTGAAACGCATCGCGCCCATCGCAGAAAAGCACAAGGTCACCGTCTGCATGGAACTGCTCAACAGCAAGGTGAACCACAAGGATTACCAGTGCGACCTCTCCAAATGGGGTGTTGAACTGTGCAAACGTGTCGGTTCGGAGCGGTTCAAACTGCTCTACGACATTTACCACATGCAAATCATGGAGGGTGATATCTGCGCCACCATCATCGAGAATCATCAATACTTCGCGCACTATCACACCGGCGGCGTGCCGGGGCGGAATGAAATTGATGACACGCAGGAACTGCACTACCCGCGCATCATGGAAGCGATCATCGCCACCGGCTACAAAGGTTTTGTGGCCCAGGAATTCATCCCCAAGCGCGCGGACGCACTCGCTTCGCTCAAACAAGGCGTGCTGATTTGCGACGTGTAAAATTGGGGACGCCGGTGGAATGCGTCCCTACCAACCCGCTAAGCGAGGTTCACGGCGTGCGCAAAGTCACCGCCGCGGTCGGCTCCAACACAACCCGGAAGCCAACATTGTAAACGCGTTGCCACGGCAGGTAGCCGAGGCGAAAACTTGAAGTGCTCCGGGCCGGCACATCCCGCCACGAGCCACCGCGCACCACTTTCTTTTCCCTGCCCGATGCAAAATCGCTGCGCGTCCATTCCGCCGCGTTGCCGTGCATGTCGTGCAGGCCCCAGGCATTCGGTTGGTATTTACCCGGCGCAACCGTGACGAGCACCCCATCGTTGAAGCGCCGATCCTTGGGAATCCAATCATCGAACGGCGTTGGGTTCTTCAGCGGCACATCCACGGTGAAAGGATCGCTGGCAAAATCACGCAACTTGGCGTCCGCGAGATTCGCGTGTTTCGAGAAATCCGAATCCAAACCGCCGAAGCTGAAAGGTGTTTCCGCGCCCGCGCGGCAGGCCCATTCCCACTGCGTTTCGGTTGGCAACGTGAAACGCTGACCGGTCTTTGCCGAGAGCCATTCGCAAAAAGCCATCGCCTGATCCCACGACACACGCACGACCGGCTGCCCGGGCTGGTTCATCGGATAACCGCGCACGCCGAACTGGTACGTGTTCTTGTCTTCAAGGCCGCTGTCGTGCGCGGGGTCAAAAACCGCGAACGTGCGGTTGTCAATTTCGCGCGCCGCCATCCAGAACGGTTTCCCGATCTGGACGCGTTGTGGCACCGCTCCCGCCGCCGGGCTGACCACGAACTCGCCGGGCGGAATCAACACCAGTTCGAATGAAACACCGCTGCCAAGATCAATGGTCCGTTTTGTGTTTGCACCGGCGGCGTCTTGCCGACGCTTGGCTTCACTTGCGTCGAAGGGCCAACCTTCCAAAGTGGCAGCCGACGTGAGTCCGCTCCCATCCGCTTTGCTTGGAGCGCCCGAAGGCTGCGGAGAAACATCGGACGAATTGAGCCTCCTCACGTCGGCTGCTACAACCGCCTCCGGATCATCCTCCACGTTCGCGTAAAGCTTGAGCAAGTCGCGCCGACGCTCGCGCTGTTGGCCCGGCTTGTCAATCAACTCGCCCCATGTGCCGTGATACGGCGCGTTTAAATCAATCCACGTGATCAGGCGATCCCACGACTCGGTGTCGAGTTGCACGCCGTGGTGGCCGGCCTTGAGCAACTGGACGAGATCGGTCGTGTCCGCGTGGAATTCCATTGGCGTGAGGACGTGGTAATCGCCTTCGATGCCGTTGCGGCGCACCCAGCGCTGGAGTTCGTTGTAGCCGACGGAAAACTTGCCCGCGCGTTTGCCACCGTTGCCAGGCGTGACACTGCTCCAGTTGGTCAGCATCACGTCACCGCGCAAATCGCAAAGCTCTTTGCCGTTGGTAGCGGCCCAGGCGGGGTTGTGGCAACTGACACAATTCCGATCAATCACCGGCTGCACTTCGCGGGCGTAACTGAAACCGCGCACCGGTCCATACCACGGCTGGATTCGCGCGGGCGGTTTGTTCAGGGCGGTGACCGACTTCAACAACGGCGCGGTGTTCTGGCGTTCGTGGCAGCCGGTGCATTGCACGGTTTCGCCCGGCATCGCGGTCATCCACGAGCGCATGAGTTGGATCGCCTTGCCCTCGGCATCGAGCGGTTGCATTGAGATCGGCGTGTTGGCCGGTACCAGAAATTTCGCCGAGCCATCCGCCTCGACCGGCACGGTGCCGAGAATGCGGCGGATGTCCCACGGCCCGTCCGCGCCGACGACGCCCAACAGCCCACCCATGTTCTGATACGCGAAATGATACGTGAACAGCCGCAACGATTTCACCGTGCCGCGCGGCACGCCCGCCAGGCCATCGCCAGCGTAAATATCCTGAATCACCACCAGCGCTTCCTTGCTCTTGAGATTCACCTTGTCGGGCATCACCGGCGGGCGCGGCGTCGGGCGCAGGGGAATCGGTTCGAGCAGCGCCGCGTCGCTGGCTTGCGCGAGCGGGACCAAGTTGTCGAAAACGTCCACGAGATAAATTCCCCACGGCGCGTCCGGCTCCGGTTTAACAGAGACGAGGAAAAATTTGTCGTTCAGCGGAAACGGGTGCAGGAACTTTGGCCAGCTATCAAGCGTGAGGCCGTCGCGAATGATGGCCTCGACCTTTTTGCCGTAGCCGGGAATGCGTTGCACGGCGGGCGCGGCTTCCTGCCGGCCGCGCGCGGGATCGAACAAAACGAGTTCGCCCATGCGCGGGTTGTCGTGATGTCCGCCGATGACGGCGACGACCATGCTCGGATGGCCGGGAATTGGCCGCGCGTAGAAGAACGAGTTCGGCCAATACGAGTTGCTGCCGAGAAATTCCATCT
The DNA here is from genome assembly GCA_964458575.1 of uncultured Bifidobacteriaceae bacterium. Lineage (GTDB taxonomy): Bacteria > Verrucomicrobiota > Verrucomicrobiia > Limisphaerales > JADLHS01 > CAYWMD01. The sequence continues at coordinate 55,159 of CAYWMD010000010.1, read as the reverse complement.
GCTCCGTGCCATCCGGGTTCATGTGAAACAGCAGCCGCGTGTTCGAGTGCGGCGTGTCGGCGTATTCCCAGCGCGTGTAGAGCACACGACCGTTGTTGAGCACCGTGGGACACCAGTCGTGCTCCTGGTCGAAACAAAGTTGGCGGATGTTCCGCCCGTCGGCATCCATGAGATAAAGGTTCGCCACGTGCGAATTGCCATAAACGCACGGCACGCCGATGAAGCAAGCGGTGGACGTGAAAATGATCCGGTCATCCGGCAGGTAGCACGCGTCGTAGCTGTCCACGTCCGGCTGCTCACCAGTGAGCTGGCGCACTGTAGCAGCCGACGTGAGTCGGCTCCGATTTTCCTTGGCGGAAGATGGAGCGGACTGACGTCCGGTGCTACGAATCGAATCCGAAAGCCCCAACTCAAACACCTGCCAGCGTCCATTCGTGCCGACGGAGGAGAACAACAGTTTGTCCGCATCCCAATTCAATTCCACGTCGCCAACAAAGACCCGGCGATCCGGCTTAAAGACCGTGGTCAACTCATTCGTCTCGCCGCCGAGTGACAGCAGGCAGATGGAATCGTCATAACCCTGCTTGGGCAGCGTCGAATTGCTTTGCCAGTTGTGCGGCAGACCGAGGTCCGGGCTGGTGTTGCCGCGCTTTACCACCAGCAACCGCCCAAAATTGAGCAGCGGATTGGCGCGGACCAAAGCCTCGTACCGCAACGCAACCAGTCCGGCCCTTGCCTGGTTCGCCGAATTCGTATGCGCCAATTGCGCTTCAAGCTCCGCCAGCCGCTGCAAAAAAGTTTCACCCTTCGCATATTGCGGCCCGAAACGCCCCGCGAGTTCCCGGATGGCCAGACGCAACGCGGCGATGTTCAGAGCCGGCTCCACCGGCGCGTAAACCGGTGGCGGCGGCGGGTCGTCGAGCTTGCGCGCTTTGGGCCGGTTGAGGACGAAACCCTCGGGAATTTCCGGCGACGAAAACTTCAAGCTCACGACATGCGGAAAGCTGCCGGCGCGTTCGAGGCGGATCGTGTGTTTGCCCGCGGGAACGTAAAGGTTTGCGCCATCCACCCATTTCGCACCGCTGGTGTTCCACGAACCGGTCTCCGCGCAACAGACGGCGCCCACCATTTTGCCATTGAGGAACAACGTCACCGACCGGGCGCTGGCCGCCGCGTAACGGACGCTGATTTGGAAGTCACCCGCGACCGGGAAATCCAAGTCGTATTCCACCCAAACCGGTGAGCGCGCGCCGAACGCGATCATCGGCCCGGCATCGGCGTAGTCGGATGTAAAGGTCTTCGCGTTGCCGCGGTCGAAGGCCCACGCGGGGATTTCAAAGGAGGCGGCGAGGGCCGTGAGCGAGCATGAAAAGAGCGCCAGGAACGTGAAAGCTTGGAGCGCTCGGAGCGCGGACCGCCGAGTCCGCGAGTTCCACAGTGGAGGCAAGCAACGCGCGGACTCAGCGGTTCGCGCTCCTTCGTGCCCTTGCGTTAAATTCGCACCCATAAATATCCCTCAATGCCAGATTTCCCCGCACGTCGCGTCGCCCTTCACATCCAACACCTGCACGCTCGACACCGTCCGCATCTTTTCGTGATTGGCCGAAGTCCACACGACGCGTTTGTCCGGTGTGATCTCAATGACATGCGGCGCTTTGCCAAACTGACCGTGACCGAGCCAGTTGGCGATGACCGTGTTGCCATTCGGCAGGCGATGAAAACCCGCGATGAACTTCAAGCTGATGCCGGGCAGTTCGTCGCCCTGCACCTGCCAGACCACCTTGCCCGCCTGGTCTACTTCAAACACCCGCGCGCCGCCGGGTTGGTCGCCACAAGTGATCACCGTGTTTCCGTTCGGCAATCGCGCCGCGCTGTGCGGACCGCCCGCCGCCGGAATGGTGAGCACAACCTTGCCGTCGGCATCGTATTCGCGCACGACCTGCTCGCCGTAATGCGTAACGAGGTAATGCCCGTTCGCCAGCCTGCGCGCGTTGCGCATGTAAAGATGGCCGCCGTCCTTGCCTTCGGGCAGCAGCCGCACTTCCTTCGCAATCCGCCCGGACGGCTCGACCTCGAGCAGGCGACCACTGTTGCACTCGCCGATGAACGTGTTGCCGTTCGTCAGCCGCTGGCACGCGTAGATTTCGCTCTTCGATTGGTAATCGAACACGACCTGCTTGGCGCGCGTGACTTCCCGGACGCCGCGTCCGGTGTTAAACAGCAGATTGCCGTTGGGCAACACCCAGAGGTCGTTGCAACTCTTGGTCTGGTACTCCCACTCGACTCCTCCGTCAGCCGCGACGATGAAGACCTTGCCCTGCGTGTAATCCGTGCAGGCGAAGCGGTGGGTGTTGGTCGGTTCGGCGCGAGCTGAGCCGCACAAAAGACCCATGGCCAAAGCTACAATCACCCCAAGCCTGGCAATACTGTTACGCGGATGAGCCTCCGTCGCAGTAGCGCAGACTGGCAGTCTGCTGTGTCGCAGATTGGTAATCTGCGGGTGGACGCGCGCGATGACCGGTTTGCCGACTGCCAGTCGGCGATACAGCAGATTGCCAATCTGCGCTACGTCACTGGCAATGCAAGCCGCTAGGTTCATCACGGTTGCATCGCCGCGGTTTGTTTGCCGTGGCGCTCAATCAGCAACCCGGCGCAGGCACGGCGCAACTCAATGAGCTCCCGCTCCTGTTCATCGCTGAAATGACCGAGCCGTTGGGCGTAGGTGTCCAGCCACGTGAGCAGCCGCTCGCGCTCGTCCGCGTCGAGGCGCACGTCGTAATGCGCTTGCGGCGCGTCCAACAACGCCCACAGCACGCTGCGTTGCGCGATGCCATCGCCGGCCACCGAGAACCCGCGCCGGTAAGCGTCCCAAACCTGATCCTGCACATTCGGCTTCCCGTAACCGATCAGCGTGTAATACGCCTTGTCCGGTGAGAGATCGAACTTCGCGGCCACGGCGTTGGTGGCTTGCGGGTTGTGGCAATTGACACATTGGCGGTCCAATACCGGTTGGACGAGCTGATCAAAGCGCAACGGCCAGGAGCCTTCCGGCCCGGCAGTCAGCGGCGAAGGTTGACGCAAACTGGCGAGCGCCAGTTTCGTGGGCGGCGCTTGCTGGCGCGATTCGTGGCAACCGATGCAGCTCAGCGTCTGGCCGGGTTGGACGTGCGTTGTGCTTCGCATGGTTTGCACGGCCACGCCGCTGGCATCGAGCGCCTGCAAAAACACAATCACACCCGCCGGCACACGGAAATACGCCGAGCCATCCGTCTCGACCGGGACCGTGCCGAGCACGCACTTGCCGGGGTCGTCGCGCGTGATGCCGAGTTTGGGGAAGTTCATTGTCGGATGCGTCTTCGCCGGCACGGCCACGATGCGGAGCGATTTGATTTCGCCGCGCTGCACGCCGCTCAAACCGCGATACACATCGCTCATCAGGAAGCGGCCTTCCTTCGCCGCGCTGTCGGCAAGTTGAGTCGCAATGGCCGGCGGACGTTCGCGCGGACGGACGGGAATCGGATCGCCGCAGGAAATCTTTTCGTCGCTCCAAAGCAACTCGCGCGTGCGCGTGGCGGCGTCGTAAAGATACAGCGCCATGCCGTTGCGTGGGCGCTGCACGGCGTGCCAGCGATCCCAACCCGGCTTGCCCTGCACGAGGTAGCCCTCCGCGCCCCACGCGACGAGATGGAAGCGCTCGCTCAACGGCCACGGGTTGGCGTAAGACGTGGCCGGCCAGCCCTCGATCTCCGGAAACACCACTTCCGGCGTCAGACGCGTCATGGGATCGTTGCCGTCCCAACCAACGCTCGGATCGAGCAGCACGAGACTGCCCATCGTCTGTGCGTGGTGGCCACTGCCGGTGAAAATGATTTTGTGCGAACCGGGAATCGGTTTCGCCTCGAACGTGCAATGCGGCGCTTTGGTGTAGTTCTTGAAAACCATCCGCGCGTCCGTGCCGTCAGGATTCATCGCCCAGAGGCCCATGTAAGGCATGTTGTCGCGGTCAATGTAATCCCAGCGCGAGTAGAGGATGCGACCGTCGCGCCCGATCTCCGGCGTCCATTCAAACATCTCGAACGGCGAAATGGCGACGAGGTCCGAGCCGTCGGCGTTCATCGTGTGCAGCGTGTAAACCGCCACGGGCCGTTCCGGGCCGCCACCGCAACGCACGTAACAATCGGGCCGGTCGGGCTGCGCCAAGGTGCGCGCCGCGCTCTCGCGACCAACTTGCAACGCTTGGCCGCGCCGCGTGCTGAGAAACACAATGCGACCATCCGGCAGGTAACGCCCGTCGAAGTCGTCGTACTTGCCGCGCGTAATCTGGCGCAGGCCTGAGCCATCGAGGTTCATCTCGAACAGGTGATAGAACGCATCCTCCGGCACGTTCGCCTTGTCGAGCTTGTTGGTTTCCGCCGCGAGATGGGCGTAGTAGCGACACCACGCGAACAGGACTTTCTTGCCGTCGTAAGAAAGCGTCGGGCGCAGGAAGCTGCCGGGTTCTTTGAATGCCGTTGTGATGCATTGCTCGGTCGGCGAATCGCTGGTGAGACCGCGCAGCCGGAAAATCCCGCCGCCGGGTTTGGACCACCAGCCGTAATATTGATCCGACATGTGATTGAAGCTGCCCGGGACGCGCTTCGTGAAGATCAGCGTGTCGAAGTCGCGCAGCAGCGGATTGCGCAAAGCGAGCTGGCGTTGGAGACGCCGGGCCTCGAGGAAAAGCGGCTGGGCGGATTGGCTGGTTGGCAGGTTGGAGAGTTTCTTCCTTAACTTGGCAATCGTTGCAAGTGCGTGGCGTTCACCCTCACCCTGACCCTCTCCCTGAGGGAGAGGGGACAGCCTTCGGGCGTGCTGATTTGCTCGCGAGTCTTTCGAGTTATCTCCGACTTCTGATTCTCCTGAGACCGGCGGATAATTCTCCCTCTCCCAGCGGGAGAGGGCCGGGGTGAGGGAGAGTGTGCCGTTCGAGTCAACCGCTTTCGCGCCGCCCGCAGATTTGGAAATTTGCGATACGGCAGGTTTGGAAACCTGCGCTACCTCACGAGCCAACTTCTCGCACACCGCCAAAATCTCCCGAGTGCGCGCCGCCCAATCCACCGCCTTCGTCTTCTCGTGCGAGACGGACCATTGCGAAACACTGGATTGATCCGCCGGTTGGTTGAGAGCGAGATTCTTCGCCGTATCGGCAACGCCAAAAACTTCCACCTCGTCGAGATCAAAGAAACTCGTGCCCGGCAAGGCAACACGTACGAACCGCGCTGACTCGTTCGACAAGGTCACCACCAACGGCTTCTTGTCCTGGAAGCCGAAGAACACCGTGCCGTCATGCTGATACACTTGCCGGAACTCTTTGCCGTCGTCCGAGAGCAGCACTTTGATGCGCGTCGCGCGTTCGGCGGTCGAGGTGCGATTCCAAATCACCACGCGCGCGAGGCTTTGCGCCGAACCCAAATCCACCTGCCACCACGGGTTCTTCGAATTGTCCGTGTGAAAACCCCACTCGCCGTTCTTGATGCCGTCGCAACCGCCGGCGGCGTCGGCTTTCGTCGTGACCAACCCGCCGAGTTGATCCTGTGCCGCGACTTCCTCGGCCAGCAGCCAATCCGTTTTGACGTGCTCCTGCCACGCAGCGCGTTCGATGGCCTGAGCCGGCCAGGTTGCGGCCAAGGCCATCAGAATCGCCAGGAGTTCAGGGCAGTGACGGCGTGCCCGCGTTGCCTTGGGGGAAGTTGAAGCGGACTCGAGTCCGCCGCCACGGGGATTCAGGAGTTTTTTCATGATCAATCCAATTTGCCGAGACAGGAACGATCCACCACCGCTGGCCTCGCGCCTGCCATGTCGGTGCGCGGACGCTCGCGCAACTGGGCAAGCACGGTGTCAAAGGTCCGCCGGATCGCGAGGTAATCCGGATCGGCGGTGGAAGCGAAAACGATTTTCCCACACACGGCACTGCCACCGGCTGCTTTCGCGAGCGGCGCCAGCAGGAAACTGTTCAACTCCGGGTTGCTGATGCGGGTCCAGAATTGGCGCGGGACCTTGCCGCCGTCGTGACATTCAGCGCAGCGGCGCGTCGCCACCTCGGCCAGGGTTTTGTCCAACGCCGCGGGATAGATGCGGCGGCAGCCCACTGTTTCAGGATGCGTGGTCTCGCTCGTGCCGTAGTAGGGCACGTTCAGGTCAATCCATGCCAGCACGCGTCGGATTTCGGACGCCGCCATTTTCAGGCGCGGCGCGCCGTTCGTATCGGGATGGCCGTTCACGAGGAGTTCGGCGAGCTGGCTGCGTGGCGAGCCCCAAGCCTTCGGCGTGACTTCGAGGATGTTTTGCTCCATGCCGTTGTAAGTGGGAATCCAGTTCACGTACGGACTGTCCCACTCGGCTTCGCCCTTGCGTTTGCGACCCCGGGCGAGGGTTTCGTAGCTGACGTTGAAGAAATCCGTCACGTCGCCGCAGAGGTCCACCTTGGCGGGCGGCGTTGGGCCGCTGTGACATTTCACGCAGTGCGTGTCGAGGACCGGCTGGACAATCCGGGCGTAATCGAAACCAACACCCTCGCCCCAATCCGGTGGCCGAAGCCGGTCCGATGCGCGCGGCAGGGAACGCGGGGCCGCGACGACTTGCTGACGGGGTTCGTGGCAGCCGATGCAACCCTGCTTCTCGCCGGGCATCAAGTGCGTGAACGTGCGCATCCGCTGCACGGCGCGACCTTCCGCATCGAGGGCCATGAAATAGACCGGGCGTTCCGCCGGTACCTGAAAGCAGGCCGAACCGTCGTCCGCCACCGGCGCGTAGCCCCACACTTTCTTGGCGGCGTAGGTCGCGCCGCAGGAAATCACCGGGAACTGGAAACCGAAAGCCCGGTTCTTCACGTCCGTCCGGACGACCTTCCGCATTTCTTCAACCACGCAAATCTCCTTCACCTCGCCCCGCTTCACGTGCGGTTCGAGGCCGCGATAGACGTCTTGGAGGACCACCGTGGCCCAGGTCACGGGAGCTTGATCCTCGTCGTCGTCCGTTCCCGGCAAACGGGCTGGCTCGCGCAGCGGCGCCTCGGGAGCGGCCGCCGCCAAAGTGCTCGCCAGCACCGGCGGTCGGGCGCGTGGACGCAACGGCTGCGGATTGTAGAAGCCGAGTTCGCCATTGCGCGGCAAGGCCACCGCCACTTGCTGATCGTCGTAGCGGCGCACCAGGATCGTTCCGCGTTTGGAAACGAGGAACAACTCACCATCGAGCGGAAAAGGATTCTCGTATGGGCCGCGAATGCGGTTTCCATCGCCCTTGTCCACCTCACCAATCGGCACCTCCGGTGTCAGGTTGCGGATGGCAGCCGGGGAATTATTGCCGTGAGCGATGTCCACGATGCCGATGGCGCCGCGACAGGGACCATTATGGCTCGTGAGCAGGCAGAGCACCTTGCCGGTGCCCGGTATCGAGCGCGCTTCCATGAACGTCGCCGGACTCAGCACGCGATTGCCGAAATATCCCGCCAGCCCCGTGCCGTCCGGATGGATCGTCCAGAGGCTTTGGATCGGGATGGCCGGTTTGTCCACGTATTCCCAGCGTGAGTAAATGAGGCGGCCATCCGCCAGCACGCTGGGCGTGAAGTCGTTCACGATGTTCGCCGAAAGCCGGGTTACCCGCGAACCGTCGCGCGCCATGCGATGCAGCACACCGACCGGCGAAATCCAGCAATACGCGAACCGCGCCGACCGCGTGCTCAGGAACGCGATGCCGCCATCGGGCAGCCAGCAGGCGTTGTAATTGTGGTGCGGGCCGTCGGTGAGCTGGCGCAGGTGCGAACCGTCCGCGTTGATGACGAAAACCTGATAGCCCTCGCCCTGGGTGCGCCGCCAGCTGAACAGGATTTCCCGGCCATCGAACGAAACGTCGCAATCGAGAATCTGGCCGTCCGGCGAGGCCACGAGTTCCTTGAGCGTGGCGTTTGGTTTCAGCGACGCCAGGTAGAGCCCGCCGCCCGCGCCGAAGCCTTCGACGTGATAGGTGTAAACGTGACTGGGATTCAATTCGCGGCGGCGAACAACGAGGAGTTGATCGAAGCCCAAGCCACCCGAAACCAATCGAGCGGCGAGCGCGGGCGACTGGACAAAATCGTCGCTCGAAACTTCCGCGTTGGACCGCACGGGCGCGGCGGCGGAAGCCGCCAAGGCCACCAAGACACCTGCCAAGACTGTTTCGATCCCTCTCATCTGGTAACAACTCGAGCTGCCGTTTCCGTGGCGACTTCACCCTTTGCCGCGGCCAATCCACCGAGTTGATCCTGCGCCACGACTTCCTCGGCCAGCAGCCAGTCGGCTTCAATGCGCTGCGGCCAGGATTCCCGGGGGGTCGCGGGCGAGATGGTGAGCAGCAGCGTGACGAACGTGACTGCCCCGAGGGCAGTTGCTCGGCTATGTTGGTCAGTTCGAGCTTTCATGGGTTGCACGGGGTGAAGTATGTTTCTGGAGGCCACCCTCATCAGAGTTGCAGTTTCAATTGTGGGAGTTCCTGCAGCCAACCAATATCCGCGTGCCGTAGAGTCTTGAGTGAGAGAACCAAGGCAGGCTCCACATCATCATTGGGCCTTTCTGAATAAAGCTCAATGTAAGCGGCGCGGCGTCGACTGGGAATCGCAAACGAGGCAACAACATCATGGAACTGCATCCTTTGCTCGCCGCCGAATGCAGAGCGCACTGCGATGTAGTCAGCCGTAACGACGACACGGCTACGCGAGAGGAAAAGGCAGATCAATCCATAGCCGATCAATACGAATGCCGCGATTCTTGCGCAATCAACTGCTTGCCCGGTGCGGACGGCCATCCAACCGATAAGAGCTATTGGGAACGAGAACAGAACTCCCAATACAATGTACATCTGGGATCCGGGTTTGAGTATGCGATGCGTTGTATCTGACATGCCCTTAGCCTTTCATCGGTTCACCCAGCCCAATCACATCTTTGCGGACGCGCGCCAGGTCGGCGGTTTCCAGATCCAGTTCGCCCGCTTTCGCGTTCTCGGTGACTTGCGTGAGGTTGCGGCCGCCGGCGAGGACGTGCGTGACGCCGGGTTGGGCGGCGGTCCAGGCGATGACGAGTTGCGAGAGCGTGCAGGTGTATTTGTCCGTGATGTCGCGCCACGACGCGAGCAGGTCGAGCACGCGCTTGCGATTCACGGGGATCAGCCAGTCGTTCCAGTAAGTGTTGCTGCGGAATTCGCCGGGCTGGAAGACGCGGTCCATGCCGATCTTGCCGGTGAGCAAGCCCTGTTCGAGCGACATGTAGGTGAGCGTGGCGAGGTGGTTTTGTGCGCAATGCGGCAGGATGTCGCGCTCCGCCTCGCGATGCAGCATCGAGTAGCGGAACTGGTCGCTCGCGATGTCGCCGCACCGGACGTTCTCTTTCAACTCGTCCAGCGAGACGTTGCAAACGCCGATGGCGCGGACTTTGCCCTGTTGCTTGAGCTTGAGCAGCACGGCCATGGTGTCGGCGATGGGCGTGTGGTCCGGCGGCATGGAGGGCCAATGCGTCTGGTAGAGGTCAATGCAGTCCACGTCGAGCCGGCGCAGGCTGTTCTCGATTTCGATCTGGATCGTGTCGGGCCGGAGGCTGCGGTTCATTTTCTTGCCGTCGAAATCGGCGAAGAAGCTGCCGCGGGCGTCCTCCCACCAGAGGCCGCATTTGGTGGCGAGAATGGCTTTGTCGCGCCGGCCCTTGAGCGCGCGGCCGACGACGCGTTCGCTGCGCCCCCAACCGTAAGCGGGCGCGGTGTCAATGAGGTTGATGCCGAGGTCGAGCGCGGCCTGGATGGTGCGCACGGATTCCGCGTCGTCGGTGTCCGTGCCCCAGATTGGTCCGCCGCCGAGCACCCACGCGCCGAGACCGATGACGGAGGCGGAGAGGCCCGAGTTGCCGAGAGGTTTTTGTTTCATACAAAGATTTTTGACCACGGATGGATACGGATGAACACAGCGCGGCGTAGCCGCAACCACTCCCTCTCCTCCATCGGATGGAGGAGGGGGCCGGGGGAGAGGAGGTCCGATTGATTCAAAAGCCATGGTTCACCCCTCTCCTCGGTCCTTTCCCCACCCCTTCGTCGCGGGGAGAGGAAGAAAAGCAGGTCGGCAAATCTTTGTCGTAAATGCGCGAACTCGCATGACTGTAGTAGGGATTTCAAATAAACCGCTAGAGCACGGGCTCCAGCCCGCTTCAACGTCCCAATGCAACTAGCCTGCGTGCAGCGAAGCGGGCTGAAGCCCCCGCCCCGGTTGAATCGTTGGTCATCCGTGTCCATCAGTGTTTATCCGTGGTTGAAATTGGCTGATACCAAAGCGATTCCCAATACTTCTGCTCCGTCGCGTAAACGTTGATCCCGGATTCGGCTTTGGCATCCGCAGTCAGGACGCCGTACCGCTTCATCTCGCGCACCCAATCCTGTCGCGGGCGAAAGTCGGCCATGTCAAAGCGCTTCACTTGTTCGAGCCGCTGCTTGCCCGCGACACAGAGGGCTAGGAGACGCTGGTAATCCACGTCTTTCACATCGCCAAACACCGTCGCGGGTTGTTTGGTGTTCGGATCGCGACACAAGCCCCAGCCGCCAGCGACTTCGGCAAGCGGTGCGAGCAGGAGCAGTGATTTTTCCGGGCGCGACAGGTTAAACACGATGTGACGACTGGTGTTCAAGCGCGGGTCGTCCCAATCGGGCCGCCAGAAGGAAACGCCGCGTTCGTCGGCCAGAGCGCGCGGCAGCAGGCGGCCGGGAACTTCGTGGCAGCTGGCGCAGCGGCGGTTGATGACTTCCGCGGCGGCTTTCGTCGCGGGCCACTCGAAGTCCGCGTTGATCATCTGGTTCTCCGCGTAGCCGCCGATCATGCCGCTACCCAGCGCGGCATACGTGCCGGGATACGCCGCGCCGGATTCTATCCAGAGCCGCAGCATTTTCTTCTGATGTTCGGTGGCTTTGACGTCGTAATGCGAGCCGTCGAGGAGCTTCAGGATTCTACTGTTGGACGAACCCAGCGTGCGCGGCGCATAACTGCTGCGGGCCTGGTTGCGGCCATCGGAAAACAATCGCGCGATGGTGAGCAGGTAGTAGCTGTGACTGAACATCGGTCCGCGATCACCTGTGAGCAGCAGTCGCCCCGCGCGCGGACCGCCCGCCGCCGTCTTTTCGTAGCCGTGGCAGTTCACGCATAATTCGTCGAGGATGGGTTGGATGTCCCGCGGGAAATCGAGCACTTCGGGCACGTCCGCCAGCGGTTCAATCTTGCTCGGCGCGCGGCGCACCGCTTGCGCCGAGGCGAAAGACCCCCGACTGCTCGGCGTCTTGGTGCGTTGCTCATGACACCCGACACAACTGCTGATTTCACCCGGTTGGACGGTGAGGAAACTCTGCATCCGCTTCACCGACAAATCGTCCTTGTCCAGCGCTACAAAGAAGAAACTGCGCAAGGCCGGCAGCTCCAGGTAGGCCGAGCCGTCTTCCTCGACCGGCACGGTGCCAACGACTCGCTCCAGTGTGAACGTGCCGCCGTAGCTGATCGGGTCCATGCCGCCCGTGTAGTGAATGGGCATCGGCAGCGATTCGAGCACGAGCAGTTTCTTGATGTCGCCTCGCGCGACGCCGGTCATGTTGCGGCCCTCGTAAATATCAGCCAGCACAAGCCGGCCGGTTGGAGTGCCTGGATTCACGCGCGGAACCACGACGGGTTCGCGTGGGCGCGACACCAGCGGACGCGGTTCCTGAGGCAACAGGCCGCGCTTCGCATCGGCTTCTGGCAGTTTGTAAATCGGCTCCGTGGCGCCGGTTTCATCCATGAGCACGAGCGCCTGACCGTGCGCCGCCATGAAACAGTTTTCGGAGAACGCCCACGGATCACGGAATTGATTGTCACGACTGATGGTTTTGGCATAGGCCGGCGCATCCGGCCCGGCTTTCGGATCGACGACCGTAACCGTGCCCGCGTGTTCCAGCTGACCGTGCCCGGGCGAAAAGATTGAAACCACTTTGTCTGAGCCGGGAATGGGCTTGGCGTCAATCATCACAATGCCCGGATTATGATTGCCATACCAGGTCATTTGACCGGTGCCGTCGGGATTCGCGACCCAGAGATGGTGATAATCCACCTGGCTGCGATCCACGTACTCCCAGCGCGTGTAGAGCAGCCGGCCGTCGTTCATCGGCCAGGGCGTGTTGTCGTGCTCGTTGTTGCTGGAGATGGCGCGGACGTCCTGCCCGTTCGGACCGCAACGATGCATCACCGCGACCTGCGTGAGCCAGCAGTTCACCCAACGTTTGCAACGCGTGGAGACGAACACGATGTCGCCGTCCGCCAGATAAGTGGGCTCGAAGTCGTCGTAGTCGCCGGTCGTGATTTGACGGAGGCCAGTGCCGTCGGCGTTGATCTCATAGAGCAAATAATTTTCCGTGCCGCCCTTGCGGTAGCCGAACAGGATCTTCTTTCCGTCGTAGTGAACCTGTGGGTCGCGGATGCCGCCGCGCGGGTCGTCGAGCAGAGTGGTGATCTTCCCCGTGGCGAGGTTCAGGCGGCAAAGCTTCGCGCCCTCGCGCCAGGCCTTGCGATCCGGGTCATGGGCGTAGTAGCCGATGTTGGCATACCAATGGCCGTCGGTGTTGTTTGGAATCCGGGCGCAGAAGATTACGTCTGTCACGCCGACCATCGGGCCGGATTGGAAGCGGGCCAGGAGCGAATCGGCAGCGGTGGCTGTGAATGCAGCCAAGCAAAGGAAGAGCAGGCAGCTGCAGCGTAGCGCGGGCCAACGGAATCGCATCTCGGTCGCTGTGGTTGTGTGAAACGGCGCGGGCTGTGAATCGGATGACTCGCCCTCACCCTGGCCCTCTCCCGCTGGGAGAGGGAACAACTTTCGACTACGCTGTTTCGGCCGGGAGGCTCTTGAGCTCGCTCTGGCTCCGTCCTCGCACAAAATCAGCGAACGATTCTCCCTCGCCCAGCGGGAGAGGGCTGGGGTGAGGCCGAACCGCCAGACAATTCGCGGCTCGCGAATCACGTTCATGGCTTCAGACGGTTGTTCTTCACAGCGAAAGCAAATACGCAATCAAATCGTTCAACTGATCCGCCGTCAGATGCGCGGTCTTGCCATGCTTGTCGTGCGGGTTGGCCGTGGTTAGCACGTCGCGCATCGTAGCCGCCGAGCCATCGTGCAAATACGGCGCGGTGCGCCAGATTTCAACCAGCGTGGGTGTGTCAAATTCCTTCGCCTCGCGGTCCCATGGCCCGGCGGTGCCGACGTCATAAGACTTGAGGTCGGTGAACAGCGGGGCCACGTGGCATTTGGCGCAGCCGACTTCCGGGTCGCGGTAGATCCGGCCGCCGCGTTTGGCAGCGACGGAGAACTTGCCTTTGACTTTGTGCGGACTCGTCACGGGTTTAAGGGATTTGAGATAGGCATCCAAGCTGTCGGCCACGGCCGGCGGTTGCACGGTGAACAGAATATGCCGGATGCCGGCGCGCACGGCGGCTTCGGGAGTTTCGCGCACACCAAGGCTCATGGAAGGCGGCGTGGCGAACGTCAGCAACAGGCTCTTGTTGTTCTTGGGATTGCCGATGCCGTCGTTGAGCAAGTCCCAGTTCAATGCGTCCACGCGCGCTTCGCCGGGATGGCAACTGGCGCAACTTTGCCAGCCTTGAAAGCAGATGCGTGCGTCGTGGAAATACAATTCGCCCTGGCGCTCTGCGGTCATTACTGGCTTGGGTCCGAGTGGAATCGTCTCGATCTTGGGATGCTCGCCGTCGAGGTCAACGGCCGTGAGCGTGTCGGAAAAATAATTCGCCGTATAGGCGCGGCGGCCCACCACCACGACAGCGCGCGGACCGAGATCGCCATCAGGCAACGGCCGCCGCTCACGCACACCGACGAGGAAGGAAAGATCGTTGGGCACATCCGACGGGGCGCGCGACGCGGTATTGCTGTAGGGCAACGCCGGGCTGGCGGCGACGAAGGATTCCGGGGACAGCTTGCCGAGCTTCCCGAGCAGCGCGGGAAAATCCGTGATACTGACTTCATGCGTGCCGGCCAACGCCACGACGAGTTTTTTGCCATCCGCGCTCCAGGCAACGCCCCACGGATTCGCCGCGCCACGATCAATCGAGTCGAGCAGGAATGTGTTCATCACCTGCATCCGCGCCAGATCAATGATCGTCTTGGCGTTGGTATTCATCCAACCACGGTCAAGCTGCGTCGTCGGCAGATGAAAGCGGGAGAGGATATGGGTGACCACGGCGTATTTGCCATCGGGCGAAATGCAAATGTCATTCAACGAACCGCTGCCGTTCGGCAACGACAAGTCGTCCACGACCTGACCGAGCGCCGTGTCAATCACGCTCACCACCGCGCTGACGTGATCCACATCCGCGCGTCCGGTGTGAAGCAGGTTGGCCACGAGCAGTCGTTTCCCGTCCGGCGTCATCGCTGCGGCGACCGGCTCGCGGCGGACGGGGATTCGCCGCCTTTCCTTGCCGCCGGCAAGGTCAATGACGCCCACGTCGTCGTTGAACCGGTTGCAAACGAAAAGGGTTGTGCCGTCGGGTGAGAGCACCGGGGAGGTTGCGGTGTGGCCGGCGGGAAGTTTGTCAACGATGCGGGCTTTGCCAGTGTCCACCACGCAAACCTGACTTTCAGGTGCGGCGCAGGTAACGAACAGCCGTTTGCCATCGGCGCTCAAAGCCAGGCCGCTGGGCGGGTCCGGCAGGGAGACGGATTTGGTGACCCGCCTGGTGGCGAGATCGAAAATCAGGATGCGATTGCCCGTGGCGCAGGCCACATAAAGTGTGCTCCCGTCCCGCGACGCGAGCAATGCGGACGGAGAAAGCCATTTGCCTTCTTTGCTCTTCGGGGTTTGGGCCACGCAAAAAGTCGGAGACAAAACGCCCAGCAGGACGACCTGCAATAGGAGAAATGTCTTCGCGGATGAAAGGAGGGACGTTTTGAAACAACACCCGCCGGATTGCTTGAACCACCGGCCTTCCTGAAACTCACGTTCGCCCGACTGTCGCACCATAATCACCCCGACGCTCGTGGGCGAAGCTTCGCGCCTGCGCCCCGCCGAGTCAAGGCCAGTCTTCGGCCAGTCTCCGGCCACGGCTAGGCTTTATGGACCGCAGCAGCAGACGAAACGCAACAGCGCTTTGCCGAAGATCATCCGAAACAGCTCCTGGCCCTTAAAATGTGCCGTTGGCGCTTCGCTCCGCGCGTTGTCCGTAAAACGAAAAAAGTCCGTGCCATCCGCGCCAGCCGTGGTTTAATTCCGGCCAGCGCATGAAGAATTCTTCGACACCATTGGATCTGAAACGGGTCAAAGTACGGCCGTTGGCGGAACGCCGGAACCTCAGCACGCTGGAGGAGATTCTGGTTGACCCCGCCAAGCCCCCGCCGTCCTGCCCGGCTGAAATGTCGGCGGTCATCCGCCATTGTGCCGCCACCATCGCCGCCGCGCGCGAACGCAACGCCAGCGTCATCCTGATGTATGGCGCGCACCTGGTGAAAAATGGCCTGCTCGCCGTGGTCAACCAACTCATCGAGCGCGGCGCCCTCACCCACCTGGCCACCAACGGCGCCGGAGTGATCCATGATTGGGAGTTTGCGTTTCAGGGGAAGACCGCCGAGAGCGTTCGGGACAATGTCGCCACCGGCACGTTCGGCACGTGGGAGGAAACCGGGCGTAACATACACCTCGCCCTGCTCGCCGGCGCGCCGTTGGGCGAGGGCTTCGGACAAAGCGTGGGCCGCTTCATCGAGGAGGACGGCATCGCGCTGCCCACCAAAGATGCGCTGGAAGCATCCCTGAAGATGGAACCTTCCCATCCGCTCGCGCCCGCTCGCGCGGAACTACTGCGGGCGATGGTGGCGCACAAACTTCGCAGCGGTCGCAACAACGTAAAACATCCCTGGAAGGAACATTCCATTCTCGCGGCCGCGTTCCGCCGCAACGTCCCGTTCACCGTGCATCCCGGCATCGGCTACGACATCATCGCCTGCCATCCGATGTTTCGCGGCGCGGTGCTGGGCCGGGCCGCGGACATAGATTTCCGCCTGTTCGGCGGCGCCGTGCAACGGCTGGACGGCGGCGTGGTGCTGTCGGTCGGCTCCGCCATCATGGCGCCGCAGGTTTTTGAGAAGAGCTTGAGTTGCGTGAACAATTTGCGGTTGCAAGCGAACAAACCTGTCGTCTGCGATCACACAATGTTCATCGTGGACATTCAGGACGGCGGGAACTGGGACTGGACCAAAGGTGAACCGCCCAAGGACAACCCAGCTTACTACCTGCGCTTCTGCAAAAGCTTCGCGCGCATGGGCGGCACGATGCGCTATGTGCAAGCAGACAATGTGGTTTTTCTGCACAATCTGCTCCACGAGTTGCAGCGGTCGTGAACGCAAAGCGTTTCCAATTCATCGCCGATAAATATCAGAAGTTGCGCGTGGCCGTCGTCGGTGACTTCTGCCTGGATCGTTATCTGGAGATTGATCCGGACAAAACTGAAACCTCACTCGAAACCGGCCTGCCGGTTCACAACGTCGTTCGCGTTCGCGCCCAACCCGGCGGCGCGGGCACCATCTTGAACAACCTCGTCGCGCTCGGAGCGGGAACCATTTATCCGGTCGGCTTTGCTGGCAACGATGCCGAAGGTTTTGAACTGCGCCACGCACTGCTCGGTCATGCGACGGTGAAATTGGATCATTTCCTGACCACGCCGCACCGACACACGTTCACCTATTGCAAGCCGCTCATCGTTCAATCGGGCAAAGCGCCCGTCGAATTGAACCGCCTGGACATCAAGAACTGGTCGCCGACGCCGGAGGTAGTTCAAGACCGGCTGGCGGATTCCCTGAATGAACTCATTCCCCGCATGGACGTGTTGATCATTCTGGATCAAGCCCCGGTTCCGGAAACCGGCGTGATCAGCAAAAAGCTCCTGGCGGTTCTGAACGGCTTTGCCGCCGTGCGGCCCGAATTGATGATTCTCGCGGACAGCCGGCGTGGGCTGAAAGATTACTCCAAAATCGCGTTGAAAATGAACCGCGCGGAAGTTGCCGCTCTGACGGATAGAAAAGGTGATTTGGATTTGTCACAAATTGCAAATCTGGCCGCCGAGTTGGCGCACCGGCAAACCAAACCGGTCTTCGTCACACTGGCGGAAGGAGGGATTCTCGGGGCTTCAACGAATGGCGAAACCGCGCACCTCCCCGCCCTGCCCTTGCGCGGTCCAATTGATATCGTCGGCGCGGGCGACGCCGTGATGGCAAACCTGGCAATGGCCTTGGCAGCGGGTGCAACGCTGCGCGACGCACTGGAAATTGCGAATGCCGCAGCATCGGTGGTAATTCATCAACTCGGCACGACCGGAGTGGCGACGGTAAAACACATTCGCGAGTTGCTGGAAACGAGGGGCGCGATCTGACCCAGACCACTGGGTGACGACCTACTTGGGAAGGAGCGCGCAGCCGCCGGGGTTTGGAGCAAGCTCTGCGAGGCGCGGCTTTACGCGCTGCAGGTCACAGGCATCACAGACCCGCGCACTGGTCGGTAAGTGTCAGTGCGCAATCACTTTCCGCAAAAATCGCTGGCAATCCCTTTTCGGCCGTGCTAAAAAGCCGCGCATGACCCACGGCGTTCCGGTTGGCTGTCCGCGTATTTCATCCTTTGCCTGTTTTATGATGCGACGACTGTTTCTTCCCTTGGCGGCGTTTATCGCCATCCCACTCGTTCTAAATTCGGCCACGTTTACGGTCGTGAACACCAACGCTTCCGGCCCCGGTTCGTTGGACCAGGCCATCCTCGACGCCAACGCCAATGGCGGCGCGGACACCATCGCGTTCAACATCACCAATCTCAGCCTGACCATCAGCCCCTCCAGCGCCCTGCCCATCCTCAGCGACCCCGTGACGATCTCCGCCGCGACGCAGACCGGCTACGTGGGCGCGCCCATCGTGGAATTGTCCGGGGTGGACGCCGGGGCGAACACCGCCGGTTTCGTCGTTGCCACCAGCAACTGCACGATTCGCGCCCTCTGCGTTAATCGTTTCAACGGCGACGGCATTCTGATCACCAACGGGGTCGGCAGCCGGGTGGAGGGTTGTTACATCGGCGTGGCGGCCGACGGCCTGACGCGGCGCGGCAACGCGGGCGCGGGCGTGCGGATTGCCGGCGCGGATTTTGGCGTGCAGTCCACGGGCACGAACACCATCGGGGGCGAATTGGCAACGGCGCACAATTTGATTTCGGCGAACCGTTACGGCATCTGGCTGTCGGAAACGACGGAAAACGCGATTCTCGGCAACATCATCGGCGCCGACGCCACGGGCGCGTTCGACGTAGGCAACACCAACCAGGGAATTCTCTGCGATTACCTCGCGGACCTGAACTTCATTGGCGGCACCAACGCCGCCGCGCGCAATTTGATTTCCGGCAACGGCGAAGACCCGTATCTCTACGCGGGCGACGGCATCCGGTTCAGTTCGAGTTCGTCGAACGCGGTGTATGGAAATTACATCGGCGTGAACGCCGCCGGCACGTATGCGATTCCCAACGGCGAGCACGGCGTCAACATCTCATACGGCAACTTCAACCTCATTGGCGGCGGGCTGCCAGGTCAGGGAAATCTCATCAGTGGCAATCTCGTTCACGGCGTGAATCTGGGCGGTTTCGGCGAAGCCGCCGCCGCGCTCAATTACACCGGCACGCCGCCGCCGCTGCCGGAAGGAAACATCATTCAGGGAAATCTCATCGGCACGGATGTCACCGGCCAGTCGGCCATTCCGAACGAGGACGATGGCGTGTTCATCGGCAACATCCAGGGCAATCTCGTCGGCGGTTACGCGGCCGGCGAACGCAACGTCATTTCCGGCAACCTCGATCACGGCGTCCAGATCGTCGGCTACAGCACGCAAAACAACCAGGTTTCCGGCAACTTCATCGGCATCTCGCTCACCGGGGCGCTGCCGCTGGGCAACGGTTACAACGGCGTTTACCTCAGTGCGGACGGCAACCTCGTCGGCGGCACGAACGCCGGCGCGGGAAACATCATCGCGTACAACGGCTACAGCGGCGTCGTAGTCAGCTACAACGTCGGCAACGCCATCCTCGGCAATTCCGTTTACAGCAACCTGAACCTCGGCATTGATCTCGGCGATGATTACGTGACCGGGAATGATCCGGGCGACGAGGACACGGGCGCGAACGACTTCCAGAATTTCCCCGTTCTCACCCGGGTCATCACGAACGCGACGCAGACCCTCATCACCGGTTACCTGAACAGCGGGACCAACCTCACCTATCGCGTCGAGCTGTTTGACAACGACACGCGCAATATCAGCGGGTATGGCGAGGGCCAGACGCTGCTGGGTTTCCTGGACCTGACCACCGACGGCAACGGCAGCGCGAATTTCACGTTTACGAACGGAACGGCGTTGCCGGTCGGCCACTGGATCACGGCCACCGCCACGGACACGAACGGAAACACCAGCGAATTTTCCCGCGCGCGAAAAGTCGTCCAGGCCGATTCAATTGATCTGGAGGTCGTCAAAACGGATTCCGCCGACCCGGCGCCGCGGGCCACGAACATTTTTTACACGGTGACGGTGACGAATTTCGGTCCCACGAACGCCAGCGGCGTCGTGCTCACGGACACGTTGCCGGCGGGCGTCACGTATGTCGGCGCGACGCCCTCCCAAGGCAGCGTCACGCAGTTTGCGGGCGTGGTCACCTGCAACCTGGGCGCGCTGGCCGACGGCGCGGGTGCAAGCTTGCTCGTCGAAGTCACCGGCAACGTGACCGGCACGGTCACCAATCTGGCTGCGGCGACCGCGAACGAACTCGAAAGCGATTCCAGCAACAACAGCGCCGCGCAGGAGACGCTGTTCGGCATCGCGGACGTCGGCGTAAGCATCACGGATTCCCCCGACCCCGTGACGGCCGGCCAGCCGGTGACCTTCACGGTCGTGCTCACCAACCTCGGCCCGGACGCCGCCACGGGCGCATCGCTGGATTTTTACGTGGACAACAGTTACTTCGTCGTGGGCGGCAGCGTGTCGCAGGGCACGCTGGCGCAATACGGAAACTATTTTGGATGTGCGTTCGGAACCGTGCCGGCCAACAACTCCGCCACGCTGACCGTGTCAGCGGTTCCAACCTCGGTGGGCACCAACGGCCAAACTGCTTATGTCGGGACGTTGGATTACGACCCGGATTACGGAAACGGTTACGCTTACGAACAGACCGCGGCCGTCGCCGGGCCGGGCGTCTTGAGATTCACGAACGCCGTTTACAGCGCGGGCGAAGGCGCCGGCGCAGCGGTGGTCACGGTGCGGCGCTCGGGCGGTGACATCGGCACGGTGTCGGCGAACTTTGCCACGGCGGACCTGACGGCGATGGCGGCCGCCGATTATACGGCCACGAACGGCACGCTGGTTTTCACCAACGGCGAAACGGTCAAGACGTTTCTCGTGCCGCTGACCGCCGATGGAGCGCCGGAGTGCAACGAAACCGTGTCCCTGCGGCTGTTCAATCCGACCGGCGGCGCGGTCCTGTTGCCGCCAACCAATGCCACGTTGCACATCTTTGATGACGATTTTACGCCGGGCGGTGTCGTTGAAGGCGTGTCGGTGAAATTCGCCAGTGTGATCGAGACGGGTAACAGTTCGTCCCACGCCCCGTCCCTCAGCGACGACGGCCGTTACGTCGCGTTTCACAGTTACGCGAACAATCTCACCCCGGGCGTGGACTGGAATTTCAACAGCGATGTTTTCGTGCGCGACCGGCTGGGCGGCTCGAACCGGTTGGTGAGCGTGAACAGCACCGCGACCGGCACCGGAAACGGATTGTCCGTGAACCCGCGCATCAGCGGCAACGGCAACCGGGTGGCGTTCATGAGTTTCGCCACCGATCTGGCGACCAACCTGATTTCTGCCGGCTACTGGCAGGTGTTCGTGCGCGACCTGGCTTCCCCGGTCAACCGCCTGGCCAGCGTGAACACCGGCGGCGGGGGCGGCAACAATTCCTCCTACTTGCGCGGTCTGGACGCCGCCGGCACACGCGTTGTCTTTTACAGCACGGCCAGCGACTTGGTGGCGGGCGATGCGAACGGCCAGTCCGATGTCTTCGTTTACGACGTGTCGGCGGGAACCAACCTACTGGTCAGCATGAACAGCAGCGGCACTGGTTCGGGCAATGGCTATTCGGACCGGCCAACCATCAGCGCCAATGGACGTTATGTTGTCTTTGGCAGCTACGCGTCAGACCTGTCGTCCAACACGATTGCCACGGCGGCTTTCAATGTCTTCCGGCGCGACCTGGTCACTGGCGTCACGGAATTGGTGAGCGTGAAGACCAACGGGACCTCCGGCAACAATACTTCCGGTGGACTCGATTTGTTCATCAGCGCCGACGGACGTTATGTGGCTTTTGACAGCTACGCCTCGGACCTGGTGCCGGGCGTGCCCTACGGCGTGGCCAAAACGCTCCTGCGGGACATGGTGGCCGGCACCACGGTCCTGATCAGCCAAAGCACCGGCGGCGCCGTGGCCGACTCGGATTGCTCCGTCCGCGGCCTGAGCCGGGATGGCCGTTACGTGTTGTTCGAGTCCGGCGCGACCAACCTGGTCGCGGGGCTCACGAACGGGGCGAACGCCATTTTCGTGCGCGACACCGTGGCCGGCACGACGGTGATGGTGAACGTGAACCTGGCCGGCACCGGCGCCGGCGCGGTGGGCACGTTCAATTTTTCAGTTCCCACGGGCGCCTCCGCCCTCAGCCCCGAGGGCCGCTACGTTTCCTTTGTGAGCGCGGCCACGAATCTGGTCAGCGCGTCAAAAGACCCGGACGTGCAGGACGTGTTCTTGCGCGACCTTCAGGCCGGGGCCACCACGCTGCTCACCACCCGTTTTGGCGACACCAACGGCGGCAACGGCACCGCCTTCCCGGAAACGGTCATCAGTTCCAACGGCCTCGCGGGCTTCTACACCGCCGCCAGCGATCTCGTGGCGGTCGAGAACAACTTCGGCAACGATGTCTTCGTCCGCGCCCCGGGCGACACGGCGCCGGAATTGATCAGCGCGGTCTTTGGCGTGACGGGCAGCGGCTATTCCTTCGGCCAGCGCGTCACCGCGGACGGGACGAAAGTCGTTTTTGCCAGCGGCTCGGCCAACCTTGTAACCAACGACAATAATTCCGCCACCGACATTTTCCTGCGCGACCTCATGACCGACACGACCGTGCTGGTCAGCATGAACAGCGCGGGTGCCAGCAGCGCCAACAGTTACTCGCAACAACCCGTCGTCGGCGCCGACGGCCGTTACGTGGCTTTCCAAAGCTCGGCTACCGATTTGGTCGCGGGCGACACCAACGGATTGGACGACATCTTCCTGCGGGACACCGTCGCCGGCACCAATGTCCTCATCAGCGTTCGAAGCAGCGGCAGCGGCACGGGAAATGGAGAATCCACCGACCCGGAAATCACGCCGGACGGACGGTTCGTCGTTTTCCAAAGCGGCGCCAGCAACCTGACCACCAACGACACAAACGGCGCGGTTTACGACGTCTTCATCCGGAACCGCACCAATGCCGTTGCCGAACTGGTCAGCGCCGACGCCACCGGCACCGGCAGTGGGAACGGTGACAGTTACCACCCCGTGGTCAGTACCGACGGGCGTTACGTGGCCTTCGAGAGCTACGCGAGCAACTTGGGACCGGCGGACAGCAATGGCTATAACGATGTTTACGTCCGCGACCGGCAGACAGGCTCGAACATCTTGTGCAGCCCGAACCTGGCCGGGACCAGCGGCGGCAACGCGGACTCGTTCGCTCCGATTATCAGCGCCGACGGCCGCAGGGTGATTTTCCAGAGCTATGCCACCGATCTGACGACCGGCGACACGAACGCCGACTCCGACCTGTTCGCCTTCGATCTGGTCACACGCACCCTGCAGCTCGTCAGCGCAACGCCGGGCGGCACGCCAGGCGATCACGGAGCGGGCAACGCGTCGGTCAGCGCCGATGGTCGCTACGTTGCATTCTGGAGCACGGCGGGCAATCTGGTGGGCAATGACGCCAACGGCGCCGTGGATGACGTTTTTGTCCGGGATTTGGTGCTGAACACCACCGTGCTGGTCAGCATCAATTGCGGCGGCACCGGCAGCGGCAACAATTTCTCCTACGGCCCGGAGATCAGCGCGGATGGTCGCTACGTCAGCTTTGAAAGCCAGGCTTCGGACCTCACCGCCGGGGATTTCAGCGCCGGGACCGGAAACATTTATCGGCGCGACCTGCTGACCGGCACCACCGTGCTCGTCAGCCAAAACCGTTATGCGACCGGTGGGGGCAATGGATTTTCGAACGGGACGCGCATTAGCGCCAACGGCGGCACGATTGCTTTCGCCAGTACGGCCAGCGATCTGATCGCCGACGATGCCAACATTCAACAGGACGTGTTCGGCTGGACCACGGCGCTCGTTCCCACTGCGGTGGACCTTGTGTTCGCCAAGGAAGCTTCCACCAACCAGGTCGCGCAATACAGCAGCGTGAATTACATCCTGACGGTGACCAATGTCGGCAGCGGCGCCGCTACCGGGGTCGCCGTGACGGACCCGTTGCCTGCCGGGGTAAATCTGGTGTCCACGAGCACGACGCAAGGCAGCGTGACCAATGCCGGCAATCTGGTCACCGCCAGCGTCGGCAGCCTGGGGCCGGGCGCGGGCGCGCGCATCACAGTCGTCGTGGCACCGACCGCCACCGGCAGCATCAGCAATTACGCCGCCGCCACGGCGAACCAAAGCGATCTCACGCCGGCCAACAACAGCGACGCGGTGGTGATCACGGCCACGGCGTCCGTTCCGCCGTCGCTTTCCGTGACGTTGTCGAATTCACAAATCTTGATCAGTTGGCCCAGCGGAACGTCCGGCGGCTTCGGGTTGGAAACCACGACGAACCTTGTGCCGGTCATTGTGTGGTTGCCCGTGACGAACGCCGTATCCGACAATGGAACATTGAAGCAGGTGTTGCTCAACGTGAATCCGGCGGAGCCGACCCGGTTCTACCGGCTGCACCTGCCGTGAAGCATGGGCGTTACCTGAGGCTCAAGAAATTCTTCAGGATCGTCCGCCCGTTTTCGGTGAGAATGCTCTCCGGATGAAACTGCACGCCCCAGATCGGAAACTGCTTGTGCTTCACGCCCATGATTTCGCCCTCGTCGGTTTCGGCGGTGACCTCAAGGCAATCGGGCATTGAATCGCGTTGAATGACCAGTGAGTGATAGCGCGTGGCGGGAAACGGATTCGGCATGCCTGCGAACAAATCCTTCCCGTTATGCTTAATCGGCGACGTCTTGCCGTGCATCATGCGGTAATTGACCACCACGTTCGCGCCGAAGACATGACCGATGCACTGGTGGCCGAGACAAACACCCAAGGTCGGAATCGTGGTGCTGAAAGTGCGGATGATTTCGTTGGAAAAGCCCGACTCCTTTGGCGAACACGGCCCGGGGGAAATCAGCAGGCGGTCCGGCTTGAGCGCGCGCACCTGGTCCACGGTGATCTGGTCGTTGCGCGTCACCTGCATGTCCACGTCCATCTCGCCCAGATACTGGACGAGGTTGTAGGTGAACGAATCGTAATTGTCTATGACCAGCAGCATACGCGGCGCAGAGTAACACGCGGCACGGAATTGGAAATCAGGAAATCGCCGGGTTCGATTGAGCGGACTGGGGATTCTCCGGCGCGCGGCACTCCGGGCCGGAGGGGGTCCGAGTAGAAGGCAGCCTTTGAACAGGTCGAACGTCGCCGAGAGGACGGAGCGGCTGCGGCCCGGAGTGCCGTGCGCCGTGAGCAGCCGCTACTGAATCCCGAGCAATTCCACCTCAAAGACCAAGGTGCTGTTGGGCGGGATCCCGGGAGGACTTTGCTGGCCGTACGCCAGATCGGGCGGAATGGTGAACTTGAACTTGTCGCCGACCTTCATGAGTTGCAGCCCCTCGGTCCAGCCCGCGATGACCCCGTTCAAGGGAAAGCTGATCGGTTCTCCGCGTTGCACCGAGCTGTCGAAGACGGTGCCGTCCAGCAGCGTGCCGTGGTAATGCACCTTCACGGTGTCGGTGGCCTTGGGCGAAACGGTGCCGGTGCCTCGCTTCAGCACTTGGAATTTCAGTCCGGTCCGGGTGGTCATGACTTCACCCGGCTGGCTGCTCGCAATCGTCTCCGCCGCCGCGGCCGCGGGTGCCGCAGCTTCTTTCTTGCAGCCGGTCACGCAAGCCGCCAACGCCATTGTCACAAGAATTCGTCGCGTCATAATAAAAACACACGATCGTTTTCCGACCGCGGCGGCGGAGTCTCCACAATCGGCCGGCGAGGGTCAAGCCCACGGAAGCTCAGAATTTCCGCCGACGGCTTTTGAACAATTCCATCTGCGGCTCCTTGAAGAAATCGTAGTTCTTCAGAATCCGGATCACCTGGAGCAGGTCGGACTTCTGGTAATTGCGGTTGACCTCGATGCGTTCCACCAGGTCGGCGAGCATCGTGCGAAACGGAATCACGGCATCAATGCCTTTGGACCGCAACAAGGCGATGCTCTCGGCGCGGGCTTCGGCACTGTGCGGGAGCGCGGGAACGACGAGGATTTTCAGGGTCGCGCCGCCATCGCCGAACGCCCGTGCCGCCTGCTTGAAGACCTTGGGTTCGACGAAGCGGAAAATCTCCGGGGATTTCGCCAGCACGGCCGGGCTGAAGGTTTCCGTATGCCAGCCTTTGACCACCACGATGGCCCGCTCGACAAACCCAAGATCCGGTGAAGCCAGCACGAACGGTGATCCGCCCTCGCGTTGCTGTAGTTTCGGATTCAGCACGAAGAAATCAATGTCATCCTCCTCGCGCTTCGTCTGCACGATGTATTTGCGGTGCTGCCGGATCAGAAACCCGTGCAGCTCAAAATACTCGCGGACGATGGTTTCACTGACAGCAGCCACAAGTTATTCCCGGGGTTTAGGGTTCGCCGTTGAGCGATTCGCCGATCAAATCGTCGGGCACGCGCTGCCCCCACACGACCTTGCCAATGTGCTTCGCGAGCACGAACTTGATTTCGCCTCCGCTCACCTTCTTGTCCAGCCGCATGGCGTTGAAAAGTTTATGGCGCTGCCGGCCGTTGAGCTTCACGCGCGTCGGCAATCCGGCCCGTTCAAACAAATTCTGGATGCGCCCAACCTCGCGCGCGGGCAGGCCGAGTTGGTCCGCCGAAAGTTTGGCTGCCATCACCTGCCCGATGGAGATCGCCTCACCATGAAGATATTTGCCGTAATGCGAAATGGCTTCCAATGCGTGGCCGATGGTGTGACCGAAATTCAAAATCGCCCGTAGACCGGTTTCGGTTTCATCCTGGCCGACGACTTCCGCCTTGATCTCGCAACAACGGGCGATGATGTCGGCCAGCGCATGGTTGTCGCGCCGCAGAAGTTTGGCCAGATCGCGCTCGATGCGTGCGAATAGCCCGGCGTCGTAGATGATCCCGTACTTGATGACCTCGGCAAGCCCCGCGCGATACTCGCGGTCCGGCAACGTGCGCAGCGTGTCGAGGTCGCACAGCACCAGCCGTGGCTGAAAAAAAGCGCCGACCAGATTCTTGCCGGCCTTGAGGTTGATGCCCACCTTGCCGCCAATGGAGCTGTCCACCTGCGCCAACAAGGTCGTGGGCACTTGAATGAACGTGATGCCGCGCAGGTAGGTCGCGGCCACAAATCCGGCCAGATCGCCGACCACGCCGCCGCCCAGGGCAACGATGAAGGATTTTCGTTCCAATCGGTGTTCCGCAAGCCGGTCGTAGCAGACGGCGGCCGTTTTGGGCGCTTTGATGACTTCCCCGGCGGGCGACAGAATGACGAGCGAAGGCGTGAAGCCCGCATTGGCCAGGGAATCGAACGCCGGGCGGGCATAGCGACGGCCCACGTTGGTGTCGGTGATGATCGTGCACCGTTTGCCGAGCTTGAGGCGCGCGCACTCGGCGCCCAGCCGGCGCAGCAGATGCGGGCCGATTTTGATGGCATAACTGCGTTGGCCAAGAGGAACGTTGACGATGCGCACGGGCAAAGGATACGAAGCGGTCCGGCGGTGTCAAAGATTAGCGCGCGATTAGCGCGCGTGGAAAATGTCATCCTGATGTGCCCCCCCCCAACCTTCCGGTAGCTCTTCCTCTCCCGTCGGACAGGAGAGACACACAAGAGTTGGGGTGAGGGTAGAATTGTCTTTTTCTCCGCCGAACTGAAATTATCCTCGGCGCATGAATCAGGTTGCCCTTATCACCGGCGCGTCGCGCGGCATTGGCCGCGGTATCGCGCTGGAACTGGCCAGACTGGGCCACGACCTCGTCATTAACTACGCGGGCAACCTCGCCGCCGCACAGCAGACCGCGCGCGATTGCTTTATGGAGGCCGGCTCCAGCGGGAAGACCATTCACGCCGAAATCTGCCAGGCGGACATCAGCCAAAGCACGGATCGCAACAAGTTGATTGCGTTCACGAAAGAAAAGTTCGGATGTCTTGATCTGCTGGTGAACAACGCCGGCGTCGCGCCCAACGTGCGCGCCGACATTCTCGACGCGAGCGAGGAAAGTTTCGACCGGCTCATGGCCATCAACGTCAAAGGCCCCTATTTCCTCACGCAACTCGCCGCAAAGTGGATGATCGAAGAAGTCCGGAGTCCAAAGTCCGGAGTCCGTAGTCGGAAGATCATCACCATCTCCTCCATCTCGGCCTACACCGCCTCGACCAGCCGCGGGGATTACTGCGTCAGTAAGGCCGCGCTTTCGATGCTCACGCCGCTGTTCGCCTCGCGGCTCGCGGAGCACGGGATCAACGTCTATGAAATCCGCCCTGGCATCGTGGCCACGGATATGACCGGGCCGGTGAAGGAAAAGTATGACAAGCTCATCGCCGAGGGATTGACGCCCATCAAGCGTTGGGGCACGCCGGAAGACGTGGGCAAAGCCGTGGCCGCCATCGCACAGGACTTATTGCCCTTCAGCACCGGCGAAGTGATCAACGTGGACGGCGGCTTCCACCTGCGAAGGCTGTAAGACTCTGAGCGGTTCACGTTTTAACGCTGCAACGCATTAGCGATTTAACCACGACCATGCCCATCAAAATCAATGCCGACCTGACGCCCGTGAAGCTCGCTCCGAAGATCGAGCGGATGTTTTATCTGTCCGGCGAAAAAATCCTGAGCATCGAGCGCGATTGGAAACCGGCGGCAGGAACTCCCGTCTTCACGGTCAAGGGCCGATACACGTCGCGGGGTTGGACGGAATGGACCCAGGGCTTCCAATACGGCTCGGCACTGCTGCAATTCGACGCAACGGGTGATGAGCAATTTCTGGAGATTGGCCGGCGCGGCACCGTTGAGCGCATGGCCACGCATGTTTCGCACATCGGCGTGCACGACCACGGCTTCAACAACCTTTCCACCTACGGCAATCTCCTGCGCCTGATGCGCGAGGGTAAAATCCCGCATAACGACGACGAAAAAAACTTCTGCGAACTGGCGCTCAAGGTCAGCGGCGCGGTGCAGGCGGCGCGCTGGACAAAACTTGCCGACGGCACGGGATTCATCCATTCCTTCAATGGCCCGCACTCACTGTTTGTTGACACAATCCGCTCGCTTCGGTCGCTCGCTGTCGCTCATCAGCTCGGTCATGTCTTGATGGGCGAACAGGACGAAAAGATTTCGTTGTTGCGGCGGTTGGTGGAACACGCGGCGAACACCGCCCGCTACAACATCTACTACGGCGTCGGACGCGATGCCTACGACGTCCGGGGACGCACCGCGCACGAAGCGGTTTTCAATGTGGCGAGCGGGGTTTTTCGCTGCCCGAACTCGCAGCAAGGCTATTCGCCGTTCAGCACCTGGACGCGCGGGCTGGCCTGGGCCATTTGCGGGTTCGCCGAACTCTTGGAATTCATCCGTGGCCGCGTTCGGGAGAACGCGGCTGACTTTTCGGCCGCCGGCGGCAGCAAGGAATTTGCCCGCGTGCTCACGAACGCAGCCACGGCCACAGCGGATTTCTACCTCGCCAACTCCAGCACCGACGGCATCCCGATGTGGGACACGGGCGCGCCGAACTTGTGCCGTCTGCCAGCGGATTATCTGCGCAAAGATTCAGACCCGTTCAACAAATGGGAACCGGTGGACAGTTCGGCGGCGGTGATCGCCGCGCAGGGCCTGTGGCGGCTGGGAGGAGTCCTGATCAAATCGCGCTACCGACAGGCGGCGCTCACGATCCTGGCGACGTTGCTGAACGAACCTTACCTCTCCACCGGTTCGGAACATCAGGGCCTGCTGCTCCACTCAGTCTATCATCGGCCGAATGGTTGGGACTACATCGCGCCGGGACAGAAAATTCCCAACGGCGAAAGTTCCATGTGGGGGGATTACCACCTGCGCGAACTGGCGCTGCTGATTTTGCGCGAGGCCCGCGAGGAGCCGTATCTGACGTTCTTCGACTCGACGAACACAAAACGCTGACCCGACAGCGAATGAAATTTAGAGAGTTGATTCGCGCGGTGCTTTTGTTCCTGGTCCTGCTGGCTGTTGGGCTGCTGGTCGTGTTCGCCGTCCGGGCGATCCGTGATTCGGGCCAGCCGACGGTTGTTTTCGCCGACGGTTCCCGGTTCATCCTGTTGGGCACTACCATCGGCAACCAGACATTTACGACGGAGAAAGCCTGGCACAAATATGCCCGGCGCTGGTTGGGTTGGTCGCCGGAGGCTATCACCATTTCATCTGGCAGTACTTCTGCAAACATTAGTACCAACGCATTAACAGTATGGTTCAAAATCCTTGACGCCAACGGTCGGAGCACCGATTCCTTGCCGTGGACATGGTATGAAGCAATCGGCGCAGATGGTTTTCGTTTTCCAATTGGAGGTTCGTACGGAAGTTCAGACATTCACTATATCAAGCTAGAAGCCTACCCCCGCAGGCAGGCAAAGTTTGAACTGCAATTTCTGGACCGTGATCGCCATCTTCTCCGTTCAGTCCGAATGCGCAACCCAGTTCGCGGACCATTCCCGAATTGGGTGGCAGAACGACTGCCCTCGACCCACACCAACGGCCCGCTTGTTGTAACGCTGGAAAGCCTGACCGAGCGCAGCAATCGGTATTCAGTCTGGATTGAGCCAAAGTGGAAATTAGAAACCACCG
This sequence comes from uncultured Bifidobacteriaceae bacterium, assembly GCA_964458575.1. Classification (GTDB taxonomy): domain Bacteria; phylum Verrucomicrobiota; class Verrucomicrobiia; order Limisphaerales; family JADLHS01; genus CAYWMD01. Next base: position 24,956 of record CAYWMD010000010.1, on the reverse strand, counting down.
ACCCTCGTTGGCGAGAGGCCAAGCCAAGCCGCACCGATTTTGAAGACCCTACTGGGAATCGCGGGAGACATCTGTCCTTTGCGGAGCAGGCATGGAAACTGACCTTGCCGTTTCGTCGGCCGGATTCGAGAGATTATTCGAACGAGGAAAAATTTCTGCTCTCCGACCTTGCAGTGCCCGAACCCGGCTCCGTGCATATTCTGGAGCGGGAGTTTGTGCGGATGGGTGTGAAATTCAACGTTCAATGTCTCGTCGGAGTAGGAACCCTGGCGATCACCAACCGTACATCCTACGCCATGATTCCGAAGCGGTTGGGGTATAGCCGCAGAAGTGATGCGCATACCACCGTGGAAACTTGGGGAAGTATGAAACCGTTTTTACTGATTGAATCCGGCCCGCCCGATCCGCTGGATGAGATTCGTTTCCGGCTAATCAGTTCAGACGGAAGAGAAATCCCGCTCGAATCAAGTGGCTGGTATGGCACACCGGAAGGCGGTCGCAAATATCAGCAAAAGTTCGACGTGACGAATGACATCAGTAGTATGTCGCTCGAAGTGATCGTCAGCCGCGCGCGCCTGTTTGAATTCATGGTTGATCCGACCGAAGTCCAGCGCGCCAAACCAAAACAATGAACCAGCCCCTCAAACTCGTCCGCATCCCGTCGCTCAAGACGGTGGAGGAATTTCGCAAACACACTGCCTCGCTCGGCCTCGAACTGCCGTGCGAGGATACCATCGCCACCGGCAACACTTCGCCGCTCACCCAACCGATTGAAGGTCCGACCATCAACGGCAAGTGCATCGGCAATCGCTGGGCCGTGCAACCGATGGAGGGGTGGGACGGCACGACAACCGGCGGCGCGACCGAAGAAGTTCGCCGTCGTTGGCAGCGTTTCGGCGAGAGCGGGGCAAAACTGATTTACGGCGGCGAGGCAATGGCCATCCGGCCTGACGGTCGCGCGAATCCCAATCAACTCATCATCATCGAGGAGAACAAAAAAGATTTGGCCGAGCTTCGTGAAATCCTCCTGCGGGCACACCGGGAGCATTGCGGCACGGCGGATGATCTTGTCATCGGCTTCCAACTCACGCATTCCGGCCGCTTCTGCAAGCCGGCGGACAAGAAGCGCATGGAGCCGCGGGTGGCGTTCCGGCATCCGATCCTGGATCGCAAGTTCAACGTGACGAGCGAGGCGCAGGTGTTCACCGATTCCGAGATCGAGGAGTTGATCCAGTGTTACATCCGCGCCGCAAAGCTCGCGTGGGATGTGGGCGCCGACTTTGTGGACATCAAGCATTGTCACGGCTACCTGCTGCACGAATTCCTCGGCGCGCACACACGGCCCGGCAAGTTCGGCGGGAGCTTCGAGAACCGCACGCGGATTTTGCGCGAAATCATTTCCGGCATTCGCGCGAGCGGGAACAAGATCGAGATCGGCGTGCGGTTGAGCGCGTTTGATTTCGTGCCGTTTAAGCCCGACCCGGCGTTGTCGCAACCCGGCAAACTCGGGCCAGGCATTCCGGAGGATTCTTCCCATTGCCTGCCGTATCGCTACGGCTTCGGCGTGAGCGCGGCCAACCCCGTGGAATATGACCTCACTGAAACGTTCCAGTTTGCGGAACTGTGCGCACAGTTGGGCGTGAAGATCCTGAACCTGAGCGCCGGCTCGCCATATTACAACCCGCACATCCAACGTCCCGCCGCGTATCCGCCGTCTGACGGCTACCAACCGCCGGAAGACCCGCTGGTCGGCGTGGCGCGGCAAATCAACGTCGTGCGAAAGGTTTCTGCGCACTTGAATCAGATCGGCCATCGGCCATCGGCCATCGGCAATCCAATCCTCGTCGGCACCGCGTACAGCTATTTGCAGGAGTACCTGCCGCACGTCGCGCAATACGTCGTGCGCCACGGCTGGACGGACATGATTGGTCTGGGACGCATGGTGTTGTCGTATCCCGGCATCCTGGCCGACGCGGTGGAGAAAGGCGCGCTGCAAACGAAGGCGATCTGCCGCACGTTCAGTGATTGCACAACCGCGCCGCGGAACGGGATGATTTCCGGCTGCTACCCGCTCGACAAATACTATTCGGCCAAACCGGAGTCTAAGCAGTTGAAAGAGATCAAAAAGCAGGTCGGCGCGTGAGTGGGGACGGGTGTCATGGAGACGCGAGTCATTCCAACGTCAGCTCTCATCGGTCGCGTCGCTCTCCGTGCCGCGGCGGAGTAAATCCTTGAAGCCTTCCCACCCTTCGTAAGACGGGTTTCGTGGATCGATAAACTCACCAGTGGAGCAATCCACCGCCAGCCAGCCATTTCCTTTGGTTAACCCAAGTATCGAAGGGATCGGATCACCGCTACCGTGAACATGGAGGAGAACAGAATTTGAGGAGGCTAAGTCCTCGAAGCCAAACTCAATTTCGAAGTTCGAACCGCGGCACACCGCCGACGTTGATCCTGACCATTCAGCGGATGGAAACGCCAAGCTGATCGCGGTGGCTACGGCGGCTTCATCCCCAAGCGGAAGATAATCTTCGGACTCGACTTCCTCGATCGGTCGGAAGTCACCGCGAATTTTAACGATGGCAACATCCCAGCTCATGACGGGACTTTTGAATGACAGTCATTTCTCGTTTCTCAACCCATCTGGTGTAACACATCGGATCCTACTTTCACCCAAATCCGAGGTCGAGGGTTTTTGGATTGAAAGCAGCCGGGTTTGCTCTTACGTGAGCAACCTCAATGGCGGGTGCGATAAAATCGTTTCGGGATAGCTGGCGCGTTCGAGTCAATGAAGTTCGTAGTGCCGTTGCCACCGGACAAAGTCGTCAGCGCCTGCCACGCGCCCAGGCTGGTCGAGGCTTCCAGCGTAAAAGAATCTCCCGGCTTGCCGGTGAGCACCAGCGATACCTGGCCGCCGGGCAAAAGCGTGATGGACTCGAAACCGACCGGTTGCGGATCGAGGCTCTCGACGCGGACGTTGTCAAATAACACGAACGAATCCCGCGCCGGGCTGGCGATGGAGTTGAACGTGTCCATCAAACCGAGCATCACCGTACCGTTGGTGAACACTGATGTGTTGGTCCGCTGGGCCACAGTCGTGCCGTCCATGATCCAGGTGACCACGTTGTTCGTCTGTCGGATTTCGACTTCGACCCAGTTCTTTCCCGGCGCACCGGCGGTTTCGAATCGGCCCGTGGGAAAGAGAGTTTGGTAAATCGCCGCCGTGTGGTTGGAAGCGCTCAACGTCGCAGTCTGGTCAATCTGTATTCCGGCCGGGTTGCCTTGGTAGGCACGATAGTCCCGGGTGTCGCCGCCTTCGCCAGCCACGGCGAACCAGAGGCCGTCGCTGGCAGACGTAGCGGGCGCGGCCCAGTTCACGTTCGTGCCGTAATGACTGATGCCGAAAATCGCGTGCTGCGTGCTGCCGCTGGAACCGGCGCCGCCCGCGTTCCCCGGATAATTGATCCACAAATCGAACTTGAGCGCGAAGTTCCCGGCCAAGGACAGGTGCTTCGGATAAATGTTTACCGCAGCGATTGAGCCAACCGCGTCGTTTTTGTTCACGGTGAGTTTTACCGCGCGAGTGCTGTCATCCGGCGAGTTCGGCGCGGGCGGAATCAGCGCCGTCACGCCGTTGAAGGTGTAAGGCGTCGCCCCGTAATCGAACCCCCAGTCCACGGAGTAATCAGGAACGCCGTTGGTTGCGCCCCAGAAGACGTTCCAGTCCGTCGAGGAGTCGGAGTCGAAGTTGTCAGCGAACAAAACCGGTCGCGAACCGGCGTTCACGCGGAGCACCGCCACGCGGCTGGTGATCGAGCCGGTGGCGTTGGTGACAACGACCGCGTATGGGCCAACGTTTGCGGGCAGCGCGTTGCTCAAGATCAGACTGAGGTTGGTTCGGCCCGGCAGGTTTGTCCCGTACCATTGCCAAAGGTAGCTTAACTGGGCGTCGCCGATGGCCAGCGTCGTGAATGTAACGGGCTGACCCGCTGAGACCGTCTGGCTGCGGGGAGGGGTCATGAGCACGGGCACAAGCGGCGCGACCGTGTAGCGCGGCGTGGGGATCGTGTAGTTTGGCGCGACGGTTTCGTCGCTGAGCAATTCCGCGAGACTGGAACTGGTCAGAACGTTCGTAATGGTATTGGGACTGCCGTCCACGGTCAGGCCCATCTGCACGAGGCGGATGCCATGCGAATAATCGGCGTAGCTTTCTTCGTGGCCGTTGTAAAGGGGCTGCCAAGGTTCACCGTAAGGGGACAGTTTATGCCAGCCGTAGATCACCACCGGCTTCGGCACACCGGTGTGGAGGTTCGAGTAGATCAGCGAGGATATAACCACGTCCTTCTTGTCGCCGCTCACCAGCGCGCCGGGCGGCTGCGCATTGGTGAAGGTGTCGCGTTGCGAACGCACCATCGCGTTGTGCTGGGCGAAGACCGGCACGGTGATCATCTCTGGACTGGGCGCGATCGGTTGCGGGTTCAATTTGACCGCCGCGTTCGTCCAGATCTGGTTGACCATCTTGCGTGTGGGCAGCGTGCAACCAAGATGGTCGCCGAGCCGTTGTGCCAACAGCGGCGTTGTGGGCGTGAGGAAGTAATCCGTGTCCGAACCGATGGCGAGGTAATCCGGGATGACGTGATATGTGGCCGTGTGACCGCCAGCACTGACAGTGACCGGCTTCAAGGTTCGCAGCCAGGTCGGCACATTCCCGCTGATGACCTGTGCATAAATCCAGTATTCCCGTTCCGAAAAAGCGTCGGTGGGCGGCGGCATCGTTACGATGATGTTCGTGAATTCGGTGCCACTCGGCCCGTGCGCCGGACGCGGCGGGATACTCAGCGTCTGTGCCAAGGCCGTGGATGCAAACAACAGGGTCGGCAAAGCGGTCGAGGTGAATCTGGCAATCAGGGCGCTAGTCGGCGAGGTCGGCACTTATTGACGCAATAGGTTGTTTTCTTTACGCCTAAACAGATGGCCTCTTTGGTTCGCATTTTCCAGACAAATATCCCAACGGCACGAACAGGCATTGGACTGAGTTGCGCTGAACTTCTGACGCCGCCAAAGGTGGGCTACGGGTTTGCGGGTAGTTGTGGTTTTGGATTTTCCACCCAACCGGCAGGCCGTTGGTTCTTTCCTGGTTGGTTCACATCGCCCAAATCCTCCCGGGCCTTGTCGGCGAGCAGCAGCAGGCGCTTCACAACCGCGGGATGCTGCGCCGAAACCTCATGCTCTTCGCGCACGTCATTTCGCACGTCGTATAGCTCCGCGTCACTTCGCCTGGTTTTCCGGTCGAACGTGACGAACTTCTGGCCCAGCGGCAGGTAAAGTTTCCAATTGTCGGCCCGGACTGCCTGCAACTGCTCCCGGTAATAATAGAAAAATCCGTTTTTGTCGTAACGCGACTTCGCTCCCCGCCGGGCCGTGAGCATGGAGACCATGTCCTGGCCATCTATGATCCGGTCGCTCGGCGGCTTCACGCCCGCCAGGTGCGCAAAAGTCGGCAGCAAATCCATCGTGGTGCAGAGTTCATCGCAGACCCGGCCTGCGGGAATTTTTCCCGGCCAGCGCATGATGCACGGCATCCGCATTGCGCCTTCCGAAGTGTCATAGCCCCAGCCTTTGTACGGCGCGCAACTGCCTTGCGGTGGATCGTGCCGCACCGCTCCGTTGTCCGACGTCCAAACCACCAGTGTGTTCTGGTCCAGACCAAGTCGTTCGAGCGTGGCGAGGATTTCGCCGACGGACCAATCGAGTTCTTCGACACTATCGCCGTAGAGTCCATTGCGGCTTTTGCCGCGGAAAGCCGGACTGGCAAACGATTGCGGCGACGAACCGGGCATCGCGTGCGGCAGATAAACGAAGAACGGCCGGTCCCGGTTCTCTGTGATGAAACGAATCGCTTCTTCCGTGTAACGTTTCGTCAGATAATCCCGGTCCACCGGCGCTTCAATTACAGTTTCATTTCGCATGAGCGGCAATTCCGGCCAATTGTATGAGGCGCGGCCCTTGGTTTGGTTCTCGCTGTACGGAATGCCAAAATAGGAATCGAAGCCCTGGCGCGTCGGGAGAAACACCGTTTGGTCCCCGAGATGCCACTTGCCGATGCAAACGGTGGCGTAACCGGCTTGGCTTAGCAATTCCGCAAGCGTGATCTCGTCGGGATTCAGACCTTTCCGATCCACCGGTTGCAACACGACGGTGTCCCCGCCGCTCGCGTGCATGTTGACGCGACGTGGATAGCAGCCGGTCATCAGGCTTGCGCGGCTCGAGGTGCAAACGCCGCTGGTCACGTAAAAACTCGTGAACTTCATCCCCTCGGCCGCCATGCGGTCGAGGTTCGGCGTGCGATGCAGGGAGCCTGGATTGAAGCAACGCACGTCGCCGTTGCCCAAATTATCGGCAAGGATCAGGATGACGTTGGGCGGGCGACTTTTGGCGGCAACGGGCGCCGCGCACGAAATCACCGCCAGCCCCGCGGCCACCGCGGCGATACGCATTCCAAAATTGGCTCCAGGTTTTGACTGCACGCGCCCACCAATCACGGCGCTGATTTCGCGTTTCGGGGTGTGATGATCACCCGGCCGTCCTTCACCTCGATGGCGTCGAGCTTGCGGATGGTCTCGGCATTTTTCGGGTTTTTATAGGCGTCCTGGGCGAGGTTTTCCTGACGCAACTGGCTCATGAACTTTTCGGGCAGCGCCTTGCCCTTCACCTTGATCTCCTTGGCGGTGACAATCAGGACACCATTGTCCAAGGAAACTTTGAACGCCGCCTCGCCGTTCAAATAACGGCCCTTCCCAATCCAGCCCAGGCCGTTGAGCGGAATGCTCACCTGCCCTTTTACTTCACTGCCGCTCAACGATACATGGACTTTGTCCGCCAGCTCCGCCGCGTTCGCGGACTTGACGAGCAGCGCATTGACGTCCTGTTCCGTCAAAACAAGCGGCCCGCCCGCTTTCCCGGCCTCGATCGCGTCGGCAAACGACTTGACCCGCTGGTCCAGGCGTTTGTAGTCCGCGTCCGACATTTCCACCTTTGGCAAAGACATCGGCGCGGAGTCCGTGTACGCGGCAATCTGGCCTTTGATAAACCGCACCGTCAGGAACACCGCCAAGCAACCCAGCAAAACCAGCACGGCGAAGGTGATGCAAAGGTAAAACAAACAACCGCGCTTCTTGCGAATCGGAGGAGGGGCCGGATCGGTCATAATTCAAATGGGTTGATTGGCTTCACGATTTCTTCTTCCCGCGCGGCAGGAACGTCGGCCGCACGCGAATCGGCGGCGGCATTGGAATTTTCGGCGGCGATTTGGCCGTCGGGTGGGTTTTCCCGGGCGGAAGTTCTGCCTTCGGCCAGTGTCTTTCAGCCATCTCCACGATTTGCTGAGCCACATTGGCAACAGTGGAGGGCGGCGAAGCTTCCGGCTTGTCCGCCGGTTTCACTTCCATCGCACCGATCTTTTGCGACAACCAGTCCGTGGCCTGCGCGACCGTTTCGCCGATTTTGGTTTCGGGGAATTTCATTTCGCCGATGTTGAAATCGGTGAGCGACTTGAGCTTGTCCACGGTTTCGCCGGCGGAACGCACCACGTCATTCCACTTGTCGCTCATGGCCGCAAACGTTTGGTAGCCGTTCACCAGCCATTCCAGTTTGCCCGTCTGGATGTCCACCAACAATCCATGCACGGGAATCTTTGGTCCGATGAGCGGACTGTGACGGACGAGGTCGCAGGCCTTGATGACATTCTGCCGTTCACTGGCGAACATGCCAAAGTACTCGTTCACATTGTCCGGCAACACGTGCCGTTCCACGCCAATGTTCTTGAGCTTTTCGAGCAGCTGCATCGTAGTGGTCTTGCACACCTGGCAATCCGAATGGCCGATGATGACGATTTCCTTGCCGCCCTTGACCGCGCACGCCAGCGACAGCGACCGCATGGTGCTGGACAGCGGTCCGGTGATGATGTTCCCCGCGTTGCGCAGCCAGATGAAATGTTCCTCCGCAATGCCCAAGACCTCCGGGATGAGCGGATTGAGCCGCACATCAATGCACGTCAGCGCCGCGATGGGCAGCGAGTCGGCGTACTCCGACTGGCGCAGGCTCGCGCTCGTGTCGCCTGCAATCGCGCGGTTGTTCGCTTCGAGGATGGCTTCAAAGAGGCGCATGGCCGATCATCGCTTGTGGATGCGCACTTTTGCCGCCAGACTTGGATATTTGCCAGACTGCTTCAAGATTTCACGTTCTTCAATCCGTAGCGCATCGTTCAACTTGAGCAACCGGACGGTCGCCGCGCCGATTCGCGTTCTCCATTCGATGCGAACCCCGACCAGCCGGAAATGTTCGCTCCAGACATCCGTGCGCGGATTGAACAACCGCACGAATGCTCCCGTGGCCGCGTCCACCGAGCCAATGTCGCTTCCCTTTTGCCGGTTGCAGTTGGCGCAGGCCAGCGCCAGGTTTTGCGCCGAAGTTGCGCCGCCGTGTTTCTCGCTGATGACGTGATCCATTTGTAAGCCCGCGTAAACATCGTCCGCATGAATCAGGCAATACTCGCAAACTTGCCCGGCGCGGCTCTCCACCAACCGCCGCAACTCCGCACTGACAGGCTCACCCATGCGACAGGTGGCCGCGGGCCCGCGCCTTGGCCAGGCGCATCAAATGTTCGAGGTGCATGAAGTCATCCAGTTCCACTTGTTCTTCCGGCGTCAGTCCTTCGTTCTTTTCCTTGCGGATGAGCAACTCCACCCGCGCCTTGGCTTCGGGCGACGCCTGAAAGTCCGCCACGTTTCGGACGCTTGGCCCGCCGGCTATGAACTCAACGATTTCTTCGTGCGCTTTCATAAACTGGCGTCACCTTACACCCGACAACGGCGCAAAACCAGTACTTTGACCTCCCGCAACCGCGCGGTTGTTCTCTTCGAGGATGGCTTCAAAAAGGCGCATCAGGTGAAATCCTGGTTTCGCAGCCAAAACGACGGGCGGTTCCTACTCGCTGTCCCAGATATGATTGTGAATGTCACAGGTAAAACACCTTTTTGCCTCAACTCAAACACTCCGTCATAGACAACCCCTTCATCATCTACAAAACCTACCGCGTATCTTGGGGATGAAAACCAGCCTGACGCGGGCGAAGGTTTGATCTCGCGAACCTCACATCCACGATGTTCAAGCCATTGTTTAAGCTTTACACGCCGGGATGTTTCGCTCGCTAATAAGGCGATTACCGGGAAAATGTTCATGCAGGTATCACGTCGCTCGCTTCCAAGGTTGCAACACCGCTGACTCAAATTTGAATTCAGCTTTCGGCATCAAATACCAAAGCGCAAGGTAAAGGACCAGACCGGCGAACGCGTGAACACCGTCGCCAGCACCCAAACCAGTCGCAACCGGAACGGCGACCAGCCGAGATGTGCTGCCACACCGCCACAAACCCCGGCAATGACCTTGTCCTGACTGGAACGACACGCTGTCATGCGTGCGCCAAAGGTGGAAGGTTCGCTTTCGGTCGGCCGACAAAGAAATAAATCAACGCACCCAAAAAATGGACGAGCGCGATGATCAGCACCCATGCCACCTTCTCGCCGTCGGTCAGGCCTTTGTTTTGCGCGGCATGAACCAGCATCCAAACCCAGAATGCGAACATCGCCAGCGCAATCGGCACGGCCAACAACAGCATCAAGGGGAAGAAGATCAGTTCAAAACCGCCCAGCATCGCCGCAATCATAATCTGCCTTTCGTTCAGGTTTTTGTTTCAATCGCTTTGACCGTCGCTTCGACTTCCTCGGGCTTGAGCACCCCTTTGGCGACGAGCAGACGAATCATCGTCGCCAGGTAAAGTTTCAATTCCCGATTTTCCCGTTCCAGCCGCTCGATCTGCTCGCCCTGCTCACGGTCAACACTTTCGTTGTTCATGACCGCGCGGTCCATCCCGGCAATCTGATTGCTCAGATCGCCGATGTCGAGTTGCTGCCCGACATTGCCCAACAATAACATTCGGCCCCAGCCCATAATTTTCGTTATTTCTTCTTCTTGGGTTCACCGAGGTAAACGACCAACTTGTAGGAGGTGATTTTCGCAAACTCCTCCTGCGGAAGTTTGCTCAGACACGAACCGAACTGGTGGTTCTTCGCACCTGCATCAATGTCCCCACTCTGTTCCGCGCAACAAACCAGTTCACCCGCCTTGTCGAAAAACGCGACGTTATACGCCGCGCCCAGTTTCCGGCCCGACTTGTTGCTGATGGACGGGTTGGCGAACAAGGTGAATTCGCCAAAGAACTCCCCGCCGCGGAATTTGCAGACGATGTCAACGTCGGCATTGCTCAATTTGACTTCCACAACCTTGTCGTCGTCAAACGCACCGCCGACTTGAAGCTTGCACTCGCCATTTTTTCGCAAAACGCCTGGGGCGGCAAATGCCGCGCCGGTCGCCAGCACGATGGCCAAGGTTAAAACAAGTGTTCGCATGAGTTTCTCCATTCGGAGACAGGCGCGACGCCTGTGCTACTTGGCTTCATCTTTCCCCATCGCCTTCTTCAGCGCGGGGACTTGTTCGAGCAATTTCTCAAACTTCACGCCGGTCAAACTTTCCAGCACGGGCGGGAGTTGCGCGATGATCTGGGTCACGTCGCCGGTCAGCTTGCTCGCGCCGCCGCCGGGGCCGCTGCCGGAATTGATGATGACCATCTTCTCGGTCTTGGCGAGCGGCTCGCTGATCTTGCCCGCGATTTCGGGCAGGACTTTCACGAGCATCTCGATGACGGCCGCCTCGTTGAACTTTTGGAAGGCTTCGGCCTTGAGCCGCGTGGCTTCGGCGGTGGCTTTGCCCTGCGCCTCGATGATGACGGCTTGGGCAACGCCTTTGGCTTTGTTGGCTTCAGCCTCGGCCAGACCGGTGGCCTTGGCGACTTCGGCGCTGGCAAAACCTTTGGCCTTGGCAGCGGACGCGGCACCGGCGGCTTCCGTTTCGAGTTGGAACTTGGTGGCGTTGGCCAGCGTCTCGACCTTGTAGCGTTCCGCGTCGGCGGGTTTCTGGACATTCGCTTCCAGTTCGCGTTGCTTGCGGAGAATTTCCTGTTGCTGCAACTCGATCTGCTTTTGCTTGGCGACGATTTCCACCTGAACTTCCTCGGCCTTCACGAGCTGACCGGTCTTGTATTTCTGCAAATCGTAGGCGAGATCGGCCTCGGCTTTCTTCTGGTTCACCGTGGCCTGATAGCCCGCGACGTTGGACTGATAATCGCGTTGGGCTTCGGCAATCTTGGAATCGGCGGCGAACTTGGCTTCCTGGCCGGCTTGCGTGGCTTGCGAGGATTTGATCATCGCATCGCGGTCCGCTTCGGCTTGGGCGATCTGCGCGTCGCGCTTGACCTGGGCAATGCGCGGTTTGCCCAGCGCATCGAGATAGCCTTGCGAATCGCGGATGTCGCGAATGGTAAAGCTGATGATGCCCAAGCCCATGTTGGCCATGTCGCCGGCGGCGACTTCCTGCACCTTGGAAGCAAACGCGTCGCGGTTCTGATAGATTTCCTCGACCGTCATCGTGCCGAGAATCGCGCGCAAGTGACCTTCCAACGTCTGGGTGGCGATGTTGCGGATTTCGTCGGTGCTCTTGCCGAGGAATTGTTCAGAGGCGGTCGAAATGGAAATATCATCGCCTTTGACCTTGATCTGTGCCACGCCATCCACTTTCACTGGCACGCCTTTGCTCGTATAGACTTCCGGCGTCTGCACATCAATCGTGAGGAGTTCGAGCGAAAGCACGTCCACCTTTTCGAGCACGGGCCAGACGAGGACGCCGCCGCCTTTGACAATCCGGAAGCCGACGTGGCGGGTCGTGCCGTCAGGATCAACGATCTTCCGCTTGCGACCGGAGATGACGAGGACCTGGTTAGGGCCGACCTTGGTGTAACGGCTGGCGAAAATGCCGCCGATGATGAAAACGAGGATGACGACGACGCTTCCGATCGCGATCGCGCGAATCCACGGGATTTCGATGGCGGCGAGCATGGGGATGAAGTTCATAGACATGTTGGTGGTAGTGTGGTTATAGGTTTACTTGGACAGTTCAACGTAAAACTGAGTGCCCACGATGCGGGTAATCTTGACCGTCTGGCCCGTGGCAATCGCTGTCCCGCCTTCCGAACGTGCGGGCGCCGTATAGCGCGTGCTGCCCTGGACGTAGGCAATTTCTCCGACGCCATTTTCGGGAATCGGCGAAATGAGCGACGCGGTTTGGCCGACGAGACTGGCCACCTTCGATTCGCTCGAACTTTGCGAGCGCGTGAACACGGCATTAAAGAGCCACAACACGACAAACGAAAAGCTCACAGCGCCAACGATCGAGAGCGGCGCACTGATCCAGACACTGCTGGTTGCCTCAATTCCAGTGAACACAATGCCGAATCCGCCGAATGCCGCCACAAAACTCGCCAGCACCATCGGACTGAAGAACGAGATCCCCGGAATGCCGCTGTCATCGAAACCCGCCTCGGCGTGACCGCCCGTGCCCACATCACCGCCGTCGTGTCCGCCGAAGAAATGGCCGGCGACGGCGCTGATGAGGGTGAACAGAAGTCCGACGACCAGGCAGATGGCGTAGATGAATGTCATAAGGTCCTCGCTGAATCGGTTGCCAGTTGGATTAAAGGCGCAAGCGCGGCGTCAGGCAAGCACGAAAGGATGCCCGACGCCGGGCCACCAACCCCACCCCCGGCAAAGCTGGATGCCCCGCACGCGTTCGACCTCGCATGGCTACTGGTGTTGCTCAGGTTGCCTTCCATATTCCACGACCATCAAACGACGAAATTCAGCGTCGCGCATCTATAATTTGCCTTGGAGTTTGGAACACGCCGTTGGAGTCCAAGCTTTAGCTCGTGCCCGAGGTTGCTTTGGTCTCCGACAAACTGACCCAAGCTAAAGCTTGAACTCCAACTTGCGCTTTCGCATTGTGCCGCCATGCAATCGCACGAACTTTTGCGCGAAGTGTTCCAGAAAACCAGCGCCAAACAAGTCGCCGCCGACCTCGGGCTTTCGCTCTCGATGATTTACAAATGGGCCGAACCGGATGAAGGCGACGGCAGCGGCTCGGTCAACCCGCTCGACCGGGTCGAAGCCCTGATCCGCAGCACGAATGACCCGCGACTCGTGCAGTGGATTTGCCAGCGGGCCGGTGGTTTTTTCATCGTCAACCCAAAGAGCCTTAAGCCCCACCCGGACTATCTGATTCCGGCCACCAACGAAATCCTCCAGGAGTTCGCCGACCTGCTCGCGGTCATTGCGGTCGCGGCAGCGGACAATCAGATCACGCCACCGGAAGCCATGAAGATTCGCGCGCGCTGGGAGGAATTGAAGACGGTGACAGAAACATTCGTGGCATGCTGTGAGGAAGGCAATTTCTCCGCGTTGAAAGAGAAGCAACCGACACTGTCGGCGCAGAAATGAGAGGACACGCAGATGATTCCGAGATTTGAATTCCAAAATCGGGTAGGGGCGCGTTCCGCCGCGTCCCCATATTTTCGGGAAGATGTTGGGGACGCGGGTGGAACGCGTCCCGACCGGGTTATTGGAGGTTGGCTCGCGCTTTTCCTCCTCTTCCTCTGCCCATTGGCCAACGCCGCCGACATCATCCAAACCGACATCTGCATCTACGGCGGCACGGCAGGCGGCGTGGCCGCGGCGGTGCAGGCCGCGCGCATGGGCAAGACCGTGGTCGTGGCCGAATCCAGTTCTCATTTGGGCGGCCTGACGTCAGGTGGCCTGGGCGCAACGGACATCGGCAACAAGGCGGCCATCGGGGGCGTCGCGCGCGAGTTTTACCATCGCGTCGCGCAGCACTACGCCCATCCGGACGCATGGCGGCTCGAATCCCGCGAAGCTTATTTTCAGAAGCGCAGCGGCCAGAGCAGCCTCACCGACTTGAGTTCCGCCGATGCCACGATGTGGACGTTTGAACCGCACGTGGCCCGCAACCTTCTGTTCGCGATGCTCAACGAGGCCAAAGTCCCGGTCTATTTTGAACAGCGTCTGGCCTCGGTAAAAAAGCAGGGCGAAGCCATCACCGAAATCGTCATCGAGAATGGCCGGATCTTCCGCGCCCGGATGTTCATTGACGCAACCTACGAAGCCGACCTGATGGCGAAGGCCGGTGTCAGCTTCACCGTCGGACGCGAAGCCAATGCGCAATACGGCGAAACGCTCAATGGCGTTCGCGCTGAAACTCCGCATCATCAATTCACCGTCCCGGTTGACCCTTACGTGAAGCCGGGCGATCCCGACAGCGGGCTGTTACCCTTCATCCAAGCCGGCGACGGCGGCAAGCCGGGTGACGGCGACCGTTGCGTCCAGGCCTACAACTTCCGCCTGTGTTACACGACGAACCGCGCCAACCGCCTCCCGCATTTCAAACCGAAGGGATACGCCCCCGTCAGATACGAGTTGCTGGCCCGCTATCTCGAAGCGCTCGTCGCCAACGGCCAAAAGCCAATCCTCGACAAATTTTGGAATCCGATATGGATGCCCAACGGTAAAACCGACATCAACAACAACGGCGGCTTTTCCACCGACTTCATCGGCGCGAATTACGACTACCCGAATGCCGACTACGCGACGCGCGCCAAAATCTGGAAGGCCCACGAAGATTACATTCAAGGATTCGTGTATTTCCTCGCCACCAGTCCGCGTGTGCCGGAGCACCTGCGCCGCGAGATGCAGGAATGGGGACCGGCCGCGGATGAGTTTCTGGAAACCGGCGGCTGGCCGTGTCAGATGTACGTCCGCGAAGCGCGGCGCATGGTTTCGGACTACGTCATGACCGAGCACAATTGCCGCGGCACGGTCGCGGCGGAGGACGCGGTGGGTCTCGGCGCCTATGGCATGGATTCACACAACTGCCAGCGCATTGTGAAAAATGGCCGTGCGGAGAATGAAGGTGACGTTCAGGTGCATGGCTTCACGCCTTATCCCATCGCCTATCGCTCCATCGTTCCCAAGGCATCCGAATGCGGGAATCTGCTGGTACCGATCTGCCTGTCCGCAACCCACATTTCCTACGGCTCGATTCGCATGGAGCCGGTGTTCATGATTCTCGGCCAATCCGCCGCGACTGCCGCCGCGTTCGCCCTCGATGCGAAAGTTTCCGTGCAGAAAGTAGATTACACGAAATTGCGCGATCGTCTGCTGGCCGACAAACAAGTGCTGGCATGGCAGGGGCCGAAACAGGTTCTCCGCCCCGTGCCCGCCCAACGGCTCGCGGGCGTTGTCGTGGATGACCGGCAGGCGCGCAAAACCGGCACGTGGTCGGAAACCATGAATCAGGCCTCGACGCGCTCCGGCGTCGGTTACCTTCATGATGGCAACGCTGACAAAGGAACATCCAGCATCACGTTCACGCCCGAACTGCCCACGGCGGGCGACTATGAAGTGATCCTCTTCTTTCCGCGTCACCCCAATCGCGCCCGGAACACCCCCGTGACAGTCACGATCCAGGGCGGCGAAAGCAAAACCACGACCGTCAATGAACGCGGTGAAGCCGGCGCGGGCAGCGCCTCACTTGGCGTGCATAAATTGCCCAAGGGCACGTTGACGAGCGTGATCATTTCGAACCACGAAACGGACGGTTACGTCGTGGCCGATGCGGTGCAATTTTTACCCGTGAAGTGACCGACGACGGTGAGAGTCGGATGACATTTTCTCCCTCACCCTTACCCTCTCCCGCTGGGAGAGGGAACAGCAACCGCGTGTTCCGATTTTTCCAAAGACCGTCCGGCAATTCCCGTCGCCGGGTTTTTCGTGAGACTGGCGACGATTCCCCCTCTCCCAGCGGGAGAGGGCCGGGGTGAGGGAGAGTCTTGCTCAACTACATCGCACCCACACAAATCTTGAAACGCTCTAACGTCGGCGACTTCGAGCCGTGGCCAACAAGTCGCTGCTCAACTTTACCTTCAGCCGCGAAACGCCGCCCGGCTTCAGCGTAAGGCGGTCGGACGCGACATTGCCCGACTCGACGCAGATCATTTCCTTGTATTCCTCGTCGCCAAAATCCTGCATCGCCTTGGCCTTCTCGATCCACGGATTCCAAACCACGGTCGAAACCGAGCCTTCCTTTTCCACAAGGATCACGCGCTGCAATGCGGCATCGTGAATTTCCACCGGGTGGGGCGTGTTGAGATAAGCACGGTCCACTTCGCCGGCCACCTGGATCGCTGCGTTCGCGTCCGTGTGCCGGCTGAAATTCGTCGGCTGATCCAGGTAATCCACTCCCTTCAATCCAACCACCTGCACCTTGCCGATGTCGCCCACCGCGAAGTAGGTGTGCAGGCAGTTCTCGAACGTAAACTCGCCTGCCGAGCGGTTCATGACCACCAGTTCCGCCGTCAACGTGTCGCTGACCGTCACCAGATAATGCACGGCGCACGCGAGGCAGTCAGGTGCGTCGCCGCATTCCGGCATCTGCAAACGCACGCTCACCGCGCCCGCCGGCGACACGGCCATTTCTTTCAACTCCCAATCCCGGATCCGCGCGAAGCCATGCTGGCCGCGTTTGTCCGCCGGCTTGCCAAACCACGGAAAGATGATGGGAATCCCGCCGCGAATCGGCTGTCCCGTGGCGAACCGGCTGCATTGGCTGAGAAACAACAACGGCGGCTCATCGTGTTTTTTGAAGTGCGTCACCTGCGCGCCGTGCAGATAAATTTCCGCGCTGCTCCACGGGGTGGTGATTTCCAGCATCGGCAATTCACCGCGACCATCGAGG
The DNA here is from genome assembly GCA_964458575.1 of uncultured Bifidobacteriaceae bacterium. GTDB lineage: Bacteria > Verrucomicrobiota > Verrucomicrobiia > Limisphaerales > JADLHS01 > CAYWMD01. Next base: position 8,204 of record CAYWMD010000010.1, on the reverse strand, counting down.
AAGGTGACGCGAGGGAATTTGTCTCTGGGTCTTTTCGCTTTTGATTCTGGTTTTGACATACAATTCACCCTAACCCTAACCCTCTCCCTGAGGGAGAGGGAACAGCAAAGTGCGTCTCACAAATTCCAACGATCTGGGTTAAACCGACAGTCTGACGACGATTCTCCCTCTCCCAGCGGGAGAGGGCCGGGGTGAGGGAGCACTGCGCAAGCTTCCAAAGACTAAACGAATTCAGTTCGTCTTACCCTCGGTGTTTTCCCTGTTGAATTTTTCCTTCACCCCGCTACGCTCCACCGCACTTATGGCAAAAGCACATCAATACAAATTCTGTTTCGGCCCTTGGAATCTCAGCGAAGGTCAAGACCCCTACGGTCCAACCACCCGACCCGCGCAATCCTTCGATTGGAAACTCGCCCAACTCAAAAAGCTCGGCTTCGACGCCATGATGTTTCACGACGACGACGCCGTGCCGGACATTGACGGCAAATCCGCCGCGCAACTCCGCAAGGAAACCCGCGAGTTGAAGAAGAAGCTCCGCGACCACGGTGTCGCCGCCGAAATGGTCGCGCCGCGCCTGTGGTTCAGCCCGATGACGATTGACGGCGCTTACACGAGCAACGACGCGAGCTGCCGCAAATACGCCATCGAACGCTCGCTCCGCTGCATTGACATCGCCAACGAACTCGGCACCGACCTCATCGTCCTCTGGCTCGCGCGCGAAGGCACTTATATGCGCGAATCCAAGAGTGGCCGCCGCAGCACTGAACTGCTCGTCCAAGCGCTCGACAAGATGCTGGCGCACGACAAAAAGATCCGCCTCTCCATCGAACCGAAACCGAACGAGCCGATGGACCACGCCTACATCCCGACCATCGGCCACGCGCTGGCCATCGCGCAACTTACGCGCGACCCGAAACGCGTCGGTTGCCTTATCGAATCCGCCCACGCCATCCTCGCGGGCCTCGATCCGGCGGACGAAATTGATTTCGCCATGACGTTTGGAAAGCTTTGGTCGCTCCATCTCAACGACCAGAACGGGTTGAAGTTCGACCAGGACAAACCGTTTGGCAGCTCGAACCTGCGCGTCGCGTTTAATCAAGTCCGCGCCCTCGAACGCAACGGCTACGGCAAACGCGGCGAATACGTCTGCTTCGACGTGCATCCGTTCCGACCCACGAAGGTGAAACACTGGCTGGCGCATCTGGACAACAGTCGCCGCACGTTCCTCAAGCTCGTGCAAAAAGCCCGCACCTATCCCGAAAAGAAAGCCCAAGCCCTGATCGCCGACCGGAATTACGCCGCGCTCGATCAGTTGGTGTTGGAGCATTTGATGGGAAAATAATGTAGCGGCGCTCTATGAGCGCCGAGTTTGTGCGTGGCGGCGGTCATAGACCGCCGCAACAATTTTTCGGGGGAAGTTCCGAATTTCGCGAGCGGAGTTTTGTGGGACGTCTCGCTTTCCCCTCACCCTGACCTTCTCCCCAAGGGAGAGGGCTGGGGTGAGGTGGAAAGGATACTTGAACACGATTGGAGCTGGAAATTCATCGATGCTCGACTTTGAACTTTCTCTCTAACTGCGTTTCTGTCACGCTCTCCACATTCGGAAATACCGCGAGCGAGCGCAATGAAACCCACCGCCAGACAAAAGCTTCTGTTCGCCGCGCTGCTATTTGGCGCGCTGGCCGCGCTCGCGCCACGAGCATTTGCCCAAGGTGGCGTGCCACTTTGGACTAATCGCCACGATGGCCTGGGGTTAGGTAGCCACTCAATCGCGATCACGGTGGACAGTAGCGACAATGTGTTAGTAACGGGATATTCGTATTACTTGAGCGGCCAAAGAGAATTCATAACGGTTAAGTACTCTGGTGCAGGTGTGCCATTGTGGACTAACCGCTTTCGAAGCCAAGAGTTCAGTGAAGATGAAGCGCACGCTCTCGCCATAGATAGAAACGGCAATGTCTTCGTATCAGGAAGCCTATATAGCACGAACTATCTGACTTCGTACGCGATTGTGGCCTACTCAGACTTAGGGTTGCCGTTATGGACGAACATTTACGGCAGCCCAGGTAAAAGTTGGGATGATGGGGGACCCATAGCCTCAGACAACGACGGGCACGTCTTTGTGACGGGCACCTCAGACGGTACAAATGGGTCGCCGGACTACGCGACTGTCGCCTATTCAACCGCAGGTTTGTCTCTGTGGACAAACCGATATGACGGACCGGGACACCGCGATGACGTCGCCGTTGGCATGGCGATGGACGCCTATGGCAACATGTTTGTAACTGGGTGGTCGATGAACACAAATGTTCCCCCTTACAATTACGATTACGCCACAGTGGCCTATTCAGCCGGAGGCGTGCCATTGTGGACTAACCGCTATAGCGGGCAGCCGGATTCTGATGACTTTGCTTGGACCGTTGAAGTGGATCGCAACAATGATGTAGTTGTGACTGGCTTCTCCGTAGGAGAGAGCAATGACTACGATTATGCCACAATCAAGTATTCAGGGATAGGTATGCCACTCTGGACCAACCGTTACAACGGATCAGACAACGCTAGCGACGTCGTTTCAGCGATGGCTATCGATAACGGCGGAAACGTCTTCGTCACTGGAACATCAGAACTTGATTACCCATTTAGCACGATAAAGTACTCCCATTCAGGTACACCACTTTGGACAAACCGGTTCGGCGGACAAGGAGGTTCTAATGGAGCCAAGGCATTGGCGGTGGATGACTGCGGTAACGTATTCGTAGCTGGATATTCATCTGAGAGTGTTTTCCAAATCGTTGCATATTCTAGCTTGGGCGTACCCCTCTGGACGAACGCCAATGACAATGCCGATGCCACTGCGATGGCAATAGACAGCACTGGTAACGTGATTGTAACAGGAAATGCTACTGGGACCAACGGCTACCCCGTTTTCATAACAATTAAATATTCTTCGAGCATCCCACCTGTTCATCTTGATTTTCAACTGCTGAACAATGAACTGGTGCTGAGTTGGACCAACTCTGGATTCAGTTTGCAAACCGCGCCGGCCAGCACCGGCACGTTCACCAATCTGCCCGGCGCGACGAGTCCTTACACCAATCCCATCACCGCCGCGCAGCAATTCTTCCGGCTCAGGAAGAATTAGGGCCGTCTCAGGTCTTTGCCCCCAGCCGGCGGTCAACCGTCGCAATCATTTTTTCGAGTTGGGGCAGCGCGTCCGGTTCGCCCTTGAGTTCGAGCAGCGGTTTCAATTCCGAACGAACCTGGGCGAGATCGAGTTTCCCGTGCTGGCGGACGAGAATCGTCTCCACGTCTCCCCAATCGCGGTTTCGGCCAGCAAACGCCTTGTGGACCACTAAATCCTCGGCCGAGCATGTCAGCAGCGAATGACCTGTCGCCCAGTTCCAAACCGAGGAGCGCCGAATGGTCCGCTCCTCGAAAGGAAGCCCGCCCAAAGCCACATCCACGTCCACAGCGCCATTAGTGCGAATGAGCAGCACCCGGTGATTCAAGGCAAAATCCCGCGCATCCGGGCGGCGCGCGTGGAACGTGGCCAGTAACACGTCCACGAAACGATCCTCATCTCCGAATCCGGTCAGCAGGGTCAGATCAACAACCACCGTCAGTCGTGGTTCTCCCCATCGCTGGACGGCCACCCCGCCGATGAAGCAGAACTGCCACGGGCGTTGCTGGCAAAACGCCTGAACCTCTTCGGCTGCTTCCAAGACGCGGGGCAAATGGATCATCGCCGATGGCCTCGCTTGAAAATGGCCTGGTGCTCGACCAATCCAGACCAGTCCGGACGCTCCCGCCACGCTTCCACCGCGCCCAATGACTGAATGATCTGCCGCGCGCGTTCCTCGGTCATCGCGGCGAGCTCCTGAGCGCGGGCCGTTTCCACCGCTTCCCAACGGGTGCGGTACTCTGCTTGGAACGTTTCCTTCAATTCAAACGGGTCGGAACTCACGATTGAAGAATAGCCCCGCGTCATTGCCTTGTCAGCAACCGTTTCCAATCGTGCGCGACGAGTCCTTACCCCGATCCTCTCACCGCCGCGCAGCAATTCTTCCGGCTGAAGAAGAATTAGCCCGCTAGGGACGCGCTACACCCGCGTCCCCATCTTTTTCGACGGGAAGTCAGGAAGGCGGATGGAACGCGTCCTACCAACGCCGCCAGTCGGCGCAGCGATTCAGAGGCGGCCAGCGGGCCAGCGGGCTTGCCAAGGCTGGTTTGATTGGTTAGCGTCTTTCCATGCCGGTTCGAGCACAGCATCGTTTTAGCGTTAAAGAATATTACCGCATGGCCGAGACGGGTGTGCTGCGTCCCGAGGCGCGCGTGGAATTGCTCGACGGAAGAATCATTGATATGTCACCCATCGGCCCATTTCACGGAGGCGTGACCAAACGCCTGAATCAATTCTTCACCAGGCTGTCCAAGGGCCGGTGGGTGGTTTCGGTGCAAGACCCGGTGCGTCTGGACGAACATTCCGAACCGCAACCCGATTTCATGCTGCTCAAGCCGTCGCCGGATGATTACACCACGCACCACCCCGGCCCGGCGGATGTGTTCCTGCTGATCGAAGTCGCCGATTCGTCGCTGGATTTGGACCGCGAGGAAAAATTGCCCGCCTATGGACACGCCGGGATTTCCGAAGTCTGGATTCTCAATCTTCCGGCGAAGACCATCGAAATCTACCGCGAGCCGCATTTCACCGGTTACGGGGTGAGTAAAACCCTTCACGCCGGGGACAAGGCTTCCCCATCGGCATTTCCTGATGTCGCGGTGGACGTGGCTGAATTGTTGAAACTGGCGAAGTAAATTCAACCGCCACGGGAGAGTTGGCCCAATGGCGGATTCAGTTTGCAAACCGCACCGGCCAGCACGGGCATGTTCCGGCCATGAATATTCCTGCCTGAAGCATCTTCCTGTCGTCCATCTTCCTGTCATTAAGCGCTCCTGTGGACGTTTTCAACCTCTGCCGGTCCGGGCTGCTCAAAAGCGAGATGCGCACGGCCGGGCTCAATGCCCCGGCCGGGGTTTGACAATCGTGTTCCCGCCTCTACTTTCGCCGTGAATGTCTGAACCGAATTCACCAGCCGTCATCCGCCTGCGCGGCGTGCGGCACAATAATCTCAAGAACTTCGACCTCGATCTGCCGTTGCACCGGCTTATCGTCGTCACGGGCTTGAGCGGATCGGGCAAGAGTTCGCTCGCGTTCGACACGCTTTACGCCGAGGGCCAGCGGCGTTACATCGAAACCTTTTCGCCCTATGCCCGGCAGTTCTTCGACCGCATGGACAAGCCGCAGGTGGACAGCGTCGAGGGCATCCCGCCGGCCATCGCCATCGAACAGCGCAACGCCGTCCGCACCACCCGCTCGACCGTGGGCACAATGACGGAGATTTGCGATTACATGAAAGTCCTCTGGCCGCACGTGGCGCAACTCCACTGTCGCGGCTGCGGCCAGCCAGTGCGCAAGGATTCGCCGCAGAGCATCTGGCAATCTTTGCGCGTAGGACAGGCGTCGCGCGTGTCTCCATCTGTAAAAAATAAAGTTGGAGACAGGCGCGACACCAGTCCTACGGGAGAAATCCTCATCACCTTTCACCTGCCACTCTCGGAAAAGCTTTCGCTTGATGAATCCCTCACATTGGTTTCCAAGCAAGGATACCAACGCCTGCTCTCGAAAGGACAGGTTGTTCGCTTGGACGAAATTGCAGGCCAATCGGCAATCGGCAATCGGCAATCGGCAATCACCGTGGTTCAGGACCGCCTGAAACTGGCTCCCACCAACCGCGCCCGTTTCGTGGAAGCCTGCGAACAAGCCTACCACTTCGGCAAAGGCAAGCTGACCGTTTGGGAGATCCATCCTCCATCTTCCATCCTCCGTCCTCGCGCATTCTCAAACCGCCTCCACTGCGCCAAATGCGACCTCGAATACCGCGAGCCATCCCCCGCCCTGTTCAGCTTCAACCACCCCGTCGGCGCGTGTCCGGCGTGCAAGGGTTTTGGCCGGACCATCACCATTGACTACGACCTCGCCCTTCCTGATCGTTCGCTCACGCTGGCCCAGGGCGCGGTCCGACCGTGGCGCAGCGGCTTTAGCGCCGAGTGCCAGCGCGACCTGGCCAAGTTTTGCAAACTCCGCCGCGTGCCGATGGATGTTCCGTTTAAGGAACTTTCCGCCGAGCACCAACGCTGGGTCATCGAAGGCGACAAGGATTACGGCATTGACGAGGACCACCAATGGCCGCGTCTGTGGTACGGCGTGAAGGGCTACTTCCGCTGGCTCGAAACCAAGTCCTACAAAATGCACGTCCGCGTGCTGCTTTCCCGCTACCGCGCCTACACCAAATGCCCGGAGTGCGACGGCCAACGGTTCAACAAGGATGCGCAGCTTTGGCTGCTAACTGTGGCTGCGGACGTGAGTCCGTGGCAAACTTGGGCAGAATCGAGCCGCGTTCTCACGAACGCAGCCACGAAAAAACAACTTACGCTTGCCGACTTCTACGCGCTTCCGATATGCGATGCATTGTCTTTGGTTGAGAAACTCGCCAAATCATTTCAGGCGAAGGACAACTCCGCGCTCGAAATCGTTTTGCAGGAAGTCCGCGCCCGCCTCGCCTATCTGGACGACGTCGGCCTCGGCTACCTCACACTCGACCGCCCCACCCGCACCTTGAGCGGCGGCGAAACCGAGCGCGTCAATCTCACCACCTGTCTCGGCACGCGGCTGGTCAACACGCTCTTCGTCCTTGATGAACCCAGCGTGGGCTTGCATCCACGCGATACCGACCGCCTCGTGCGCATTCTCCAAAAGTTGCGCGACACCGGCAACACGGTCGTTGTCGTTGAACACGAAGCCAGCGTGATGCGCGCTGCCGATCAGATTGTGGACATCGGTCCGGGACACGGCGCCACAGGCGGGCAAGTCGTGTTTCAAGGCCCGCTGTCCGAGCTGCTGAAATCCAACCTCTCGCTCACCGGGCATTACTTGAGCGGACAGAAGCGCATTGAGATTCCAAAGCGACGTCCTACCTCCGTGGCTGCCGACGGGAGTCGGCGGCAAATTGTAAAAAAGGATTTCAGCCGCGTTCTCACGAACGCAGCCACGTTGAACATTGCCAATGCCACGTGTCACAACCTCAAAAACCTCACCGTCGAAATTCCGTTGAACCGCCTCGTCTGCGTCACCGGCGTGAGCGGCTCGGGCAAGAGCACCTTGATTCGCGAGGTGCTGTTCCCCGCTTTGACCGAACAGCTGAAGGGCGAAGCAGAAATCGTCAAAGCGTCCGCCCGCATCGAGGATGAAAACGAAAACGAGGACGACGGTTCGCGCACCACACAACATGTAACCCGCCTCACCGGCCATGAATCCCTCGGACGGGTCGTGCTGGTCGACCAATCGCCGCTCGGCAAAACCCCGCGCTCCAACCCGGCCGTTTACATTGGGGCGTTCGACGACATTCGCGAGGTGTTCGCGCAGTCCGAGGCGGCAAAACAACGCGGCCTCAGCGCCAGCGCATTCAGTTTCAACTCCGCCGAAGGCCAGTGCGAGCGCTGCCGCGGCGCGGGCTTCGAGAAGATCGAGATGCAGTTCCTGAGCGATGTGTTCATCCGCTGCCCGGATTGCAATGGCCGCCGCTACCGGCAGCATATTCTCGAAATAAAGGTTGGGCGTGTCAGTCCTCTGCGCGCTGCTCCCAACGAGATGAAGTTCGGCGCGCACGCAGTGCCGCGCCCTACCTGGTCCATCGCCGACCTGCTCGAATCCACCGTGGACGAAGCGATTGATTTCATTGGCGGTTTCGCGGAATCAAAAGCCGCGCAGCGCGCGGTGGCCAGCTTGAAACTTTTGCAGGACGTTGGCCTGGGCTATCTGCGGCTCGGCCAGCCGATCAACACGCTTTCCGGCGGCGAGAGCCAGCGATTGAAACTGGTGGCGCATCTGGCGGAGGCAACTTCGAGTAGGACAGGCGTCGCGCCTGTCTCTGACTCAAATGTTTCTCCGGTTGAGAATGGAGACAGGCGCGACGCCTGTCCTACGTTATTTCTATTCGACGAACCGACCACTGGCCTGCACTTCGACGACGTCCGCATTTTACTCCAGGTTTTCCAACGGCTCGTGGACGTGGGCCATTCGGTGATCGTGATCGAGCACAATCTCGACGTCATCAAGTGCGCCGATTGGGTGATTGACCTCGGCC
>CAYWMD010000009.1:0-156648 GCA_964458575.1 uncultured Bifidobacteriaceae bacterium | reverse complement strand
GACATCCACGATCAAGTCGAGCGAGAACTTCGGTTCGTAGCGCAGCATGTCGGGGATGTTCATGATCGCCTTGGGGCCGATCACGTTGTAACCCACTTCCAGCGTCGGATCGCCGAAACCATTGGCGGACTGGTTGTAGCTCCGGCCGGCGACGGTGGTTTCGCCGGAAATCCGCCCCACCGTCTCGAGCACGGCCAGGGTGAGGGTGCGGTCAAACAGGGGCAGCAATTTGGCGTAACCCACCATCGCAACGTTCGCGTCAATGTCGGCATTGTCCGAGACGACGAGGTCCGCGGGGTCCATGGGATTGGCATTGGCGCTCAGGGATTGGTAGATCACCGGCACGGCATTGCCGCCGGCGAGACTTTTCCAGTAGAAGCGCGGAGGAATTTGTGCGAACGCGAATATCGGGCCGAGGATCGTTAGGGCGAGGATCGTGGTAGCGAGGCGCCGTGAGCGCGAGCTGGAAGAAATGTGACCCCCTTCGCGCCGTGGTTTGGCTTCTGTCTTCATGGCGTTGGTCCTTGGCTGGATTGAGTTCATTTTGGTTTCGGGTGCGATCACGGTTTCGGGTCAGCCAGCAGGTTGGTCGGCGGGATGAACTGCTTCTGATAGATCAGCGGCGGGAAACCGTCCACCACCGGATAGCGATCGGGAAGCCGCTTTGCCTGTTGCTCCCAAATGACGCGGCTGGGCAGGACCACGTTGTTGGCCCGGACATAGTCGTCCCAGAGCGCCTGGAGCGCCTTGACCTTCTCGGGATGCTGGGCGGCCAGATCATGGCGCTCGGCCAGATCGGTCGCGAGATTGAACAGCTCCCATTCCTCCGTGCCGTAGGGTTTATACTGCCAGCGCAACTTCCAGTCGCCCTGCCGGACGGCGCGGTTGCCGAAAATCTCCCACGCCAGGTGGTCCTGTTCGGAACGAGGCGACTCTGCTTCACCCGCCAGCGTCTTGACCCACGACTTGCCGATCAATGGAGGCGGTTCCTGACCGTTGACCGTCTTGGGATAACTGGCTCCCGCCACCTCCAGCAGCGTGGGCATGATGTCCGCCACATGCATGACGCTGCGGTTGATGGTGCCCGGTGACTGCTTCACGATGGGGCCGCTGACGATGAGGCCGTTGCGGATGCCGCCCTCGGCCAAGTTGCCCTTGTATTGGCTGAACGGAGTCATCGAAACCTGCGCCCACATCGGGCCGTAGCCGACGTAGGAGTGCGGATCACCCCAGGCGTTGGGATGCGTCTGCGCCCAGGCGATGGAAGCGAACAGGAAATTGGCCGTGCCGGGCGCGCCCACAATCGTTTGGAAGAGGTCGGTTCCTTCCGCGCCGTTGTCCCCGAACACGATGAAGATCGTGTTGTCGTATTCGCCGATCTTTTTCAGGTGGTCGATCAGCCGGCCCATGTGGTAGTCCATGTTCTCCACCAGGCCGGCGTAGAGCTCCATCTTTTTGCCACTGATGGCTCTGGCCGCGGGCGCCAGGGTAGTGGAATCGGGCAAAAACCACATGCGTTCGGCCAGTTCCGTCGCTTTGGGCACGAGGCCCATTTCAATCTGGCGCTGCAGCCGCTCCTTGCGCACCGCGTCCCAACCCTTGTCGTATTCGCCCACGTGCCGGTTGCGCCATTCGCGCGGCAGATGATACGGGTCATGCGGCGCCTGGTGCGCGACGTAAGCGAAGAACGGTTTGCCATCCGCCCGGTTCGCCTCGATGTAACCGATCATCTTGTCGGTATAGGTCTTCGTAGCGTAGTAGTTCTTGGGCAGTTTTTTCAGGTAGCGGCCATCCTCGGTGAAAGTGGATTTCGGAGTATTGGCGCTGAAATTCGCCATGTCCCAGTAGCTGCCCGCGCCGTCGAGCAGCGCGAAGTCACGTTCGAATCCGCGCGCGGCGGGGATTTGGTCGGGCTGTTTCCCCAGGTGCCATTTGCCCGCCATGTAGGTGTGGTAGCCGGCATCCTTGAGCAGTTGTGGCAGGGTCGCCACGCGGTTGTTGAGGTAACCTTCGTAGCCGTCCACGCCCCGCTGGTTGGGCGCCGTCATCTCGTTCATGTTGCCCAGGCCGTTGAGATGCGTGTCCGTGCCGCTGAGCAGCATGGAGCGCGTGGGCGAACAACTGGCGCTCGTGTAGAACTGGGTGAACCGCACCCCGGCCTTGGCGAGAGAATCGAGGTTTGGCGTTTTGATCTCGCTGCCGAAGCAGCCCATGTCCGAAAAGCCCAGATCATCGGCGAGGAGGATGACGATGTTGGGCCGCTTGCCGGTGGCAGCGGGTGAGGGACTGGCAGACTGTGAAATCGCAGTGGTCGCCGCAACTACGGCAGCCAAAGCCGTGCGGAACACGTGATTTCCTGCAACGAACTTCATATACAAATCTCGCAACCCCGCATGCGTCTATGGTTCTCCGCGCCGCCAGTCCGCAGAAAAATTATCGCCGATTAATGGCGAGCGTAAGACCGGTGCGTTTGGGAGCAGTCTTATTGCGTGGTCTGACGTGGATTGGGATCCGCCATGTGCCGCATGGATCATTGAATTTGATCACAGAACAAACTAATGCAGAGCTTTGAGGTAACGGCTTCGCGAATTTTGGTTGTTTCCAACCCTCTATTGTCATGAGGCGGCCGATTCTGGTATCAGCCCCTGTCACCCATATCATAAATGAAAGCGCGTCGAGATTAGACGAGGTTCACCGACTCGTCCTTGAGGTAGCGGCGCAGGATGTCGAGTTGTCGCCGTAGTAGAGCGTGCCCATGCGGGAAGACTATGAGGGATTTGGGCTGCGGCGGTAAGCGGAGCGCGACGCCTCGCTCGCCGGTGGGCATCCGGGGTGTTCCCAGCGTAGCGCAGGTTTCCAAACCTGCTGTGTCGCTGATTTCCAAATCGGCGTTCCGCACGCAGGCGGGCGGGCCGCGGGTTTGGCAACCCGCGATACGGCAGACTTGGAAGTCCGCGCCACGCAAAAGAAGCGGGCCGCTCCTGGCGAAGCGGCCCGCGTGGTTCACGAACGGATCGGAGTTACTCGCGGCCAGCTTCGGCCTTCTTCATGCCGGCCTCCAGCCGCTGGATGTCCGCAGGGGAGAGCTGCGGGCGGTCCACTTTGACCGTCAGCTTGTTCAACTTGGCGGTGAGGGTGAAGGGCGGCTGATAGTCGGCGTCGTTCACGCTTGTGAGTGTGTCGCTGCCAATGTCAAAGCTCTCGTCCCACTGAAGAATGAGCGGGATGGTGTGCGGCATGGTTTCCGTGGCGACAATCTGGCCGTCCACCTTCAGCGTGCCCGTGCCGGGCTGGCCGATGCCGCTCATGTTGTTGAAGGCGAGCGTGGCGGCACCGAGACCGGTGTATTTGAAATCAAACTCGACGACATGCCTGCCGGGGGAAATGGCTTCCTTGCCCTCCCATTTGATGCGTTTGAGGTCCACCAGATTCCAGCACCAGACGGGTTTGCCCTTGAGCAGATAGAATCCGTAGCCTCCGAAGCGCCCACCGGAAGTAAGCAGCACGCCTTCCGCGCCGCCTTCGGGCACGGTGATGTCGGCGGTGACGGTGTAGGAGCAGTTGATGAGCATGGGCGAATCACCTTGCGGCAGGCCGATCATGGGTCGCGTATAAACGAATTCATTGCGTCCGGCGGTAATGTTCGGTCGCGGCATGACCAGGCGCGTGGCCACCGAGGCGTCGAGCGGGAGCACTTCATACTTCTTCGCTTCCTTGAGGAAGATTTCCTTGAGCTCTTTGACCTTGCCCGGGTATTTGGCAGCGACGTCTTCCGCTTGCGAGAAGTCCTTGGTCAGGTCGTAGAGTTCCCAAGTGACGTTGTTGAGCGGGTCGGGGTTGACGGCGCCGACGACGTCCCACGGCGGGCGAATGACCTTGGTGCTGAGCATCCAGCCTTCGTGATAGATGGCGTGGTCGCCCATCATCTCGAAGTACTGCGTCTTGTGGGTCGAGGGCGCATGCTTGTTTTTCTCATCAAATGTGTAGGCGAAGCTCACGCCTTCGATTGGGGACTGCTTGATGCCGTCCACGTACTCGGGCTGCTGGATGCCGCAGGCTTCGAGGATGGTGGGCACGACGTCAATCATGTGATGGAACTGCGTGCGGATGCCGCCGACGTCCTTGATGTGGCCGGGCCACGAGACGCACATGCCCTGGCGGACGCCGCCGAGGTGCGAGGCGATCTGCTTGGTCCAGGAGAACGGCGTGTCGAAGGCCCAGGCCCAACCCACGGCCATGTGGTTGTAGGTCTGCTCGGTGCCCCAGACATCGTAGAAATACTTGAGTTGATCCTCCACCGGCACTTGCACGCCGTTGAACATGGCGACTTCGTTGGGCGTGCCGATGAGTTGACCCTCGGCACTCGTGCCGTTGTCGCCATTGATGTAGATGATAAGCGTGTTGTCAAGCTTGCCCATGTCCTCGACGGCTTGAATCACGCGGCCGATTTCATGGTCGGTGTAGGCCGCATAGGCCGCGAAGACGTCCACCTGGCGGATATACAACTTCTTCTCGTCCGCGGTGAGCTGATCCCATTGTTTGATCAGTTTGTCCGGCCAGGCCGTGAGTTTGGTGTCGGGCGGAATGAGGCCGAGCTTTTTCTGGTTGGCGAAAATGGTTTCGCGCAATTGATTCCAGCCCTTATCGAACAAGTGCATCGCGCTGATCTTGTCCACCCATTCCTTGGTCGGATGATGCGGCGCGTGCGTGCCACCGGGGACATAGTAGCAGAAGAAGGGCTTGCTCGGATCAATCTGGTTCATCCGATTCATCCAATCAATCGCGTCATCGGCCATCGCGGTGGTGAGATTCCAAGTGCCCGGCGCTTTGCCTTCAAAAGGATAAATTTGCGTGGTGTTGCGGAACAGGTTCGGCGCCCACTGGTTCGCGTCGCCGCCGACGAAACCATAAAAGTATTCGAAGCCCAGGCCCGTCGGCCACAGGTCAAACGGCCCCAATTGACTGGCGGCAAAAGTCGGGGTGTTGTGGTCCTTGCCGAACCAGGAAGTCGTAAAGCCATTGTCCTTAAGGATGCGACCGATGGTGGCCTTGTCCTTCGGGATGATGCTGTTGTAGCCGGGGAAGCCGGTGGACTGCTCGGAGATGACCCCGAAACCCACCGAGTGATGGTTGCGCCCGGTGATCAGCGCCGCGCGCGTCGGCGAGCACAGCGCGGTCGAATGAAACTGCGTGTAGCGCAGGCCGCTTTTCGCGATGCGATCCAGCGCGGGTGTAGGGATGACGCCCCCAAACGTGCTCGGCACGCCAAAGCCGGAGTCGTCGGTCATGATGAGCAGGACGTTGGGCGCTTGCTTGGGTGGCACGATGCGCGGCGCCCACCAGGCTTTGGATTTCAGCGCGTCATCCTTGATCACCCCGCCGAATTTTGGGTCGGGCGCGGGCAGTTGTTTGCCGCTGATGGTGGTGGTGGCGCCGGGGGAACCCGGCGTGCCGGTGGTTTCGACCGCTTTCGTGGAGAGTGTCGCCGCTGCCGCGGCGATTGCCAGACCCCAAAGAAGCGATTTCTGGGTGGTTATCGATTTCATTGTGTTGTTGGACTGATAGGTTACGCTGTTTTTGTTTCGGTTAATCTTTGTCATCCCGCAAATTTCATTTCACGAGTTGGTCCAAGGCATTGACCATGGGCGCGCTGGAAATCTTGACGAGGCCGCTGAAAGGTTGATCAAGCTCCAGGATGAGGAACAGCGCACCAGCCACCGCCAGTGCCGCCATCAATTGGGCGATCACCACGGTGCCGTTTGGTGGCGCAAAAAGCCCGACACTCAAGTACGTCAACGCCAGCCAAAACACCATCATGACGAGCAGCGGTGTGGAGATGGAAGATTCCGTTTGTTCGAACAGCAACCAGCGCATCTGCCCCAGGTCGGCCGCCGTAACCACTGCCTGCGATTTAAAGCTACGTTGCGCCTCGGTCTGCGGCGACATCTTTTGAATGGTCATCGGCAACTCCTGACTCCAAACGGAAGTCGGAGCCGCTTCCTCAAGCCCTGTCCCTTCATCCGGCCACATTCGTTTGACGGACGCTTGCACGGCATGCCGTAAAATCGCACGGCACTCCTTGGACTCGGGACCATAATTGATCAGCAACCGGTCGAGCCAGATGATCTTGGCCGAAAGTTGAATCAGTTCGCTCTTCTCCGTGTCGTAGGTCCCCTTCGTGGAAGCTACGAGCAACCCCAGGACGAGCGCCGCCATGGTCGCCACCGAACCCATGCCAATCCGCACGGCATCCTTGGTCTTGTCGCACAAGTGATGGTCCGGCAACCGGCGACGCAGTTGCATGCCCAGCAGGGCCGCACCAAACAAGGCACTAAAGACAATCGCAGATATCAGCGGTGGACTCATGAATTGGTAGAACATCGGTCACTGGCTGATCCAGCCCTGTTCCACAAAGCGTTTCTTGAGCAGATCGCCGATTTCCTTGGCGGTGGCCTTGGCGCGGCCTTCCACCGTGTCGCTGCCGCTGGCCTCGCCATAAACCTTCATGCCGCTGCTGAGGATGAGGCCGGCGGGATTTTTCGTGGCGAGAAACGTGGCCAGGCCGAGGGCCGCGCCCGGGGTCTTGTTGCCCTTGGCGTCCACCGTGCCCGAACCCAGCATGCGCTGCTGCCCGTCGGCCTGGACCTGGAAACCCTCGACCATTGTGCGCACTTCGGAGCCGCCGGCGCCGAAACCGATCAGCACGCGCGCGCCGGCGCTGCCCTGCTTGACGGTGAGGAGATAGCCCCGGAGGATGATGTCGTTCGGTTGCGGTTTCATGCCGGGCCAGGCGGTCGCTCCCGGCAGGCCCATGGCGCGGATTTCCTGGGCCAGTTGATTGGCAATTTGCGAACCCAGTTTCCGGCCTTCGGCAATTTCCTTGTCCGATTGCGGGGTCATGTCGAGGTTGGATTCGCCGACCAGCGGGGAGTCCGACGGCACGTCGGCGCCGGTGGCGACAAAATCGTAAACCCAGATGTGATCGGGTTTGGGCAGAACGCCGGAGAAAGTTTGCTGCTGGTTGCTGACCTTGGTCGAGGCGCAGCCCGCCGCCAATGCCAGCGCGAACAAACACGGAAGCAGGATCGTCAGCGTGTTGCGGAGTGCGCGGGGTTGTTTGTGAGAGTGCGCACTTTGGGGTGCGATGGTTTCAGGGATGTGGGTTTCGGTTTTCATGCTTTGGTGGTTCGTAGTTGGTTGGTTGGTTTCTGTCATTTTTGCAAGGGAAACAAGAGAACGTCCTTTGCCTTCACCCACGGCTCGCCACCGGGGGACAGGGTTGCGTCGGTGATCGTGTAAGTGGTCAGGAACCGTTCGTAGTGCGGATGCTCAAAGGAAAGCGTGACGGAATACCAGCCGGACTTTTGAAAGAAGCTCAACGCGCGTTCGCTGTCGAGCACATACGACCCGTCCGTGCCCGTGCGGACGGCGGGCGCTTTTTCCATGGCTTTGCCACCCCGCGGCGTTTCCATGTCCTGCAGGCTTTCGCCCGAACTTACCCGTGTCACCTTGACGTCGGCGACCGGCTGGTGGGTCTGCGCGTCGAGCACCCGCCCGGTGACCTGCGGCGAGATGTAATGCGAGGGCGAGTTCGACTGGCAACCCACAATGAGCAATGCACCCAGCGTGACAAAGGAAACCAGGAAGACTTTCGCGATCTTCATAATATGTGCTTTAGATTCAGGTTCGTTCAACAGCTCTCATCTCAACGTCGGAAGCCGCCACCGCTGCGGCCGCCCCAACCACCACCACCGCCGCCGCCGCGATCCCACCCGCCGCTGTCGTCGCGGGTTCCGCCCCAACCACCGCCCCCGGAGCTGTGCCAGTTGTTGAAACGATCCGCGCCGGTGGATTGCCCCCAGCTTTCGCGATTGAAATCACTCGCCGCACTGCTGGACTTGTTCCAACTGGAGCTGTTCCAACCCTTGTCCGCCCAGGAACTGGCGCCGCCGCCCCACGTCGAAGTGGTGGGCGACCGGCCGCCCCACGACGATTGAGCGGCTTGCGGATGGCTGGCCGACGCCTCGCTTTGCGCCGTGGACCGGTTGGCCGAGGACTGGCCCTGGTTGTAAGTGTAGGTGTTGCCGTTCTTATCGGAGGTGACGGTGCCGTTGTTCCAGGCAACCGAGTTGCCCGTGCGTCCGCTCGTCGCGGTGCCGGAACTGTTCACGCTGGCCGTGCCGTTGTAAACGTTGCCGGAAACGCTCTTCTGCGCGTCCACGCTCGAACCGGTTTTGGCGTCGTTGTAATCCACGTTGCGGCTGGCGTTGTAATTGCCGTTGTACATGTTGCCGGAGATGCTGGACGAACCGTCAGCGCTCCGCCCGGTGGTGGGGTTGTAACCCGAGGCCGACCGGCCGCCCGAATAATTTCCGGATTGATAATTCACGTTGCCGTAGCTGCTGGCCTTGGCGCTCGCGCCGCTGTAGGGGTTGTACCAGGACCCGTTGCGCGCGGCGGAGCCCTGGCCGGTCCAGGGATTGTAAGTGGCACTGCCGCTGACGGTGCCCCGCGTGCCGGTATAGGGATTGTAGGTGCTGGCGCTGCGATTGGCCCATTCCTGGCCGGTGTAGGGGTTGTAGCCGTAGCTGGCCGTGCCGCACACGGACGTGCCCCAGTGCGTGTAATAATTGCACGAATTCACGTTGCAGCACCCGTAGCTGGCATAACTCGGGTAAACGTAGTGATAACATCCCCAATACGGTTCGTAGAAGCAGCCGGAACTGGAACCCGCCGCAAAGCCAAACGCAAACCCCACCGTCGCCCCGAGCGCGAATGACGCGCCCGAGCCGTAGGTTTGTGGATAGCAGACGTAGGTCGTGCCGACGACCACCGGCGGATACACGTAGCCGGTCCCGTAAACCACCACGCCGCCGGGTGCGACCACCGTTCCCATGTAGCCCGGCGTGTAGCCGACGTACACGACCGTTGCGGTCGAACCATAGACATAAACGTAAGTGACGTAATGAACCGGGCAACTCGGGGGAATGGTGTAGATCGCGGGCGGCACCGAGGTCGCCACGACCCAGGGACCAACCGCGCTGCCGGATACGAACCACACGCCACCCTGGCAGGCATAGTACGTTTGCGGGTTCACCGAGATGACCGGGGTGGGCGTATTGGTGGCGTAGCTCAGTTTCGTGTCCGGGATGGACGCAAAGCTCGGCGCGCCGGCGTATTCGACGTCGAGCTTGGCCGCCTGGCGGTTGATGGTCGCCGTTTGCGGAATCGAATTGGCAATCACCGCCTCCTGCGCCATCGGCGTGCCGGCCACGGACACGAGTGCGTTGGCTTTCGGTCCATCGGGTGGAATCTTTTTGAAGTCCGCCGGCAGCTTGTCGGGCGCCACAAAAGTCCACGGACCATAAAGCGACATGGACTTGAACCAACGTCCGGAGATCAGCACGTAATAATTCGCGTCGTCGAGATAATAGAAAATCGCGTTGTCGGAATTGGCAACGTACAGCAGGTCGGTGTTGGCGTACGAAAGCAGGTTCGCCATGCCGCTGGTCTGGAGCAATTCCGCGGGCGAGGTGGCGACGTAAATCGTCAGCGGCGCGGCGAGCGCGGATTTCGGATACGCCGGGTCCACCTGCTTCGTCGCCAGCGCCGCGGCGAGCGCCGCGGCGATGTCGCCGGGCGGACTGAGCGTCACCGTCCAGGGACCTTCGATCGAGGGGGCGCTGTACCAGTTGCTCGCGGCGTAGAGATAATAGCCCTGCGACCAGACGTTGGTGTTGTAGAGCATGACCGAACGCGTGTTGATGACGCGGCCGTAGTCCCCGACCAACGACCGCAGCAACGGCGAGCCGTCCACCAGCACCAGCAGCGACGGCGTGGTCGTGTAAATGATGCGGGGCGGCGTGTTGTCCACCGGCTGGATTTTCGCCTTCTCGACATCGCCGGAGATGACGAACACCGACTCCAGGTGATCCAACGGGATGGTTTTGGCCGTGGTGGGCAACTCGGCCTGAATGACGGCCTGGTACTTTCTCTCCAACGCCCGCTCGGTGGGGAAATCGGTTTTCGTGATCTGAAAATCCTCCAGCGTCACGAGCCGGCTCATCTTGTCAATTTCCGTGCGCGCCTGGAAAAACACGACGCCGTAGGTTTCGTTGCTCGTGCCGGCGGGGCGGACGGCGACGGCGAAACGGCCCTCGATCTGGTTGCCCGGCCATTCGGAGATTTGCGGCTGATAGACGGCGAATTCGTAGCCGCTGCCGTTGAACTCGCGCGGCCATTGCAGCGCGAGCGGGTCGAGTTTCTGACCCGGTGCGGGCGCCTGCGCGTGGGCGGAGCGGGCTGCGACGAGTGCGAACCCGGTCAGGAGCAGGCCAAGCCCAATGGCAAAAATCCGCGGCGGATTCATGTTGAAAAAAATCTGGTTCTCAGCCGACGGTGGCAGTTGCGAGTGGAAAGTCAGTCCCCCCTGCCGGTCGCCCGCGGAGATTGGCCACGCGCCAATCGTCGTCAATAGTTCTGGTTGATGTAATCGTAGTTCTGAATCAGCACGCTCAGGTTCTTGTCCGGGACGTTGACTTGGACGTAAGCCGGATAGTTCAGTCCATTCGCCAGCGTTTTGAATGTCGCGGTGACGGTCACCTCCTGGGCCTGATAAAACGTCATGACGCTCATGCGCTGGGTTTGTTTCGTGGGCGCGTTGACCGCGATCGAGACCGTGTCGCCCGGCATCACCACGCTGGCCCCGCTGAGTTGCAGAACGCCGCCGGGGCCGGGGGCGGGAATCGGCGTCTTGCTGATGAAGTCAATCACCTTGCCGGCGGTGGGCAGGGTGTACTGATGCAGGAAGGTGCGCAGACCGGTGAGAAACTTTTCCATTTCCTTGCGTTTGTCCTCCGCGATCCGCTTGCGGACGAATCCCCCGGGCAGCGGGTTGCTCTGGTCGCTCACCTGCGTGTGCTGGGGCTGCCCGTCGGGACCAAACGTCACCTGATCAATGCGCGTGTCCTTGGTTTCGCCGTTTTCGAGGATCTCCGTGCGGCAGTTCCACGAGTATTGTTTCATCAGCGCCGCGTTCTTCTGGCGGGCGGCAATGATGTCGTTGGCTAGGCCTTCGTTGTTCACCTGGGCGCTGAGGAATTGCAGGCCGGCCAGCCCCAGGCATCCGGCAAGGACGAATTGGTTTTTCATGTTGTGAGTAAGATGTTTATGTCGGGGTTTGTGGCTAAAGTCAAAACTTAATTTGTTACCTCGGGGTCACGCGCCGCCCTGCGCAGCTTCCCCAATCAAGCTGTCGTCGGCAGCCGCAAAGTGAAATCCAGGCGACCCCGATCTGAAAAGTGGCGCACCCATCCGGAGTTGAACCTGCAACCTTCTGATCCGTGGAAGCTTTTTCAGCACTTATTTTCCGGAAAACTGAGCAATTGCACCAAGACCCGCAACCAACAACATCCAGCCACGTAGATCCGGATGTAGAATTAGGTTCAACGCATTGCCCGCCCATTTTCTCACGCGAACATGAAGTTTTTGGGCTTCTGACATTTGGTCGGAAGAAAAATCCTTCTAACATTCGGTCGGAAGAAAACCAACTTGCCAGTCGCGGGTCGTTGCGGGTGACCACGTAGCAGTAAATCGAGCGGGATTTTAAAGCCATCGAGGGAGCCTATCGGAAAACATGATGAGGCTGACGTTGGCGCGCGGATCCATCAAGAGACTGCTGGACAACGTCAAAGTCGTGCGCTTTTTGAACGCCCACACCGCGGATCTTTGCCCTGCATTTGAGGCCATCGCTACGGCGGAGGGCATATAATCGGGGTCGGGGTCAGGTGACGCAAAAAGCAAGGCTTGCAACGAATGCTGTTGCACCCTCAGCCAGGGCCTCCCCAAATCCGCAAATCTACCGACCCAAATTCTTTTCATTTTTGCTTGAACTCAAGGTCCGGGCTGACATAATCAACCCCTAATGGCTTCACCCACACTCCAGCGGCGGGAGGATCCTCGGCCGGTTCCGAAGGCGCAGACCCTGGGAGCGTTGGAATTCGAGTTCATTGATATGTTCGTGCGCCTGTCGCGTGCGCTCGGCCAGCCCGGTTCGTTCGGTCAAATCTACGGCTTCATCTTCATTTCCCGGCAACCCCAGACGATGGAGGATATTGAAGCGCGTCTGCAAATCAGCAAAGGCTCGGCCAGCCAGGGACTCAAATTCTTGCGGGAAATCGGGGCCGTCCGGCCCGTCGAAGTCCCCGGCCACCGGCGGGTGCATTACGAAGCCGTCGCCGAGTTGCGCAAACTGGCCGGCAATTTCTTACGGGAAAAAATCCAACCGCAGTTGAGCATCAGCGAAGAACGGCTGGATCGCCTTGCCCGATTGGCGCAGTCCAGTCCGGCGGCTCAGCGCGATCATGCCCTGCGGCGCATTGCCACATTGCGAACTTGGAGCCGCAACAGCCGCCAGGTGCTCCCGCTGTTGCTGCGGGTTTTGGGCGGTTGAATGGGGTGGACCAGTTGGGTTGGCCGGCAACCGGACGCTAACGCCGGCGCTCAGCGCCGAGCAAGCGCTGCGGAGGCAAGTCAAGGTAGGTGTGACTGGTCGGGGGTAAGTGGACGACGGGCGTGCGTGAGAACGGACGCCCGCACACTGGCACTGGAGACACAGTGCTTGGAACGACAATCGAGAACCGGCGAAGGGTCTTTCGCGGAGAACTCCGCCAAACGGCCAAGGGCGGCAGCTTGCCCTGGTCTCAGGTCAGGTCTCAGGTCTCAGGTCTCAGGTCAGGTCTCAGGTCAGGTCTCAGGTCTCAGCCTTCAGGCTTGATTGGATGTTGAATGTTGGATGGGCAGGTCACCGTCCTCCGTCTTACTCTTAATCGTAATCTTAATCCGATTTCAGCATGTCAGCTTTTCAGATTTCAGATTTTGGCGGTCACGCACTCCCCACTCCGCGCTTCCCGCGTTGCGCTCTGCCCCTTTTATCTTTGAGTCCATCGTCCTTGGCCCGTGAAGTCTGCCTTGGCCCGTGGAATCAATTCTGTATTCCACCGGGCTGCTTCACTGGGCTGGTCCGTCGTCTCGTGTCACCTTTTTGTGTATTTCGCGTATTTCGTGGTTAATCGTATCTGACCTCCGTCCTCCGTCTTACTCTTAATCGTAATCTTAATCCGATTTCAGCATGTCAGCTTTTCAGATTTCAGATTTTGGCGGTCACGCACTCCCCACTCCGCGCTTCCCGCGTTGCGCTCTGCCCCTTTTATCTTTGAGTCCATCGTCCTTGGCCCGTGAAGTCTGCCTTGGCCCGTGGAATCAATTCTGTATTCCACCGGGCTGCTTCACTGGGCTGGTCCGTCGTCTCGTGTCACCTTTTTGTGTATTTCGCGTATTTCGTGGTTAATCGTATCTGACCTCCGTCCTCCGTCTTACTCTTAATCGTAATCTTAATCCGATTTCAGCCTTTCAGTTTTCAGCATTTCAGCGTTTGCCCTTTTAGTCCCTCATGCCCCTCACCCTCCGCCGCCTCCGGTTCTACCAGTTCGCTGATGGGTTCAGCGGCATCCTGATTTACCTCATGGTCGTTTTCAGCCCCTGGGCCTTTGGCACCACCTTGCCTTGGTCCATCTGGGTGATGAACGCCTGTGGCTATTCGCTCGGCCTCCTCCTGTTGGCCAAACTCTACATCCGCTTCCGTCACGGTTACCGGCCCGCCCGCTGGGGGGATCTTGCCTTGGCGGGCTCGGCCACGACAAAATCGCGATCGGCGGGAATTGTGACCGCTGCGCTGGCTCTCTTGACGGTGCTGATCCTGGGCTATTGCCTGGCCAGCGCCGTGAACGCCCGCGCCACGTACCAACGACTTCAGGGAAGCTTCGCCTACCGGGATTTCATCCCATGGCTGCCGCACAGCTATGCCGGCAATAAAACCTGGGACGCCTTCTGGAACTACCTGGCCTTGGCCCTGTCCTTCTGGGCCTTGCGCGACTGGCTGCTCGGCTGCTCCGCCGACGAAGCCCGCTCCCTCCGCTCTGCGCACGCGGCCCCCAATTCTTCGCTGCCCGCTTCTCCTGGTCCCTCGTCCGTTGTCCCTGGTCCGTCGTCTCAGGTTTCAGGTTTCAGATTTCAGATTTCAACGTTTCAGAATCTCCCCCAACGCCTCCGCCAACTGCTCTGGATTTTGAGCATCAACGGCGCGCTCTTGGCCGTGGAAGGCATCTGCCAGCGCCTTTCCGGCACCAACAAACTCCTGTGGTTCATGCCCACCCGCATAAACCGCGAGGCCATTTCCCAGTTCGGCCCTTACGCCTATCGCTCCAACGGCGCGCAATACCTCAACCTCGTCTGGCCCGCCACCCTCGGCCTCTGGTGGACCCTGCACCGCGCCGCCCGCCGCTCCTCGTCCTCCGCTCTCACGTCTCCAGTCTCCGGTCGCCAGTCTCCGGTTTCGGATCTCAGGACTCCAGACTCCAGACTCCAGACTCCAGACTCAGACCTCAGGTCTCAGGTCTCCCATCCGCCTTCCCCCACTCCTTCATTGGATGTTGAATGTTCGATGTTGGATGTTCAATGTTCCGCCCCTCCGGTCTCCGATCTCCGATCTCCGTCCTCCAGCCGGGCTCGCCATCTTCTCCTCCCCTGCGTGATCGTGATGGCAACCGGTGCCATCTTCTCCGTGAGCCGCGGCGGAGCGCTCGTCGCGCTGGCCGGTCTCGTGGGCGCGGCCGCCATTCTCCTGTTCGGCCTGCGCCGCCGCCATCCGATCGTCAAGTTTGGCGCGATCCTCTTCTTTGGGGCGGCGCTCGCCGTGGGTCTGGGCCCGAGTTGGGACAAACTGAGCGCGCGAATGACCGAAGTTGAAAGCGGCTTTGCCGGCCGCGAATCCATGAATGTGACGGCGCGGCAAATCGCAAAGGATTACCGGTGGCTTGGCACGGGCCCTGGCACCTTCGAACCGATCTTTCAAATGTACCGCACGTCGCAGGACGAATACTGGCCCGCCCAACTGCACAACGACTGGTTGGAAACCCGCATTACCTTCGGTCGGGTGGGCAGCGCTCTCATTGGCCTGGCCTTCCTGCTCGTTCTGGCGCGATGGTTTGCCCCGGGCGGCATACCGGTGAACAGCCCATTCGTCATGCTCCTCTGGCTGGCGCTCGGCGGCTGTCTCCTGCACGCGCGCTGGGATTTCCCGTTGCAAATGTATTCCATCCTCTTTTTGTTCCTGCTCCTCTGCGCCATTCTCACAACCCTAACCTCGCGCCAACCCTTGGAAAACTGGCGCTGATGTCCCAAGAACATGGACGAACGAAAAAAGGCACTCAGGCGTAGGACGAAGGAATTTGCCGGCGTTGTAGTGCGTTTTTATATCAAGCTGGACAAACGCCGCGACGAAGTGCGCATCTTGGGAAATCAACTGCTGCGCGCGGGCACTTCGGTCGCGGCCAACTATCGCGAGGCGTCGAGAGCTCGGTCTGCGGCCGAATTTGTTTCTAAAATTGACCAATGCGCCCAGGAAGCGGACGAAACCCAGCTCTGGCTCGAACTTTTACAGGATGATTGTAGTGTCCCTGCCACAGACATCCAACCGATTTGGACTGAAGCCAACGAACTGATTTCCATCTTCGTTACCATGTCCAAGCACACTAAGAAGCGCTCGGAAGAATAGCGGTTCTCAGCTTTCAGTTTTCGCGTCTCACGTTTCAGGTCTCACGTTTCAGGTCTCACGTTTCAGGTCTCACGTTTCAAGTTTCCGGTCTCAATTCTCCATGAAACTCCTCGTCACCGGCTCTTCCGGCCTCATCGGCTCGGAGGTCTGCACCTGGTTCGCCCGTGAACTGGGCTACACCGTCCACGGCGTGGACAACAACCAGCGCGCCGTCTTCTTCGGCCCGCAGGGCGACACCCGCTGGAACCAGCAACGCCTCCAACAACAACTCCCCGGCTTCGTCCATCACGAACTCGACATTCGCGACCGCGCCGGCGTGGCCTCCCTGCTCCAGACGCTCCGCCCCGCCGTCATCGTCCATACCGCCGCCCAACCCAGCCACGACCGCGCCGCCGCCATTCCCTTCGACGACTTCGATACCAACGCCGTCGGCACCTTGAACCTCCTCGAAGCCGCCCGCCAGGCCTGTCCCGAATCACCCTTCATCCACATGTCCACCAACAAGGTCTATGGCGACGCCCCCAATCGCATCCCGCTCAAGGAACTCGAGACCCGTTGGGACTACGCCGACCCGGCCTACGAACACGGCATCCCGGAAACCTTCACCATTGACCAATCCAAACACTCCCTGTTCGGCGCGTCCAAGGTCGCCGGCGACATCATGGTCCAGGAATACGGCCGCTACTTCGGCCTGCCCACGTGCTGTCTGCGCGGCGGTTGTTTGACCGGTCCGAACCACACCGGCGTCGAACTCCACGGCTTCCTGAGTTACCTCGTCAAATGCAACCTCGAAGGCCGCGAATACAAGGTGTTTGGTTACAAAGGCAAACAAGTCCGCGACAACATCCACTCCCTCGACGTCGCCCGCTTCATGGCCGCGTTTGTCGAATCACCACGGCCCGGTGAGGTTTACAACCTCGGCGGCGGCAAGGCCAATTCCTGCTCCATCCTCGAAGCCTTCCAGCTCACGGAAAAATTCACTGGCCGGGCGCAGGTTTACACCTACGTGGACCAGAACCGCATCGGCGACCACATCTGCTATTACAGCGACCTGCGCAAAATGCGCGCGCACTATCCCAAATGGGACATCACCAAAACCCTGGACCAAACCCTCCACGAAATCGTCGCCGCCTGGAAAAAAAGACAATCTGCCCAATGAACCTTCGCCTTTCCGCATGTCAGGATTTCAGCATTTGCCTTTGCTCCGCACTCCGCGCTCCGCCCTCCGCGTTTGCATGGTTTCAGCTTTTGCCCTTTGCGCCGTCCGCTTCGCGCTTTGCGGTTGAATAGTTTCAGCTTTTCAGCTTTTCAGCTTTTTAGTTTTTGGTCACGTTTCCGGTCTCAGGTCTCAAGTTTTTGGTGTCTTTCGTGTCTTTTGTGTCTTTCGTGGTAAATCAATTTTAGCCTTCAGGCTTGTTTGCTCAGTTTCCAGCCTTGGTTGTTGGATGTTGGTTGTTCGATGTTGGATGTTTGCTTCGCCGTCCTTTCCGTCCCTTTTGTCCTATGTTCAGGTTTCAGGTTTCAAGTTTCCGCTTTCCTTGGCCCGTGAAGTGCATTCAGTCCCGCTACTTCACCGGGCAGGTTTCAAGTTTCAAGGTTCGGTGATTTCCGTCCTT
Organism: uncultured Bifidobacteriaceae bacterium; assembly: GCA_964458575.1. GTDB lineage: Bacteria > Verrucomicrobiota > Verrucomicrobiia > Limisphaerales > JADLHS01 > CAYWMD01. The sequence goes on along the minus strand of CAYWMD010000009.1, from coordinate 139,419 downwards.
GCCCCGTGAAGTGGCTCCGCCTACTTCACTGGGGCAGGGTTGCATCCATCGAACCACTCCGCTAAATTGCTCTCATGACGCATCCGCTTTATCATCTGGTTGCATTCGAACTGGCCGGGGGCTACCGCCTGCAGATTCGTTTCGACGATGGCTTGGAGCGCCTCATTGACTTCGAACCGATTCTCTGGGGCGAACTCTATGGCCCGTTGCGCGACCCAGCGCTGTTTCGGACGGTCCGCTTGGATCCCGACTTCAAGACGCTGGTTTGGCAGAACGGCGCGGATTTCGATCCTTCCATTCTGCACGATTGGCCCGAGCATGAGCGGGCATGGCGCGAGATGGCCGCCCGCTGGCGCGCGGCTTCCACCCAACCGACGGCTGCATGACTTGGATTTGGCCCCTGTTCCTTTCTTCCCGCTCCTTATCCTGATCGTAATCTTAATCCAATTTCAGCTTTTCAGCTTTTCAGGTTTCAAGTTTCCGCTTTCCTTGGCCCGTGAAGTGCATTCAGTCCCGCTACTTCACCGGGCAGGTCTCCAGTTTCCGGTCTCAGCCCTCAAGTATTTCGTGTCTTTCGTGTCTTTCGTGGTAAATCAATTTTAGCCTTCAGCCTTTAGCCTTTAGCCTTGAATGGATGTTGGATGTTCAATGTTCCGCTTTCCTTGGCCCGTGAAGTGCATTCAGTCCCGCTACTTCAACGGGCAAGTTTCCGCTTTCCTTGGCCCGTGAAGTGGATTCAGTCCCGCTACTTCACCGGGCAGGTTTCCGTCCTCCGTCCACCGTCTTAATCCTGATCGTAATCTTAATCCAATTTCAGCTTTTCAGCGTTTCAGCTTTTCAGAATTTCAGGTTTTAAATTAAGAGCGATGCCTGCCCCCACACAAAACAGCCCTTCTCTGCGACCCGTAGGCGATCAGCCGGAGGGCAGCTCTCCGCGTTCCGCACTCCGCATTCCGCGTTTGATCCGCCGTTGCCTCTGGCTCCTCGCTCTCTGCTCCCTGCTCTTTGCTCTCGGCTACGTCTTCCGCTCCCCCCTCCTCACCGGCCTCGCCCACGCCTGGATCATCAACGACCAACCGCAGAAAGCCGATGCTATCGTCGTGCTGGGCGGCGGCCTAGAATACCGCCCCTTCGAAGCCGCGCGCCTCTACACCAATGGCCTCGCACCGAAGATACTGATTGCGCAGCCCGAACTGCCTCCCACGGCGGAATTAGGCCTCACCGTGCCTGAATTTGTGACCGCCCGAAAAGTCCTTTTGCAACTCGGCGTTCCCGAAAGCGCCATCGAAATGATCGGTACCAACGTCACCAGCACCCGCGACGAAGCCCTGGCCGTGCGCGCATGGGTCGAACAAAATCATGCCGGCTCGGTTATCATCCCCACGGACATCTTCCACACGCGTCGCGCCCGCTGGATCTTCCGCAAAGCGTTGCGCGCCCCGGTCTCCGATTCCGCGCTTCGCACTCCGCACTCCGCGTTGGAATCGCCTCCGTCCTCTAATCGTCCGTCGTCCGTGGTCAGTGGTCCGTTGTCTCGCACTCCGTGCGAAGTCCACCTGCTCGCCATCACCCTGCCGCGCTATAACGCCACCAACTGGTGGCAACACGAAGACGGCCTGATCGCCTTTCAAAACGAGGTCGTAAAGGACATTTTCTACCACTGGAATTACTGAGACAAGGAGCAGAGCCAACCGAAGGAGAAGTTCCGTGAACACAGTTTCTGATTCAGCATCCAGCAGCCAGAAATCGCCGGCAGAATGGGATCTGATCATCCGTCCCACGACTGGTTGGTTTGATCTGCACCTGGTCGACCTCTGGCGCTATCGCGACCTCACCATGCTTTTCGTCTGGCGCGATTTCGTGGCGCAATACAAACAGACAATACTTGGGCCGCTCTGGCATCTGCTCCAGCCACTGTTCACCACCTTGCTTTTCACGCTGATCTTCGGACGCATCGCCAAACTCCCCACCGATGGCGTGCCGCCGATGCTGTTTTACATGGCCGGAGTGACGGCCTGGACCTATTTTGCCGAGTGCCTCAACCGCACCTCCACCACCTTCATTCAAAACGCCGGTATCTTTGGCAAAGTCTATTTCCCCCGGCTCTGCGTTCCGATCTCCGTGGTCATCTCCAATCTGATCAAATTCGCCATCCAGTTCGCCTTGTTCCTGGGATTCCTGCTGTTCTTTTGGATGAAGGGCGCGGCGATCCACCCCAACTGGGCCATTGCCCTTACCCCTTTGCTCTTGGCCATGATGGCCGCCTTGGGACTCGGCTGCGGGATTATCGTTTCTGCGCTCACCACCAAATACCGCGACCTCCAGGTTCTGGTCACGTTCGGCGTGCAATTGGCCATGTACGCCACGCCCGTCATTTACCCCCTGTCGATGTTTCCCAACTCCGCACGTTGGATGGTCATCTTGAACCCCATGGCGCCGATCATCGAAGCCTTCCGTTACGCGTTTCTGGGCGAGGGCCTGTTCAACCTTGGTTACTTGGCGGTGAGCGCCGGCATCATCGCCTTGATTCTGGGCCTCGGCATCGTGCTCTTCAACCACGTCGAGCGGACGTTTATGGATACGGTGTAGCGCCGGAGGCGCGAGCACAAGACCACAGACAACGAGACCACAAGACCACGAGACCACAGACCATGAGAGATTACACAAGAATTGAGGCGTGGAAGTTGGCCGACGATTTGACTGTCGCAGTTTACGAACGCACGCGGTCCTTTCCCAGAGAGGAGATTTACGGGCTGACCAGTCAGTTGCGCCGGGCATCGTATTCGGTGCCGGCGAACATCGTCGAAGGTTCATCTCGTGAGAGCAAGAAGGACTATCTTCACTTCTTGTACATCGCGCGCGGATCGCTCTCCGAGACTCAATATTTCACCCATCTTTCCCGGCGGCTCGGTTATCTGAGCGTGGAGGAAGCTGACGCGCTGATCGGGCAGACCAAACAAACCTTCGCCTGCCTGCACGGTTTGATCAAAGCAGTTGAAAAGGAATCAGGTAAATTCAGCAAGGTAGTGGCGTCAATCACCAGCCTCCTGGTCCTCGGTCTCTGGTCTCGTGGTCAGTTGTCTGTGGTCTCCTAGTCCGTAGTCCTTTTTACGTATGTCCGACGTAGTGATCCAAGTTGAGAGTTTGTGGAAAAAATACCGCCTCGGTGTGCTGGGCACCGGCACACTGCGACACGACCTCAACCGCTGGTGGCATCGGGTGCGGGGGAAGCCGGATCCGTATGCGAAGGTGGGCGAGACTGCGAGACCACGAGACAACAAGGCGACGAGACCACAGGACAACAAGACAACAGGACAAGAGTCCAGTGGTCCCATGGTCAGTAGTCCTGTAGTCGCCTCGTCCAGTGGTCCTTCATCATCCCTCCGGGATGATGAAATGTGGGCCTTGCGTGACATCTCGTTCGAGGTGAAACAGGGCGAAATCCTGGGGATCATTGGCCGGAACGGGGCGGGGAAAAGCACGCTGCTCAAGATACTTTCACGGGTCACCGCGCCGACGGCAGGCGAGATTCGCGTCAAAGGCCGCGTGGCGAGTTTGCTGGAGGTGGGGACCGGATTCCATCCGGAGCTGACGGGCCGCGAGAACATCTTTTTGAACGGCGCGATTCTTGGGATGACGAAATCCGAAGTTCGCCGGAAGCTGGACGAAATCGTGGCGTTTGCGGAGATCGAGAAATTCCTGGATACTCCCGTCAAACGCTATTCCTCCGGCATGTATGTGCGCTTGGCGTTTGCGGTGGCGGCGCATCTGGAACCGGAGATTCTTGTCGTGGACGAAGTGCTTGCCGTGGGCGACGCCGAGTTTCAAAAGAAGTGCCTTGGAAAGATGGGCGACGTTGCCAAAACGGGACGAACAATTCTGTTTGTCAGCCACAACCTAAGCGCTGTGAGCGCTCTATGTAGTCGTGTAACGGTGTTGAATCGGGGTGACGTTCTCTTTTCGGGGGACGTGTTTGAGGCGATCAACCGCTATTCACGCCTTTCAGTCAGCCCAGCCCAGGCGCTGGTTGATTTTTCGAATCGCACTGTCGAGCGCTTCGGCGAACAACAGTACGCGGTTTGGAAGACGCTTCAAATTCTGGATGCCGAGGGAAACGCCACCACCGTGTTGCAAATGGGACAAGAAGCCACGTTCGAGTTAAGTCTCGACATAAAGCAGCCCAGCGATGATTTCGAGATCGGCATAACTATCAGCAACTTGCAGGATGTGTCCTTGCACTATTTGGTTTCCGGCTGGGAAGGGTTCAGCGCCATCCGACAACGAGGCCTGCACAAGATCTCCGTTCAGTTGCCGTGTCTCCACGTCTTTCCGGGTGACTATCAGTTGAACGTTTGGATTGCGCTGCGCGGTGCGTATTACGATGATGCTATCCACGAGGCGCTACGGTTTCGCGTAGAAGAGGGCCGCGTCAACGAACACGATACTTACTTTGCGCGGTTTTCCAAGAACACGCAGGTCTATGTGCCGTCAAAGTGGACGTGTGTGAAGCTCGTCAATTGACATCATGAACGACCTGCTAAACAAGGCGAAGCGCACCAAGCTTGCGGACTTCTTGAGGCGACATGTACCTGGGTTTGTTTGGAGGAAGTGCGCCGAGCCGAAGGTGAAAGACTTCAAAACCAATTTCTGGCAATCAGAATCTGGCGCGGCATCCTTCATCAAGGGCAGCGACATTACGACTATTCCCGGCGCGGCCATGATGGATGCGGTCGTCAATGGCTTTTTCCTGGAGCATTGTCCGAAGAACTCCAAGGTGCTCGACGTAGGCTCAGGCCACGGTATTGTTAGTAAATTCCTCGCTGAACATGGCCATTCGGTGACGGCTTGCGACATCAGCGAGGTGCTGCTCAAGGCCCTCGAAGAGAACAGCAAGGGACTGAATATTGATATCCGTCGCGGTGACGCACACAATATACCGGCCAAGGACGGGGAGTTCGATGTGGTCGTCGCACGCATGTTCCTCGGGCATTTTCCTGACTGGCCTGAGGTCTTGAAGGAGATGGCGCGGTGTTGCCGCCGTGGCGGCAAATTGTTGATTCATTTCACCAGCAGTGAAAATGCCGATTTTGGCAGGAAGTTTGGCGGACAGGACTGCGGGTTTGCTGACAGCCCGGACCTAAGCAACCGTGCGGTCAATCCTGGTAATTACTTCGCTGCCGCCAGTCTGTCTCAGCTTCAGAAGGCTAGTGCCCGCGCCGGGCTTCGTCTGGTGGAACGCGCTCCAAATACCTTTTTCCTCCACAATCGGCTTATAGGCCATTCCCTCGGTTCTGAGCGCTATGAGACCTATCAGCGGGAGATGGCGGAAAAGTTGAAAGATGAAGCGCTTAGGGATTTTGCCATCTGGTTCGAGCAAACCGTAGTGCGGCACATGCCTGTCTGGATATCGTATTACAATGTCGTTGTCTTGGAGAAAAACCCCTAGCGGGCAGAACAAAGTAAAACCTTAGCCATGATTAACCTCAACACGCTAACCTTCCTCGAGAACTCCCGCGTCCTGATCACAGGAGGTACCGGTTCACTTGGCCGCAAGCTTGCGCGCCTCATCCTCGAACGCACTGCCTCGGCAACGGTCATCGTCTACAGCCGCGACGAATTCAAACAGTTCCAGATGCGGCAGGACTTCAGTGAATCGGTGAGCAAACGTCTCCGCTTTTTCCTCGGCGACGTGCGCGATATGGAGCGCCTGCGCCGCGCCACGGAACGTGTCACCCACGTAATCCACGCGGCCGCGCTCAAGCAAGTACCGGCTGCGGAGTACAACCCGTTTGAGTTCATCAAAACCAATATTCTCGGCGCCGAGAACGTCATCAACGCGGCGCTGGACAACAACGTCAAGCACGTCGTCGCGGTCAGCACCGACAAGGCTGCCAACCCCATAAATCTCTACGGCGCGACGAAGCTTTGCTCCGACAAGCTGTTTGTTTCCGGCAACAGTTATGTCGGTCCAAACCGACAAACGCGCTTCTCTGTCGTCCGGTATGGAAACGTCGTCGGCAGCCGCGGTAGTGTGATTCCGTTCTTCCTCGCCAAACGCAAGGAAGGCGTCCTGCCAATCACCGACACGCGCATGACGCGGTTCTGGATCACTCTCGAACAAGGCGCCGCGCTTGTCCTTAACGCCCTGCGCGACATGCGCGGCGGCGAAATCTGGGTGCCGCGTATCCCTAGCATGCGCATGGTGGACCTGGCTCGCGTCATCGGCCCCGACTGCGAGCAACCCGAAATTGGAATCCGCCCCGGCGAAAAACTGCATGAAGTCATGATTCCGGTTGATGACGGCCGCGAGACGTTGCAGTTCGAGAATCATTTCATCATCAAGCCGAGTTTCCCGTGGTGGGATGCCAACTGGCACATGGAAAAGAGCGGCACCGCCTGCCCCGAGGGTTTCTATTACGGCAGCGACAATAACACCCAATGGGTCACCGACAAACAACTCGCCACCATGATTGCCGATCTCGATTTGCCCGAGGCGAAGGAATGGGCGCGCGAACGCGGATTGACATGACGAACAACCTTTCATTCCTCCGTTACGGCAGACAGGAGCTCGATGATGACGACATCGCTGCCGTCGTGGCCGCCTTGCGCTCTGATTTCCTGACCTGCGGACCGGAGGTTGAGGCCTTCGAGCGCGAGTTTGCCGCCATGGTTGGGGTCAAACACGCGGTGGCTGTTTGCAATGCCACTGCCGCCCTCCATCTTGCCATGGTCGTTGGCGGAATCAGTCGAGGCCACCGGGTCGTAACTTCTCCAAATACTTTCCTCGCTTCCGCGAACTGCGCGGCTTTCGTGGGTGCCATTCCCGATTTTGCCGACATTGACCCGGTTTCGTACGATCTTGACCCAGTGTTCCTTGCTGCCAATTGGCAGGCCGATACCAAGGCGGTGGTTGCGGTGGACTATGCCGGGCAGGCGGCAGACATGCCGATCATCGCGCACGTGGCTCGCAAACACGGGGCGCTCGTCATCGAGGATGCCTGCCACGGCACGGGGGGCGGCTTCGCCCACGACGGCAAGATTTGGAAACTCGGCGGCCACCCGTGGGCGGACATGACCATTTTTAGTTTTCATCCTGTCAAAACGATGACGACCGGTGAAGGCGGGATGCTTGTGACCGACAATCAGGCTTGGGCAGAGCAAGCCCGTTGCCTGCGTTCGCATGGCGTGGTCAGAGAGCCATCGCGTTTTCTAGGTCTTGGTTCCAATTCACACTCTCAACTTGCCGAGACTGGTCCTTGGTATTACGAAATGCAGCAGCTCGGCTACAACTACCGGATTACCGACCTGCAATGCGCCTTGGGCCGCTCCCAACTGAAAAAACTCCCCGCTTTCATCAAGCGCCGCCAGGAAATCGTGGCCCGCTACAACGAGGCGTTCGCTGGCTTGCCGTTTCTAAAAATCCCTCAACTTTCAACCTTCAACTCTCAACAACTTGTCTCGTGGCATCTTTACACCCTCCAGCTTGACTTCGCTGCCTTGGGCAAGACCCGCACCCAGGTTATGACCGAACTGCGCGGGAAGGGTATCGGCTCCCAAGTGCTTTACATCCCCGTTTATTTGCAGCCTTGGTATCGTGAGACCTACGGTTACGCACCCGGCAAATGCCCGAACGCGGAATCATTTTATGCGCAGGCGCTCAGCCTGCCGCTGTATCCTGCACTCTCAGATGAGGACATTCAGCGCGTGATCCAAGCCGTCCGCTCGTTGAGATGAACAAAATGAACACTATCGCGGTCATTCCGGCGCGTGGCGGCAGCAAAAGAATCCCACGCAAGAACATCAAACCTTTTTGTGGAAAGCCGATGATTGCGTGGTCAATCGAAGCGGCGCGCGCGGCGGCGACCTTCGACGCCATTCTTGTTTCAACTGATGACGATGAAATCGCATCCGTCGCCGAAGCGCACGGGGCGGAAGCCCCGTTTCGCAGACCCGCTCAATTGGCCAACGACCATGCACCCACTCTGCCGGTGATAGCCCACGCCATCCGTTGGTGGGAGGAGCACCGCTCTCCGGTGGAGTTCGCCTGTTGTATCTACGCGACGGCTCCGTTTCTTGAAGCGCAATACCTCCGCGAAGGACTTGAATTGCTGAAAGCACACGCGGACGCCGAGTTCGCCTTTAGCATCACCTCTCAAGCTTTCCCCATCTTCCGTGCGTTAAAACGTAACGCCGATGGAACGGTGGGCATGTTCTGGCCGGAGAACGAGATCAAACTTTCTCAAGATCTTCAGGAGGCTTGGCACGATGCCGGTCAATTTTATTGGGGAAGAAAACCGGCATTTTTCAAGCACCCTAGCGTTTTATCGGCACGTTCTTACGCTGTTGTGTTACCCAGATATCAGGTGCAAGATATTGATACCTCGGAAGATTGGGTAAGGGCCGAACGCATGTTTACAGCCGCACGGAGTTAGATGAATGTCTGAATGCCTTCTCATCCGCGCTGACGCCTCCGCTCGCATGGGGACGGGTCATGTCATGCGCTGCCTCGCGCTGGCCCAGGCTTGGCGTCGGAATGGCGGTTCGGCCATCTTTGCTTCTGCTGAAATGACAGATGCTCTTAAAACACGACTTGTTGGAGCGGGATTCCAATGCATGCGGCTGGCCGTGACACCAGGTACGAGAGATGACGCAGCAATAACTGGAGAAATGGCGAAGAGCCAAGACGCTTCCTGGGTTGTGGCCGATGGCTATGGCTTCGGACTGGACTACCAACGCGCAGTCAAGGCTGCGGGGCTGCGTCTTCTGTTTTTGGACGATTACGGCCATGCTGGGGAATACGTTGCGGACTTTGTTTTGAATCAGAACCTCACACCAGATCCGGCCTTGTATGCCCGGCGTTCGCCGCACACGCGTCTGCTCCTGGGCACGCAATACGTCCTGCTGCGAGAGGAATTCCTGCGTTGGCGCAATTGGAAACGGGAGATTCCCGCCATTGCCCGCAAGGTGCTCGTCACTCTCGGCGGTGCCGACCCGGACAATGTGACCGGCAAGGTGATCGAGGCGTTACGCGGCCTCGACGTGGAAGCGAAGATCGTCGTTGGCGGCTCAAATTCGCACTTGGAACAACTCAGGTCTCAGGTTTCATCCCTCAGCCCTCAACAGACAGGACGGAAACTGGAAACCGGAAGACTGAGTCGCTGCGAGTTGGTCGTGGACTCGCAGGAAATGCCAGCACTGATGGCTTGGGCCGACGTGGCAATCGCCGCTGGTGGCACAACCTCTTGGGAACTAGCGTTCATGGGACTGCCCAGCGTGATGATCGTGTTGGCCGACAACCAACGGGCACTATCTGAAATCGCTGAGAGAAGCGGACTGGGCCGCAGCCTCGGCTGGCACGCCGATCTGACTCCCAAGGAAATCGCCGCCGCCATACTGGAATTGGCTGCCGACCGCCAGTGGCGGGAGCGCATCTCCAAGTGCGGGCGGCGGATGATGGACGGTCTGGGTACAACTCGGGTGGTCCGTTTGTTGACTGGATCAAGCGACTCTCGTGTCATTGCCGATTTCGCGAGCGACCTGAACGTGGAGACACCACTAGGATCATGACGCCCATCGTTCAACTGCGCCCGCTGGTTGCCGATGATGCCGCCATGGTTTTCGAGTGGCGTAACCGCCCGGATATTGCCCGGAACATGTATCAGAGCGAGCCGATTCAATGGGAGGACCATAAACGATGGATAGGCCGCATTGTTACCTCAAAGGATCATCGTTACTGGGTGGTGGAATTCAGCGGCAAGGCTGCGGGGCTTGCATCAATCCAGATGATTGAACCAACTCATCGCCGTTGTCTTTTGGGCCTCTACATTGCCGATGAAGGAGCGCGCTTGCGCGGCGTAGGCGCTGCGGCTGAGTTTCTTTTGCTGGAGCGGGCGTTCGGTGAATTGGGTTTACACAAGGTGTATTGCGAGGTCATCGCGTTCAATGAAACGGCGGTGTCCATGCACAAACGATTTGGTTTCCACGTGGACGGCGTGTTGCGCGACCACGTCTGGCGTGACGACCGGTTTTATAACTCCATTGCGCTCTCACTGCTGGAGACGGAGTGGCCCGAACGCCGCGGGGAACTGGCGCGGGTTCTCACACGCTTAGTTGAATGAACAACGAAGGGGAGCTTGCCGGCGCATTGCCGGCGCCACGATGGTTTCTTCACAATGAATATTCGTCAACACATTGAACAAACGTTTGCCTCCCTGCTAGAGGAAGCGGGGACAGCACCGACGACGGCATTGACTGACGATCTCGTGCTGCTGCAATCCGGGCTGGACTCGCTCGGCTTTGCCATCTTGGTCGCCAGACTGGAAGCGGAATTGGGCTTTGACCCTTTCCGCGAATTGACGACGGCTGTTTACCCGCGCACGTTCGGCGAGTTTGTCCACCTGTATGAAGCACGCGCGGCCCGCACGCAATCATGAGTCTGGTGACCCACTTGGAGAGCACGCCCGCTAACCGACAGTTTCTCGTCGGGTCCGACAGCACCTGGTCTGTCGGGACTGTTCTCCAGCGTGTGGCGGCGTTCCGGCACGACCACCCGGAAATGCACCGCGCGCGTGTGGGCTTGCTGCTTGGCGACAACGTGGACACTGCCTTGGCCTTGTGCGCGCTCGACGGTTGGACCGCTGAGGTGGCGCTCTTGCCAGCAGGGCTGACACCGAGCCAGTTGCAAGCGGCGTTTGCAGGCTGCCATTGCAACAAGCTTCTAACCGACCAAGCCTTTCCAAATGCGATTCGCTGGGATCGGCGACGGTTTGTCGCCACCGAAGGCGATGGGCTTCTTTCGGCAAACGAAGCGGAGACGGAATGGTTGCTGGCGACTTCGGGAACCACCGGTCCCCCAAAGTTTGTTGTGCATTCCCTCGCGTCACTCACCCGGTCAACGAAGAAGGACAAACTTCGCGGCGCGGATTTCCGTTGGGGCCTCCTTTACGACGTGAGCCGTTTCGCCGGGCTGCAAGTTTTCCTGCAATGCGTTTGCAGTGGCGCGGCATTGATTGTCCCGCCCCAAAGAGCGACGCTCGATCAAACGGCGGAGCAATTCATTGCTGCCAACTGTAATTGTCTTTCCGCAACGCCCACGATGTGGCGCAAGCTCTTGATGACAGTCGCCGCCCACAAGCTCCAACTCAAGAACATCACTCTCGGCGGTGAGATTGTGGACGATGCGATCTTGCGAGCGTTGAAAGAAGCATTCCCGACGGCCACCATCCGACACATTTATGCTTCCTCGGAGGCTGGCGTCGGCTTTGCTGTTAGCGACGGACAAGCGGGTTTCCCCGAAGCCATGACCTCTGATCAATCGCTGCCAGTTCGCGTCAAGGTAACGCCCGAAGGACGGCTGCAACTTCGGATTCCTGAACGAACGATGCGCTACGCCGATCGTCCCGACTCGCTTTACGATGCCGGCGGCTGGATTGACACTGGCGATTTGGTCACCAAGCGCGGGGACCGTTATTATTTCCTCGGACGGGCCAGCGGAGCCATCAACGTCGGCGGCAACAAAGTCCATCCGGAGGAAGTCGAAGGTGTGCTCGACTCCATACCGGGAGTGGAGTTGGCGCTGGTTCGGCCCCTGTCCAATTCGATTGTTGGCAACCTCGTCCAAGCCGAGATTGTCGCCGAGCCCGGCGTCGACCGCGCGGAATTGCGGCGAGAAATTCTCCGGCGTTGCCGCACGGAGTTGCCCCCATTCAAAGTACCGGCCATCATCACTTTCAAGGACAACATCGAGACTGGTAGCACCGGCAAACTGAAACGAGGAGACAGCGATGACTTTAAGTAAGCCGAAAATTGTCTTGGTAACGGGTGCCACCCGCGGATTGGGCTTGGCGATTGCCGAAAAACTCAGCGGCTCTGGCTATCACATCGTTGCTGCTGGGCGCAAGCTCTCTCCCCCATTGAAAGCCCTGATGGCGCGTGCATCCAGCCCGCACCAAGTGACTTTTACCCAACTGGACCTTTCTCGATACGATCAATTGCATGATGTAGTCGCCCGCATCACTACCGAAGTTGGCCCGCTCTATGGCTTGGTGAACAATGCCGCGGTTGCCCACGACGGCATCCTAGCCACCCAGCACGATTCGGAGATCGCCTCACAGATAAACGTCAACTTGCTTGGCACTATCCTCCTGACCAAATACGCCCTGCGGCCGATGCTGCTTCAGCGACGCGGTCGCATCATCAACATCGCCTCGATCATTGGGTTTACAGGCTTCCGGGGACTGAGTGTATATGCCGCCACCAAGGCGGGCCTGCAGGGTTTTTCACGCGCCCTCGCCCGCGAAGTAGGGCCGGTGGCCATTACCGTGAACACCGTGTCGCCGGGTTACATGGAAACCGACATGTCGGCGGGGCTCCAGCCCGACCAACTCGCGTCCATCCGCAGACGCTCGCCGCTGGGGCGGCTGGCGTCGGTCAACGAAGTTGCCGCTGCAGTTAGCTTTTTACTCTCAGACGAAGCGGCGGCGATCACCGGCACGAATCTCACCGTGGACGCCGGCAGCACTGCTTGAACCTCACATCACGGATGCACACTTTGAATTCCATCGTCATAAATGGCCGAAAAGTCGGTTGCGGTGAACCGACATACGTCATCGCCGAGATGTCGGCCAATCACGGGCAGAGCTTCGACAAGGCGGTGGAACTGGTCCGCGCGGCCAAGGAGGCCGGCGCTGACGCCATCAAGCTCCAGACTTACACGCCCGACACCCTGACCATTGATTCACGCCGGCCTGAGTTCCTGATTGGCAAGGGCGCTCTCTGGGAAGGCCGGAATCTTTACGAACTCTACGGCGAGGCTTACACCCCGTGGGACTGGCAGCCGAAGCTGAAGCAACTGGTGGACGAACTGGGTCTTTCGCTCTTCTCCACGCCCTTCGACGATTCCGCCGTGGACTTTCTCGAGCGCATGGAGGTGCCAGCGCACAAGATTGCCTCGTTTGAACTGGTGGACACCGGCCTGCTCTGTAAGGTTGCCAGCACAGGCAAGCCTGTCATCATGTCAACGGGGATGGCGACGTTGGCAGAAATCGACGAGGCGGTTCGCACACTTCGCGAGGCGGGATGTACCCAGTTAGCCCTGCTTAAATGCACCAGTGCCTACCCGTCACCGCCCGAGGAGATGAACCTGCGCACGATTCCCCATTTGAGTGAAGCGTTTGGCGTCCCGTTGGGCCTATCGGATCACACATTGGGTATATCGGTGCCAGTTGCGGCGGTTGCTCTTGGTGCGTGTATCATCGAGAAACACTTCACCCTCCGTCGCAGCGACGGCGGGCCCGACGCCGCTTTCTCACTCGAACCTGCGGAATTCAAAGCCATGGTGGCTGCCGTGAGGGTAGCCGAGAAAGCCTTGGGTCAAGTGAATTACGAAGTCACCGAGAAGGAAGCCGCCAGCCGGATTTTCCGCCGTTCGTTATTTGTCGTTGAAGACATCAAAGCGGGTGAACTTTTCACGGACAAAAATGTCCGCTCCATCCGCCCCGGTCACGGTTTGGCCCCAAAGCATTTGCCGAGCGTGCTCGGGCAACGAGCCGCGCGCGACACCCAGGCCGGAACCCCACTCTCGTGGGATTTGATCTGTTAACTACCGTAGATCCTCTACTCCCGATGCCTCAATCCGGACAGCAACAAGTCACGCCGGAAACCGGAATTCCGCCAGCAGGGGTGTCTGCATCACGAACAACTTTCGTTCCCAGGTTGAAGTTTCCGGCTCCACACCTGCGTGATCCGGCGGCAGGGCTTTACCGCAACCTATACGGCTCGGACTATATCGCGGCCAGATACTGTGGTTTCGACAAGCCGCCCAAGGAAACCACGGGCGTTTGGGTGCATGGGTGGTATCCCAGCAACCGTAACTTGGTGTATCCCGAACAACTGTTTGGCGCGACGATTTCTCACCTGAAGACTGAGCGCTATTGGGTCGCCACAAAAGGTCAGGAGGGGTTTTTACACTCCCAAGGATTCCCGCATGCTCGGGCGATCGGGCTTCCCATTATCTATACCGCAGACAATCGCATCGAGCGCCGAAAAGGCAGCCTGCTTGTCATGCCGGTTCACTCCCTCGGAGAGACCAAGCATAAATGGGATGCTGAATCCTACGTTCGGACGATTACCAATGTGCGAAAGCACTTTCAGGAAATCATCATTTGTGTTTCAGCGCATTGTTGGAAGAACGGCCACTGGGTTTCCGAGTTCCAAGCGGGTGGGTTCAAAGTGGTCCAAGGTGCCGATGGCGCCGATCCGTGGACACTCCAAAAGATGAGGGATTTGTTTGGAGAATTCGAGTTTGTTACCACGAATGGCTTTGGATCGCAACTGGCCTATGCCGCTTGTTTCGGCGCCAAGGTGTGCATTTTTGGTAATTACGCTGAAACGTCCGCAGAAGCTCTTTCAAACGTGCCTTTCTATCGCGACAATCCACATTTGCTCAATTTGGCGTTGCAGTACGTTTGTGAGGGCACGATCCGCCGACGCTTTCCCGAGTTGTTCTGTCATCCGGCGGATGCCCAAAGTCGGGAAGCCTGGGGCCGCGCGGAACTGGGTTGCGACAACAAGGTGTCTCCTCGTGAAATGAAGGAGCTTTTTGGCTGGACTTTCACTGGCCGAGCGCGGGCGCGCATTGGGAATGGGGTTCGCAAGGCCAAAGCCCTTCTGCCTACGACGGTCAAACGGGAACTCAAGTCGATGCTCAAAACGATGCGCTCACCTCAGGTCAGGCAGGAAAACCGAGAGCGGCGCCGGTTGGAGCGGCTGCCCCGCTACACGCCCGGTCAAACGCAGTTGTTCGGACGCACCATCGAGTTTATTGACGCATGCACTTACCTGGAGATGCTCAAAGAACTATTCGAGCGCCAACTGTATCGGTTCGCGGCAAACAGTCCCAAACCTCTCGTCATTGACGGCGGGGCGAACATTGGCCTCAGCGTGCTGTACTTCAAGTGCCTGTATCCGGACAGCAAGGTCATTGCTTTTGAGGCGGACCCCGCCATTTTCGAGGTTCTTCAGCGGAACTGCCAGACCTATGAACTCGACGATGTGCAATTGGTTCCGAAAGCATTGTGGAAATGTGAAACCATTCTGTCCTTCCAGCCGGAGGGATCGCTCGCGGGGCGGATTTCACAAGCGCCGCAGACACCGAAAACGGTTTCAGTACACACATGCCGCTTGCGTGACTATCTGCAACAGCCGGTCGCGTTGCTGAAACTGGACATTGAAGGCGCCGAGACTGAGGTATTGCGGGATTGCGCCGATCTACTGAAAAACGTGGCGCACGTGTTCGTTGAACATCATTCCTTTCTCAACCGGGCACAGGACCTTCATACTGTAATCAATTTGTTGCACGATTCAGGATTTCGCATGTTTGTAGAACCGGCGGCACCGGCGAGGCAACCATTGTTTGCACGCACAATTATTTGCGGCATGGACGTGCAAACAAATATTTTTGGATTCCGGGTCTAGTTTGGATAACGGAATGATTCCTAGCATGAAGCGGATCATCAGGAAGTCCGGGCGCCCCACGAAACTGGTAGCCGTAGTTACACCAGTTCACCGTCTGCCACTAACGGCCGACGAAAATATTTCGTTGAGGCATCTACAACATTATTTGGGAGAATACGATCGCATCATGATTGCTCCAAGCAGTCTGACGCTCGATTTTCCGGGGTTTCAATTGATACGATTTGCTGATGCCTATTTCCGAGGAATTGCGGGATATAATCGGCTAATGGTGTCGCCCGTGTTCTACGAGGCGTTTAGGGACTACGAGTACATCTTGATTTACCAGCTGGATTGCTTGGTATTTTCGCATGATTTGGAGATGTGGTGTCAGAAGGGCTGGGATTACGTAGGAGCCCCATGGTTTCGCGACTGCAGTCAGGATTCTTCCCAAGGTTTATGGGCAGTGGGCAACGGAGGTTTGTCCTTGCGCCGCGTTTCCACATTCCGTCAAGTGCTTCAGTCGAAGCGACATGGCTATTCGGGCTGGGATCGAATGCTAATTTCTCGGGTCGGCAAGTTGCCTTCGGCTGGTCTATTGCTGAAGCTGTTGGCGGCAGCAATGTTTCACGGTGGCTTCAGAAACAACCTCGACTACTGGATTGCCTATAGCGGGAACGAGGATGGGTTTTGGTCATTTATGGCCAAGCGATTCGTCGATCATTTTAGCATTCCTGCTCCGGATGAAGCATTGGCTTTTTCCGTCGAATACGCTCCACGATACTGCTACGAGCGCCTTGGGAATAGGCTGCCATTTGGATGCCACGCGTGGAACAAGACAGATCGGGAGTTTTGGAAGCAGTTCTTTCTGCTTTCAACTTTTGAATGAACCTTCCTCGCTTACTCTACCTCGGCGATGTGCCGGTGGAATGCTCTTACCACGGCTCGGCGCTGCTTTACCGGCTTTTGCAGGATTACCCGCCCGAGCGGCTGCTCATCTTGGAGCCGTGGCCAGCTCTTTCCAAACCATCCCGGCGGCTGCCTGCTGTGCGATACGACCAGACATCCACTCGGCTGGCACGGCTTCTTCCGACGCGTTATGGGAAATGGTATGCGCCGCTGTATGTAGCCTTGGCAGGCTTGGATTTGGCCGGCGCCCGCCGCAGAATTTCCCGGTTTCAAGTGGATGCTGTTCTAACGGTCCATCATGGCTATGCCTGGCTGCCAGCCGCCCGTTTGGCGCGAAAGTTGGGCATACCATTGCATTTGATACTACACGACCCCTTCAATGAAATGGCGTGCTTTCCAGAGTTTCTGCGACCTCTCCTGCATCTTGCATTGGGCAAAGTCTATCGGCAAGCCGCAGCCAGATTCTGCGTTTCGCCCTACATGGAGAAGGAATATCGAAAGCGCCACGGGGTCGGCGCGCAAGTCCTTTACCCTGGACGCGCCAAGGACGCTCTCGTTTACGACCTTCCGCCCGAACGCCTTAAAGACCAGCCAAAGCAACCGACAATCGCTTACGCTGGTAACATCGAAGACGCATACTGGGCCGCGCTCCAGGGCGTTGCGGAATCGGTGCTACCGTTGGGCGGGAGGCTGGTCATCTACAGCCCACGCACGAGGGAGCAGGCAACCCGGAATGGGCTGACCGCGCCCAACGTTGAAATGCGCGGGCTGGTGACATCGGAGGAACTCCTGGCGCGGCTGCGCGCGGAGGCAGACCTGTTGTTCGTACCGATGTCGTTCGCACCACGTGACAAGGCCAACGCGCAACTCAGTTTCCCAAGCAAACTGACGGACTATACGGCGGTGGCCTTGCCGCTGTTGATCTGCGGGCCGGACTACTGTTCAGCAGTGTGCTGGGCGCGGGAGAACCCCGGTGTCGCCGAGGTGGTGGAAACGCAGAAACCGGAGATGCTGGTTCAAGCGCTTTCAAGAATTCTTCAATCTGCCGAGGTCAGACTTTGCCTTGGCAAAACTGCGGCGTCGGTTGGCAGGAAATATTTTAGCTATGAGGTCGCCCGAAACCAGTTCTTCTCCGGTCTCATACGAAGTTGAAGTAGTCGGGTGGGGCTGTCAGCACGACCGCACCTCTGGAGTTCCAGCCGCCAACCGCAAGGAATGAATCCCGGGATTCTGTATCTGCAATACTCCGACCCGGCTGCATGGCATGAAGGCTGAAGTGAACCTGACGGCGCCGCCGGGGCGTGCGGCGCGTGGGTTTCAGTTTTATGATCAGGCATTTCTGCGAGCAGTACAAAATCCATCCTAGGCGGTGGCTTCTTGGCTTGGTTTCATACTCCCGGTTTATCGGCTACATCAGGCCTGCACTTTCAAGCGGGAGGAGCGCTGATTACCGGATTTGGCGGAAGCTTTTTGTGACCGCCTGGGAGCCGCGCGAACTTCTCTTTCCCATTGGAAAGCGAATTCTCGCCATTTCTCCACATTCTGATGACGAGGCCATCGGCGCTGGCGGAATCCTGTGGGCGCATCGTGATGTGGCCGAGATTCACATTGTACTCCTGACCGATGGCGCGGGCTATGGTTTTGCGCCGGAAGCCGCCATGGCGGTGGAACAGCAAAAAGCGCAGCTTGTCGAAAGGCGCAAGCATGAGTTGCTGAAGACCGCCAAAGCCCTGAATGCCAAGTCGGTTTCTTTTTTAGAATTGCCTGACCGAGGAATTGTTGTTGATGACGCGACAGTGGAAAAACTCCGCGCTGTCCTGGACTCAGTGCGACCGGATGTCGTGATCCTTCCCTGGTTTCTCGATGTTCATCCGGATCACCGGGCGGCGAACATCCTCTTTGCCAAGGCGTGCAAAACCCCCACCATGCTCGTCCTTGGCTACGAAATCTGGACCACGCTCGACCCGAACGCTTACTTCGACATCACCGCCCATCTCGACGCCAAGGTCGCTCTCGTGAAAAACTATGTGTCCCAACTCCAGGAGGTGGATTATGTGACCTTCGCGCAGGGCATGGCTTGGGTGCGCGGTTATCAATTGATTCAAAAGAGCGGAAAGAAGGCTGCCGAGGCGTTTGTCGCGCTTCCTGCCGAGGACTACTGCGGAATCGTGAATGAGGTGCTGTAGCACCAGCCTGTAGGAGTCGAGGTAACGAGGCTCAAATGCGAAAAAACAAAGACTCCTTAAGCTGAAGTTTAGGGCTATTCAACGTTCAAGCGGCATCAATGCCGCGCTCAGGAGCGTGGGCTTCAGCCCGCTTCATCACCTGAACTGGAAATGAATTTGGGCAATCGGTCTGATCACCGCCGATTGTTTCGCCAACATGCAAGTCTCTGTCTTACCTGGAAACGATTTGACGCCCGAACACATCGCCGCCTGGTCGGCCATCCAGTCTGCAAATCCTGCGCTCGAAAGTCCTTTCTTCTGTCCTGAATTCACCCTGGCGGTTGCTCAAGCGACGGACAATGTATTTGTCGGTGTTCTGCAGAACCCGGATGGTAAGGTGGCTGGTTTCTTTCCGTTTCAACTCGTGCGCCCCGGCTTCGGGAAGAATTTAGACATGTGCGATTATCAGGGAGTCATCGCATTACCGTCAGTTCAATGGACTGCCAAGGACCTGATTCGCGGCTGCGGTCTCAAAGCTTGGGAGTTCGACCATTTGCTCCCCAGCCAGGAAACCTTTCGCCGATTTCACTGCCGCACGGCTGAATCTCCGATCATGGATCTTTCTGAGGGATTCAAAGCCTATCAAGCGTCGCTGAATGAAGACGGGAAGAGACAGTTGGGGAAATTGGCGGTTTCGGCCAGAAAGGTGGAACGCGAGTTAGGTCCGCTTCGTTTCGTTCGGAATTCGTCGGACCTCTGCGTCATGCAGAAAATGCACGAGTGGAGAGCACGCAAGTATGGCGCCCTGCCTAAGTGGTCTCATGACGCGCTTGAAACGATGCGTAAAACCAGTTCTGAAACATTTGCGGGGATACTTTCTGCCCTTTTCGCAGGCGATACCCTGATCGCCGTGCACTTTGGCATCCGCTCACGCACCGTATGGCATTGGTGGTTTCCCGCCTACAACCCTGAACTCCCCAGCCGGTTCGCTCCCGGCATTCTGTTGCTGCTTAAGATGGCCGAGTGCAGCGCAGATGCAGGCATCAAGACGATTGATCTCGGCAAGGGTGCGCAAGCCTACAAGCGGAAATTTCAGAACCACTCTGCCATGGTTGCTGAGGGCGCAGTCGAACTGCTGTCTCTGGCCACGGTAACCAGCATCCTGTGCCGGCGTTCCTTGAAATTCATTCGCAACAACCCGAAATTGCTCAACCTTGCTCGCCGCGCCAAGCGGATTTTTTATAAGCAACGGCCGAGTTCCGCCTGACTTCCCCATGCGCATTCTACATGTAAACACAAACGCTCACGGGCGAGGGCTGCTCGGTTTGGGTTGCTGGCCCCGAGATGCGCAAAGCCGCCGAAATGGTTGAGCGGCACTTGGAAGGCATCCTCAGGCATTGGAAATGCGAGTTTGACGACGGCGTTCTTGGAAGGACTCAACAGTTTGTTTTCGGCGACCAAGCGCACGCGGGATCAGCGTTTCCGCATTCCAGCATGTTTGATTTGAATAATTCTCCATGATCCTGCTCTATCACCACATCGCGCCCCCGGAGATGGTGCCGAAAGTCCAGTCCCCTCTGGAGGGTTGGAGCCTCACTCATTCGCCACAAGGTTTCGAGTGTCAGTTGGTGGAATTGAAACGGCGTGGCTACCGTTTCACCTCCTTGGCAGAATTAGTAGGGTACATTCAAAAGCAGGGTTCCGAGCCGGCGAAAACAGTTGTGCTGACCTTCGATGACGGGTGGGTGGATAATTTCACTCATGCGTTTCCCATTTTGAAACGGCTCTCAATACCGGCGACGTTTTTCTGTACAACCGGCCATATTCAAAAGGGTGAGGGTGACTCAAGCAAAATGAGTGTCGGCCAGTTGCAGGAACTGCTGGCTGCAGGCCTGACCATCGGCGGCCATACCCGCACTCACCCCGATCTCACCCGGTTGACGCCGGACCAGGCGCGGGAAGAGATTGCCGGTTGTAAGAATGATTTGGAACACGCTCTGGGCATCAAGGTTCAGTACTTCGCGTATCCAGGGGGGGCGTTCAACTGCGAGGTGGTGCGGCTTGCACAGGAAGCCGGTTACACCGCCGCCTGTTCCGTGCTCGGGCCGGCGCGCAACGACCAGTCTTCCGTTTTTTATCTCTATCGCGACGTGCTAAGCGAGTCCCTGAACACATGGAGCGACCGGTATCGCCTTTGTGCTACGGCCCGGCGCCTTCTCGAATTTCGAGTCACCCGGCGGCTGAAGCAGCGGTTGGAACAGCCAACGGCCTCCTAAACTGGGCGTCCCCGACCTGTTTTATTGAGGCATAATCATGTTTCAGCTTGAGTGGAAGGATAAGGAAATTTGGAGGCGGTTAGCCAAGGAAGTGCAGGCCACGGCTTCTCCCGATGATAAACATGTCCGTCTGTCCTCCTTGTTATTTTGGGAGGAGCATTGCGTGGAGTGCGCTGCCCCGGCATGCTTCAAATCCTGCGGGCTTTATGCGGATCGAGGCGATGGCTATTGCAGAAGATTTTTGTATGGAATTTATCCAAATAGAAGATTCTCCGGCCTCTTCAATTACGGCGCGGATATTCACTTTAAGCGATGGGCGAAGCTGGAGGCTAAATGGCCGGAAAAGTTAGTAATGTTTTCGGTTGGAAAGGTCCGGTGTTTGGCTGCGGCAATAAAGGTTTATGATTCTATATTTTGCACCCTGCTGAACTGTTTGTCGGCGGGCACCAAATTGTTTCAATGGAATCGGAGTGTCCTGATTACAGGAAAGATGGTTGCGCTGAAGTTGTTAGCTCGTTTGGCCAGTGGTGTAGCGAATCCCGATGCCCTTTACATCAAGCTGTTTTCGACGGAATTGACGCCATGCAATCTTCAATTTGAACTTATTGAGGATGTGACCATCTATCGAAGCAATCTGAAGGTGGTTCCAGGATGGAATGAATACCACATCCCCTTTGATCAATTCAATTTTAAGTCCGGCGAGAATCGTCGTATTCGTTTCTGGATCGATAGGGACCAGGAAGTTCGCTTGATTTTTACTTGGCTGGATTTTGTTAAGTTTAAGTCGAAAGCACCTGCGACCCAGGACCGGCCGGCTGATAAAATCAAGTGTGTCGCTTGGGATTTGGATAATACCCTCTGGAAGGGCGTTATCGGTGATGATGGGAAAGAGGGCGTTGAAGTGGTTCCCGAGGCGCTGAACCTGATCCGGCTGCTGGATCAACGCGGAATTCTTCAAACCATCGCAAGCAAAAACGAACACGATACCGCGTGGGAGAAAATTGTTGAGTTGGGGCTGGATGAGTTTTTCCTCTATCCAGCCATCAACTGGGCTCCGAAAAGCGCCAATCTTCTACAGATTGCAAAAGAGTTGAACATAAACGTCAACTCATTTGCTTTGATTGATGATTCTGAATTCGAGCGCGCAGAAGTTTCTGCCGCCTGTCCTCAAGTGCGGGTTTATGATTCAAAAAATATTCCGGTTCTCCTCGATTACGGGGAGTTTGACGTTCCGGTTACAAACGACACCGGAAAACGGCGGCTAAAATACTTGGAAGATATCAACCGAAAATCTGCCCGCCGAACCTGGATTGGGGATTTGGATGGTTTTTTGAAGGATTGTTCCATCGAATTGAACATCACAACCATCCAGCATCAGGATCAAATAGACCGCTGTCTTGAATTGCTGCATCGAAGCAATCAATTCAACCTCTCCGGAAAGCGTTATACTCCTGATGAGTTCAGGTCCCTCTTGAGAGCCAGTGAATATGATAACTACGCCTTGGCTGTTCATGATCGTTTCGGCGACTACGGGATTGTGGGCTTTGTGTCTGTTCAAAAAACGAGCGATGCGGTTATTGTGACCGATTTTGTAATGTCTTGCCGAGTGGCGAGGAAGAAGATTGAAAACGCTTTCTTCTATTGGTATCTGAATCGCACAGAGTGTGGTGGTAAAAAGGCATATGCCCGTATGAAGGTGACAGGGAGAAATCAACCTCTTCGGCAAGTGTTCAACGAACTATTGTTTGAAGTGGTTGATGAGACGGATTCAGAGATAATGATGCAGGCTGACATTGCCAGAATCGTGAGCAGCAAACCTCCAATTTCGATAAGGCAGGTCTAAGGTCTTGGCTGTCCAGGTCTAAAGTTATCCCGTTCAGGATCATACCGATGCGTATTCTGCACGTAAACACAACCGCTCACGGGGGCGGTGCGGCACAGTTGGCCTTCGACCTGATGGAAGGTTGCAACACAGCGGGACATTCCGCCTGGTTGGCCGTTCGGGAGAAAACGCTTGACGACGAGCGACTGCTCGCCATCCGTAACGAAGCGCACCGACATCAGTGGGCGAGGCTATGCAACCGAGTCGTCCGCCCGTTGGCTGGCAACCGGCTCGCTCGGGCGTGCGGGCGACCGTGGAGCACAGCGCGAGTTTTGCTGGGACACGAGGATTTTGATTTTCCCGGGAGTCACCATTTGTTGGAGCACGCGCCGGACAAGCCCGATGTTCTCCACCTGCACAATCTGCACGGTAGCTACTTTGATTTGCGGGTGCTGCCGTGGTTGAGTCGGCAAATTCCCACCGTCGTGACCTTGCATGATGCCTGGCTGTTGAGCGGCCATTGTTCACATTCCTTCGACTGCGAACGCTGGCGAACCGGTTGTGGGACGTGTCCCGACCTGACCATCTACCCATCTATTCGGCGCGATGCCACTGCTTACAACTGGCGTCGTAAGCAAAAGATCTACTCCCAAAGCCGCCTGCACATCGCCGCGCCCTGCCGCTGGCTAATGGAGAAGTTGAACAACTCGATGCTCCCTGCGGCTGTCGCCTCCACGCGGATCATCCACCATGGCATTGACCTTTCAGTTTTCCAGCCCGGGGATCGAGCAGAAGCACGTCAAGACCTGGGCTTTCCGCGCGACGCAACCATCCTGCTGTTTGCCGCCAAGGGAATCCGCAACAGCATTGCAAAAGACTATCCCACGATGCGTAAGGCACTGGAAATCTTGAGCGCCCAGAACCCGGGGAAACCGTTGTTCTTCGTTGCCCTGGGAGAAGACGGGCCGCCGGAGGAAGTGGGGCAAGCGAAGTTGCAGTTCGTGCCGCACTTAAGCGACCGGCGTGTCGTGGCGAAACATTATCAAGCCGCCGACATTTATGTTCACGCTTCGCGTGCGGAGGTTTGGGGCTTGAGCATTACCGAGGCGATGGCCTGCGGGTTGCCGGTGGTGGCCAGCGACGTGGGAGGAATTCCCGACCAGGTGACCGATGGTCAAAATGGGTTTCTTTTCCCACCGGGCGACTCCAACCAAATGGCCGAACGCATCCAACGCTTGATCAATGATAATCAACTCCGTTCGGAAACAGGCCGGCGAGCGTACGAACGGGCGCACCGGGAATTCGGCATTCAGCACATGACGCAGAACTACCTGGATTTCTACGAGAGTGCCCTCCGGCAACGCTCAACCCTCAACCCTCAACCAGTCCGGTGATCACCGTCCTGATCGTGGTTTCCTGGGACGGCCATCATCCGTCGTATTGTGCGGAATTAATTCGCGCCTGCGACTCCTTCAGCCGCAAAATTTACGTGATCTGTCCCGGTGAAGCCAATCCTTTGGAACGCGTCGGCGGGCCGCCCGGGCTGCTGGAAAAAGTTTCAGTTGTGAGTCATGCCAACCGCGCCGCCCGAACCGGCTTTAAAAAGTTTACTGATCTGGCGGCGGATTTGCGCGAGTTGCGGGCCCGAGTGGACTCCATTCGTAAAGCGACCCCCGGGGAACCGTTGTTTGTTTTTCATACCAGTCTCGATAGCCTGTTCATCGGGGTCCGGCAGTTGCCGCTGCTCTGGCTCGGCATCCGGCGGTTGCTGCCCTGGCCGTTTAGTGGGTTGCTGCTCACTCACGAACGGCGGTGGCCATTGAGCCGGGCCAGACAGGAGTTGGCGCGGTTAATGGGGAATTCAGCCAAATGCGGCTGGTTTACGAAAATGTTGCATTCCATTTTAGATCGCTTGCTCACCGGGGTGGCAGCGGGGATACGGTGTTTTTATCTCTGGCAGAAGAACCAGGTGTTGAGGAGAAGCCGGTGCCAGCAGATAGCCATGCAAGACGAGCGATACGAGGATTGGGTGCGGATCAAAACGGGCAAGCAGGTGGTGGCTTATCCCGAGACGACTTCGTTGCAAATTGCCAATCCGCCTCCCGAGTTAGTGCCCAGGATTGCCGCGAAACGCGAGGGGCGGGTGGTGGTTGGATTGCTTGGGGATTTGAGCCGGCGAAAATGCGCGGATGTCTTGCTGGATGTGATCCAAAACCATGACACTGAAGGGTTCCTTTTTGTGCTTGCAGGAAATTGTCAGGCGGGTTCGTTTTCTGCACGCCATCAGGCCTTTTTGAACGAGGGCATCTATCGGCGAAGCAATGTCGTTTTCTCTCCCCAACGAATTGCTTCGGAAGGTGACTTCAACGCGATAGTCTCGAGCTGTGACATGATTTTTTGTGTGTATCGTGACCATCTCCATTCCAGCAATGTCATCAGCAAGGCGGTAGCCTTCCGAAAACCATTGCTCGTGAGCGAAGGGGAACTCATGGCGAAAAGAGTCCGCGAATACGGGGTCGGCTCCGTGCTGCCGGAACAAACGCCGGAAGCTTGCTTGGCGGCCTTGAGGGAGATGAGTTCACCCGAGTATCGGGCGCGGTTGGCAAAGACGGCAAGGTTCGAACAGTACATGGAAGACCATTCTTTCGCGAAATTACAGCAGATCATGCATTCGCTGAGTCGTGGCCCGGTTATCCCGTCAAACAATGAATCCAGCCAAAGATAGTCCCTCCTTGCGCATCGTATGCGTTGGAGAAACCTGGCTCGGTTCAAATTCTCGCGCCGCATTCATGGCCCTACGGCGTCGTGGTCACTCCATTCAAGTTATAGACGAACATCAGTTCAGCGGAGCGACTTGGCGCTCTACTCCTGCTCGCCTCCTTCGCCGGCTTCTGCGCCCGATTCTCGCTCGCGAACTTTATCTCGAAGCTCGGCGGCTGGCGGACGCTTTCAGACCCCAAGGCCTTTTCGTGTTCAAAGGCAGTTTGGTTCATCCCGATGTGGTTCGTTTCTACAAGGAGGGCGGCATCCCGACAGTGAATTTTTATCCGGATGTGAGTTTTTTGGTGCACGGCCACTATATTCCCCGCGCCTTGCCGCTTTATGACCATGTCTTTACCACAAAATCCTGGGGCATTGCCGACATGCAGGCTCAGCTCGGCGTGAAAAGTATCAGTTTCCTCGAACATGGCTTCGATCCCGAGATTCACCGCCCGCTCCCGTTGGACGAGGAAGACCGTGCGCGCTACGGTTGCGATGTGGCCTTCATCGGTTCATGGTCGCCCAAGAAAGAGCAACTCCTCGGAGCACTGAGAAGAGCCTTGCCCGGCGCTTCGATGAAAATCTGGGGTTCCTTTTGGGACAATGCACAAATACCCGAACTCTTGTCGAGCATCCAGGGGGGCCACGTGATTGGCGACGAATATACCAAAGCTTTGCTGGGGGCGAAGATATGTCTCGCTGTTCTTAGCGAAGGGCGCAAGGGAGCAAGCTCGGGTGATCTTATCACCAGCCGCACCTTCAACATTCCGGCCTGCGGCCCGTTCATGCTGCACGAGCGCAACGAAGAATCCCTGCGCTACTTCAAAGAAGGCGAAGAGGCCGCGTTCTTTGACGGGCCCGAGGAACTCGTGCAGCAAGTGGATTGTTACCTGCGTCAGCCGAACGACCGCGAGACTGTGGCTCGCCGGGGTCGCGAGCGCTGCCTGAACTCAGGTTACTCCCTCGACGACCGGATGAGGAAAGTCGTGGAGGTCTTCCACGACCTGCGCGCCCGGAACCTCCAAACAGCTGCAAAACCCATGCATGAGCAACTATCGAAATTACATCTATAACCAATACGTCTCCGGTTTTCAGAAACGGGGGGCGGACAAGTCGCTGGCAAGGGGAGACAGGTGGTCCGAAGCCTACCACACGTATTTCCGTGGCTGGCTTCCCGCCGACAGGCAGGCAACGATTCTGGAAGTGGGCTGTGGTCCTGGCAACCTGCTGAAGCATTTCAAAGCCTGCGGTTATGAAAACCTGCATGGGGTTGATTTGAGCGCTGAACAGGTGGATCTCGCTCGGCAAGTGGTCCCGAGGGTCGTGCAAGGAAGCGTGTTCGACTACCTCAAGTCCTCGAACCAGAAATTTGACCTGATTGTTGGATTGGACCTCATCGAGCACTTTCAAAAAGACGAGGTACTGAGTTTTTTGGCCGCGTGCCGTGACGCGTTGCATCCGGGGGCGCGAATAATCCTGCAAACACCGAACGCGGAAAGTCCGTGGGCTGCCTGTATTCGCTACGGAGATTTTACTCACGAAGTTTGTTTCACTCCCAAGCTCCTTACCCGGCTGCTGGAAATGTCTGGCTACGAATCGGTGGAAGCGCGCGAAGCCGGGCCGGTGCTTAGGGCAGGAATCTTCTCCCCCATCCGTTGGTTGCTTTGGAAACTCCTCCGTGTCGTATTGATCTCATGGAATCTGATCGAGACGGGCAGCCCTGGCTCGGGGGTGTTCACACGCGTGTTCCTCATCACCGCAGTGCGGACATGAACAAGGCTGCTCCTGCTTATAACGAGTTAACGAGCGCAGTCTGACCCATGAAAGTTATAGTCAACGCGGATGACTTGGGATACAGCGAGCAGGTCAATGACTCGATCTTCGAGTTGATGCGAAAAGGTCGTGTGACGTCGGCGACCGTGCTGGCCAACGGACCGGGCGCTGATCATGCCGCGCGGTGGTTGAAGGAATTGCCGCAGTGCTCCTTTGGCGCGCATCTGAACTTGTCGGAATTCCGTCCCCTTTCGCGGCATCACGACTTGCAGCCGATTCTCGATGAGGCCGGTGCTTTCCGGGGGAACGCCGCGCGGGAAACCTGTTTCACGGCCAGCCTTCGGGAAGGTATCTTTCAGGAGTTTTGTGCGCAGATCGAGAGGTTGAAAGAGCTCGGCATTAGCATTTCCCATCTCGACAGCCACCATCACATGCATACGACTCCTGGGATTTTCCGGGTACTAAAAGCTGTCCAGAAGCGATTCGGTATTCGTAAGGTCCGGCTCACCTTGAATCTTTACCCGTTGCCCCGCTCGGTACCTGCGTCGCGACGCTTGCTAAAGTCACTGTGGAATGTGGCCATGCGGCATTGCTATCGTACGGTCACGACCGACGCTTTCACTTCGCTTAAAACGTTCGTCGAAAGAGGCTCGACTATTCCAAGAAGTTATCGGTCGGTCGAGTTGATGGTTCACCCGGGTTGGCCAAGCTACGAACCTGAAACCCGATTACTTCACACGGATTGGTGGCGGGAGTTGCCGTTTGAAGTTAGCTTCATCAGCTACGCAGAATTGTAAAGTCCCCATGCCAGCAATCGCGATTTTCCAATCCCATCCCATCCAGCATTTCAGTCCCTTGTGGAAGGAGGTCGCGGCGCTGGGAGACACCCGCCTAAAGGTGTTTTATTATAGCCGCCATGGCTTGGAGTCCGCAGTTGACCCCGATTTCGGCCGCGAAGTGAAATGGGACGTGGATTTGCTTGAAGGCTACGAGAGCGAGTTTTTGCCGCGGGCCTGGCCGACGCGGAACGATTTGGATTGTAGTTGGAAGGGTCTAAATCGAGGGCTCGCGCGGGCGCTCAGCGGTGGCTGGGAGGCCGTCTATGTGGCAGGCTACATCCACCTCAATCATTGGCGTGTGGCTTCCTTGTGCCGCCGCTCCGGGCTGCCACTGCTTTATCACAGTGACTCGAATGCGATCCACGAGCGGCGGAAGTCTGCGGTCTGGCGCGCTTTGAAGCGCGTCGTCGTCGCACGCTTCTTTAGAAAAGTGACCGTATTCCTGGCTGCCGGTGATCACAATGCGGATTATCTGCGGATGTACGGCGCTCCCGCCGACCGCATTTCTTTCTGCCCGATTCCCGTTGACCTGGCCCGCTTTGAACGGGCAGTCGAAGGCTTCGGCGAACAGGAGCGCCTCCAGTTGCGCGCCCAATACGGATTGCAACCTGACGATTTTGTGGTGACCTTTTGCAGTAAAATGGCGCCTCACAAGCGTCCTCAGGACTTGATCTCAGCGGCCGAGGTCTGTGGCCTGGACAACCTGAGGATTCTCTTTATCGGCAGCGGCGAGTTGGAGAACCAGTTGCGAAGTCGTCACAGCCGTCACGCCCGCTTCGCCGGATTCATCAATCAAACCGCCATTCCCCGGTTGCTGGCGGCCTGTGATGTGCTGGCGATGCCGTCGGAGCGCGACGCCCACCCGTTGGCCGTCACCGAGGCGCAAAGTCTGGGATTGCCGGTCATTCTCAGTGACCGTTGCGGGTGTTACGGCATCAACGATGTTTTCCGGGACGGTGAGTCCGGAATTCTCTATCCGTGCGGGGACACCGCAGCACTGGCGGAGGCCATCAAGGTCCTGCACCGAAATCCGGAAAGGCGGCGCGAGATGGGCGCTCGCGGGCGCGAACTGGCCAAATCCCAGTCCGCGAGCGCAACCGCCCGTACGCTTCTGAAAGCGGCTGCCAAAGCCCGGCGACTTGCGGCGACTGCGCAAGGAGTCGCTCCAAGACCTGTCCATTTCGGTAACCGGCTACACGCCACCAGTCACCACCAAGTATCACCTCTCGCGTCAACGGAACCTGCGCCAGCAATCGCGATTTTCCAATCTCATCCCATCCAACATTTCAGTCCCTTGTGGAAGGAGGTCGCGGCGCTGGGAGACACCCGCCTAAAGGTGTTTTATTATAGCCGCCATGGCTTGGAGTCCGCAGTTGACCCCGATTTCGGCCGCGAAGTGAAATGGGACGTGGATTTGCTTGAAGGCTACGAGAGCGAGTTTTTGCCGCGGGCCTGGCCGACGCGGAACGATTTGGATTGTAGTTGGAAGGGTCTAAATCGAGGGCTCGCGCGGGCGCTCAGCGGTGGCTGGGAGGCCGTCTATGTGGCAGGCTACATCCACCTCAATCATTGGCGTGTGGCTTCCTTGTGCCGCCGCTCCGGGCTGCCACTGCTTTATCACAGTGACTCGAATGCGATCCACGAGCGGCGGAAGTCTGCGGTCTGGCGCGCTTTGAAGCGCGTCGTCGTCGCACGCTTCTTTAGAAAAGTGACCGTATTCCTGGCTGCCGGTGATCACAATGCGGATTATCTGCGGATGTACGGCGCTCCCGCCGACCGCATTTCTTTCTGCCCGATTCCCGTTGACCTGGCCCGCTTTGAACGGGCAGTCGAAGGCTTCGGCGAACAGGAGCGCCTCCAGTTGCGCGCCCAATACGGATTGCAACCTGACGATTTTGTGGTGACCTTTTGCAGTAAAATGGCGCCTCACAAGCGTCCTCAGGACTTGATCTCAGCGGCCGAGGTCTGTGGCCTGGACAACCTGAGGATTCTCTTTATCGGCAGCGGCGAGTTGGAGAACCAGTTGCGAAGTCGTCACAGCCGTCACGCCCGCTTCGCCGGATTCATCAATCAAACCGCCATTCCCCGGTTGCTGGCGGCCTGTGATGTGCTGGCGATGCCGTCGGAGCGCGACGCCCACCCGTTGGCCGTCACCGAGGCGCAAAGTCTGGGATTGCCGGTCATTCTCAGTGACCGTTGCGGGTGTTACGGCATCAACGATGTTTTCCGGGACGGTGAGTCCGGAATTCTCTATCCGTGCGGGGACACCGCAGCACTGGCGGAGGCCATCAAGGTCCTGCACCGAAATCCGGAAAGGCGGCGCGAGATGGGCGCTCGCGGGCGCGAACTGGCCAAATCCCAGTCCGCTTTGGCCGCCGCGCAAAGTTTTCTCGGCGCAGTTGCGAAAGCCAAACAACTCGCGAGGATTGCAAAATGAATAGGTTGCGAGGAGTAGGCAGGTGGAAAGGAAAGCCCTCGGCGATGAAGGGTCAACTTGCGACAAGCTTGGTGCTTGGGGTGGCAATACGGGCACTGCTCATCGGCGCCTGTTCAGCCGCTCTGCTTTTGCCCTTCATGCAACAACTCCCCGTCAAGGCGGCCAGCGCGGGATTGCTCGTGTTCTTGGCTTGGGGCTGCGGGGAAATGGCATTCCGAATAGTTCGACAGGATTGGATATTGATCTGGTCTCCTCTTCCGTGGTTCTTGTTGGCATCGGGCGCCTACTTCGGCCTCGGGCCAATGATCTATTTTGTTGGCGATCAGCATACTGTCTCGTATTGCGAGGCGGTCTGGCCAGTAACGTGGAAGGACCTCACACGCGCCACATTGCTGAATGGGGTGGGCTTGGGTACGTTGTTCTGGACATGGTTAGTCACAGCGCGCGGTTCGGCGCTTCGAGCTTCTTGCTCAACGCGGCGCCGTACCGATTCCGAGGTCGCAACCATGATTGGCTGCTACGCCGTGGGGCTCCCTTGTCGGATGGTCGGGCTGCTCTCCGAATTTGGCTATGTTTCGTTCACTCCTCATGGCGTGTTGAACTGGCTCGGCAACTTCGTCATGGCAGGGTTGGTCTTACTCACGTTTCTCGCGATCAGGCGGGGCGGCATTTGGTGGTTGTTGTGGGCAATTATGGCCGGCTTCGAACTCGGGACTTCCTTATTGATGTTCTCCAAGCTGGCTGTGGTCCTGGCTTTCCTTCCCTGCTCTTTCGGCTACTTGCTGGCCCGCCCCAGTCTTCGCGCAGCGGTGTTCGCCACGGCACTTCTTGTAGTTGTTTACCTTAGCAGCGTGTCGTATGTGCGGTTTGGACGAACTAGTTTGTCTGAATCGAACGCGGGAACAGTTATGGATCGCATGGGGTTTCTGCATGCTTACGTTCGCAAAGACCAAGCAACACAGCTCGAAGACTCCAAATACGGTTGGCTGACCCGGCTGAATTACGCAAACACGCAAACCTTCGCCATACGGGAATACGATGAGGGGCGGCCAGGCGAAAGTTTCAAACTTGCGTTGATCGCGTGGATCCCGCGCCTGCTCTGGCCTGGCAAGCCGCCAATTGAATCCGGGAGGGACTTTTATACAAGATTAACCGGCAACGTCGGCGCCACCTTTGGGATGGGGCTTTTCGCCGAGGCTTACTGGAACGGGGGTTGGCCGTACCTCATTCTGATGTCCGCTGCCGTGGGGTGGCTGTTCGCCATTCTTACCACTCGCATCACTACCGTCTTGGCAGCGGGGGATTTCTGGATTCTGCCGATCGCTATGTTGTGGATTCGCGCTGGCACCAGAGTTGACGGATGGTTTCACACGGAAATCGTCGGCCCCGCCGTCTTCACTTTTCTTTACTTGTACCTGCTTCGTATTTGGCAGCCCCGCCCGAGGGTGTCCCGGCGTCCACCTCGCGTTCGCAACGCCACTAAGAATGAAGCCCAAGCTCTTCCTGGGGTTTGAATCGCTCTCGGCCGGTAACGGAGGGATCTGCCGGGTCGCCCGGTTGATGTCAAAGGTGTTGGACGAAGAGGTCCGCGCAGGAAAGGTGTCAGCCTGTGGAGTGGTACTTAATGATACGGACACTTCTCACAGTTCAGGAATTCACTTCAAATATGCTGCCCGATCCCGGTGGCGATTTGCTTTTGGATCACACAAGGCTGCTTTCACCTGTTCGCGTTTTATCTACGATTTCCTTGGGATGGCCCGGGCCCACTGTCGCTGCCCTGGGCTACACCGCCCGTTCCTGGCTTGGATCCACGGTGTTGAAGTTTGGGAACGCGCGCGCGTTGATCGAATCGCCTGGTCCCGGCGCGCTGCTATGTTGCTGTCCAACAGCGCCTACACGCGTGACCGGGCAGAAACACTGCATGGTGGTTTTTCACGTGCCAAAGTCTGCTGGCTCGCCACTGAAGAAGATGAGCCGCCACTCATCGCACCTGTGGCCTCCGGCCCACCCACGGTGACGCTCATCGGCCGCTTCGACCCCGATGGCGGTTACAAAGGTCATCGCGAGTTGATCGAGTGCTGGCCGAAGGTGGTTTCGTGTGTCCCGGATGCACGGTTGGTTTTCGTTGGCGGGGGATCGGGCCGCTCGCTTATCGAGGAGAAGGTTGCCCAGTCGCCCGCTGCATCGAGAATCATCTTCAAGGGTTTCGTCCCGGAAGACCAATTGGAGACGATCTGGAGCAACACAACCGTGTTTGCCATGCCCAGCCGGGGGGAGGGATTCGGTCTGGTGTATATCGAAGCGATGCGGCATGGCTTGCCGGTCGTGGCGTCGGTTCACGATGCGGCACCAGAAATCAACCTGGATGGAGTCACCGGTTACAATGTTAACCTGGACAAACCGGATGAATTGGCGGACCGCCTCATCTACCTGTTGAAGAATCCTGATCGCGCAACGGAACTGGGCCGGCGGGCACACGAACGATGGAGAAGTCATTTCCGTTACGGTTGCTTTCGCGACCGATTCCTGCCGCTCTTGCGTGATTTTTTGGGCGGCTAGCTCCTCGGCGAATGGGACGTCGAACTTTAGAATCTCGGTGCGAACAGCGCGTCCTTTCGGCTGCTGAATGAACGTCTTGTTGTCCATCTACAGCCTGGAGAAAGCCCGTGGCGGACCGATGATGGCCGTCTGCCAGCAAAGCGAGTCCCTGGCGCGCCACGGACTGGGCGTTAGCGTGATGACCGTGCAATCCGGTGCCGAAGGACCGGACCATCGTCCTCGACCCGAGTTGGTGGACGTTACGGTCGTGCCTGCGCTCTGTTTCCGGAGACTCCGGCTTGCCTTGCCAATCGGATTTACGCGGAGGCTCAGGCAACATTGCCGCACGAAGAAGATTGACCTCATTCACAATCACGGATTGTGGACGCCGATGAACCATTTGACCGCGCGTGTGGCCAATGAATTGGGCATCCCGCTGGTCTGGACAATTCATGGCATGTTGAGTTCCTGGTCTTTGAGGCACAAGCGTTGGAAGAAAATCCCTGCCTGGTGGCTTTACCAGCGGCGCGACCTGCAACGTCCGCAAGCGTTCATCGCAACGGCTCCGCTTGAGGCAGAAGCCATCCGAGCGGCCGGAGCGAAGCAGCCCATTGCCGTCATTCCGGACGGCGTTGAAGTTCCCGCGTGGCAGGAACCCCGCAACGGCGACGCAACTCACAAGGTGCTTTTTCTCGGCCGCATTTATCCGGTCAAAGGCCTGATGAATCTCGTGCGGGCTTGGGCCCAAGTGAGGCCGCCAGGATGGGAGTGCGTCATCGCAGGCCCCGACCACTCCGGCCACCAGGCGGAACTTCAGGCGGAAATCAACGCGCTCAAGTTGCAACGAACTTTTCGCTTTCCAGGGCCGGTAGAGGGTGACACCAAATGGGAGCTGTACCGGAGCGCCGATGTTCTGGTGTTGCCGTCTTTCACGGAGAACTTTGGAAAGGTGGTTCCCGAAGCCCTGAGTTGTGGCATTCCCGTAATCGCAACCAAGGCCGCTCCTTGGGAGTGCTTGGTCTCCAACAACTGTGGCTGGTGGATTGACGTGGGCGTGGAACCGCTGGCTCGGACGCTCGTTGAAGCTACAGGTGCCACCGATGCCGAACGCCAAGCCATGGGCAAACGAGGCCGCGAGCTCGTCGAGGTACGCTTTTCCTGCGAGCGAGTCGCTTTGGAAATCAAAGACGTTTACGATTGGGTTTTGGGTGGCGGCCCGAAACCGCCCTGTGTAACAACGCGTTAGTCATCCGCACTTGCTCGCGTCATTATTTCACCGCGCTTCCGTTAACAAATGATCGGGAGATAATCAGAAGCCAAACCACAATGAAAAAACTGCAAGCAGTCATTATCGGTTCAGGATTGATCGCCAAACTTAAACACATCCCCGCCTTCCAAAGACACAGCGGCAAGGTGCACCTTGCCGCCGTCTGCGACGTGAATCTGGAGTCCGCCCAGAAAGTCGCCGCCGCGCACGGCATCCCCGCCGCCTACGGCAACATCGCGGAGATGCTGGCCAAGGAAAAACCGGACATCGTGGACATCTGCACCCCGCCCAAAACCCACGCCCCCATCGCCATCCAGGCCGCGCAGAGCGGCGCCAATCTCTTGATCGAGAAACCGATGGCCATGTCCGTCGAAGAGTGCGATGCGATTATCGCCGCCGCCACAGCCAGTAACGTCAAAGTCTGCCTGGCCCATAGCGATCTCTTCTATTATCCGTTCATCGAAGCGCGGAAGCTCGTCCGCGAAGGCGTCATCGGCGAGTTCCGCGGCATGAACATTTTTCTTTCCACCCCCACCGATTACATCACTTCCAAGCCGGATCATTGGGCCCACAAACTGCCCGGCGGCGTGATCGGCGAGACGGGACCGCATATCGTCTATATGACGCTGGCCTTTATCAATCCGATCAGCGAGGTCAGCGTTCACGCGAAGAAACTCCTCAATTATCCGTGGTCGCGTTTCGAGGATTACCGGATCGTGCTCGCGGGCGAGAAGGCGGTCAGTTCCACAACGCTTTCCTACGCTTCCAACCAATGGATGGCACGCGTGGAAATCATCGGCGAGAAAGCCATCCTGCTTGTGGACTTGGAGGCGATGAGTCTGGTGGTCTATCGCCGCGATAAGCTCAAACCAGCTACAATCGGCATGTCCGTCCTGCAGGAGTGTAAGGACCTCATTGGCAGCCTCATCAAGGCGGGCGGGCGTTATGCCACCAAGTCGCTGCGTTCCACCCATGACTTCATAATCGAGGGCTTTGCCGACAGTATCCTCAATGGTTCTGAGCCGCCGGTGATCGCGGCGGAGGGGCGCGAATCCGTGCGCGTGTTGGGAATCATATCCAAGCAGTTGGACGAAATGTCGCAGCCCAAACCGTAGCGGTAGCCATCCTGGCTGCCGTAGAGCCGGGCTTCCAGCCCGGCGGAAAGGGCTGTGGCAGCAAGAAATACCGGAAATCGGATATGACTCCAGTTTACACTATGCTTCCAGGTGACAAGATGCCGCCTCTCGGGTAGGGACATCGCGCTGCGATGTCCGGGGAAGGACGCGTTCCACCCGCGTCCCCATCTCCATCTCCTGCTCTGTGCGCGCTGTTCACTCCTGTTCTGACTGAAGGGTTTCGGCTCCAATGAAAGTAAATCTGGCCGAGTTTTCTAATCCGGATTTTGACCGGGGCGCTGGCGTCGTGCGAGAAGCCTTGTGGCTGATTGTCCGCCTTTTCCTCTTTCAACTTTGTCCCTTTAGCTTTTCCCGGCTGAAATGCGCCGTACTCCGTCTGTTTGGAGGGCGCGTCGGAAGGGGCGTGGTCATCAAGCCAAACGTCAAAATCACATTTCCGTGGAAGCTGACCTTGGGCGACCATGTCTGGCTCGGCGAAGAATGTTGGCTGCTGAATCTCGCTCCCATCACGATTGAAAGCCACGTTTGTATTTCGCAGCGGGCTTTTCTATGTACCGGGAATCACAACTATAAGTCTCCTGCCTTCGACCTGATCACTGAGCCCATTGTCGTCGAGCAGGGGGCGTGGGTCGGAGCGTGCGCCTTCGTCGGTCCTGGCGTAACCATCGGCAGCCACGCCGTCCTCACCGCCGGCTCCGTAGCGACGAAAAGCTTGGTACGATTCGGTATTTATCGTGGCAATCCGGCAGTCCTCATCAAACAACGGGTGATAGAAGCGCAAAGTGCTCACTGACGAGCGGAGAGCGTGAAGATCGGACTTTTGCATCTATTTGCCGCCCGCCATCTTTTTTGCGTGTTTCGCGTCGTTCGCGGTTCATGCACTTGGTACGGGTAATTACTCTCAAGTTTCTGGTTTCTAGTTTCGAGTTTCAGCGTTTCAGTGTTTCAGCTTCTTAGCTTTTGATCCGTGTCCAAGCGTCCCCATCCGTGGTTAAGACTCGGCCTTTGGCTTCTGCCTTTGGCCTGGCTCTGGTTCACTTTGATCAATCAATTGCGTTTAGAATGGACGTTAAACCCCCAGTACGCCTACGGCTGGGCCGTCCCCTTCCTCTGCATCTACCTCCTCTTTCGCCGTCTCCGTTCTACTCCTAATCTTAATCTTAATCCCCCTCCGGCTTCACGTTTCAGGTTTCACGTTTCAGGTCTCCGGTCTCAGTTTTCAGCTTTCAGCTTTCAGCTTTTCAGCATTTCAGCATTTGTCATCTGCGCTTTCCTCTACCTACCCACCCGCCTCATCCAGGAAGCCAACCCTGATTGGCGACTGATCAGTTGGGCCCTCGCCCTCATCGTCATCACCCTCACGCTGCTCATCCTTCATTTCAGCTTTCTCGCCACGCCGAAGTGTTACGAAGGCGGGTCAGCCTTTCAGCGTGTCAGCATTTCAGAACGCCCTCTGTCCTCTGACCTCCGTCCTCTAACCTCTGGTCTCCGGTCTCCGGTCTCCGGTCTCAGCATTTCTACTTTCTGCTTTCCTCTTCTATTCTTTTTAGTGGCCGTTCCTTGGCCCACCTTCATCGAGTATCCCCTCATCCAGGTACTCACCCGGGCCAACATCGCCGTCACCATCGAACTTCTAAACGCTCTCGGCATCCTCGCCGTCCAGCACGGCAACGTCATCGAAGTCATCACCGGCCTCGTCGGCATTGACGACGCCTGCAGCGGCATCCGCTCCTTTCAGGCCACCCTCATGCTCTCCCTCTTCTTCGGCGAATTCTACCGGCTCTCTATCCTCCGCCGTTTTTCCCTCTGTCTTGCCGGTTTCGCCCTTTCGTTCATTTTTAACTTCGGGCGCACCAGCCTATTGACTTGGGTCGCTGCGCGCGACGGCGTGCCCGCTATCGCCAAATGGCATGACCCCGCCGGCATCACCATCCTCGTCGGCTGCTTCAGCGGGCTTTGGCTGCTATCCTTCGTGCTCCGCGCTTCCCGCTCCGCGCTTCCCGTCCCTGCACCTCTCCGACCCGAAGGCTTCGTGCGGGAGGACCGCGCTCCGCGCTTTGCACTCTGCACTTTGCCCTTGGCCTTAATCGTTTGGATTTCATTCGTCGTCGTCGGGGTAGAGTTCTGGTATCGCATCCACGAGAAGCACCTTTTGCCCGCCCCCGCTTGGACGGTTTCGAAGCCAGCCAACGGTTCTCCGATCAAGGAACTACCCATTACTGACACCACGCGGTTTTGGCTGCGCCACGATGAGGGCATGAATCTCGCCTGGCAAGATGCGGATGGCACGCGATGGCAAATGCTGTACTTCCGCTGGGTGCCGGGAAAGATAACATTGGAGATGCTCAACAACCACCCACCTACGTCCTGCCTGACCGCTGCGGGCAAGAAGTTGCGTTCCACGCTCGGACCCAAGGAATTCCATGTTAACGGTCTTTCATTCTCTTTCACTCGGTATCTCTTCAGCGACGCCGGTACGCCTTTGTTTGTTTTCCATGGCGCGATTCGGGATTATCCCGACAATCAACCCTATTTGGCCGAAGGCCTTACTGTCCGTGGCCGTTTGGCCAATGTGGTGGCAGGACGTCGGAACATGGGGCAGCGTTTGTTGGAAATCGGCGTCTGGGGATCTGAAAACTACGATACCGTCGAAGCCGCCCTCCAGCGCCAGTTGGAAAAACTGATTGTGGTGGAGCAGTCGAATGGCGCCAATCGGTAAGGGATGACCTCCGCATCACCGACCGGACCCGGCATTTGACAAAGAGTCGCTGACCTACGCCAGCCGCTTCACTGCCGTCCGGGCTGGCCGGCGCAATCTTGGCCAACGTTCCTTGGAACTCGCCGTGTGGGGCATTGACAATCCGGCCCAAGCCGAGGGCGCCCTGCGCGCCCAGTTGGATAAACTGATTGTGGTGCAGTAGGAGTATCACGCGGCACCCGGAATTACGGCTTGCGCATCCTCGAAATCGCCATCAGCGGAGTCGGCGACGAATCCCAGGCCGAAGCGGCTCTCCGCAAACAACTCCCCTCCCTCATCACGCTGAACCACAGGTAGGGCGCGTCACTCCGTGCGCGCCTCCTCCCTCCAGGTTTCAGGTTTCAGGTTTCAGCCTTGACCCTTGAATGGATGTTCGATGTTGGGTGTTGAATGTTCGATATTGATTCCCGCCTGGTCCGCCCTCCTTGGCCCGTGAAGTGCGTTCAGCCCGTGGAACCTCACGGCCAGCTACTTCACTGGGCAGCCTTTCAGCTTTTTGGCTTCGCTCCGTTGCCTCCGCTTACTCCTGTTTCGTATTCGTGTATTTCGTGTGTTTCGTGGTGAATCAGTTCCGTCCTCAG
The DNA here is from genome assembly GCA_964458575.1 of uncultured Bifidobacteriaceae bacterium. Classification (GTDB taxonomy): domain Bacteria; phylum Verrucomicrobiota; class Verrucomicrobiia; order Limisphaerales; family JADLHS01; genus CAYWMD01. The sequence continues at coordinate 100,708 of CAYWMD010000009.1, read as the reverse complement.
ATGGTCCGTCCTCCGTCCTCCGCCATCGTCTTTCCTCCGCCCCTCTTCCCCCTTTCCCCTTTTCCCCTCTTCCTTTCCCGCTCCCCGCTCCGACAACAGGTCACCGTCCTCCGTCTTACTCTTAATCGTAATCTTAATCCGATTTCGGCATGTCAGCTTTTCAGATTTCAGATTTTGGCGGTCACGCGCTCCCCGCTCCCCGCTCGCTGCTCCCCGCTCGCTGCTCCTCGCTCCGACAACAGGTTTCAGGTTTCGGTTCTTCAGCTTTTGCCCATGCTCCGTGGTCCGTGGTCCTTTTTCAGCTTCAGAATCGCGTGCCGCAACGCGCTTTTACGCGAGCAGCTTTTCAGCGTTTCAGGTTTCAGCGTTTCAGCATTTAAGGAAAGCCCTCCGTCCTCAGATGGTCCGCCCTCGTCTTTCCTCCGCCCCTTTTCCCCTTTTCCCCTTTTCACCTCTTCCCCTTCCTCCTTCTACTCTTAATCTTCATCTTAATCCTACTCCTAATCTTAATCCCATGACCTCGTCGTCCCTCTCCGTGTTTCGTGTCTTTCGTGTCTTTCGTGGTCCGTGATCCGTGGTCTGTCCTCCGCCCTTGGCCGTGGTGCGGCTTTACGCCGCTTTACGCGATCAGCTTTTCAGAAAATCAGCCGGGGATACCGCGACGGCCGGAAATTGTTCCAGTATCCTTTCGTCCGTGGTAACGAGTTTCACCTGCAACTGACGAGCGAGCGCCACATATTCAGCGTCATAAACCCAAATCGAACCCTCGTCGGCCGCGTGCAACACGCTGTGCGAGTGCATCCGATAAACCGAAACCGTTGCCGCCGTAAGATTGCACCGCGCGATTGTCGCATCCAGCGTATCGCCTTTCTGGTGATGTTTCATCCCCACGCTGCGCACCTCGGAGAATACCAGTTCCGGGCAATGCCAGTCTGCATCCTTCTCACGCACCGCCTCGGCCTGGACGTGGAATGCGTCCGCGGAAAAGAGAAATCCGGCTACGACCGTGGCGTCCACCACAATCATTTCCGTCCCTCCCGGATCGCGGCTCGCATTTCGGCCAGCGACAACCGCGCCTTTGTGGGAATGGAACGGATGGCCCGGCGCAACTCCGCTTCGCTCATGCGCCGAGCCTCCAGGGCGTTTTCTAAAACGACAATGGTTTCCGAGTTCAGGCTGCGCTTGTGGGCTGCGGCCCGCTCGCTCAGGGCCCGGTGCACTTCTGCCGGACAGTCCCGGATGGTAAGGCAGACGGTTTTCATACGCGGACCATAGTGCATTTGACTGCAAAATGAAAGCACAAATTCACCCCACCCCATCTCCCGCCTCAAGTCCCCCGTCTTTCCTCCGCCCCTTTTCCCCTTTTCCCCTTTTCTCTTTCTCAGGATTTGTCCTCCGCTCCCCGCTTCCCGCAATTCGCCCGTTTCAGCTTCTCCGCCTTTCAGCATGTCAGCTTTTTAGCGTTTCAGATTTTACATTTTCGGTTTCCGGTATCCGGTTTCAGCCTGTCAGCCTGTCAGCTTTTCAGTTTTTCAGCTTTTTGACTTTTGATCCGTGTCCATTCGTGTCCATCCGTGGTTAAGAACGTTTTTGCTCCGTGCTCCTCGGCCCGTGAAATGGCCTCGCATATTTCACCGGGCAGCATTTTGATTTTGGCTTCGTGCCAATTCGTGCAATTCGTGTCTCAGCCTTCTTGCCGCGCCGAAGTCTTACGAAGGCGGGTCAGCATGTCAGCTTTTCAGTTTTTCAGCTTTTCAGTTTTTGGTCAGGTCTCCGGTCTCCGGTTTCAGCCTGTCAGCCTGTCAGCATTTCAGTGTTTCAGCTTTTTGACTTTTGATCCGTGTCCATCCGTGGCAAAAAAATTTCCACTTTTTTCTGGACTCTCCGTGTTCGCTGATTTAACGTCCGCATCGTTCGCGGCGTTGTATGCCAGCGGCAAGCCAGGGCAAAAGGTCTGAATCATAAATGTTACTTTGAACCAGAATCTTACTCCTAATCTTAATCCTGACCTCATGCCTGTAGCCGGGTGTGCGTCGTTAACTTGTTCTTTGAAATAGACCGCTCCTTTCGCGCCCGAGCGGCTTGGAGCGCCGGTCGGCGAACGGCTTCAGGGGGAAACATGGGACACAACCAGGCGAAAAGCGATTTCGGTAAACAAAAGGTAAAGAAAAGGTAAAGTTTTCCACTCTAGGAGCGCGGCATTCCAGGCCGCAGCACGTCGCCAAACGAAACCGGCGCGGAAAGCGAAAATCGGTAAAGAAAAGGTAAAGCTTCTTCCTTTTCCGCACCCGATCAACAGACCACTAAAGCGCAAAAAATTTAATTCCAGTCACGTTTTGTCATCTTTTGTCATCTTTTGCCATCTCCGATGAACTTTGCGTCATCACTTTTCACCTTCGCTCACCGCTTTACGCGCTCCTTGGCCCGTGCAGTGCATTTGGCCCGTGGAATCGTTTCGGTATTCCTCTGGGCCCGCTACTTCACTGGGCAGCATTTTAGGTTTTTGGCTTCGCTCCGTTGCCTCCGCTTACTCCTTTTTCGTATTCGTGTATTTCGTGTGTTTCGTGGTGAATCAGTTCCGTCCTCAGATGGTCCGCCCTCCGTCCTCCGCCTTCGTCTTTCCCCCTTTCCCCCTCTCAGCCCTTCCCCTCCATCCTTCTACTCTTAATCTTCATCTTAATCCTAATCTTAATCTGAATCGTAATCCGTGTTCGACTTGTTTCGTGTCTTTCGTGTCTTTCGTGGTTTAACCCTGGATCTCTGCTCCGTTCCAATCCGTGCAATCCGTGTCTCACATTTCTGTTTTCCGCTTTCCCCATTTCTGCTTTTATCTGCCGAAGCGACCGTGAAATTCCTCCTCCTTAACCAGGCTTTTTGGCCCGACGTTGTATCCACGGGACAACACCTGAGCGATCTCGCGCTAGGCTTGGTCGAGCGCGGCCATGAGGTCACCGTCATTGCAAGCCGCCGCGCCTACGACAATCCCGAGCGCGTTTTCCCGGCGCACGAGAACTGGCGCGGCATCCACATTCACCGGATCAGCACCACCGCTTTCGGCAAATCCGCCAAATGGCGCCGCGCCGCCGATTTCGCCAGCTTCATCCTGTCCTGCGTTTGCCGGCTGCTGACCACGCGCAAGCCTGATGTTGTCGTCGCCCTCACCTCGCCACCGCTCATTTCTTTCATCGGCGCACTATACGCACGCCTCCGCGGCGCCCGGTTTGTGTATTGGGTCATGGACCTGAACCCGGACGAAGCCATTGCCGCCGGTTGGTTGCGCGAAGGCTCGTTGCCGGCCCGCCTGCTCCACTGGATGTCACGTTACAGCCTGCATCGGGCGGACAAAATCATCGCGCTCGATCGCTTCATGCAGGACCGCATCCTCGCCAAGGGTATCGCGCCGGAGCGCATCGCGGTGATTCCCCCCTGGGCGCACGATGACGCGGTGACATTCGACGCCCCGGGACGCGAGCGATTTCGCAAAGCGCATAAGCTCGATGATAAATTTGTCATCATGTATTCCGGCAACCACAGCCCCTGCCATCCTTTGGACACCTTGTTGGCGGTCGCCCGGGAACTGGCCCACGACCCGAGATTCGTCTTCCTGTTCGTCGGCGGCGGCAGCGAATTCAAAAAAATCCAGGCCTTGGCAGGACGCCCTGTTTCACCATCGCAGCCTGTCAGCGTTTCAACTCCTGAGTCTCCCACCCCCAATCTTAATCTTAATCTTAATCCTAATCTTAATCCTAATCCCAATCCCGCCTCTCCGCCTCCCGGTTCCCCTCGCCCGTCGGACGGGAGAGGGGTCAGGGGTGAGGGCCATGGATGTTCGATGTTGAATGTTGAATGTTCCCCCGACCTTCCACCTGCGGATTCCCCTCTCCGCCCCCCGGTTCCCCTCGCCCGTCGGACGGGAGAGGGGTCAGGGGTGAGGGCTATGGGAGCGCGCCAGGGTGAGGTGTCGCCACAATCAGAAATCTCTCAACCCTCAACCCTCAACTCTCAACCCACACCTGCTATCTCCCATCTTCCATCTTCCAACCTCCTCTGCCTCCCCTACCAACCGCTGAACGAACTCAGCGCCTCCCTCTCGGCGGCGGATCTGCACGTCGTGGTGATGGGGAATCCGTTCGTCGGCGTCGTTCACCCCTGCAAGATCTACAATGTGTTGAGCGTCGGCGCGCCGGTCCTCTACCTCGGCCCCAAACCCAGCCATCTCTCGGAGTTGCTTGATGCGCTCGATTCGCCGGTCACTGCCTGCGTGCCACACGGGGACGTGGACCGCTGCCGGGACCAGATTCAACGGATGGCCGCGCTCAAACAGCGCGGTGAGCCGGAGCGTTATGCGTCCCTGGCACACCAGTTTTCCCAAGGCGCGTTGTTGCCTCGATTCATCGCGGAATTGGAGGCGGCCATCGTTGACCCAAATTAGTGGTGCAACCGCTGGCCCCTGCGGGCTGTTGGCCGCGCTCATTTCGCTCCGCCAACCGCCCGCACACGCCGCGACGGTTGGGATCATCAACGGTCCGTTCGCGCCAGCGGGAACGACTATGCGTTCGTTCCGCCTGTCGCGCCGTCCAGCCGCACCGACCGTTTTGGCATTTTGCTGGTTTTATTCCGTTTGCACAACGAACCGTCAGACGGTATGATGTGCAAATGAAAAATAAGGCCAAAACCGCTACAAAAGCCCGCCAAAGCGGTGCGGCGGAGGCTTTTTGTGATGCTCGATTGGCATTGGGGCGCGTTACGCTTGCTTTGTCTGATTTGGGCAAGGCGTCCGGACTGTCGGCACTCGCTGCCAAGCGCCAATTAACGCGACTGCGCAGCAAAGTCGTCAGGATTTCTACCCGGCAACCGTTCTACTTAATAGTCAGCCCGGAACACCGCAACATGGGCGCGCCCCCGGCGAACTGGTGGCTTCAAGATTACTTCGACTGGCTTGGTTGTCCCTATTATCTGGCGCTTCAATCAGCGGCCAGTTCCTACGGTTCAAATCCGCAGGCTCTCCAAGTCACCCAAGTGATGACCGACAAACCATTCAGACCGATCAAGGTTGGAAGAACCCAGCTTCGATTCTTCGTGAAGCGAGGGATTGAGCGAACGCCCACCCAACAGCCTGAAGGCGCAGTCGCACCACTTCGGATCAGCACGCCCGAGGCAACGGCGTATGACCTGATTCGATACGCAACCAGCATCGGCGGCATCGAGCGCGCGGCGGAAACCATCCGCCCGCTTCTGCCGCTCTTGCGCGCCCGCGAGCTCAAGCGCGTATTGGATTTGGAGAACGAACCCGCCGTCGCACAGCGGTTGGGATTTGTCATCGAAGCGTGTGGCAACAAGTCACTGTCAAAAGTTGTCCGCGACTGGTTGCCCGATAACTTGACGCCCGTAACGCTCGCCCCGGCCAAAGGCAAACGCGACAACTTCCCGCTTATCAGACGCTGGCAGGTGCTCAACAATTCCAGTGAGCTGAAAGTATGACGCCGATCACCCGCCAAGATATTCTGGCGCACCAAGCCGTTGTGCCGTGGACGGCGCAGTATCAGGTGGAGCAGGACCTCCTGCTGTGCCGCGCGATGGTTGCGCTGTTCGACGACAAATTCCTGAGTTCCCAAATCGCCATGCGCGGCGGCACGCTCCTTCACAAGGTCCATCTTGCGCCACCCGTACGTTACAGCGAGGACATTGATTTAGTCGTGGTCGGGACTCGCCCTGCCGACCACATCCGCCGAGCAATCCGTCGCGTGCTGACCGATGTTCTGGGAGCGCCAAAGACGTCCGTTTGGGACACGCTCGCATTGGCGATCCGAAACACCGTCAAGCCGTCACGCGTGTTGCGCATGACTTACTCAGCACGCTCAATCATCGAGCCAAACCGGACGCTGGAAATTGTCGTCGAAGCGAACGTGACCGAACGCAAGCCGCATCGGGCGGTTGTTGAGATGCCATTCAGCTTTCCATTTCGCGACAAGGCAGTCCAAACCCACGTTAAAGGCTTCGACATCCACGAAATGCTGGGAACAAAGATGCGCGCCATGTTCCAGCGGAAGCGGGGTCGTGATTTGTTCGATTTGTATTGGGCACTGACCAAATCACCAACGCCCGTTGACCCGGCAGCAATCATCGCGTCCTTCGAGCACTACTTGAAGCAAGAAGGCACAAAAGCCGGTCGGGCGGAGTTTATCGGAATTCTCGAAGGCCACCTCAAGGACCGCGGATTCTGTTCGGACATGCAGCCGCTGCTCCGCACCGACATCACCTACGACCCTCAAGCGGCTGGGAAATACGTCAAGACCCACTTGCTGAATCTCCTGCCGGCGTGAGGCGTTCACTCCTTGTCGGCAGGCGATTGCTTGTCGGACGCGGCGACCTCCGTGACTGCAATCTCCGTGATCTGCTGCAACAGAGGAGGCAGTGTGTGGCTCATCATGTTTAAGACAAGGCACGCGTTACCCCTTCGTGCCGAAGGTTTCTGCGTCCGCGAAACAGTCCCGGTGAAGCCGCCAATCAACCTCGCAATATGAATTGCTCACGACCAACAACGCGGCAAGTCCGCGAACATGGACAGGCAAAGAGCAGGCCGCAGTTGCGGCTGATCCGTGTCTGCAAACAGTCCGCAGCCGCGTCCAGTCCGGGCCAACAGGCACGAGCGCAAACAGTCCACATCCGTGGCAATGACGCGGCTTCAACCGGCCGCGAACCGGCAGCAGCAACGGAGTTGGATATTCCGCAGACAAACTCCATCCTGTGAACTTGCCGTGGTTGCCGTCCAGCCACAGACAGGCATGGGCCGCGTGCCGGTTCAGGCAGGGATCTGTCCGATCCACCGCATCGCCGTGGACATTCTGCCGTCAACCAGTTTCCCGGTTTGCATCCGCCACAATCCAGCTTATGTCCTCCTTTGATGCAGCCGCAGTCCGCAAGGCGGTCGAGGAATTCACGCCGCGCCGTCCGCAGAAGTTCCAGGATTTGCTCCCGGCGAAGGAAGTCATCGTCGAGTTGCGTCAGGAACGCTCGTTGTGTCGCTCCATCGTCGACCTCCTTTTGCTATTGTATGAGGCCTTCTGGCGGGAATCCAATGGAACTCGAACTGGCCGATCTGGCTATCGTGACCTGCCGCGAAGGTTCGCCGACTGGGTAATCGGTGCTTCGATTACAGGTTATTTCCACCCAGCCGAAACCGACCCGCCTACAAGGCAGAACCCTATGCCCGACGGGTTTTGTTCCTTGCCAGCAAGAGGAGTCCAGCGCCAAAGGGTAGCAACAAGGCGGCCGCAGGTTCCGGTACGACGGTGTAAGTGAGATTATCAAACCACGCTGTTTGCACCCTTGTGATGTCCGAGCTGCCTGACGAATCACCCCAGATGCCGAAAGCGTCAAAGGAGTTCGCATTCGCCAAAATGCTGAAGGCAGTGACTGTAAAAGTTTCTGCCGTCCCCACATTGTATATGCTTCCCGTTAGTGTGCCAGCACCGTCGTTCAAGCCGGAGGGCGCAAAGCTGAAGCTAAAATCAAGCGCAGTTGCATTAAATGTGGCAGCCATTGCTGTCCTGGTTCCGGTTGTACCACTGCCACTCCATCCCGATGCGAATCGGGCACGCCACTGGGGATGAGCGCTTGGTCCATCAATCCTGAGGGCGAGCCGTTGGACGTCCGGAGCAGCGGTGTTAAAATATCCGATGTAGATGCCGGTATCGGCGGTGCCGGGATCACCCAAGTACATCTTGCCACTGACCGAGATTGCAGTGTTAAGCGTCAAGCCGAGGAGACGGCTGGTCGAAGTGTCCAGTATCCGTGGCATCCCCAAAGCCGTGGGAGACGTGGGAACGTTGACTCTGGCAAGGGTGCCACCAATCTCGCCTGCCGCGCCTCCGGAATTCGCAGAGTTGTTCCAGCCCAAAGTGGAACCGTTCGTCGCACCGCCGGGGTTGGTATAAGTCCACCCCGCCAAGTCCGTGTTAAAAGTCTCGAAATTATAGTTGGCCCGAGCCGAAAAAGACACCAGCATGAGGGTCGAGGAAACTGTCGCCAGCAAGGTCTGATTTTTTGTCATACGTTGAGTGGGTTGTAAGTTGCTGTTCTCTTGCACTTTGCCAAGCCGTTTTAGGCGGTCAAGGTTAAAGAGAATCCTGACCAAAAGTAATGCTCGCCGGAGACGCTTAATCCATCGTTGTAATATATTTAAAGGCAATGCGTTATGTTTGGATAATGTCGCACTAGCATCGAAGCAATGTCCTAAAGACATGAACTCGCCCAATAACAAAAACGGAATCGCCGGAAGTAATGGAAGCCAATCGGAAACTGTCAGCGGGCGTTCACGAATTCCAAGGCGACGCCGCAGGCTTCGTCCGGTGGCACAATAACCCATTCGTCGGCGATGTGTTTCACTTCGCGGGAGGCAAAGTAGTCGGCAGTTGAGCGAACATCCTGGGTCGCGAGCGAAACGACGGCAAGGCAGGGCCATTCGGATAAGGCAGGCGGTGGCACCGAGGGGAAGCGACTGACAAAAATCCGTTCTTCAATGACAGCGATGAAACCGCCATCGTCAAAATCAGCGCGAACTTCACCGTCAGATTCGGTCACCCGTTCAAAGAGCTTTCGCCAGCCAGCGGGGATTTCGGCGAGTCGGCGGGCGACACCAATAATTCCCCGAATGCCGCGAGCTCCGTTGGGATGTGGCAGCCACTCGGGTCGGCGCAGCCGTTCCGGTGTGAGATGTTCGCAAATTACCACCGACATCAAACCGGGCGTTTCTGCCGGATCAAGGAAACACAACTCGAAGCTGACCGGAATTGAGCCTTCGGGCAGTTCAAAGTCTCGTGTGAGCGGTTTAACGGGTCGGGGATGTAACCCAGCCGCGGCCAGTGCGTTGTGCGATACTTTTGCGCCAACGGTCGCGAAAGCCACGCCCATAAGTCCCTCGCGCTTTTCGAGAAACCGGCCCAGGCCGTGCGTCTCCTTTCCCGGGACCACGATCCCACGAAGTTCGAGGTAGCCGTGCGCGAACTGAATGCACCAGTTGCCCGTGCCCCATTCGGGATGGCTTCCCCGCGGCGGAACGATAAAGCCCAAACGCTCGTAAGCGCCACGCGCTGATTCCAGGTCCCGCACCACGATCACGGGATGGTCTATGCCGGTGATGCCGTGTTTCATGAGGGTTTGAAGTTGTCGTGGCCGGCGAGGCGAACCTGCACACCGGCACGCTCTTCCTGAAGCGTCAGGAACATCGCGTGATCTTTTTCACCCCAACCACGCGCGATGGCCTCGGCCATTTCGGACTCACACAACGCCGCGAGTTTCATCGGCACATTGACGGCGCGGGCCAGTTCCGTGGCGAGTTTCATATCCTTCATGGCCGTGCGCATGGCGAATCTGGCGGCGAAGTCGCCGCGAAAAAGAGTCACCGGCAGGCTGACCTGCAAGTCATGATTGCGGCCGATGCCGGACTGTTGGAACAGCTTGATCATCGTAGTCGGCTCAACGCCCGCCTTGATGCCGGCGGTCAGACATTCCACCAGCGCAAGGTCGGCGGCAAAGACGGCGCAGTTGTGCAGCAACTTGCAAATGTTCCCGCAGCCAACGCCGCCGACATGCAACACCGTATCCGCAACCGCATCCAACACGGGCCGTGCGCGCTCGAAATCCGCAGCGTCACCGCCAACCTGCACGGTGAGCCGGCGACTGGCCGCTCCCGAAACACCGCCGCTCACGGGCGCGTCAAGCAGTGCCGCACCGCCGGCCTTCAATTCGCCGTGCATTTGGCGGACGAGTTGTGGCGCGTTGGTGGTGAAATCAATCAGCAGCGATTCGTTTCCCATAACCGTCCGCAGGCCGCCGGTCTCGTAGAAAACCGTTTCCATTTCAACCGGGCCGGGCAGTGAGGTGCAGATAATGGCCGCCGCTCGAGCCACTTCTGCCGGTGATTCGACCCACTGCGCGCCTTTCGCGAGCAATGAGTCGGCCGATTCGCGGCGCGCATCGTGGACAATGAGTCGGAATCCCGCCGCGACGAGATTGGCTGCCATGAGGCTGCCCATGTTGCCAAGACCGATGAAGCCAATATCTGTTTTATTCATCTGTTGCGTGTGCGTCAGAGTTTGGGGCCGGCGCGCATCGAAAGCAGCACTAAAACCACGGCGGTGGCGCTGGCAACCCGGGTCCATCCACATCCGCGCACTGAAACCTGCCATCGCACGGGCGCAAGGCTATTGCCCGACCCTTTTGCCGACAAATGCCGTTTTGACATGGCCGCCATGAACAGCAGGCATTGAACTTTGCCACACCTGAATTGCTGGAAAATGTGTTGAACCTGCAGCCGGTTTGACATTTCCTGTCACGCATGAACCGGGTTGGTAAAGCAAGTCGTCGTGTGGCGGCACGACGAACTTCGGCCTTTTCGCAGTTGTTGATGTGAATGCAAAATCCCGCGCAGAAAATTCCTGGCGAATACCGCGCTCGGTGTCACGGCACTGGAAACCATGGTGGGTCGGCGAGAGGTCCGGGCCCAAAGTGGCGATCCCGTCAAAAAAGCGGAGGGTGGCTCGATCATGACGGCGCGTGAATATCTTGAGCGCTTGCGCTACACGAAGGACGAGGTGAAACAATGGCTCGCGGAGAAAGCTTTTCCGTTCGCGAAATACAGCAGCGAGTTCGGATGGCTGCTGCGGTCGGTGCGCTTCCGCGACGGCGTTGACGATTCGGTCAACGTTTACACCTTCGGCCCGCTCGACGAGCGCATCACCATCCACTACCAAGACCAGCCATGCCGTATCAACACCTATGGCAACAGCTACACCCAATGCCATCAGGTCAGCGACGGCGAGACATGGCAGGAAGTGCTCGCCGCGCATTTGCAAGAGCCCGTGCGCAACTTCGGCGTCGGCGGCTGGTCGGTTTATCAGGCGTATCTGCGCATGCTCAAGGAGGAGCGACGCGCGCCGGCGGAGTTCATCATCTTCAATATTTACGACGACGACCATTTCCGCAATCTCGATTCCTGGCGCAACATCCGTGTCACGAAACACGAGCGGTTCATCGAACCGACGCTGCCCTACGTCGCCGTCAATGTGAAGGAAGGGCGGTTCGAGGAACGGCCCAACGCCTGCCCAATCCCGGAGAGTGTTTATAATCTGTGCGACCTCGATTGGGTGGTGGAGAAATTCAAGGATGATTTCGCGTTGCAAATCATGCTCGCGCACCTGAACGCGAAAGCGAAGAATCCGGAGTTAAGCTATGCCGACACGTTAAAGCTGGCCACGACCCACGGCATCGTGACTCGGATTGACACGGCAGAAGGGCTTTCGCAAACGGCGGATACCCTGCACCACCAATCGGCTTACTTCGCTTCCGAACGAATTGTGGAGAAGATCGAAGCGTTCGCTCGCGCGCAGAACAAGACGGTGTTGTTCGTTCTGTCTTATCCCGCGAAATCGTTCGCGCGTTTCGTGCGGGAAGGCGTGCGGGCCGATCAACCGTTTGTGGATTTCATGAAGCGCCGCGGGCTGTCGGTGGTGGATTTGATGCAGCAACACACGGAGGATTTCGCGTTGTTCAAGGGTGACCTCGAGGATTACCTCGCGAAGTATTGGATCGGGCATTACAAGCCGTGCGGGAACTTCTTTTGCGCGCAGGCCATCCTGCCGCGCTTGATCGAAATGCTGGAGCCCAAGCCGAGGTCGTATCGTACCGACGCGGGTATCATGAAATAAGACGCTGTCGCTATCGGTGAGAATTTCCCGAGCCATGGTTCGCGCTTTGAACTCTTGACCCGTAGCCGCCGACGTGAATCAGTTCTGACTTTTTCCCAATCCAGGTGGAGCGAACTCACGTCCGCTGCTACCAGATCAATGCCACGACCTGTAATTCTTCACGCAGCACTTACTGCTTCAACCGATAATACCGCTCTGACTCGGCCACGTTCACATCGAGAATCACGAACTTGTTCGTGCTGGAAACCGCGACGGCATTCGTCACCTGAGTCCAAAGCGTCGCCGACGTCAGATTGGTGGTGGTTTCGAGCACGAAGGTGGACGGCGTGGAAGCCGGCCAACTCACAACCAACTGCGTGCTGTTCGTGGTCTGGATTGAGAGGATCGGTAGCACCAGATCAAACATGATGCCGCCGATGGATGGCGCCTCGCCCGCGACGCCTGAGTTCAGTCGGATCTTGATGAAATCGCCGGGGACGCAACCGTCATAGCGAAACGTGTAAACGTCAGCGATTCCATTGAAAGCGAGTGGACTCGCGTCCGCCTGCCCACCGCTTTCGGCCCTTGCGCGAAGCGCACCCGCCGGATCGTGCTGCAAATTGGTGTTGTCCACGACCAGGCGCAGAAGAAACGAGGAGGGCGTGCCCGGGCCAAACTGGATGCGATTGACCGAATTGTTGGAGTTGTCAGTCGCCCACTCATCCACCACGGCGCCGGAAAGTCCGGAGGTGCCGTCGGGCAGCGTGAATGTGTTCCAATTGGACTGCCCGCCCTTGGAGTAAACGCCGGCCACCAGCGGATTGCCAAAAGGCGCGTTCGTATCCCAAGGATCAGTGTAGTCGCCAAAAAGAATGTTGTAAGGCGCCTGGGCGGCATCGAGAGAAAAGGTGCGATCCGACGTGGGCACACCACTTGAATCAACATTGATAAACTGAAAGCCTGCCCAACTCGGCGGATTAAACCGCATGTTCTCCCAAGTTGGTCGGAGCGTAACCGGACCGCCAGTGGCAAACTGCGGGAAATAATAACCCGCCTGACCGAAGCCCAAAGCCTGAAAACTCGTCTGGTCCGAAGTCACTCCGATGAATGTTATCGTTGCCGCTCCCATTGCATGGTGCGCAACTACAAAGAAGATCGTGATGCCAATCGTTGTGCCCAGTGCGCGGAGCCAAACTGTCCGAGACTCGCTTTTTGATCCCCGGCGCGCGGCTGCGAAATCCTGTTTCATCGGGTTATTTGCAGTCACTTTAAGCTCGCGCCGACCACGGTCAATGGCGTTGTTTGATTGGGTGGGACGAGCGGCCCGGAGAAGTGCGATTTTCATGCAAGCACGATCCGCTCTATCGTCTTCGTTCATCCATGTGAACTCCTGGTGAAGGATCCGGGGCGCAGCGTCATCCGAACCGCGCAGGTCGCGTCACAAATCCATCCCCAATAAACCGATTGACTGTCCGTTTTTTCGCGCCCAAGTTGCCCGCATGAAGCCTGGCGGCCAAACGAGCGGGACGCTTGCAACGTGCGTGCGGACCGCGTTGCGAATCACTCCGGCTCTGGTGATGCTGGCGACTATTGGGTGTCGGTCGCCGGACATTGAGTCGTCGGGACCGGCAACGCCACGCGCGAACGCAAGCCCGTTCATGCCAGACGCTTCGTTTTTTCAACATTGCGCTTTCGTGTGCGTGGACATCCAACCGGGGGCTCGCACCCATCTCACCGCAGAGCAACTTCCCAAGTCATGGCAACGGAATGGTTTCAGCGCCGCCGACGTGAACGCCGCCACCGACTTTGCATTCGACGTGGCGTATCCAAACGCCCGTCAGGTGGCCGATACCTGCCGGTCGCTGGGCCTGCCCATGATCTTCATCCATTGGGGTTGCCTCTTCAAAGACGGCATGGATTTGGACCCGGAAATCCGCAAATCCTTCCTCGCCGAACACGGCCAAGACTATGAAACTTGGGGCCATCGTCTCGGCGATCCCACTTCGCGCCCGGCGGAATTCATGGGCGTGCGCGAAGGCGACTATGTGATGCCGAAATCAGGCCAGGACGCCTTTACCTCATCGAACCTCAAGTTTGTCCTCACGAATCTGGGCACGACGAATCTCGTCTTTGTCGGCGGCCACACCGGCGCGTGCCTGGGCAAAACGGCATTGTCGGCGAAGCGCCTTGGCTTTCGCACCCTTTGCATCGAGGACGCGACGTTCGACGCCCGCCAGTCCACGCGAGTAAAGCAAATCTACGAATCAGGTTTCGACTACGTCATCACGACCGAGGACTTCCTCAAGCTGGCGAAGGGGAGAAAATTAGCCGCGCAACGCCGCGTCACAAATTTCTGAAGACATCGTACAACGTCTGCTTGCATTCGATGCCAATGCCCGGCGCGTCGGGCAGACGAACGCGGCCGTTGACCACTGGTACGCCGTCCGCGAATCCACCGAACGGCTGGAACACCCCGGGATAAGATTCATTGCCGTTCAAACCCAAGCCGGCGGCAAGATGCAACGCCATCTGGTGTCCGCCGTGCGGGATGCAGCGTCGGGCCGACCAATCATGTTGCCGCAGCATCTCCAGAATTCGCAGATACTCGACAAAGCCGTAGCTCAACGCCGGGTCCATTTGCAGAAAATCCCGGTCGCGCTTCATGCCGCCGTAGCGAATCAGGTTGAGCGAATCGGGCAATGAAAACAGATTCTCACCGGTGGCCACTGGATTCCGGGACGCAGCGGCAACTTCGCCCAGAATTTCGTAGTCCAGCGGGTCACACGGCTCCTCGTACCACTTCAGCGGATAAGCATTCAGCGCCTCCGTATATTGCAGCGCCATCGCGCGGTCGAAGCGACCATTGGCATCCACGGCGAGCTGCCGGTCCGGCCCGATGAGCTTCAGCACAGCTTCAATGCGCTTCAGATCGTCCGCCAGGGAAGCTCCGCCGATTTTTATTTTCACCGTCGTGTAACCGAGCTCGAGGTAGCCGCGAATCTCATTAAGCAGACCCTCGATGTCCTTGCCCGGATAGTAATATCCACCCGCCGCGTACACATAAACATCCGGATCAGCCTTGTCGTGGCGGAAACGTTCAGCCAGCAGATGGCAGAGCGGTTTGTTCTCGATCTTCGCGACCAAATCCCAAAGCGCCATGTCAACCGTCCCAACCGCCACTGAGCGTTCGCCATGTCCACCGGGTTTTTCGTTCGTCATCATGATCTGCCACGCTCGGGCCGGATCAAAGTTTTTGCCGGTTTCATCCACCAGGGCTTCCGGTTTTGCCTTCATCAACCGCGGAATGATGCGGTCGCGGAGGATGCCGCTTTGCGCGTAGCGGCCGTTGGAATTGAACCCGTAACCCACGATCGGCTTGCCGTTGCGGGTGATATCCGTGTGGATCGCCACCACGGAAGCCGTCATCTCGCTAAAGCTGACGTAGGCGTTGCGAATCTCGGAACGGATGGGGACCGCGGCTTCGTTAATGGCAGTGATTTTCACGGTTCGATAAATTGTAACGCGAAGAGTTTCGTGTTTGCCATTTCAAACCGCAGCTTTACGACGGTCCCGGCCAGACCGCCCACCGCCGGATTGCCCTGCCAAGTGACCACGTGCGCGGTGGAGTTTGTGTGGATGAGATCGCAGTCATTCACCGCGAATCCCGCAATCGGATTTCCCGCCGAGTCGAGAATTCCCACCCGCGCCGTGCCGCCGCTCGCGTCCAGGTTCAACACCAGCTTGTTGCCGGAAAACACCAGCGGCCGGGTCACCGCAACGCCCGTCGTTGTGCCCGCATCCACGGACGCAAAGCCGTCCAGCCGTTGTTTGACCCGGCAGTAAAACGTTCCCGTTCCATCCACCTGCGTGCCGTAATTCACATACTGCCAGATTTCGTTGCCGCGCCGGATCATTCCGTAAAGGGAGGTGACTTCCACGTAACTTCCGAACGGCGCCACATACCACGGCCCGACGACGCTGTTGGTTGCGAACGTCGTCCAAGTGTTTCCGTCCCGGCTCACGCCGAGGTCCACTCGCCGCGCTTCGTTTCGCCAGACAAACGCCACGTAAGTATCCGGCGCCCAGGGATATTTCTGCGCCCGGACTCGATTCACGTCTCCCACCGTCACCGGGAACACCACCGGCCCCTCGCAACTGACGCAAGGCATCGGCCAGTCTTCGAAGTGTGGATGGGCTAGTACGGTGAATGGCCAGGCCTTCTGCACCTCGGCGCTCTGGAAACCGATCCCCATCTTGCCGCTGACCTGGGGGCAATCGAGGGAGTTGTAACTGTTGTCCCGTTTGATGAACCCCGCATAACACCCGCGTTGGTCATCCCAATAGCTCTCCGCCATGCCACCGCTGATCAACGGCAACATATTCACCTCGTTGCGACGCCAGTGGATCCCGTCTCCCGACAAATACTGGTAGATGCCGCGATTGGAAACGAACGCCGTAAGCTTGAACTGTTCGTTCGACGCCACGTTGCTGTTCAAATCGGCGAACGCAATGCCGTACATCGGCTGTTTGTAGAGGACGCGGCTGTCGCCGTAAATCCCCCAGTTCGTCGTCGTGAAGTTCAACCCGTCGTCCGAGTACCACAAATCCACCCGCCCGTCCGACGAGCTGTAGCCAGCGGTCATCAACATGTAAATCCGGCCATCCTTCTCGAACACCGACGCCTGGGTGCTGGGCGAAATGTTGAGGGGTGTTCGGTCGGTAGGCGGGTTCATCACGCGTGTCAGGTTGGTCGTACCCTCGAATAACTGCGTGTCGAGGAACACGTGCTTGCACCCGCCCAACGGGAGGGCCGCGAGATTCCCCGCAAACAACGGCGTCAACCCGTCGGGCAGCGCCGGACCCGGCGCACCGCTGGCGTAATTGCGCGAGCAGGTTCCCGGAACGAAGTTGGTCGCGTAGCGGACCACTTTCGAGAGGCGCACCTCGTCAATCAAGCCGGTCAAATTCATGTTCCTTTGACGGCCTTGTCCCAACGCCACGTTAAACCGGTTCGTCCGCCGCCGTTCGTCCGGCCAAGATTGTTGCATTCCCAAGGTGTCGGACGATAGGTTGCCGGGCCAGATCACCGCCGGCAACGCCGCGCTTGGAATCGGACTTACTGTCCCGGTGGACTGGAATTGTCCGTCCAGATAGTGTTTCACTTCCCCAGTCACCGCCGACCGCGTGAACGCGATGTGATGCCACACGCCGTCGGTCAGTTGCCCCGCCGCAGTCGCGCATACCGCGCCAAAGCCGGCGTAGGCGTTGCTGATGTTGAAGCTGCCTGCGCCTGCCGTCAGGCTGATGGTCACGCCCGGCCGGTAGGCATGGCCCAGATCGAGAATCGCTGCCTCGCTGACCGGCGCGTCCGGCAGTTTCAGCCAGAATTCGAACGTCCAACTTTGAGTGAACGCATTCAAAATCTGTTCCGGCGCCACCGTCGGACCCCAGAGCAAGGGATTGGATGTGCGGGTTCCCCAATCGTGCGCCGCCGATCCCGAGAAGCCCGAATACATCACGTTGTAATTCGTGCCCGCCGCCACACTGAGCGCCCGGCCGAACCGGCCTGGAACCAGATGTCCGTTTTCCATGAGGTTCAAGTCATATTGATATTCGCCAGCGTCGGTCAGCGTCGTGTAGTAATACTCGGTTTCGTCAAATAGCCACAGCGCGACCGTGTTGCTGTCGGCAAAGGGAATGTTGCCGATGATGATGAAGGTGTGGTTGGTGATGTCGCCGAGCCTGGCCTGGCCCGGATTGCTCAACCCCAGCACGACTGTTTTGGGAGTGTCGTTGGTCGGGTTGTTGACGATCGTGAGGTTGATGTCTTTGTTGCTCTCGCCCGCGGCGAAGATCAGCGTGCCGTTGGTGAGGCTGTAATCCACGCCGCCGCCGATCGCGGTGCTGCCGGCCAAGACCGCGTAATCCACCGTCACCACGTTGGTGGCCGCGCCCAGCAACCTCACCGGGATGGCGACCGGCGAGACGGACTTCTGGCCGTTGCGGCTCGCGGTGGCGAATGAAACGGCGGGGGCCGTGTCAATGATCGTGAAAGTGTGGTTCGTGATGGCGCCCAGCTTCGCGCGCGCAGGATTACTCAAGCGAAGCAAGACCGTCTCATCCGGCTCCGGCAAGCCGTCGTAGGCGACGCTGATTTGGAGGGACTTGCTGGTTTCGCCGGGAGCAAAGTTGAGCGTGCCGTTGGCGAGCGTATAATCCACGCCCCCGCCCGTCGCGGTGCCGCCCGCAACCACGGCGTAATCCACGGTCACATTGGTCGCACTGCTCCAGGACAAGATGACCGGTACTTGAGCCAACCCGACATCTTCGGTGGCGCTGCTGGAAGTCCCCGCAAAGGCGACGAACGGTTTCGGGTCCACGATGGTGTAGGTGTGGGTGGTCGGACTGCCCAGCACGCCGTTGACTGGATTCGAAAGGCTGACCACGATCGTTTCGTCCGGTTCGTCCACGCCGTCGGCGGCGATGGGAATGTTGATCGTCTTCAAGGTTTCGCCGGGATTGAAGGCCAGCACGCCGCCGGCCAGCGTGTAGTCCGTGCCGCCGCCGGTAGCCGTGCCGCCGGTGACTGCATAGTTCACCGTCACGACATTCGTCTGCGCCGCCAGCAGCACCACCTCCACCACCGCCGGACTCAGGGTTTCCAATCCCGACGCGGCGGAAGCGGCGAACCGGATTACCGGCGCATCAAAGGCAACCGCCGTGTAACTTACATTGTCCATGTAACCATCCATCGTGTCGGGCCGCGGCGAGTTGTTGCCGTTCGCGATGCCAAAGGCGTCCAAGGCGAGCTTGCCCTTGTCCCCGGCTTGCAGGCCCAACGCGGCGCTGTACACCACGTTGCTCGAACTGTTCCGCAAAACGGCGCTGATCGCGCCCAGGCCATTGCTCCCATCCGGATCATACGCGTAATTGAAGTAGGTGATGTTCCCGCCGGTGTAGGACAATTCGGTGTTGCCCGTGCTGCGCTCCGTGCCGTCGTTCAAATACACGCGCACCGACGCCCGGATCTGGCTGGCGGGAATGACCCGGGATTCCTGAAAGAGAAAACCCAGGACGTTCTTCTGACTGCCGTCGAATGTCCGGGCGCCGACGTGCCCCAAGCGGAACCCGCTGCTGGCCGTCACCGTGTTGGTGAACTTGAGCCGGCCGCTGGCCGAGATGGGCCGGTCCAGACTGAGCAGACCATACAGATTGGTGTCGGCATAATAACCGCCCTCGGCGGCGCGGGCGATGGTGCCGCCGCCTTCACCCGCGACCGCGCCGGCATTGCTGGAGTTGCTGAATCCAAAGTTGTTGCCATTGGTCCGACACTTGTATTCGGTCCAACCGTGCGCCGCCGCGCCCGCCGCGTTGTCAAACGTCTCGTACTTCTGAAAGGTGGGGCCGCCCGTCGGCGTGTCGTCATCCAGAATCACCAGCGTGTGTGTTGCGATGTCGCCCAGCGCCGCGTTGACCGGGTCGAACAGGGTCAGCACCACCGGCTCGTCGTTTTCGATCAGGTTGTCATTCACGATGTCGAACTGAATGGTCTGGTTGGTGACCCCTGGCGCGAAAGTCAGCGGGCCGGCCGGCAGTGTGTAGTCAACTCCGCCGCCGGTGGCGCTTCCTCCGATCGCCGCAAAATTGACCGCCACCGGTTGCAAGGCCGGTTCGGAGAGAACCACCGGAATGGCGACGGTCGCAGCACTTTCCCACACGCTCTGCGCCGCGAGGGCAAAGGAAACTTTGGGCTGGGCTGCCAGCCGATAGAACCCGCCCTGGCCGTAGGGTTGGACGACCACCACGCAACGGTCGCTGATCACCTCCACCGCGTTGGTCACGTTGGCCCAAGCCGGCGGCGCCGCCAGGTCAGGCCGGTGCTGAAGTTGATAATTCGCATGGAGTGCGGGCCAGGTGATGAGCAAATCCTCGCCGGCGCGGACGATTTCCAGTTTCAGGGGCGCGGACGGGCGAAACGATTGCTCGTCCAGCACACGCGGCAAGGCCAGGTTGTCGGAGTTGCTGGTCCGGACGAACCGGCCACCCATTTCGCCCGCAGCGCCCCCGGCGGTGGCAGTGTTCGTCCAGCCGAAGTCAAAGCCGTTGGTACGGTTCAGATGCTCGCTCGCCCAGCTTTCCAGACCCCCTATGAAAAAATTCGTAACCCGTTTCGTGGCACTCGCGCCATCCGGAATCGTGTACTCGACGCTGTCAACGAAAACGAATTGCTGCTGGTTGGTGTCCGTGCTGCTGGCCGAGTCCACCCACACGCCCAGGCTGTTCAGCGCCACGGCACCGTTAAAGGACACCTCCGGCAGCGCGAACGTTTGATTGGCACAGGTGGCGCAGAAGACCATGCCGGTAAGGACTCCGGCAGCGCCATTGGTCGGTATCCAGTGAAGCGTGAACTCGACGGGCTTTTGATCCCAGTCGGCGGGCACCGTGATCCGCGTGCCGCTGCTCCCGGCGACCGCCAGTCGAAACCGCCAGGCCGACGCCGGCTGAATGCGGATCACAATCCGCTCCGGGCCTGGATTGGTCGCGTTGAAATAGCCGAGGTTCAGGTCGCAACTGCCGTTGGCCAGCCGCATCCAAAGCTTGCCGTGCAGCCAAAGGTCATTCGTGAGCGTCAACGCCTGCGTGACCGAAGCTGTGCAAACAAGCACCCCGCAGAACAACCAAGAAGTGAAGCGTGCTGCGACCCTAATTTTGAACTGAGGAGATTTGATCGGTACGGGCATAAACTGGGTATCGCAGCGCACAACGCGCTTTCATTCGCTTGCGGAATGATGCGCGGGCCGGTTTTTGGAGTCCACCGCTTTCCGATCCGATCTGATGCCAATGGGACATGGCCAGGATGACGCAAAAGCATTGCCAAATGACCGCCCGGACTATTTTCGAATTACGACCGCCGACCAACCTTCCGCGAGCCGCAACTCGCTGAAGTTCGCTTCCCCGCGCTTCACCAGCGGGGACTTGAAGTTCGTCATCTCCCGACCGTGTTCGTCGTAGGCATGAACTTCGTGGCGCGACTGGTCGCCCCAGCCGAACAGCCCACTGCGTTTCGTGATGATTCGTTCCTGTCCGACGATCCAGCCCTCGTGCAATTCCATCGGCGTGATGGGATACATGTGTTCGGTGAGCGTGCGATGGGTCGGGATCACGGTCAGGTCGTTGTACCAGTGGTAAAGACAGCCGTAATCGAGCACGATCAGCATCATGCGATAGGCGTCTTCTTCGCCGCGCTCGGTCAGGTGATCGCCCAGCGCAATCGGCGAGAACATCTGCGCGCCCGTGCAATGACTCGGGCTGCCGGTTTCGACAAAGCGCGGAAACTTCAACCGCGCCACCGTCCGCGTGTGCGGCTGACCGTTGGCAATCAGCGGGCCGCGGGCAAGAATGCGTTTCGCCAGCGCCACGCGCCAGTCCTGCGACACCAGCGCGACCGAGGACTTCAGCCGCGTGATGCGATGCGTCCGCGAGTCAATGTCCGCCGAGCAGCCGTCCCACGGTTCGCCGTAGTGATACTGGTAGGCGCTGTATTCCATCTCGTCCCAATACACGCCGTCCACACCAATTTCATCGAACATGAGGTCCACATTCCCCGCCGCCGCGCGGCCAAATCCATTGGTGGCCGTCGGGAAGAAAATCTTGTAACCCGGCGTGCCGTAGTCGGCCTGTGAACCGTCGCTCCGCAGCACGCGGGCATCGGCGAAGCGCTGCGGCGAGTCCTCCATCACGTCAATGAAACAGTGGAAATAGACGCTGCTCTGCACGCCGGGCAGCAGGCGGCGAATGCGGTCGGCCCAAACCTTGAAATGGCCGCGTTCGATTTTTTGAAACGCCGTTCCGTGCGGGTAGAGGCCGTTGTGGAGCGGCCAATCAATCGTGGCACAGAGCAGGTTGACGCTCTTGAACCGGGCGAAGTTGGTGAACGCCGCGTCCGACCATTCCCGCACCGGCGGCCCGGCGCGCAGGAAGGCAAAGGAGTCGCGGATGGTGAAATTCACCTCGCGCAACCGGCGCACCGCGTTGACGAAATCAAAATAGTCCGGTCGTTCCACCGGCACGATGGCCCACTCGGCCGTGCAGCGGGCGCCGGGACGCAGGACGAACTGACGGTCGGCCAGACCGAGCAGGCCGTCGCTGGCGTAGTTGGCGACGTGAACCAGGAATTCGTCATTCAGCGCCAGCAATCCCAATCCGCCTTTTTCAGTCACGCCGAATGTCGTCGGATTCTCTGGCGACGCCGATGAGCCGTCGAGACCGGCGGGGGAAAGCCCGGCCAGCCAGATGTGTTTAAGCGAACCGGCCGTGGCCCGCGCCTGATGCCGTTGCATCACCGGCAGGTTCTCGGAAGTCAGATTGGTGAAAGTGTCCGACACGATTATGGCTTCCTCGCGCTTCTCGATCGTGCGCCGGTGTCCAAAAAACTTATTTGAACCTCGCTCCCAGGACGGCGCGGGTGTCGAGAATTCGCTTTCGACGACGAAGCGTTCGCCGTTCAGCTCAATTTCGAGGCGCGAGTCAGGAAGTTCGCGCGCCGTGTAATTTACCCGGTGGCTGGCCACCGGTTTGAAGACCTCCAGCGCTCCGGTCGGCGGGCCGGATCGGGCGACCATATTGGTGCCGACGTCGCGGAAGACGAGGCGGGCGTCGGCCACAACCATGGCCTGCGTCACCGAGGTTTGCGCGGCATTGACGATCACCAGTTCGTTCGTGCCGGCGTGCAACAGGCCTGTGAGGCGCAGTTCGAACTCGGACGTCTTCACGCTGGGAATGCCGTATTGGGAACCATCGGCGCTCGTGAAATCGGGCGCGTAGAAGGTCGAGAAGCGTTCGCCGGCGGCCAGCGGATGGATGCGTCCGTCGTTGGCCTTGCCGAACTGCGGTTTGTTGAGGAGACGCGCGGAGTTGAGCACGCGTCCGTTCACCCGCACCTCCAGGGCGGGGGTGTGGCCGGCGGGAGCGTCGAATTGCATCCGCGCCTTCAGCGCCAGCACCGCCTCGCGATCGGCGGGAAGTGTTGCAACAATGAGTTGGTTCGTCGCGCTGGCACCGTTTGGGAGGCGAAGCTCGCCGAACAATGGTTTGCCCGCGGCGCTCTCAACGGCGCGCCCGGAAGTATCGCCGAGCGCCGCCGCCGTCAGCCGGCTGCGCGTGATCTCCCATTCCTTCGTGGAGGAGGTCATCATCTTCTCCTGCCGCGGTTCGGCCCCGTCCGTGTCGGACACGGCGACCTCGAGGCGCAGGGCCATTCCGGCCTGGGGCGAGGCCACGCCCAGTTGCGCCCACGGAAGGGAAACTTCCAGGTCGTAGCCCGCGGGCGTTTGCGTCGCAGCGATGGTGGCGCCGGCCAGCCGCGCGCCGGCGGGACGATAACAATAGATTTCCGGTGGACAATCCACACCCGCATCGCCGGTGCGCAAGAAGTTGCCGGGGCTGAAGCCAATCTGGAATTGTCCGCGGCCGAACACGTCCTGCTGCGGTGCATCATCGGGCGTCGCATCGAGGAAAAGCATGACATGATCGCCGCGCCAGAGGTCATGGCCGCGTTGTGACTGGCGGAGTTGGTCGTCCTTGACGCTGGCTGCGAGATAAAGCGTGTCCGATCGCCAGGCCAGCCACACGCGCGCGCAGAGGTCGGCGGCGGATTTCCAGTTGTTGCCGCCCCAGGTCGCCTGTTCGCGGCGATCGAGCACGAGTGCGCCCGGGCGGTTGAGCCATTCGTTTAATTGTCCGTCCACCGCGGGCGGCGGATCGGGTTTGAGCGGAATCACGCAAATGGAATTCGCCGGGCCGGCGACGACGTTTGTGCCCAAAGACGAGGGGGCAAAGCGCCGAGATGCATCGCGCGCAATCAGAGCATCATCGGCAGCTCGCGAGCCCTGTCCTGCGTTCGGAAAATCTCTGTCCACGCGCGCCCGCAGCGCCTGGGGGTCATTCGCCATCGCATAGACCTTGAGTCGCCAGACCCGTTTCTGCGGCGGCGCATCCGCCGAAGTCCACTGGGGATTGTTGTGAAGGCAGTCATGCCACGCCTGACACATCGTCGCGGCCGAATCGTTCGCCAGCGCCGCCAGATATTTCCCGTCGCGGGAAATCGTGCCGATGATCCTCGTGGTATAGCGGTCCGGGCTGTAATCGGCCCACGAGTTCGTGCCGGCCTGCGGAATTTCCTGCCACGTGCCGACATACATCTGCACCCAGGGCGGGTTGTTGTAAGGATCGTCGGCCCCGCGAACCGGGATTTTGCGGCGCGTTGTGTGGTCCAGGAACGTTCGACCGCTTTCGGTGAAGATGAAGCAACGCTTGATGAAATCCGGATAGGGATCGGGTTTGCTCTTGAACGAAGCGGCCCGGCGAAGTTGCCAGCACAAGTTGGGCGTGAGCAGGTTTGCCGGCAACTCGCCGCCGCGTTCCTTGTCCAACACGGCGCGGGCGAGAACTTCCACGGCGCCGGGTTCGGGAGTCACCGTCGTGACGAGCACAACTTGGGGCTGGGCGCGGACGCGATGCCGCAATTCCAGTCCGCCGCCGACGATGGCCCTGGCATCGAGGAACTCGACGTCGCTTTCGTAGCACCAAGAATCACAGGTCAGTCCGGGCACGTTCGGAAATGAAGCCGCGACCATTGGGAGCTTCTCGTTGCGGCTTTTGCTGGTCTCGAGCCACACGCAAAGCGACGGCAGGTTGGCGGGATCGGGATTCTGCGAGGTGACAATGGGAGTGGCCGCTTCCGGCGCGTCGGCACAGAACGATGGTTGTGATTGGATCAGCATCATGCCGACGAAGATCGGCACCAGCCGTGTCACCAAAGATGTTTTCAGTTTGGTGGGATCGGCGCGATTCATGGCTTAACAGGTTGCAGAACTTCTACGAGTGTCGGCTGCCCATGGCAAGTCGCGTTGCTCCGGCCGCGATGCTTTCCCGGCATAGAAACGATGCTGTTCACGACACCGTTCTTGTCCGTAGCCGTCATCTCTTGACCACATCAACCTGCTGACAATCCTTCAGGTCAATAATTGGCCGTCTGTGTTCTTGCGGCTCCGGCGAGCGGCGGACGTTGATGAGTTTGGCGTTTTCCAGGTGACGACCACAAAACGCTGACCGGTCAAACTGGCGGAAGGCTACCGGCTCGATCTCCACGCGCAGGTTCTCCACCGCCAGCTCCCGCACGTGCGCGACAGTGAAATAGGACGGCTCGCGGGCGAACGGCGTATCCCGCTCATCGCGTGTGGTCCGTCGTCCGCCGACCGGTTTGCTCCGCGTGGCGTAATCGTCGGCCTGCGGCACGCGGAATCGCACATCGCGAAACTTCAGCCGCTCGATGGGCCGCTCAGGCATGCCTTGCACGAGCACGCCTGACCCGCTCGTGATGTCGAGCAACTCGAAGATGACATCCCGAAGCCGGCCTGTTTTCGAGTCGGCGTGCCGGCGTTCGATGTCCAGGAAGACCGGCGTGACTACCCGGTGGGTGTCCGCGCTCGAGTTGATGACGATGTTCGAAACGACCACGTTTTCCATCGTTCCACCGTCTTTGAGATATAAACCAATGCCCGTGGGCGAATTGCTGATGACGCAGTTCACGAAGCGGATGTTGCGGAAGTCGCCGTGCGACTCGGTGCCGAGTTTGAGCGCGGAAGACGCTGATTCGAGCACGCAATCACTGACGAGCACATTCTCACAGGGCTTTGCCTCGGTCGTTTTCAGCACGATGCAATCGTCGCCCGCCACGATGCGGCAGCGCGCGATGCGAACGTTGCGGCACATGTTCGGGTCAATGCCGTCCGAATTCAGGCGGCGATAGTTGTTCCGGATGGTCACATCTTCGATGGTCAAGCCATCGCAGCGCTTGAAGTGCAGGGTCCAGGCGTCGCTCTTCAGGACCGTCACTCCTTGTACCGAGACCTGCTGGCAGTCGGTGAAGACAAGGATGCCGGTGCGGAACGCCGGTTTGGCCGGCACGCCCCAGCGCGCGCCGTAATCAGCCGTGCCCTGGCCGTTAATGACACCTTGCCCGGTAATGCTCACCCGCCGCGCGTTCTCCGCCACCAGCAAGTGCGACAGACCGGCTGGGTAGTCGCTCCGGTTGGTGCTCGCCCACAACGTCGCACCAACCTCCAGATGCACCGTAACACCGCTGGCGAGGTGCAGTGTTCCCGAGAGAAAATCGCCTCGCGGCATTAAGACCGTTCCACCGCCAGCGCGGGCGCAGGCATCAATCGCCGATTGGATCGCGCTTCGATCATTGGATGTTCGGTCGCCTCTGGCGCCGTGGTCGCGCACGTTGAAGACCGGTTCAGCCGCGGCGTGCTGAAGGCCAGTGGCGATTAACCAGAGGGCGATGGAGCCAACGCGTTTTGAAAGGCGCCACGTCATGGGCGCAGCATTTCAACCAATGTCTCCGGGTGCAAGCGCAACCAGCGCAACCGGCGCCCACCAAACTTCGGCCTGCCGGGAACAACGCTTCGCTTTACTTTGTGATTATGACTTTGCAGCCGGGTCGTGCATCTGCCAGCATCCGCGCATTCATCACTGATGCCATCAATGACACTTCGAGTCCTCCTCCTAGTCTTGGTCGGACTGGCGGCCGCGGCTCAAGGCGAGCCGCGCGGGCCGCGTGGCGAACCCGTGGACCTCTCGCGTTATTCCGCGGTGTATTACGTGGACCAGCAGCGCGGTGACGACTTCCAAGGCAACGGCTCGCGGGAGCAGCCGTGGGAGTCTCTGATGACGGCACTTGAATCGGTTGGGACAGCTGGCTCGACCCAGCGGGTGGCCGTGCTGGTCTCGCACGGCCGTTACGCGCAGCCCACCTTCGTGCTCAAGCCGCAGGTTGATCTGTTCGGCGGCTTTGCCAGCCCGGGCGGCGAACGCGACATCTATGCTTACGCGACGCAGCTCGACGGGGAGGACAATTTCCGCATCGCCATCGGCGCGAACGACGCGCGTGTGGACGGCTTTCATTTTGTGCGCGGTCGCGTGCGTGGCAAGGGCGCGGCGCTGTTGTGCGACGGCACTTCGCCGGTGATCGCGAATTGCGTGTTCACCCGCAACCGGACCTTGGCGCCCGACAACTGGAACCCGCCGTTGTTGCACGAGCGGGCGAATGACGGCGGGGCGGTGATGTGTCTCAATGGTGCGGCGCCCGTTTTCGAAAACTGCTACTTCTTTGATAATGCAACCGAGTGTGGCCGCGGAGGAGCGCTGGCCTGCGACCGGCAGGCATCACCACGCATCACGGGATGCGTCTTCGCAAACAACCGCGCCGGTCTGGACGACCCGATGCGCAGCAGCGACGGCGGCGCGATTTCGATCTTCGACGGCTCGCGCCCGGAGTTGGTCGGTAATGTGGTCGTCGCCAACGAAGCCCTGGCCCGTAACGACGCCGGCGGCATCTTCGTGGCGCTTTGGTCCTCGCCGCGGATCGCGAACAGCGTGATTGTCGGAAACGAGGGCGGCGACGACGCGGGCGGTCTCTTCATCGGCGGCCAGGAACATCGCTACGATGCGCCGTTCGACGCGTTTCCGCCAGCGGACAAGTTCAATGTGATCGTCGAACGCAACGTTTTCGCCGGGAACGCCAACTCCTGGACGAACTCCGGCGCCTTGCGCATCACCATGGAGGCGCGGGTGCGTCTGGCGCACAACATCATTGCAGCCAACAAGGGCGGCCTTGCGCTCGAACGTTCGGAGATCACCGCTGAGCGCAACACCGTCTGGCAGGACTGGCGCTTCCTCGAAGCCAAATTGCCACCTGGCTCAAGCGTCTTCACGGGCAACGTGCTCAAGGGACCGGCCGGCGTGATCAGCACCAACGTTGGCTTCTCCGGAAACATGGTCTCGGCAGATGTCCCGGGAAACGACAACGTCGGGGTCGCCGATATTTTTGAGAACGACGGCATCAAGGGGGACATCACGCAAATGCGTTTTGACGCCGCGAGCATGACGACTCACGTGATCACGGCGCAGCCGCTGCCAGCCGGCAACCTTGCCGGGCGGGTGGTATTGATCAGCAACGGCAGAAAAATCGGCCAGTGGCGGGTCATCAAGGAAGCTTCCGGAAGCTCCCTGGTGGTGTGGGGTCGGCTCCGGGCGGTGACCAAGCCAGAAACACATTTTGAAATTCTCCGAACGTTTCGCCTTCGCTCCGATGCTCCCGCCGGCTTGGGCGCGATGTTGAACAAACCTTGATGGATGTATCCGTGCCTTATGAAACAACGATTGCTCACCCTCCTCGCCGCCCTCTGTTTCGTCACAACCGCTTTTGCCGCCGACCCGCCGAAGGGTGAGGCTTCCGCCTACCAGCCCAAGCGCGTCAACAAAGCCATCGAACTGCTCGAATCGGGCCAGCCGGTTTACTACGACTACGGCGCGGGCGGCTACGAGAAAGGCAAGGCCGCCGCCAAAACCTGGGCCGACATCCTGATGTACGACATGGAAGGTGAGGCGATGGACTTCACCCAGTTGCGGGCGTTCATGCAGGGTCTGGCCGATGGCGGACCAACCCCCAGCGGTCATCGCACACCGGCGGTGATTGTCACTTTGCCGCTTTACGGGCTCGATGCCACCACTGTCACCGCCAATCACTGGATGATCCAGCAGGCGCTTGCTTGCGGCATCCACGGGTTGCATCTGTGCCATGCGCGCAATCCGAAGGCGGTCGCGGCATTCGTCGCGGCTTCGCGATACGAAATCCACCGGCAGGGGGTCGGCGCGGGTTTGCCGGAAGGACTTCGCATGTTTGGCGCGCACAAGTTCGCGTCCGAAATTTGGGGCGTGAAGGCCAAAAAATATTACGAGATTGCTGATGCCTGGCCGCTCAATCCGAAAGGCGAATTGCTCCTCGGGGTGAAAATCGAGGACCATGTCGGGCGGCCCAACACGGAAAAAATCGTGCGCGTGCCGGGAGTGGCCTTTGCCGAATGGGGACCGCGTGACACGTGCTATTCCAGCGGCTTTCTCGATGTCGCGTTCGATTACGGCCGCAAGCCCGGAGTTATCGAGCCGTCATCGCTCAAAGCCGCGGCGGACCTCGTGATCCGCGCGAGCAAGGACGCGAAGGTTTACATCCTCGACAACGTGCGCCCCGAAAATGTCGTCGAACAACTCAACGCCGGGATCATGATCTGCGCCGGCGGTTACCCTGAGGCGGCCGAAATAGGCCGCAAGCATACGAAGCGCCGCATGCGTTGGTGAAGGGCCTGCCTACTGGTTGCTGAACTGCAGGGCGTAGAGTTTTGTTCCCCTCATGCGCAAAACGACCTGCACGGTCCGGCCTTGGAGGGAGGACACGTCGGTTCCGCGCTTCATCCACTCCCCCGGTGTGTCAATGAAATCGCCGTTGAGGTAAATGCACTCATCCACGGAAAAGCCGGGGATGGGTTTGCCGTTTTCATCGAGGAAACCAACCTGTGCGTAACCGACCGCGCCGGTGTCAATGTTCAGCTTGAGCCGGTTGCCGGTGAATTTGAGCGGGTGCGTTGTGAGAGAGCCTCCGGTGTAGGCGGCTTCCGCCGCGACGAAGCCATCCAGTCGTTGCACCAGGCGAATGAGCGGCCAAGGACCTTTCTTGCCCCAGGCGGAATGATACGCGACGCCGTTGCCGTCGTGGCCGCCGACGTATTGCCAGACTTGGTTGCCTCGGCGAATCATGCCGTGCGTGAGGAAATACATGTGGACGTCGTTGCTGCCAAAGCTGCCAATAGGCACGTAGGCCGGACGCGGATAACGCTTCCATGTGAGTCCATCGCGACTCGTGGCAAGTTGCACTTCGGTCACGCCCGAGCCGCGGCCACGTCGTTCGTCGCCCAACTCCAACCGCTCGGGCGGACCGTCGGCGTCGTAATGAAAATACACCGCGGGAAAGGCGAGATAGGTATCCGGTGCCCACGGATACTTCACGACCTTGGTCGTGTAAATGTCTGTGCCTTCAGGATCAAGCTTCTCATCTGGCCCGAACACCGTTGGCAATTCAATGCCCGGGCCGGACGGCATTAGCGGGCCGTTGTCCAAAAACCACGGATCGAGTTTGTCCGGCCGGAGGCCGTGTGCCCGCGCTATTTCCGCTGTGCGCCCGGGTGGGATGCGTTCCCACGGCCAGACGCCCAGCACGTCTTTGGTTTCGGATCGCACAAATCTCCGCTGCGTCTTGCCGCCCGGCATTCGCGCATAGTCGGAACGATGGTGTCCGACGTAGAGTTGGCGTTGATCATCGTAATAAATGACCGACTGCGACCCAGCCGAAAACGGCAAAGCAGCGGTTTCAAATGGCTTGAACTCCCATCCGTCCGGCGACGTGAAGATGAACATCGCCTGCTTGCGGATGCCGCTGAAATATTTCCACCGGCTCTCCGGCGGCGCATTCGGGTCAATGAACACGTTGCCCAGCGCGACCGGGTAACGGACAACGACGTTGCGCAGGCCCTGGAATTCGCCGCGACCCAGGTCCGGTTTCTCCCAGTGAATTCCATCCCGCGAGGTCATCACCGCGAGATAATCGCCCTCTTCGCGATAGTAGAGCCGCACCAACTTCTGTTCGTCCTCGACCAACGAGAGATGGCCGCGAATGTGATCCAGCACCGGCTCGGCTTTCTGCGGCGGTTGCGGCTTGAACGTGATGTCCTTCATTTCCGCGACCAGCGCGTCGTCTATGAAGACGTATTTGCGCGAGCCAAGTTCCACCGGCTTGGTCTTGTCGTCGTTCGTCCCGAAGAGCAACGGCGGGCCGGCCTTGAGCGCCAACTTTGGCAACCCCTTGCCGTAGGTCACAGAAAAACTTCCCGGCGGTTGGAAGTTGGCGGTGTAAACCTGGTGATCCGAGAAGCGGAGTTCATCCAGGCGTCCGGGGAGCGGCCGATTCCACAAACCGTCGCGGCCAATGCTGAAATAGGCTTCCTCCCCGTGCGGCAATGCCTTAAGCGCTGCTTTGGCGGGCGGTGGCTGAAGCGCGCCGTCCACATAGTGACGCAACTGCTGTTCGTTGGCCGCGTACACGAACGCCAGATGATGCCAACCTTTCGACAACGACGCGGCATCGGAAGGAATCGTCAACCTTGCGCCGCTCGGTTGGTTGAACAGCGTAAAACCCCGGCGATCCGCGTTCAATGAAAGCCGCGTAACGTGCTCGTTTTCGTCGCGCGGCCCTTCGCCAATTTCGAAAACGACGCCCTCGCCTTTGCCTGATTCCGTTGCGCAGAACCAGAATTCCACGGTCCAATCAAAGTTCCCGAGATTGAGTTTGGTGTCGGTGGCATTGGCGAACGGCGGCTTCCGCAACGCCGTTTCGCCCCTGGTCATGAGCACGCAGAAATGCGCGTTCATCCAGGTCATCGGTTCGGTTTTGCGGCCGGCGGGTTTTCCGACCGGCAGCAAACCGAACTCGGGGTTCAACGACACGTCCGAGAGTTTCAACAACGCCGGTTCAGCCGGTTCAAGCGCGCGCCCAAAATGGCCTTCGACGATGCGCGCGCCGCGGCCAAAAGCGAGGAACAAATTGTGACCGCTCGCGTCGTTCAAGTTCGAACTGGGATAGAGGCCCTCCGGCTCGTCAAACAGCCAGAGGGCGACGGTGTCCGCGCGGGCGTTTGCGGCGATGGCCGCCGAGAGCAGCAGGCCCATGATGGCAAACATCCAACATCCAACATCCAACATCCAACGTCGAAGGGCGGCCCAATGGCAAAAGGTCGGATTTCGGTCGCGTCTATTCATGGGCAAATTGCATTGCGTGAAGTTTCGTTCCCCTCATGCGAAAGACGACTTGCACGGTCCGGCCTTCGAGGGACGACACGTCGGTTCCGCGTTTCATCCATTCGACCGGCGTGTCAATGAAATCGCCGTTGAGGTAAATGCACTCATCCACGGAAAAGCCGGGAATGAGCTTGCCGTTCTCGTCAAGCAAACCGACCTGCGCGTAACCCACGGCACCTGTGTCAAGGTTCAGCTTGAGCCGGTTGCCTTGAAACTTCAGCGGTCGCGTCTTGAGCATGCCGCCGGTGTAAGCCGCCTCCGCCGCGACAAAGCCGTCCAGTCGTTGCACCAGCCGGATGAGCGGCCACGGACCTTTCTGCCCCCAAGCCGAATGATATCCGATGCCGTTGCCAGCGTGGCCGCCGACGTATTGCCAGATTTGATTGCCGCGCCGGATCATACCATGCGTGAGGAAATACATGTGGACATCGTTGCTGCCGAAACTGCCGATGGGGACATAGGCCGGCTGCGGATAATGTTTCCAACCCAGCCCGTCGCGGCTGACGGCGAGCTGCACTTCGGTGACGCCCGAGCCGCAGTTGCGCGCCGGGCTGCCCAGAATTTGCCGCTCAGGCGGGCCGTCACCGTGGTAATGACAATACACCGTGGGAAAGGCGAGATACGTGTCCGGCGCCCAGCGATACTTCTCGACCTTGGTCACGTAAATGTCCGTGCCTGCGGGATCGAGTTTTTCATCGGGGCCATACACCGTTGGCAGCTCAAGACTGAAACCAGCGGGCGCGAGCGGTCCATTGTCGAGAAACCACGGGTTCAACTGATCGGCTTTGATTCGTTCGCGTTTGGCCGCTTCCGCCGTCATCTCAGGAGTGACGCGCGTCCACGGCCAGAGTCCAAGCAGGTTCGTCGTTTGCGAAAGCACTGCGGTCCTTTCCGTCTGGCCACCGGGAGTTTCGTGGTAGCCCGAACGATGATGCCCCACGTAAACTTGGCGTTGGTCGTCATAGTAAACGATGGATTGCGAGCCGGAGGGAAATGGGAGCGCGGCGACCTCAAATGGTTGAAACGACCAGCCGTCCGCCGAGCCGAACACAAAAATCGCCTGCTTGCGGATGTCACTGACGTATTTCCAGCGGCTTTCCGGCGGCGCGTTCGGATCAATGAAGACGTTGCCCAGCGACGTCGGCTTGGGGAGCACGATGTTGCGCTCGCCTTGAAATTCACCGCGACCCAGGTCGGGTTTTTCCCAGTGAATCCCGTCGTGCGAAGTCATGACTGCCAGATGATCTTCCGGCCCTTGATAGTAGAGGCGAAGCAAGCCCTGCTCATCTTCCACCAGCGAGAGATGGCCGCGGACGTGATCCAAAACCTGCTCGGCCTTGCGCGGCGGTTGCGGCGTGAACGTGATGCCGTTCATTTCCGCCACCAGCGCATCGTCCATGAACAGGTGTTTGCGCGAGCCGAGTTCAACCGGCTTCGTCCGGTTCTCGTTCGTCCCAAAAAGCAAGGGCGGGCCGGCTTTGAGCGCCACTCTCGGCAAACCCTTGCCGTAGGTGACGGAAAAACTTCCCGGCGGTTGGAACGGCGCGGAATAAACCTGGTGATCCGAAAAACGAAGCTCATCCAGGCGGCCGGGCAAGGGCCGTTTCCAAAGTCCGTCACGGCCAATGCTGAAGTAGGCCTCATCGCCGGGCGGCAGCAATTGGAGCGCGGCTTTTTCGGGGAGCGGTTGCCGGGCGCCATCCACGTAATGCCGCAACTGTCGTTCGCCCGCCGAATAAACAAACGCCAGATGATGCCAGCCTTCGGCCAACGCTTCGCGGCTGGCCGGGATGACAAGTTTCGCAGCGCCAGGCTGATTCTCCAGTGTGAACGCGGCGCGATCCGTGTTTAAAGAGAGTCGCGTGACGAGATCATTCTCGCCGCGCGGGCCCGATCCAATTTCAAACACCACGCCATCCGGGTCACCCAACCCGGTCGGCAAATACCAGAATTCCACCGTCCAATCGAACGCCCCAAGGTTGAGCTTCGTTTGCGTGGGATTGACAAAACCAGGGGAACGGAGATGCCGCTCGCCGCGGGTCATCAGGGCGCAGAAGTGCGCGTTCATCCAGTTCATCGGCGCGACGGTGCGGCCGGCGGGCGGGCGCCGGGTTTCCAAACCGAATTCCGGTTCATCCACCGTGCCGGTGATTTTTAACGCGGCCGGTTCCATGGGTTCAAGGGCGCGGCCGAAGCGGCCCGCAACGATGTGACCGCCGCGACCCAGGGCCAGCACGAGGCCGTTGCCCGTCGCGTCGTTGAGGGTTGAACTGGGGTAAAGCCCCTCCGGCTCGTCGAACAGCCAGAGGGCGACGGTGTTCGCGCCGGCACTGCCGATGAAAGCCGCCACCAGCCACAACCCGATCCAAAGTTTGAGCACCCTGACCGCCGGCTCTTGGACTGCGACGGGAAGCGGAGCGCCACGCCGCTTTTGCGGGCGGGCGCGCCAGCCAAAAGCGGTGTCGTCGCTGCGCTTTGCCACCGCACTCCAAAAGCTTCGCGCCGTGGGAAGCCACAAGAGCACCGGCGAGAACCAAAACGCCAATGATGCAGGTTTGCCCACCATGTGAGTTTCAACCTCGGTGAGCGGCATCACTCTCCCACGGTGTCGCTGCCGGCTTTCCAGCGCGCAATGCGGCCCGGCGCGACACGCTGGTACATGGCCTCGAAGGATTTCTCCTTGGTTTCCACGACGTGGGTGTTGAGGCAGAGGTAGGTCAGTTCCGTGTCACCCGCCTCGGTGGTGTGCGGCGCTTGCCACGGCACGAACACCACGTCGCCCACGCGCACGTCGCAGGTCTCCTCGCCCACCGTGACTTTCCCATGGCCGGCCAGCACAAAGAACGTCTGCTCCTTTTCCGGGTGCGAAACCATCGCGCCCTTGTTTCCCTTGGGCCAGCTCACCAAGGTCACCTCGGCGCGAACGGCTTCGCGGCGTTCGAGGAGCAGCCGCGTCGTGTTCGAGCCGAAGTCGAACAACCGGCCCGCGTAAATGTTCTCAACGTGTTTGCCCGGACGGTCGGTGAGGCCGCCCGGCGCGGCGCCGGCGACGTTGGACCGCTGGGACTCCGCCTGTTGTTTGCGAATCTCCTTCACCCTCGCGATGTGATCGGCGAACGACGCGTGCCCCTCCTTGCTCGCGTCGAGAAAGGCGTTGAACAGGAAATAGGTCAACGGCGCGTCGCCCGTCACGATGGTTTGATGCACCACGCGCGGCGGGACATAAACGAGACTGCCGGGCTTCACCGGGTAGCGCGCGTTGCCGACCACGACCACGCCGACGCCGGCGGTCACGTAGAAAATCTGTTCCTTGGCGTCGTGGCTGTGGGGCGGACCTTCCAAGCCTTTGCGCCAGGTGTTCAGGCCGACTTCGGTCAGTTGCGTCTCGCTGCGGTCAACGAGCACGGTGATTTCGTTCAGGCCGGCGACATCGAGGCGCTGGCCTTGTTGGGAGGGGCGGCAGATCATGGTATTGAATGGTGTTGAGTTGATCCGGTTCAGGGTTGACCGACAGTTTGAACCTCGTCGAGGTAAAACACGGCGGGCGAAATGGGGCGATCCGTTTGCGGCGCGATCGCGCCGGTGAAATAAAGGCTTTCATTTGGCGGCCCGCCGGCGATGTGGGCCTGCTCTTTGAAAATCGGGCGGGCTTCGCCGGTGCGGAAGGACAATCGCTCCACGGTGGCGGCCGGCTCGATCAACGGCGCGTCGGCCAGCACCTGCGCACCGTTCAGCGACAACGAAAATGTCTGCCGGCCGCAATCCAGCTCAATGTGCGCGGTGGCCCAGCGGCCGGCCTGATGCTCCGCCAGCTTGCGCACCACTTGCGGCCCCTGACCCGTGTTGGCCTGCACCGCGCCGGTTTCCGTCCAACTCACGCGCACCGGACAGTGACCCCGCGCATCCAACAGGTCCACGTCGAGCCTTCCCCGTTCGGTCCGCTCGGCCAGCAACTTGAACGAGACGGAAACCTTGCTGCTCTCCGGGAAGACTCTGACCGCCCGCGCATAATCGTAGGGGTCGCCGTCCT
The DNA here is from genome assembly GCA_964458575.1 of uncultured Bifidobacteriaceae bacterium. GTDB lineage: Bacteria > Verrucomicrobiota > Verrucomicrobiia > Limisphaerales > JADLHS01 > CAYWMD01. Next base: position 65,239 of record CAYWMD010000009.1, on the reverse strand, counting down.
TCAAGCGCAGACTGTGATTCTTTCGGCTGGGAAACGCGACCACTTCCACGGATGACCACAGCGGGCTGTAAATGTTCCAACCGGTGACCACACCGCCGACTTCCAGGTCGTCAAAGGTCTCGTGCACGTGCGCGGTCTGCGAGGCCCGGATCGGCACGGGCACGCGCGAAACCCAGATGTCTTCCTTGTTCACCGAGTAGGTCAACCACAGATCGCTGCCCGGCGGTTCGCCGCCTTCAAGGCCGCGCACGTATTGCGGGCCGATGTCCTTGGCCAGGCCCGGATACCGGCGCAGCGGGACTTCGCCGTGAATCACCAGCATGTTGTCGAAGGTGCATCCGTCATCGCTCGTGACCACCGCCAGCGGCCAGCGGTTGCCGGGCGGCGAGTCCTGCGGACAATACGCGATGGCGAACCGGCCGTCCTCCGTCCGCTGTCCCCAGAGCTTGGCAAACGTGCGCGCGAAGCCCGGCGCCTGCACGGGCGTGCTCCACGTTCTGCCTTCGTCGGTGCTCAATGCCGACCAGGCCTTCTTCCACAGCGCGACCATCTGGCCATCCTTGCGCCGATAAAACGACAGCGCTTTGCGCTGGTCCTTGGGATCATATTCTCCGGCAATCTTCATGTAAGCCGCGGGCGGATAGCCCAACTGCGTTTCAAACCATTGATCGGTGATGAACGGATCAGCCAGCAACGCGTCGCACGCCGCCACGAAGCCCTTGTCCGGCGACGCCGTGTAGAATGGGGAAAACGCCCGCGCCTCATTCCAGCCCTCGCCGTAGCGCAGGAAATAAATCGGTCCGAACGACCCGCTGGGGCCGACTTCGCGCACGACGTGGCCCGGCCCGCCGAAGGGTTTGTCCCAGATGCCATAGTGCGAGAGCACGAGCAGCCGGCCGTTGGGCGCGTTGAAGAAACCCATGCGTTGGTGAATCAACGAGCGCAGCGGCAGGCCGTTCTTGGTTTCGGTCTTCGATTCCCAGGCGGGGAAGACAATTCGCGGTTTCGTCCAGCGACGCCCGTCCACGGACGAACTCAAGACCGCGTGCGTCGGCCAGCCGTGCTCGTCAATCGGCGAATTGATGAACTCCAGGTAAAACCGACCCTGCCACCAGGTCAGCGTCGTGGCGTGATTGAACGTCCAGCCGCGGCCATCGGAAAGATCGGGCCGGGCGCGCGTGGCGCGGAAGACCTGAAAGTTCTGCGCGCCCACGACCGGGCGCAGTCCGCCGTCGGGTCGCGCAAGGTCCGGCGGTGGCTCGCCCACGTAACGCACGGGCGGTTCGGCGGCTGGCAATGTCGCCATCGAAAACCAGAACGAAACCGCCGCTCCGAGAACCAGCGATTCCAGCAACGCAGGTTTGGAAACCTGCGCTACATGCCCGGCTGGCCAGATAGAAATTCGCACCTCCATTTTCAATCAATCATCTCCCCGTCCTTGAATCGGTGACGCGCCGTCACTTTGCCGTCCCTGTCCCAGAGCGTCGCTTCGCCCTCGCAGCGGCCTGCGCGCCAGCGGGATTCCTGTTTTTTGCCGCCGTCCGGCCAGTAATGCGCCCACACGCTTCCACCGTCCGGTTGATGCTGCCATTCCCAGACTTTTCGCCCCGCAGTGTCCCAATGCGTTTCCGCGCCGGACTTCACGCCGTCGTTCCAAGTGGCCTCGTATTCCTTGCGGCCGGCCGGATCGTAATGCGTTTCCCTGCCGTTGAGCACATAGCGCCCGCTGCTGTCCCGGCGACCACTCCAAGTTGCCTTGGGTTTGCCGTCCGCGTAACTCTCGCTGTCAGTCCACAGTTCGCCGCCACCCGCCGTCACGCGCGTTGGCTCGCGCGAGTCAGAGACAATCCACACCTCGTTCATCTCGAAATGCTGCGGTGGATGATTGGCCGAGGTGACGAGATGAATGAGGCCGTTGGGTGATTGCGCCGCGATGGCGTAGCCCAGCGTGCCATCCTTGAGCGGGCTGACCGGTCCCCAGTCAGGCCGGTCGCGAAAGAGCCAGCGGAAATTCGGCAACACCCCGGGCAGTGGTTTCTGATGCCAGGTCTTGCCTTCGTCGTCGGACAGGGCGACATACGAACCGACATTGGTGATGCCGGGCGGCGATTGGCCCTCGGCGTTCTGCCAATCGGCGGCAAAGAAAAGCCGTCCGCTGGCCAGGCGGATGAACGCGGGACGTTGCTGGTTTTTGCCCACGGCGGGGAATCCAGTCTTGCTGACCGCCCAAGTCTTGCCGCCGTCGCGGGAGATGGATTGCGGCATGAAGCCCTCGATGTTCGAGGCCTTGCCGCCCATGGCCAAAAAACTTCCATCGTTGAGCACGACCACCACCGAGTGCCGTCCGCCTGTGCGCCCGGCAGTGTCGAACCACGTCAGGCCGTTGTCGCGGCTGGCCCACAACAGCGATTCACCGCCCAGGCCGTCGCACGGCATGTAGAGTGTTCCATCCGTTCCGTGGAAGCCGCGCGAGATGGGTTGCGGAAACGAGCCGCCGCGCGGACCGAAGATCAGCGGGAGATGCACCGGCCCCCACGTCGCGCCGTTGTCCTCCGAGGTGCGCCAGCGGAACGGCACGTCGTGCATCCCGGTGCCGCCGTCGAAGAAATAGAGCGTCCGGCCCTCGGTCCAGAGCGTCGGGGCGATGTCCTTAATGTCAATCAGGTCGAAGAACACGCCGGGCATGTCCCATCGGTCGCTGCCGAATCGCAACCGCGCTCCGCTGATGCTCACGCTCGCCAGGTCTTCGATATGCGGCACGGGGGCGCTGAAAAACAGGACCAGCAAATCGCCGTTCGGACAAGCCGTAAGCGCCGGATTGTGATTGAACCCGAGCAAGCCCGGCGGCAAGCCCGCAGCGCGGATGGCTTCCTCGCTTATGTTGGCGGGCGGAATGGGCAGCACGTCGCGCTGGCGAAACCACGGCTTCGCCGGGTCCGGGCCGAGTTGAACGCGCGGGTTGGTTTGTTTGACGAACTGCTCGTGCAGACTTCGGCTGGTTTCGCGCGGGGGCGTTTTCGGCAGCGGCGCCAGGACGACGCGGAAGCCGATGTAATGCACGCCCCTCCAGGCGGGCGCGATGGCCGCGCGATTGGCCGACCGCCGGTAGTAGGGCAATCTTCCATCGTTGGGATACTTGTCGGAACTGCCAAGGTAAGGTCCGCACAACCCGCCGCCGCGAACAACTCTGGCGTAGCCTGAGGCCGGCCCGACCGGATCGGTTTCCGGTTCGTCCGGATACAGGTCGTGCCAATCGAGCACCCACTCCGCCGCGTCAGTGTGCATGTTTTTCAATCCCCAAGCGTTCGGCTCGCCGCTGGCCGGGGGGTGATCGCCCGAAGAAAAATGTCCGGTCGTGCCGGCGCGGCAGGCGTATTCCCACTCGGCCTCGGTCGGCAGCCGGTAGGGTTTGCCCTCCTTGCGGCTCAACCAATCGCAAAACGCCACCGCGTCGTCCCAACTCATCCCGCAGGCGGAGGGACTCGCCGGTCCGAGGTCTTCATAGTCCTGGCGAAAGTCCGCGTACTGCTTCGCGGTGATTTCCGTTTCCGACATGTAAAAGTCGTATGTGATGCGCACGGCATGAACCGGCTTTTCGTCGTAATCGCCGCGCGGTAACACGGGCGACTGTCTCAGCACGGCCGGGTCGGTGGGCGCCTCGCTGCCCATAAGAAAGTCCCCGGCGGGAATCCGAATCATTTTGATTCGGACTGAATTCTCGAATTCCTGCGGCGATGTTTCGGACGGGCGTCCGGTTTGGAGCGACGCAGCGGCGGCGGTGGCAACTGCCAGCGAGGCGATTACGGCCAGACCCCTGACGTGCAGAGAGGCAAGGGGGAAAGGGAGCAAAGGCGAGGGCGACTTCCGAAGCTGGATTCGACTTTTCTCCTTTTCTCCGCTGCTCGTTTTCGCGGCATTCATCTGCGTGACCCGGCTGCTCAGTTCCGTTTTTGAGATCAGTTCGTTGTCAAATCATCCACAAAGTAGCGACAGAGCGGCGACTTCTCGTCCGCGCCGGGGAGGTCTTCACTCTCCATACCGCTGGTCTTGAAATTGCCATCCACCCAATCGGCCGGCACCATGCCGCGATAAGGCCCGGTCCGGAACACGATCCGCTCCACCAATTCCGCCTTCTCGCCAAAGGCAATCGCATCCTTCAACCACGAACCATTCAGCGCAAACCGATACGTTCCGGCCTCGCAGTCCACTTTCAAGGTGACGTCATACCATCGGCCCGGCTCGACCCGCACGGGATCCCGCGCGGAGAGTTTGTTGTCGAAGCCCAGCCAAGTCTTATCTATGCGCAGGCGGATGGGGCGGTTGCCTTTCTGATCCTGCACTTCGATTTCCAGTGCGTGTCCTGCGGACACATCGGCGACCTTGTAGCGGAAGTGAATCTCCTTTTTCGATGCGGCGGGAAAAATCCGCTCGGCCAGGGCGTAATCGTAAGGTTCTTCGTCGCGAAGAATCAGGAATTTGTTGCTCCCTTCCTTTCCGATGGAAACCGGCGCCCACTTCAGCGAATAAATACTCCACCACTCCAGATCCGAAACCGTACTGGCCTGATTGAAGTCGTCCTTGACCTCCGCGGCGACCGCGCCGGTGATGGGCACGCGGGTGCGCGAAATCCAGATGTCTTCCTTGTTCACGCTGTAAGTGTTCCACATCTCGTCACCCGGCGGATTGCCGTTGCCCTCGACGATGCCGCGGAAGTATTGCGGGCCGGAGTTTTTGTGGATGCCCTGATATCGCTTGAGCGGAACCTCCCCGTGCAGACAAAACATCCGGTCAAACGTGTGCCCATCATCGCCAACGATGGCGACCATCGGAAAACGATTTCGCTTCGTCGCGGATTGATTATGCACAATGGCGTAGCGGCCGTCGTCCGTGCGCTGCCCCCAGGTTTTCGCGCCGCAGGTCAGCAGCGAGGTGTTGCGCGTGATCTTCGTCCACGTCGCGCCATTGTCCGGGCTCATGGCGGAGTATTGGTTTTTCCAAAGGCCCACCACAACGCCGTCCGGTCGGTGGAAGAAACTGAATGCTTTTCCTGCGCCCTCAGAAGTGGTGATGCGGCTCGAAAAATACGCGCCGTCCACTGCCTGTGAAGGATCAAGCGCGTAAAAACCGTCTTTGGCGCGATCTTCCTCCCACCATTGCAGGCTCACGAGCTTGTTCGTCAGAATGGATTCACACGCTGCGAGAAAATCCTTGTCCTGGCTGGTCTGGTAAAACGGGTATCGCGTGTTGGATTCATTGAAACCGGCGTGACGATTGTAGCGGATGAAGTAGATCGGCCCGAAACCGCCGTTCCTGCGGATCTCACGAACCACGCGACCGAGTCCGTTGCCCGCATTGGGCGAACGACGCGGGGTGGCCGAGAAGCCATAGAATCCGAACGCCAGCAATTTCCCGTTAGGCGCAACGTAGAGACCCATGCGCTGATGCATGACCGATTTGGTGCCGGCGGGGATGACATCATCCCCGTCTTTGATCTCGGGCAGGGCGTATTCCGGGAAAAGCACCTCGGGCTTGCTCCAGGTGCGGCCATCGGGCGAAGTCATCAGCATCACGCGGGTGGGCGGCGTGTGTTCCGCGACAAGTCCGGCGAGATAATGCAGGTAAAACTTTCCGTTCCAATAGGCGAGATACGGTTGGTGGTTGTAGGTGAACCCGACCGGCCCCGGCTCGGTGGGATGCGCGCGATTGGCGCGGAACGCCTGATAGCGATGGACGCCGACCGCGTGTGGCAGTTTGCCGTCGAAGAACCACTTATCCGGCTTGAGATCGCCGGTGTATTTGACCGGTTCGGGCGCGGATTCCTCCAGCGACGGCGGCATTGGGCCCGCAACGGCCACAAGGGAAGCCGCAAGCGCCGCCAGGGTCATAACCGAAACGGTGACTCGTCGCCTCCATTTCATCGGGGACGAACCGGGGCGTGTCACAACTGGATTATGCCAATGGTGATTCATGCTTCCGTATATCATTTTTTTGGCCGTCTCGCGCAATGCTCTTACGGCATCCGGGCGATGCTCCCTTGGCATGGTTCGACGGTTGAAACTTCATTGAAATCGCCCCGCGCCCCGGATGAAACTCCAGCTCCAGATTCCGAAATGCGCATTTGTTTGCCAGCGTGGCGCGGGCGGACCCAAGGCAAGTGGTTGACTGCGCTGTTGTTGTTCGTCCTGGTCCGGACGGTCGTTGCCGTACCGTCGGAAAGTTGGAGCAAACCCGGTGGACAACGGCCCCGGCCCAATTTCATTTTTATCCTGGCCGATGATCTGGGCTGCGGCGACCTCGGTTGTTACGGGCAGAAACTGATTCAGACACCGCGGATTGACCGCATGGCGAGCGAAGGCACGCGCTTCACCCAGTGTTACGCCGGCTCGCCCGTTTGCGCGCCGTCACGCAACGTGCTGATGACGGGCCTTCACACCGGACACACCCGGATTCGCGACAACTCGCCGCAGGTGGGCGGGATCGTCGAAAGCTTCGGAGAAGGACAGCGCCGTTTGTCCCTGCGCACCGAGGACGTGACGGTGGCGGAGCTTCTCAAGAAAGCCGGATACGCCACGGGCATCACCGGAAAGTGGGGACTCGCAGAACCTGACAACGACGGAGTTCCGAACCGAAAAGGCTTTGACGAGTGGCTTGGCTATTTGAACCAAAACCATGCGGCGTATTATTACACACCTTATCTCTGGAAGAACGAACGACGTTACGAACTCGCGGGCAACCAAAGCGGTCGAAAGGAACAATATACGCACGACCTGTTCACCGAATTCGCGCTCGACTTCATCCGCCGAAATCACGCCCGCCCGTTTTTTCTCTACGTGGCCTACACCATTCCCCACGACCGACTGGAGGTGCCCGACCTCGGAGGTTATGCCGCGCAGCCGTGGCCGGAGACGGCCAAAATCTATGCCGCGATGGTCAGCCGGCTGGATCGCGACGTGGGGCGGATGCTCGACCTGCTGGCTGAATTGAAGTTGGACGAAAAGACCGTGGTGTTTTTCAGTTCCGACAACGGCGCGCCCGCGCGGCCCTGGGGTGATTTGTTCCACAGCCACCTTGGACAGCGCGGCAAGAAGGGAGAACTTTACGAGGGCGGCATCCGCACGCCGATGCTGGTCCGCTGGCCGGGCAAGATTCCCGCCGGCAAGATCAGCGACGCCATCTGGTATTTCGCCGACGCGGTCCCCACGCTGGCGGCGCTGGCGGGCGCACCGTTTCCCGCGTGTGACGGCGTGGACGTCTCCCCGGTCGTGCTGGGACACCGCCACCAATTGCCCGAACGATTTCTTTACTGGGAATATCCCAAGCGCGGGCTGAATCAGGCGGTGCGGTGGGGACGCTGGAAGGCCGTGCGTTATGCGGAGCGGGACGCAATGGAGCTTTACGATTTGAACCGCGACCCTTCGGAGCAGAACGATGTCGCCGCCAGACACCCCCGAGTGCTGGCCCGGATCGGGGCCTACTTGAAGGACGTGCGCACCGAATCCCCGCATTGGCCGTCCACCCCGCCCCGCGAAGCCGCGCGGTGAGGACGCTATGAAGTGCCAGGAAATCTGACGATGGAACCGCTCGCCATCAAGTCCGTGAATTTCTTCCGCGCCACCGCGCCGCAGAGATGAAACCGCCCAAAGCGACCAAAACCAACACCGAAGGTTCGGGCACCCCCATCCAGATGTTGTCTATGCCGTAAGAAACTTGGGTCCCGTTTCTTTGCGCGGAAAAACTGAGGAGCGCGCTTGAAGCCGTCGCCGTATAGGCGAAACTGAAGCTGTGCCAGAGAAAATCCCCGGGGTCCGCCGTTTCAAAGAAATGCACATTGTCCAAAGCCACGCCAAAGCTCAAACCGGTGGGGATGCCGTTCCGGTTGATGGTCTTTGAAAAGTCGCCGCTCACCAAGTAACTCTGGCTGGGAATCAAACCGGTGATCATCTGGCTGATGGTGGGATCGGTGACTAGTGACGGTGACAATGAGTCCAGTTCCACCCAGCCTCCCGGATTGCCCTTATTCGGATCCCAACCGGGCCCGCTCATGTTCGTCACGGTCCAACCATTCGTACCGAGGTCAAAGCCGCCGTTCACGACGAGGGTGCCCTGGGCAACAAGCGGCTGGGGCAAACTCAAGAGCAGAGAACCTGCAAGCACCGTAATTTCCAAATGGACCATGGTGACTTTCATTGATGAGTGACGCCGCAATCAACTTCGCTTTCATGTTTTGATGAGTGGCTCGCGTCTGCGTGTCCGCTTGCGCCACGCCAAAATCACCAGGCTGGCGCAACTTAACAAAGCCAGAAATGAAGGCTCGGGGATTGCGTACATGGCGATGTTGTCGACCCCGTAAGCCACATCTGTATCATTAATTCGTGCAGCAAGGCTCAAAACGACGCTCGGATTGAGAGCGGTGTAGAAAACCTCCAACGTCTGCCATTCGGACTGGCCTTGAGTGGTATATTCAAGCAAGAAAATGCCGTCGACAGCGACTCCGAAACTTGGCTTAACGGGCAAAGGACCTACGTGAGTCCCTGAGTAAACAACATCCAGGGAGACGAGATAAACGCCACCGATAACCAATCCGCTAATGGATTGACTGATGGTCGGGCAGGTCGAAGGTGCAGGCGTGTTGTTGAGTAAAAAGAACCCGCCTGGGTTTCCTTTTGCATTGAAGTACCCTCCATTAAGACCGATGTTGCTCGCCACCCATCCATTGGCATCGGTGTTAAAACCACCGTTAAAAACGAGCGTACCTTGAGCCGCGAGCGAGTGGGGCAAACTCAAGAGCAGCGAACCTGCGAGCACCGTAATTTCCAAATGGACCATGATGCCTTTCATAAAGACCTTTCTGGAGGAGTATTCGTTGGAACACCATTGCGGAACTGGAACACGTACCGGCCTGAATTGCTGCCATTGAAAGCATGAAGCCTCCCTGTGCCGTGGAAACGTTTTTTCCGCAGCGAACGGCAACATCCGCGCTTCGCGTTCATGTTTTCGCCCGCAGGCAGTGCTTTGCCTGTTAATCGCAATATTGACGAGCCAACCCGCCCAAGTCAAATAGCATCTCTAACTTTTTCCCATCAGTAGGCCGCTATTCGGGTGAACACAACGACGTGGCAACCGCGCATCAAGACGTCATTTAGCGGATTGAGGATTATCTCAAAACGGCGCGGACCGAATCACCGCACCGGCCTTCCGATTTCCGCCCGCAGTGAATTCGTCGCGCTTGCTCCTGTTATGATAAAACCTCGACATCCAGTTCGACAGGGTTCTAATTTCACGAAGTGGCTGCTGCCGGAAACCGATGAAAACGCTCGCGATCAAGGCCGTTGATTTCTTTCGCGCCACCACCGCGCTGGCCAGGCCGTTGAACGACAGCACGCATGAGCTTCGCGAAATCGCGTTTGTTGTCACGCGCCTCCAACTTCACTCGGGGATCATTGGCGAGAGCTATCTGCTCGCCTTTCATTACTCGCCGCAAGCCATCGCAGGTGCGCTACGGGATATTCGCGCATTAGCCGTCGGCTTTGAGGTCAACCAAACCGGTTGTTTCATTCGTCAATATGAAAAGGAAAGCGAGTATTTCGGTCATCCGGGCGTTCATCGTTGGGCGCTTGGCGCCATCAATATCGCCATGTGGGACGCGTGGGCGAAAACACTGGAGCAACCCGTCTGGAAATTGTTTGGCATCTGTCACGAACGAGTGCCTCTGTACGGAAGTGGAGGGTGGCTCTCTTATTCGGTGGACGAACTCGTGGCCGAAGTCAGACACCACGTTCAACGCGGCTTTCGCGCCGTCAAGGTGAAGGTCGGTTCGCCGGAACCGGAACGGGACGTTGAACGACTACGGCGGGTGCGGGAGGCCGTTGGACCGCAAGTGGACGTGATGATGGACGCCAATCAGGGATTGACGGTGGCGCAGGCCTTACAATTGGCCGACGCCGTTCGTAACCTGCGAATTACCTGGTTCGAAGAACCTCTGCCCCACACCGATTTCGCCGGGTACGAGCAATTGCGCCGGCAAGCGGGCATTGCCCTGGCGATGGGCGAACGGGAGTTCGACACGGTTGCGCTGCGTGAGTTGATTCGGCGGAATGCCATTGATCTCTGGCAACCGGACATCCTCCGTCTCGGCGGCGTGGAAGCGTGGCGCGCGTCCGCGGCGCTGGCCCACGCGCATCATCTCCCCGTGCTGCCGCATTTCTACAAAGAATACGATGTGCCGTTGTTGATGACGGTGGCCAATGCGCTCGGGGCGGAGTCGTTTGACTGGGTAGATGATCTGGTGACTCACCCGATTCGCGTGAAGGACGGGTTCGCATATCCAAACGAGGGACCGGGCTGGGGATTTTCCTTCAAGGACGACAAACTGACGGAGCTTTGATTGATGGACGCCTTTTCGCTCAAGGGAGAGAGAGTGCTGATCACTGGTGGCGGCACCGGTCTGGGTTTCGGCATGGCGCGTTGTTTTGTCCATGCTGGTGCCGCGGTGGTGCTTGTCGGCCGCCGCGAAACAGAACTCAGCCGCGCGGTGCGTGAACTTGGCGGACGGGCAGTCTATGTCGTGCATGACATCACCCGGCTCGAAGTCGCGAGCGCTCTCGTGTCGCAAAGTGCCGGGCAGGCAGACGGACCGATCACGATGCTCGTCAACAACGCAGGCATTCATCTCAAGAAAAGCGCCGTGGCAACCGCGCCCTCGGAGTTCCAGCAAGTTTTACAGACACACGTCGTCGCGGCACACGCGCTGACGCGTGCTGTGCTCCCAGGAATGATCGAGCGCAAACATGGCGTGATCCTGTTCACCACCTCGATGGCCGCGCTGTTCGGTGTTCCACTGGTGGTGGCGTATTCCGCGGCCAAAGCGGCTTATCTCGGAATGGTCCGTTCGCTGGCGGCCGAAGTATCCCCTCACGGCGTGCGCGTCAACGCCATCGCACCCGGATGGATCGAATCGCCCATGACGCGGCAGGCGTTGGCGAATGATCCGCCGCGGCTCCAAAAAATTCTGGACCGCACGCCCATGGCGCGGTTGGGCGATCCGGAAGACGTGGGTTGGGCCGCGGTGTATCTCTGCTCGCCGGCGGCCAAGTTCATCACCGGAGTTGTTCTCCCAGTGGACGGCGGCGCCAGCATAGGATTCTAAATCGTTTGCCGGAAACGTTCTGAACCGGAAACAGAATCACCACCCGTCGGGCGGCTCCAGCCGCTGCAACTCTTTGTCCCGGTGAAACAAAGAGTTGCTTTGGCGTCTTACTTGTCTGGTCGCGCGGCCTTCCAGCCTGCGTGCAGCAGCTTCTTCAATTCGGAAACGGTTTCCTTTTGGGCAGGTGAATGCGCAAGGTTCTTGTATTCGTAAGGATCATCGAGGTGATTGTACAACTCGGCCGTCCCGTCCGGCCATTCGGTATAGCGCCACGTCTCCGTTCGCACAGTCCGACCCAACCACTTCGGGTCGAGCTTCTCGTTCGCCATGACCCCGGCGGAGTTCTCCACCGAGCCGCCTTCAGGCCTGGCCACGATGGTGAACGCCGCCTTTTTCCACGGGCGCCCCGGGTCTTCCAGCAGCGGCACGAAGCTCGTCCCCTCCAGACCGCGCTTTCTGGGAAGCCCGCACAACTCGACCAGCGTTGGGTAAAGATCCACCAATTCCACCAGCCGCATTGAAGCGACTCCCGACTTCCGTCCTGGAGCCGCGACCACCAGCGGCGTCCGGCAGGATTCCTCGAACAATGTCATCTTATGCCACAGGCCGCCGTGCTCGCCGAGGTGATAACCGTGATCGCCGATGAACACCACGACCGTGCTGTCCCAAAGCTTCATCCGATCCATGGCGTCGAGAATGATTCCCAACTGCGCATCCATGAAACTGACGCTTGCGTAATAGGCGTTCATCGTGGCCGGAGCTTTGTCCACGGGAAGGGCCGGATCGCCCAAATTGTAAGTCAACGCCAGCCGGGGGATGTTGGCGACATGTCCCGGCGGGCCAACGCGCGGTTTGAGTTTGGAAACGTCGTACATGTCAAAATACTTTTGAGGCGCGGCGTAGGGCGCGTGCGGCCGGCGGAAGCCGGCCGCGACAAAGAAGGGTTTGCCATCGGTCACGGCTTTCTCCAAAAACGCGACCGCCTGCGTCGCCACCAAATACTCCCACGTCATCTGGTCCGGGACTTTCAAGATCAATCCACGTTCGCCGAATTCCCTCAGGACGTGCTCCGGCGGCGGGGTCTTGGAGGTCGCGTGCTCGCGGATGTCCGTGTCCCACGAGCGCGGGTCTTCGTGGTCGTTGCCCGTGTGAAAGATTTTGCCGATCTTGAGGGTTTGGTAGCCGTGCTTCCGGAAATACTCCGGCAGCATGACGGCATTCTTGAGAAACGCACGCGTCGGTGTGGCATTGTCCACCACGCCGGTCGTGTCGGGCCGCAGGCCGCTGAGGAAGGAGGTTCGCGAGGGGTTGCAGACCGGGTAGTTGCAGTAGGCCCGGTCGAATTTCACGGAACGCGCGGCGAGTTTTTCGAGACCGGGGGTCTTGACGATGCTGCCATAGACGCCCACTTCTGTGTTGAGGTCGTCCGAGACGATGAACAACACATTCAGCTTGCCCGCGGGCTTGGCGTGCGCGGAAAAGCAAAGCCCGCCGGCGAGCCACAATGCGGCCACGAGTCGCACGGTGCGGCAGGTGTTCCATTTTTGGTGTGAGTCGGAGGTTTTCATAGATTGAACAATCTGCGTGCGTTGAGTTGAAGTATCTTATCCCGGTCGGTCACCGGCAGTGCAAGGCTGTTCAGACCATTCAAAATGAGGCGAGGATCAACCCACGGATGATCGCTGGCAAATAGGAGACGGTCCGCGCCCATGAAATCATAACCGAATCGCATCGCGAGCGGCTGCGGCGAAACGATGTCCAGCCAGACCTGTTTCAAGTACTCGCTCGGGGCGCGCGTGAGATATTTCGGCCCGCGCTTCAAGACCTGGGTCTGGTGGTCGAGGCGTCCGATGATGAAAGGCAACGTGCCGCCAAGGTGTGGACAAACCAGTTTGAGCTTTGGAAATGGATCCAGCAGCCCCGACATGATGATCCGCGTCAACCCGATCGTGTCGTCAAACATGTTGCCCAATGCGCTGATCATTTCGTAGCCCTTGACTACGTCGGTGGTGACGGGTTTGGCGGGATGCAGCAACACCGGCAGGTCAAGTTCAACTGCGCGGGCAAACAGCGGACGGAACTCCGGTTCATCGGGAAATCTTCCCGCGAGATTCGTGTAAAGGAGAATGCCTTTCATCCCCAGTCTGTTGACGCAGCGGTCGAGTTCAGTCATCGCCGCGGTCATGTTTTGCAACGGCAACACGCACAAGCCGATGAGCCGGGTTGGATGTTGTTTCACAATGTCCGCGATGTAATCGTTCATCGCGCGCGCCACGGCGGGACCATCGTCGCCAAACCATTCCGGCCCGGGGTCGTTGTTGCTCAAGGCAGTAACGCCGATACCGTTGGCATCCATGTCGGCGAGTTTGGCCGCAACGTCGCTGTGCTTCGGAAGAATCTTGCGATGCCAGTCGCCCATCTGCACATAACGCTGGCCATCCTTCCGATAAACCAGCGGTTCGATTGTTCGCTTCGCCATCAGACCCACGATTTCCGGACAGAACAGATGACTCTGGCAATCAATTGCGCCGGGCTGAAAACGGGGTGGTGTCGGTGAGTTCGTCGCGGCCACCTGTTCGGCGGCATCGGCAAATTGCAGCGCGGCCACCGCCGCCCCGGTCGCGGCGATGAATTGGCGGCGGCTTTTCTTCATAACATGGCGAACGCCAAGGTGTGTTTCTCGCCCCGCGCCTTAACGATGCGGGGGTATTTCAACAAGATGCGCATTCTTCAGTTTGATGACGATCTTGCGCACCAACCCGGCCGGAGCGTCTTCGACACGGAGACAAGGCGCGTGGGCGTCGTTCGGAAACAGGACTGCGACCTCGCCGGCCTCGAGGCGCATGCGCGAGTGGGCGCCCGGGCCAAGCGGAAAGTACACATTGCCGTTGGCATCGAACGGCGGCAGGCTGGCTTGTGCGGTTGGGTCGCAGACTTCAATCCACTCCGTGCCTTCGCTCAGGTATTGAAGGTCCGTGTGATGTTGGTGCGCTTCGAAACGGCCCTCGGCGCGTGGCTTGGGTTCGTAGCACTGAAGAATGGCGTAAAGCCCGTCGCCTTGGCGGTTGACTTCGGCTTTTTCTCCAGCCTTCAGTTTCCCAAGAATCTTGACCCACTCGGGTCGGCGGCCTTGCCGATAATCCTGAAGCAGGGTGAGTCCCGGCTTCAACCGGCCGGCGGGATGAACCAGCCCGATGAGTTCTTCGACTTTGCCAAGCATTGCCATACGTCATCGTCTTTGTGGCCCCGCATTGATTGAAGGAGGGTTATGCCATCCGTGCCGACGCTTTCAACCGCGGAACAGCGTGCCTTACAACGCGCCACGCGGCAAATGATTTGCCTGCATGGGGCCGATGCCGAAAAAGCATCGCGTCCGGCGGGCCGCTGACTTTCCCGCTTGGCCCTTTATGTGCATCATCACCCCACGATTTCGGATTCGATGATGCTCGTGCCATCGCGGAAGGCCCGCCAGCACACGGGGCTTTGACGCCCCGAAAGCCAGTCGGCTTAAACGGCGGTGAGCGTTCGCCGTGGCATCATGGAAGACATCGGACCAAAAAGCATGCAAACGAATTCCCGGATGTCGAACCTGATGCTGCTTGGCGGCCTTGCCGCCATGCTGTTCTCAGCCGGATGCGCGCGGACGCCTCCTAGTGCATCGGCCCAAGCGAAGCGCGCTGCATCCCTGGACCACTTCATCGCGGTCAGTAAACCCGGCATGTTCTATGGCTGGCCGGCCAACAACGGCGTATGGAGCTGGGATGGTGGCCGGGAAATCCTGGTCGGCTTCTCTGAAGGCAAGTTCGACGAACGCACGGGCCACAACACGCTTGGCCAATCCGAGCCGCCGGTGGGAATTGATTCGCTGCTGGCGCGCAGCCGCGACGGTGGGCGCACTTGGATGGTTGAGGATCCGCCCAATTTCGTCGGCGATGGCGGCAAGCCCATTCCGTCGCCCGGCGGCGTGGCGTTTACTGAACCGGGCTTCGCCTTGCGCGCGGAAGGCGTGGGCTACCACGGGTCCGACGACCCGCAGGGCAGTTTCTTCTATTCCACCGACCGCGGTCACACGTGGCAGGGGCCGTTTCAATTTAACGGCCTGATGGCCGACGCCAATCTCAAGGACATGAATTGCACGACGCGCACCGGCTATCTGGTCACCGGCAGAGACTCCTGCCTGATTTTCATGTCGGCCCGGCCCAAGCAGAATGGCAGCGGGCGCGACAAGACCTTCGTGGCCGAAACCACAGACGGTGGCAAGACCTTCCGTTTTATTGCCTGGATTGTTCCGCTCTCGGATCCCTACCGCGCGGTGATGCCGGCTGTGGTCCGCTTGAGCGACGGCACAATCATGGTCGCGCTCCGCCGCCGGATTCCAGGCGACGACAAAACGCCCTGCTGGGTGGACTGCTACGGGTCGAAGGACAACGGGCGGACCTGGACCTTCCTGAGCCGAGTTGGCGAAACCGGCACGAGGAATGGCAACCCGCCGGCATTGGTTGAACTCAGGGACGGACGGGTGGCCTGCGCCTACGGCGACCGCAGCCGCGTGAAGTTGTTCGCGCGCGTCAGTTCCGATGGCGGCAGAAGTTGGGCTGGGGAGATCGTCCTGCGCGAGGATTTTCAACCCGACAAATTCGGCGACAAGGATTTCGGCTACCCACGGCTGGTCCAGAACGACACCGGCGAGCTGGTTACGATCTACTATTGGGCGACCAAGGCACGATTCCAGCAGCACATCGCCACGACACTTTGGCGAGTGGACTGACTCGGGTGGTTCAGGGCTTGCACCCGAGCGGCCGGCTGAACGGAACCGCCCGGCTAATGACCTGAGCGCATGTCGCCCATGCTGAAAAAGCATTACTAACGCGCAAAACCCGACCGCTAAACTCCACCCCTCATGACCACCGTGTCGCTTGCGTTGAGCCAGGTTTCATGGCGAACTGAAAACCCGAACCGATTATGAACATCCGCTGGCTGGACTTGGGAATCATCGCCGCCTACATGGTGGTGGTGGCCTATATCGGCTGGCGCTGCTCCCGTCGCCAGACCTCGACGGAGAGTTACTTCGTCGCCAAGCGCTCGGTGCCGCACTGGGCGATGGCCTTCTCATTTTTCGCCACGCTGATCAGCAGCATCACGTTCATCGCGTATCCCGGTTCGGCGTACGCCTCGAACTGGAACGAACTCGTGCCCGGTTTCATGGTGATTGGGGTGTTGCTCTTGATCGGTCTGGTGGTGATTCCGTTTTTCCGGCAGGCCGTGGGCGTCAGCGCTTACGAGTATTTCGGAAAACGCTTTGGTTACGGCGCGCGCGCCTATAGCGCCCTGGGCTTCTCGCTGGGGCACTTCTCGAAAATGGGTTTTGTTTTCTACCTCCTGGCACTGACGATTCACAGTATGACGGGTTGGCCCCTGATAACTGTCATCGTCGTGTCGGGCGTGGTGACCATCTTCTACACGCTGATCGGTGGGTTGGAGGCGGTGATCTGGACGGAAGTTCTGCAAGGCATCATCATGTGGGTCGGTATTATTGTTGTGCTGGGCGTGCTCCTGTACATCCCGCCGGGTGGACCGTCCGCGGCCTTCAGCCTGGCGTTGGAAAAAAACAAGTTCAGCCTGGGCGACTGGAATTTCGACCTGACGAAAAAGGGTGTTTGGGTGATGTCGCTCTACGGGTTTTTCTGGTATTTGCAGAAATACACCGGCGACCAGACGATTGTGCAGCGTTACCTGGTGGCCAAATCGAATCGCGACGCCCTGAAGGGCGTGGCGGTCGGGGCGTTGATGTGCCTGCCCACGTGGGTGTTATTCATGCTCATCGGGACGCTCGTCTGGGCCTACTACCAGTTGACGGGCGAAGCCCTGCCCGCCCACGTGGACAAGCCGGACAAGGTTTTCCCCTACTTTCTAACGACGAAAATCCCCGTCGGTCTGGCGGGTCTGTTCATGGCGGCGTTGTTTGCCGCCGGCATGTCCACGCTGGCATCCGACCTCAACTGCCTTTCGGCGGTGTGCGTCGAGGATTACTACCGCAAGCTGCGTCCCAACTCAACGGACACGCAACGCCTCTTCGTGGGCAAATGGGTTGTCGCCGTTTGCGGGCTTGCCGCCGTGATCGTCGCCATTGTCATTGCGCTGGCCGGTGAGCGTGCGCTTTCGCTCTATTTCACCGTTTCGTCCATTCTCACCGGCGGAATTGCCGGATTATTCATTCTGGCCTTCATGAGCACGCGCGCCAACAAAGGCGGCGTCTGGGTCGGCATCGTGGCCTGCGTGGCGGTTACCGCGTGGGGCACGTTCACCAGCGGCAAAGAGCCGCTGTGGAATTGGGGCGCGTATAACTTCAAACTGCCCGGCATCATGATCGGCGTGATCGGCCATATCGTGCTGCTGGTCGTGGGTTACGCCGCCAGCTTCCTGTTCCCGGCCACGCCGCCCGAACATAAGGAAATGACCCTGTGGGGTTGGCTCGCCCGGAAAAAAGGGCTTTTGGAAGACGTCGCCGCCGCCCCTGCCGTCCCGACGGCAAAGTCGTGACTAAACCGGTCGAGTCCGAAATAATGCGGCGGGCGACGGACATCGCGCGCCCGCATTGAAACCATGAATTCAGTCACACTGCTCCAACCGCCGCGCATCGTGTTCGGCAAGGCTTGCGCGCCGCAGTGCGGGGAATTCCTGGTGCAACGCCAGGCGAAGCGCGTGTTGCTGGTCACGAGCACACCCGTCCTCCAGACCGTTGCTCCGCTGCTCGACTCCCTGGCGAAGCTGGGTTTGACCGTTGTGAATTCGCCGCCGGTGGACGTCGAACCCACCGTGGCGATGTTTCAAACCGCGCTTGATGCGGCGCGGAAGGAAAAGTTTGACGCCGTGTTGGGAGTGGGAGGTGGAAGTCCAATGGACTTGGCCAAATTGATTGCCGCTTTACATGGCGGGTCGCAGCGGATTGAGGACGTTTTCGGAATCAATGTGCTGAAGAGGCGCAACGTGCCGCTCGTTTGCCTGCCGACCACCGCCGGCACCGGCAGCGAAGTTTCTCCAAACTCAATTCTTCTGGATGAAACCGATCGTCTGAAGAAAGGCGTGATCAGCCCGCATCTCGTTCCCGATGCCGCGTATGTGGATCCGTTGCTGACGTTGTCCGTGCCGCCGGCGGTGACGGCCGCCACCGGGCTCGATGCGTTGACTCACTGCATTGAGGCGTTTGCCAACAAGTTTGCCCATCCGGTGGTGGATCTTTACGCGCAGGAAGGAATCCGTTTGATCAGCGCAAATTTGCCGCGCGCCGTTCGTGACGGATCGGATGTGGACGCGCGGACGAACCTTGCATTGGGCAGCTTGCTCGGCGGACTTTGCCTTGGACCAGTCAACACGGCCGCGGTCCATGCTCTGGCTTATCCCCTGGGCAGCGAATTTAAGGTGGCTCACGGCGTCTCCAACGCCCTGCTGTTGCCGCATGTCATTCAGTTCAACCTCGCGGAAGCGCCAGCGCGTTACGCGGAGGTCGCCGTCGCACTGGGCGTTCAGCGCAATCAATCAGACGCGGCGACGGCCGGGCACGGAGTGGAACGGCTCTTTGACCTGGTGAAAGAGTGCGGTGTGCCGCGGCGGTTGGCTGAAGTTGGCGTTCCGCGCGATGCCATTCCGCAAATGGCGAAAGCCGCAATGAAAGTGACGCGGCTCCTGAAGAACAATCTCCGCCCCGTCACCGAAACCGACGCGATCCGGATTTACGAAGCAGCCTATTGAAATGAATACACCCTCTTTGAACCGCGGCGTGATTGTCCCGATGGTAACCCCTGTTACACCTTCCGGCGACATTGATGAGCCGGCTGTTGACCGATTGATTGACCACCTGCTGGCCGGGCGCGTCACTTGCATCTTCGTGGTCGGGACAACCGGCGAAGGCCCCTCGGTTCCGCGTTCAGTGAGAACCCGATTGGTCCAACGCACCGTGGCACGCGTCCGTGGCCGGGCGCAGGTTTACGCCGGTATCGGCGACACGTGCCTCGCGGATTCGCTGGCGAATGCCGCTGAATATTTCCAGGCCGGCGTGGACGCGGTCGTGGCCCAACCACCGGTTTATTTTCCAATTCAGCCGCAAGAAATCCTCACCTACTTCCAAGCGCTGCTCGCCCGGGTTGCCGGGCCGCTGATTATTTACAATATCCCCCCCACAACGCGCGTCTCGATTCCATTGGATATCATAAGCCAGTTGGTGGGGCATCCGCGTTTGGTGGGCATCAAGGATTCCGAAAACGATCTTCAACGACAGCAGGAACTGCTCCAGCGCTTCGGCAAGACCCCGGACTTTGCCATCTCGATTGGCGTCGGCGCATTCATGGCGGAAGGGTTGAAGCTCGGCGCGCAGGGCATTGTGCCCAGCGTCGGCAATTTGATGCCGCAGGAATGCCAGCAACTTCATGAATTCATCCAACGGGGTGACTTGACCGGCAGCGAACGTTACGCGGAGCGGATGAAAACAGTCGCGGCAATTTATCAGCGCAACCGCACGTTGGGGCAAAGCATCGCGGCGCTCAAGACCGCGGTGCATCATTTGGGAATTTGCGGGCCGGACATGTTGCCACCATTGTTGAGACTTGATGAGAGCGAACGGTCGGCGGTGCGCGCCGAAATGCAACAGCTCGGATTGCTGAAGTAGGGACAATGCGACCTGTCATTGGCATCACAATGGGCGATCCGGCGGGAATCGGACCGGAGTTGTGCCTGCGCGTGTGGCGCGAACCGTCCGTGCTGGCGCGATGCGTGCCTGTTCTATTTGGCGATTTGGGAGTGTTGCAACGAATTCCCAAGTCCGAACCAGCCATCTCCGGGGGTCGAGTGCTCTCGCTCGCGGAATGGCAACAGCATCCGGCATTGACCGGGCCGGCGCTTGTGAATTGTGCGGCCATCGAACCGGGTTCTTTTCAGCCGGGACAAGTCTCGTCCGCGTGCGGGAGGGCTGCGTTTACGTACCTCGAGCACGCCATCGCCGCGGCGCTCACCGGGCGGCTCGCCGGCGTGGTGACGGCGCCCATTCACAAGGAAGCCCTGCGTTTGGCCGGGGTCAAATACCCGGGACATACAGAAATCTTTGCCGCACTCACCGGCGCGCGCCGCGCTTGCATGATGTTGCGCTCCGACGTGCTGACAGTAAGCCTCGTCACCACGCACGTCGGCTACGCGGAGGTTCCGGCCAAATTGTCCGTCGGACGCGTGCTCGAGGTCATCGAGTTGACCACCGAGGCGCTGCAACGGATGAAGCAACAACCTCCGCGAATCGGCGTCTGCGGCCTGAATCCTCACGCCGGCGAGCATGGTTTGTTCGGTAACGAAGAAGAACAATTCGTCGCTCCTGCCATTACCCAGGCACGAGCCAAAGGCATTCAAGTGGAAGGCCCATTGGTGCCGGACGCGGTCTTCACGCCGGCACAACGAAAACGATTTGACGCCATCGTTTGTCTTTACCACGACCAGGGCCACATTCCGTTCAAGATGCTGGCGTTCGAAACCGGTGTGAACATCACGCTGGGTCTGCCGATCATCCGGACGTCGGTGGATCATGGCACGGCTTTCGACATCGCCTGGCAAGGGGTGGCCAATCCCTCGAGCCTGTTGGCCGCCATCCATGCCGCAGTGGACCTGTCGCAGAATCAAAGCTCGCATTCAGCCTCTCCATGATTGGCGTTGTTGCCGACGACATCACGGGCGCCGCTGAACTCGGCGCCATCGGTCTGCGCCACGGCCTGAGCGCGGAAGTCCTGCTTCATGGCGCTCCGGTCCCGACCGCGCCGCTGGTTTGTGTGGACACAGATTCCCGGAGTTGCGCGCCGACGGAAGCGGGGCAACGTGCCGCCTCCGCCGCCCGCGCGCTTGTCTCGGCGGGCGCGAGCTGGATTTACAAGAAAGTGGATTCGGTTTTGCGCGGGCGGGTGGTGGCGGAACTCACGGCCCTCATGACGGAGCTTCAATTGCCACGGACTCTGCTCGTGCCGGCCAATCCATCCCTCGGACGCGTCATCCGGGACGGGCAATATGTGGTCAAGGGCAAGCCGATTCATGAAACTGAGTTCCGCCATGATCCGGAATATCCGCGCCGCTCCGCCAATGTGCTCGACCTGCTGGGAACAGCCAACGAGTCGTTCGTTCACGTTTGCCGGCCGGTCGACCCGCTGCCGCCCTCGGGAATTCTCATCGGCGATGTCACTTCGTCGGACGAATTGAAACGGTGGACGCAACAATTGGATGATTCCACGCTCGCTGCCGGCGGCGCGGAATTTTTCGGCGCGGTGCTGGAAGGGCGGGGTTTTCCGGCCCGGCCATCAATCGCTCCCTTTGCCTTGCCGCCATCCGCGAACGGAGAATTATTCGTGTGCGGCAGCACGAGTGAAGCGTGCGGCGCTTTTGTTGTCAAAGCCCGTCATGATGGCGTGCGCGTGTTCGGTCTTCCGCCGGAACTGTTTCCAAGTCTTGAGTCCAGCGTCCGGAGTCCAGAGTCGCAGACTCCGAACTCGGGACTCGAGACTCCGGACTCTGGACTTTGGATTGACCGGTTGGCAGACGAAATCAGCGCCACCTTTCAGACCCGCCGGCGCGTCATCCTGACAACGGGTCTGCCGTTGATTCAAAAACCGGAGATTGCTCGCGCGCTGGCCGGGTGTTTGGCGAAAGGGGCAGCGGCGGTGTTGGCGCGAGCGGCCGGCGTGCGGCTGTTTGTCGAAGGTGGGGCCACGGCGGTGGAGTTGGTGCGGCGAATCGGGTGGCCGCGCCTGACCGTGATGGGTGAATTGTCTCCGGGAGTGGTATCGCTCCGATCGAGCAAACAGCCGGAAAACATTTTGACATTAAAGCCTGGAAGCTACGTCTGGCCAGCGGCGCTGCTGGGCGGAGCCATTGAGGACCACCCGCGATGACGATTCACGCTGCTTGTTTTTTATGGCATCGCACGGACCGGGCGACTATCCTGAATCACGAATTGAATCAGATGGCCGGTAGGAAGATTTGTTGCGGAGCGGGTACGAGCATCGAATCACGCCTTCAATGGAACTAAGATACTTGCGCTATTTCATAGCGGTGGCCGAGGACCTGAGCTTCAGCCATGCAGCCGAACGGTTGCATGTTGACCAGTCCGCGCTCAGCCGGCGGATTCAGGACCTCGAGTACGAACTGCAAGTTCCACTCTTCACGCGCACGCGCCAGCGCGTGGAGTTGACGCAGGCCGGGGACGTCTTTCTGCAGGAGGCGCGGCGAATTCTGACCGACACCCAGACCGCCATCGAGATGGCGCGCCGCGCCGCCCGCGGTGAGGTCGGCCATCTCGACATCGGATACATTGGCGCGCTTTCGGACGGGTTGATTCCTCGGCTGCTGCGCAAATTCCGGGCGACGTTTCCGAACGTGACCGCGACCTTGCAGCACATGCGGCCGGCCACGCAAATCTCCGGTCTTCTTTCCAGACAAATTGACCTGGGCTTCTGCGGTCAGCCCAACACGGAATACGAGGTGCAACTCGAGTTCGAAATCTTTCGCCGCGATCCGATGGAAGTCGTGTTGCCGACGGGCCATCCGTTGCTCAACCGCAAAAAGCTGCGGCTTGCCGATCTGGCGAAGGAACAGTTTATTCTCATGACGCGCGCCGGCAGCCCGTTCCACTACGACTGGTTGATCCGCCTGTGCCATGCAGCCGGTTTCCATCCCAACGTGGTGCAGGAGGTGCAATACGCGCAAACCGCCATCGAGCTGGTGGCAGCCGGCTACGGGGCGGCATTGTTTCCCGCCACCGCCCACAGCCGCGTGCGGGACGACGTGGTGTTCACCGTTCTTAAAGGGATGCCGGAATACCACCATTCGGTCGCCTGGAGACGGGGGGAGGAATCACCGGCGCGGGATGCCTTCCTCAATATGTTGCGGGAGGAAACCAAATCTGAGCCAGCCTCGGCCTGAAGGGCAGCCAACGGTCAGCAGATCTTTCGCACGACGATGAGGATGAAGGTTGCGCCAGACGGTGACATCCGCCAAACCCACTGGCCCTGGGTTCTGGCGACGGAAGGAATTCGCGCTCCGTGCAACTGCACGTCGTCCCAACGCGGAAGAACTCCACGCAGCCGTTGGTAAATCAAGGCGAGAACGGATACCGCAATTGGAACCAGCGGGTGCTCGCGCCGACCGTGTTGGTGTAATAATACCAACCGCCAACGTTCACGTACGAGCCTGAACTGATATCCACCCAGCTTGCGTTCGTGTGAGAAGTCGGCAGCGCGCCGTTTGCGTACTGCAGGATGGCGTCCGGGTTGTCCCAACGCAACAGGGCCTGCGTGCTGTTCAGCGATTGTATTTGCAGCGTCTGAGACGCCGGCACCAGGTATTGCATACTGTCATAATACTGGTCCTGCTGCCGCCACGGTTCGTCACTGCCCTGGGACACCGACACAAAACCGAACGCGTCAAAGCTGGCAGTGGTGGGGCCGAAGTATTGGGAGAACGGCGTGCCCGCAACGGTGCCGCTTAAGGTCCCCGATCCATCCTCATTACCGCTGGGAACCCAGTGCAACTCGAAAATGAAAGAATTGGTTTCTTGGACGATTGCTCCGAGTTGGATGTCCCCAAAGCTCGGCTTGCTGGCCAGCGCCATGCGCCAGTTGCTGGGACTGGGATACGTGTTGCTGGGCTCGCGAGTCTTGAGGCCAATGCGCGCCGGCTGGCCGAGACTATAGTTGGCCGAGTCGAAATAGCCGATGAAACTGTCGCCATTTGCGTCAACTCGGTTTGTCGCGGGTGGCGTTGTGCCGTTCGGGCCGTAATTCCGTTTGAAGCCCCGTCCGCGAAACCACAGTTCCTCATTCAAACTCACGCGGCGGCCGAGTTTTTCACCGACATAGGGAGCGACCGAGGACATCCGCTCGACATGACCGCCGAATTCACCCGGCGAATCCCCGCACAGCGCTGCGTTCTTCCAGTCCAGATCGAAGAACCAATGAAACACCCACCCTTCGGAAATATTCGTGATAAAACCACTCGCATGATTCTGGCTGACCAGTTGCCAACTGCCCAAGTCGTTGTCGAAATTGTTGGTCTTCCAGATCAACGGCGTCAGATAGACCGCTGGCGGGGTGATTTGCACCGTTGCGACTGCGCTGGTCACCACATTGCCGGGTGGGGTCCGGTTGTCCGTCACCACTGCGGTGAGGTCGTTGGTGCTTGTGGGCGGGTTGCTCCACCCCACCGTGTAAGGCAGCGCGGTGGCCTGCCCGATCTTGGTCGTCGGACCGGACGGCAGCCTCCGGGCATAAAACTCAATCTTTGTGACGCTGTTTACGCCATTGGTCACCGGTTTGGCTGCGAGTGTCACCACCACATTGGAACCGCCCGTGAACACCTTCCCGGTCGCCGGCTGAGTCAGCCCGACAGCCAGGGTGGGCGAACCCAACAGCACCGGAGTCGGAATGTTGGTGGCGCCCCCGTTGGCCAAATTCGGTGGCACTGTATCTCCCGTATAGAAAGGCTCGGGCCGCCACGCGACGTTGGTGGTAAGCACTATCTTGTCCACCCATGTGCCGCCGCCATTGATAAACAGATTTACGGTATGGTCTCCTGTGCTTGGAACATCCAGGCGTGCCTTGTTGATCCACTTTTGGGCCGTGCCGGTGTTGTTGGTGCCTGTCCACAACCACTCCCCGCCGTCGCGCGGACCAAAGGCGCCGTCCTCCCCGCCGATGTCGTAGGAGTTTGTCGTCACCAAGCCATCCAGTCCCATGTTGACGGTCTTGCCACCGCCATCACTTCCCAGCACCCACAAATAGTGGGTACCCGTGACGGTGAAAGTGACCTGATAATCCAATCGCGGGCTGACGTTCATGTCCGTGCCGCCCGCGCCAAGCCCCTTCATATAACCCCAACCGGTAAAGGGACCCCAAAGCGGATTGCCATCATTCGCCGTCGTGCCGTTGCTGAACTGCCACTCGCCACCATCCTGGGTCAGATTGAAGTCATAATCCTCCGATTCGATGACGACAAAGCCATTCGCATCCTCCTGGATGGAACCGGCGTGCGCCGCCGAGGCCAGGAGCCCCCACCCCATCCAAACAGCTGCCAGCATCAGTGCCGTCGTCCCGCGCCGCACTGGCCGAGTCCATGTGCAAGCAATGAATGAGCTGAACGAGCGATAATTGTGGAGTGGTGACGCTGATTGTAACGGGGTCTTCATAGGATGACTTGGTTTAGCTATTGCCAACGGCCAGGGTTCTTCAAGGTTGTCGTACTATACACTGCTTGGAGGCGATGCCAAAGTGTGCTGCTCATTGGTGGTCTTGGCACCGCGCCCGCCAAAATCAGGCGGCAATGGTCGGCTGCAACTAACCGGTCGGTCGGTTGCGTCACGCCGGCCCGCTACACCGCGAAAGCCCCAATCTGGGGATACAACTATTCCCGCTGGTTGAAATGCGCGCCGCACCACGGTCGGATCAATTGCGTTTTTTACCGGATCATCTCGGCACTTCTCAGGAAAGGATCCAAGTGAAAAATGTGGCCGTGGACTACGCGGAAGCTGGCCTGGCTTTCGCAAACCGT
Source organism: uncultured Bifidobacteriaceae bacterium (assembly GCA_964458575.1). Classification (GTDB taxonomy): domain Bacteria; phylum Verrucomicrobiota; class Verrucomicrobiia; order Limisphaerales; family JADLHS01; genus CAYWMD01. The sequence goes on along the minus strand of CAYWMD010000009.1, from coordinate 39,528 downwards.
CAGCTTAGTCGTCTCGTTGCCAAAAAGTTAGACCGAGCCAATGACGCGTCGGCATGGCAGCTATGTTGCAAAAGCATCCTTCTGTGCACGAGGCTTCCGATTAATTTTCAGAGGATTGCGAATCCCGCGCGGCCATCAAGGATACGTGGCGTAACAACCATTCCCGAGAAGTGTTTGGTCAGCATGAGGCCCATGTCAAAAAAGCATTGTTCCGGCAGCAAGATGAACTGTTAAAGTTGGGGCGAATCATTGCAGAAGAACTCGCGGGCGAGGTGAGAGTGAGTCCGCCGAGATTTCCGCAACGGCGGTTTGCGTCGCATCGTTGAACACGAGTTGGATTGATGTGAGAGGGTGCAGAACTTGGTTTGAGTCGAGTTTCAGTCAATTGAGCCATGAACTGGCGACAACATCCATGGGCGGGAGTATTCCCAGCCACGCTGTGTGCGTTCCACGAGGATGAAACTCTGGACGAACAAGGATCGGGTGAGTACTTCGTGGATCTCGCCCGGGTGGAGGGTGTGACCGGGCTTGTTTGCAATGGCCACACCGGCGAAATCATGTCGCTGCGGCCCAAAGAACGGGCGCGAGTGACCGCCTTGCTTGCGGCTGCCGTCCAAAAATCCGACCGCCCGGTCAAGGTCGTTTCGGGAGTGATGGCCGAGGGGAGTCTGGAGGCAATAGATCACGCGCTTGAAGCCAAAGCGGCGGGAGCAGACGCCATCCTGCTCATGCCCACGCATCACTGGCTCCGTTTCGGACGGAGTTCGCGGACCGCAGTGGGGTTTATCGAAGACGTAGCCAGCGGCGCCGACATGCCGATTATCGTCCACCAGTATCCTGCGTGGACCAAGGCGGGTTACTCCCTGGAGGAAATGCTGGAGATGGTGAAGATGCCTCAGGTGGTGATGATCAAGATGGGCACGCGCGACATGACCCGCTGCCGGCATGACTACGAGGAGCTTAAGGCGGTTGCCCCCCATATCTCACTGGTTACCTGCCATGACGAGTATCTCCTCCCTTCTCTGCTCGAAGGCGCGGATGGCGCGTTGATCGGATTTGCCGCGCTCGTCCCGGAACTCATGGTGGAGATCGTTCACGCGGCACTGGAAGGCGATTTGCCCCGGGCACGCCAGGCCCAAAAGGTTGTCGCGCCGCTGACGCGGTTGGTTTATCACTTCGGCGAACCCGGCGGCGAGGCGCACCAGCGATTGAAACTGTGCCGTTGGCTGATGGGCAAGTTTCCCAGTCCGCACGTTCGTCGTCCCATCCGGCCATTGTCGGCTGAAGAAATTGGTCGCTTGGCTCAGGCCTTGGAGCGGATCGGCTTTAGCTGTCCCAACTGGGACCTGATCGGCGGCAACGGTGAACTGGCGACCTGGACGAGCCACGAGTTGCTTGCCGCGTCACCGTGAGACACAGCATGAAGCTACGAACCCAATACGCTCTTATGAAAGCGACCCATGTTCGGCGGAACGCCTTCACCCTGATCGAACTGCTGGTAGTGATCGCGATCATTGCCATTTTGGCGGCCATGCTGTTGCCGGCCTTGAGCCGGGCAAAAGCCAAGGCGCAACAACTCCGGTGCGTCAGCAACATGAAGCAGCTCGGGCTGGCCGCCCACGTGTACACGGATGACAATACCGACCGGCTGCCGGTTGGCTCATGGCAAGGTGGGTTCTTCATTATCGGCCCGCTGGGCGGTAATCTGGGAATCAAGGTGGACTCCAGTCTGATGGGGGATCAGGATTACATTCGCGAGATCTGCAAGAAGTCGGAAGTCCTGCGCTGCCCGTCGTGGCCGAAAGACAAGCTCCCGACCGATACCGGCCTGCAATACACGATTAACAACATCAATTACTCGAAATGGGTGAAAGATGGAACGTACAGCCCGGTGGACCAGAATGGTCAAAAACTCAGCGCCGTGCCCGGCCGGTACTCCGAAATTTCCCTTTTCCTGGAGCTGACTTCTGAGCGGGTATTGGATTTTGTCAATTACGACGTCAAGGACAGTCAGACGACGGTGTTCGCACCGAATGGCAAGAACAACAGCAGTGATAAAGTCAGAATGATCTATTACCAGGATAAGCGTCACCTCGGAAACAGCACCTTGAGCTTCATGGACGGCCATGCCGAGGCCCGGGCTTTGAAGAAAGAGAAAATGGGCTTCAAGCAAATCTTCAATCCGCTTGACGACACAGCTTTGTATTAGCCTTGCCAACAGCTGCGGTGCCATTGCTGCCGCACAGAATGGACGGATGACTTGGCGTGCGTCGAGGCCCAGTTCCGGCGCGCGCCTGCGTCCGATTTTATGTCTGGCCTGGGCTTGTCAAGGTCCTCCGAATGTAATGAAGCGCTTCGCGCCGGGGGGCGTTTTGCGGCTCCACCGTTGACAAGCCCTGTCCAGACATGGGACTCGGCTTTTAAGGATTGCGCACCAGGGATTATTGCCGGAAGGAGTTTTATGCGGGAGCAATGATCCAAAAATTGGCCAAGAATTGGCCAAGCATGTCTTTTTTATTTTCGAGGGCGTTGCAAGGTGAGAGCAGAAACACTTGGTATTCCGATGTTTGAAACTGGCGCACCCATCAGGAGTTGAACCTGAAACCTTCTGATCCGTAGTTGGGCAGATCAACATTCTGGCCAGTCGTCACGAATTGCATTTAGTCGTAATTTATCAGCATTCGCAAGGCATTTCATATTCCGAGACCAAACTCGACACAACCCATTGTGACCGCTCAAAACCGAAACATTGGCCAAGCATTGGCCAAGCAAATTTTCCGGTTGCGTGTGACTCGGGCAGTTTGTGTGTAGTTGATACACCTGTGTGCTCCGAACTTCTGATGCCATTGAGGCATGAGTGACGGAAATATCGCTGACCGCTCAGATGGTACAAGCGTCGTAGCCGCCGAGGCCACAACCAAACGGTTATATTCCAAAACCCACACGAATTATTGGAAGTCCAGACTCGAACATCGAACCTATGCACGCGATGGTAAAACATTCGAAGTTGCTGAATGGTCAGTACGCATCCACTTCAAAGGCGTTCGCAAGAGTTTTGATTTGGAAACCGCGAACAAGGAGGAGGCCGCCACTAAAGCACGCGATATTTATCTGTCCATATTGGCGAAAGGATGGACTGCCACGATCAATGAACTTGCTCCGCAACTGGTGCCACTGGCTGACATGAGTGGTGATTCTGCCACTGTTGGCGCATTCCTTGCCGAAGTGGAAAGAACCGCGAATCTCAAGCCGAAGACATTCCGTTATTACGCTTCATGTTTACGACAGTTCGCGGCGTACGTGCAGGGAGTGAAATCGGATGCTTCGCGGTTCGACTACCGCAAAGGCGGGGCAACAGCATGGCGGCAGCAGGTTGATGCAACCCCGCTTTCCGTACTTACGCCTGCCGCTGTCGCCGACTACAAGATGCTCCGCCTCAAACGGGCGGGGGGCGATCCGCGACGGAAGCTTGAAGTCAATCGCTCCTTCAACAGTTGGCTGCGGAACACCAAAAGCCTTTTCAGCGAAGCGATCATTTGCAAACCAAACTTCGGAATCAAGGTCCCCAAGTTCAAGGTGCCCGATGGCCAGCGTGGAGAACGTGAAGTTTACTGGTTTGAGACCGTTGGCTTTGAGCGGCCTGGCTCGATGAAATTCCAAACGCCCGCCGGAATCACGTATGAGACGCTTGTTGGAAACGCGCGCCACGAACTGCGCGCGGAAAGCCCGGAAGCATACAAATTATTCCTCCTCTGCCTGTGTGCTGGTCTTCGCCGAGGCGAAGCCGACGTGTGCCTGTGGCCGCAACTAAACGCTGACGACAATTCAATTCGCATTGAAGCCAATAATTACATTGAGCCTAAGCACGGCTCCGGGGGCACTGTCTATGTTGATCCGGCACTGATGAAAGAATTGCTGAGTTTCAAAGAACTGCGGGAAGACGGCTTCGTGGTCAAATCTCCGTTGGAGTGGAAGGCAACGACGTACCGCCGCTATCGTTGTGAACCGCATTGGCGAACACTAATCGAGTGGTTGGAGAGCAACGGCATTGATGCGAAGAAGAAGGTTCATGAACTGCGAAAACTCTTTGGCGACGCAATCGTCAAACGCAACGGAATCTTCGCAGGCAGTGCTCAACTTCGGCACTCGACAATTCAAATGACGGCAAGCCATTACACTGATCCGCGTCAGCGCGCAGCTCTGCCCGTCAGCAATTTATTTTCCGACGAAGGCGCGAAAATTGTACCTGACCACCCCTCCGATGAACCAGCTCCCGAGCAGTCACTCAGATCGAACAAACGTAAGATTAGCGTCAAAAATCAGGTTTGATTCACCACTGACACTACGGCGTCACTCAAGCTCGCAGTTTTTTTCTTCCGTGTTCGACACGAGAAGTTCCAGAATCGGAATCACGGCTCGCATTAAAGGCAACTGATGCAGGTAAAGATGTTTTTGGCCATGGAAAAGATTACAGCGGACATTGATGCGAAGTTGCGCCTTTTCGGTCAGTCTGTTTTTCGCCGAGGCGAAGCGAAACTTCGTTATCCAGAGGCGATTGTAGATTTGAAACAACGCCCGGAATTTGTCAAACATCACATTCATGTCGCCTTCGTTGAGACACAATGCGAGACATGATGCGACTTGCTGCTTCCAGCCTGCGATGTAATTTTCGTTTCTTTGGTCAGGGCCATTAGCACAGATTCTTGCGCAACGATCTTGAGCCTCACTTCTTCGGTGGTCTTTCAATCAAGCTGCTTTTCCAGTCGCCGGAGAAATCGAAGCTCGGCGCCGGCTGAGGTTCAGAAAACCAGAAATCGGTGAAGGGCGCGACATTGGGAGCACAAAACCAGTGTGCCTTTCCGGTTTCGTCCATCGCCCACCAACGCGCGTTCTTTGGAGCCTGCGACCAATCAATTTCCATTCCGGATTGATGGCATTACTCGATTCCTTTGTCGAGTCAACGAATTGTTGGCTCAACCTCCCTGGACGTAAGAACGGTGCCGGTGATGAAAGGACTTCCGACTAAGGCGACGTTTTGAAAACGCGCCTTCGATGTAAATTGCATCCGCAGATGAGGTTTTCTGTCGTGTTCACCCGCGTGTGTCCGCGCTTCTGGGTGCTCCGCGCAACATCGTGCCGGCAGGCGAAAAGGAGAATGCGAGTTTGCGCCTGCCGTCACTCCGTTGCTGATGCTCCGCGTTAAGGGCGCGGTCACACGCGGGCGCGTTTCGTTTGGAGCGGGGCTGCTCTCCCAGGGGCGGAGGTGAAGAGAGCAGTCCCGCTCCTTCAGAACGAAACGCAAAACATGAACACGACAGAAAACCTCATCTCCACTGGATGCCCCACACTCGCTCCGCAACCGACCAACAAAATCGTCAAGCCCATCAAATTTCCGGCTCAACCGCAGGAATGGAAAATCGTTTCACTTCGAGAATGTCCGACACCCGACACCATGCAACAGTGCGAAACACCGGATCAAGCAGCCGCCTATTGGAAAGCGCATATCCCCGATCATCCATACTTCAATCCTGAATGTGAATGTCTGGTGGTTTTCATTCTCAACACACGTCGGCGCATCAAAGGGCACTACTTGGTGTCCATTGGCACGATGGATACAATTCTCTGTCATCCCAGGGAGATTTTCAGATTGGCAGTCATGGCAAGTGCATCCGCAATCATCATCGCGCACAATCATCCGAGCGGCGATCCGACTCCATCCGAGGCGGACATCAAAATTACCCGTGATCTCATCCGAGCGGGTCAGCTTCTGAAAATCGAAGTTCTCGATCACATCGTGGTCGGACATCCCACTCACGTCAGTCTTCGAAATCTTGGCTACTTTTATAGCTAATTGATCATGGTTTCCTGAAAAACAGGAGACCCATTTTTGATCAATTGCATCAGCGCGCAATCGCGCAGTAAACTTCCTCAAGGGCGGAACATCTCACAAACGGGGATCAACCGGCTCGCTTTCCAACGCCAGCACTCCGAACACCGCTTCATGCACGCGACGCAGCGGTTCTTTACGCACGAAACGTTCGAGCGCCTCGATTCCGAGTGCGAATTCGCGGAGCGCCAACGACCGCTTGGTTGAAAGTCCTCGCGCGCGCAGACGCGCCAGATTCTCCGTCGCCGTGTATTCCGGTCCGTAGATGACGCGAAGATATTCCCGACCGCGACACTTCACCGCAGGTTGGATCAATCCCCGCCGGTTCTTCGCGATGAACTCTAGCGGTTTAACCACCATTCCCTCACCGCCGCTCGCCGTGAGTTCTTCCCACCATGCAACGCCCTTTGCTTCGCTCTCGGGACTCGTCACGTCAATCACGTGGAACGGCGTGGCCACGATGATGCCGCCAGCAAGCCTCGCCAGCGTCTGCATGTGCCAGTCGTGCGGTTTGTCCACGTGGACGTGTCCGTCCGTCGCAAGAAGGTGGAAGGGCGCGAGCTTCAGATCGCTCACAGAATCAACGCTCCAGCAATACCGGCGATAAGCAGCAACATAATCGTTCACCGCTTGTTGCCGCGCGGTCGTGTGCGAGAGCAATTCGCTTACGTCGAGACCACGTTTCGTGGCTTGTTCCAGTGCCCCAACCTCGTCGGTCAGCGTCGCCCGCGCTGCTGCGCCGACAGCCGCGTACTGCTGCTTCAGCAGTTCCTGCGCTTTGGCCGACCACGGCATCAACTCGCAGTCGAGACAAATCCAGTCCGTCCTGAACTCATCCCAGAACCCCGCGTCTGTGGCGGCGACACGGACGCGCTCAAGGAATCGCGTCTCCATTTCTGTGTTGTCGAAGAATCTTCGTCCCGTCCGCGTGTAACAGATGCCAATGCCTTCGCCTGTCACGCCGAAATGTTTGCGAGCGGCGTCTTCATCCTGGCAGACGATAACGACGGCGCGCGAGCCCATGTGCTTTTCCTCGCAGATGACACGTGGCACGCCCGCGTGGCGGAAATAGGCGAACGCTTCCGCCGGGTGCTCCAGCAGTCCGGGCGATTGACTCGTCTCGCTCGGCGACATCGTAGGCGGAAGATAAATCAACCACTTGGGATTCGCGGCGAACCGGCTCATCACTTCCAATGCCGCCGTTGCATTTTCCTCCCGAATAGTCACGTTGCCGTGCAGTCGCGTGCTGACGATCCGCTTGCCCATCACGTCCGCAAGGTCGAGCAGGTCGTCGTGTTGTTGCTGCGCCGACAGAGTTGGAGCTTGTTCTTCCGGCAGAAGAAACGGCTTGCGCGGCTCAGCATAGGTCTGTTTTGCGGGAACAGAAACGAGTTCCTTCTCGGGGTAACGCAACGCCGTCAGCTTTCCGCCGAACACGCAACCCGTATCAATGTTGATCGTGCGGTTCAGCCATTCGGGTTCAGGAACGGGCGTGTGTCCGTAAACCACCGCCGCCGCGCCGCGATATTCGGCAGCCCAGTTGTAGCGAACCGGCAGCCCGAACTCGTCTGTTTCGCCGGTCGTCTCGCCATATAACGCGAATTCGCGGACCGCGCCCGAACCGCGCCCCTGCATTGCCTCTTTCATTCCCGCGTGCGCCACGACCAGTCTTCCGTCATCCAAGACGTAATGGCTCACAAGGTCGTCAATGAATTCCGCAACACGTTTGCGGAAATCCTCCGGCTCACCGGCGAGCTGCGCCAGCGATTCCGCCAGCCCATGCGTAATCTGAACGTCGCGCCCACGCAGCTTCCGCATGAGTTTCACGTCGTGATTGCCCGGCACGCATAACGCCGCGCCGCTCGCGACGGCGTTCATCACCAGCTTGAGCACTTGCGGAATCTTTGGCCCGCGATCCACGAGGTCGCCAACGAAGACTACTTTCCGTCCGTTGGAAGGTTGAACCGTGAACGATGTTTCATCCACAGCGTGTCCAAGCTCTCGCAAGAGATTGGCAAGTTCATCGAAGCATCCGTGAACATCGCCGATGATGTCGAATGGACCGCGCTCGTGCTTCAAATTGTTCCATAGCGGCTGCCGTTCAATAACAGCGGCTTCAACCTCCTCCAACGATTTGAGCACATGCACATGGCGAAAGCCCTCACGTTCCAATCCGCGCAAGGAGCGATGCAACTGCTGCGCCTGCTGGCGAATCACGTGCGGTCCGAAATCGCGGTCGGCTCGCGTCTTGTTCCGATCATGCGCCACACGCTCCGGGAGATCCAGGACGATGGCCACCGGCAGGCAATGAAACTCGCGGGCGATTTCGACGAGCGGCTTGCGGGATTCAGGCTGCACGTTCGTGGCGTCCACTACGGTCAGCTTTCCCGCCGCGAGCCGCCTGCGGGCGATGAAGTGCAGCACTTCAAAAGCATCCTTCGTCGCCGCCTGGCTGTTCTCGTCGTCCGACACAAGTCCTCGGCAGTAATCCGAAGACAGAATCTCCGTCAGCTTGAAATGCTTCCGGGCAAAGGTGCTTTTGCCCGAACCGGACACACCGATCAGGACGACGAAGGAGAGCTCGGGAATCGTGAGTGTCATTTTGGCTTTAACATCTCCCAATCTTTCAAAACATGTTCCATCAGTCTGACGCCAATTTCAGCACCAACTTCCTTCCAGTTTTCTTTCTGGTTCTCCCGAACAATCTCCTCAGCTACGCCATAGTAGCCAGCGACGTAGGCAACCAGACGTGCCGTTTCAGCTACTACCACATCAGTCAGATAGATTATCCCGATGGATAGCAGCTTCACGCGTTCATCGGTCTCTTCCGGTTTTGTTTTTGAGAGCCAGCGAACCCCAAACAACGGAAATAAGTGCGAAACGGTCTTCAACGTGGCGGCGAACAATTGCTGCATGTCAGGATTTGACTTCCGCTCTCTTGCCTGTCGGATTTCTCGGACAAGAACTCCGAACGGAGCAATGAGTCCGTAATTCAATGCCGGCAACATTTCGCTGCTCGGATCGAGCCCGTAGCCGTGAAGCGTGATGCAATGGTCTTCCAGAGAAAACTTCTTGCGAAATGTCCTGTAGAAACGTGCATTGTGAAACCCGAACCGAAAATCCGCGAGGGAAATTCCCGCTCTCTCTGCAACGTCACGAAGAGAGAATGGTTTGCACGCAAGATTTGCCTCAATCGAAGGCCACGCCAGTTCGGAGCAGCCACGCTCAGTGAAAATCGCAATCAGTTCAGCAAGCCCCGGATAATCATTCGGAATTGCATGTGCGCGGAATTGGAAAAACTGGATGGCCTGCTCCTCCCATGCCTTGTCCTTCTTTCGCAACTTGCTCAATACTGAAGCCTTTTGATTGAGCAGGTATGTGTCCGCTGGTCGAAGCGATAGCTCGCTTTCGATCTGCTTCAATGCGTCTTCGTTCCGGCCAGCGGCCATCAATGCCACGCTGAACCAATACCGGACATACTTCCACTTGCGATCGAGATCGGGGCATATTTTGTAGCCAGCTTCAAAACACCCAATCGCCTCGTCGGGTCTTTCAAAATACAGTAGGAGCGCAGTAGCTTTTGAAAGATGCGCTTCAACCAGATTCGGCTTGTAGTGAAGTGCCTTGTCAAAGCATTCCATTCCCCATTCGTACTTGCCCTTCTGGATAAATAGACTCCCAAAATTCTTCCATGCCTCGGCGTAATCTGGTTTCAGCTCTACGCATCGCAGGTAGTGCTTTCCGGCTTCATCCGTTTCGCCTAAAGCTCCGAGCATATTGGCGAAGTTGAAATGATCAACTGCGCGTTTCAGCTTTTTGACGGCGTCCTGAAAGATGTCCCTGGCTTCGATCATCAATGGACGCGAGTGATCCTGCATCCCTAGTTCAGCCAAGACCGCTCCCTTGAAGTTGGTCATGTTCATCACAGCAACTGGATCGCTAGGCTTCAGTTGAAGCGCCGTCGTGACTGCTTGTAAGGACGCGCTGTAATTCCTGAGCAGAAATTCAATTCGCGCCAGACGATACCAGTTCTCAACCTCCGATGGTTCTTTACGTGTGCTTTCCAAAATCGTAGCTCTGACCAGTTCAGGGCTGGTCTGGCGAAACGCTTCTGCGAACGATTCTTCTTCCAAATCCGATAAATCGACGAGCGTCGTCGTGTAACCTACGGTTGGAGGCAATTCCAAACTGAGATATTTCTTTGCAAGGTCTTGGTGAAATTCAGTGAGCCGATGTCGCAGCCACTCGCGAGAATAGACCGCGAAGTTCCAGCCCCTCTGGGACTTGAACTCTTCCCGCAATTGGTCTTGTCTCGCGCCAGTGACCTCCTGAGAAGTAACAAAAACCATCGCGACGGCATCTGGACAATGCGCAGCAATTTTTCCGGCATCATCCCGCAGCTTCTTCTCCCAGTTTTCCTGCAAACTGAATTGAAACGCGACGACGGCGTGGCCATTGGAAGCCCCTTTCCAACATCTGAACTCTGCGTCCCTGCCGTGGTCTTTACTCCCGCCAATCGGGACAATGCGGTGATAACCCTCTCTGCCGAGCAAATCAACGCACAACCGTTCAAACGAGCGCGGCTGAATCTCGTTGTCCAGTGCCCAAAGAACTTGGTTGAACTCGGCCATTGCTATTTGTTCTTTTTGAACGTCCCCATCTGCGTCGGCGATCCCACAACCGAATCATCCGGGCCGACAGGATGAAAGCACACGCTGTATCCGTACCGTGTGGCGAGCCGATTCGCCCACTCCTGAAACTCCGTGCGCGTCCACTCGAAACGATGGTCGCGATGACGAAACTTTCCGGCGGGCAGTGTTTCCCACTTCACATTGTATTCGCGATTGGGCGTTGTGAGGACGACGGTCTTTGGTTTCGCGCACTCGAACAACACGCGCTCGAACGCGACGAGCCGCGGAGCGTCCAAGTGTTCGATGACTTCCACCACGGCGGCGGCATCGTAACCCGCGAGTCGTTGGTCTCGGTAAATGAGCGAGCCGTGCAGCAGGTGTAGGCGTTCCTTCTGGATCGGCGGCAGGTGGTCGTAATGCAGACGGTCGCGGGCGATTTCGAGCGCACGATGCCACACGTCCATCCCGACGATTTCGGCAAACTGCTTTTCCTTTAGGAGTGCCTGAAGCAAACGCCCTTCGCCGCAGCCCAAATCCAAAACGCGTGTCGCTCCACTGGCTTTCAGCGCGGCCAGCACCGAACCGAGACGTTGTTCGTTGAGGCTGATGCTACGCTCGATTGCTTCTTCCTCGGTCGCATGAGCTTCTGCGGCTGCATCGGGATCGGGGTCACTCTCATCCACCAGTTGAGCGAGCGCTTCGTCCACCAGGCTGCGTTGATGCTTCAAGTAGCGGCGGGTGATCGTCTCGCGCTCGGGATGCGTCGGCAGCCAGCCTTCGCCGTGGCGAAGAAGCTTTTCCACTTCATCATCGCCAACCCAGTAATGCTTGTCATTGTCCAGGACGGGAACGAGCACGTAAAGATGCGTGAGCAGCTTTTGCAGCGGCAGTCGCGCTTCCAGTTCGACGTGGTGATACGCGCTCTCTCCCCAATCCAGGAATTTCTCGTCCAGAGGCAACCGACGCGCGGAAACCGTGTAGCCAAGTGGCTCGAATAGTTTTCGCAAGAAATCCTCGCCACCACGACAGGGCAGCGCGGACAATGTCACGTGCAACGGCAATGGTGCATCCGCGAGTTCGGGACGCTCCTTGCTCTTGCCAGCCAGCGCACTGCCAAAAACATCCGCAATGGCCACGCTAAGAAAAGAGGAAGCCGCGTAGGGACGATCATTGACGTATTGCTCCAACGCGCCGCCCTCGCCGCGCGGACCGCGACGATTCCGCACCAGGGCGACCGGATCAACCTCGACCAGCAGGGCAACGGTGCAACGCTCGCCGCTCGCTTCGGGATAAAACACATGCGCCTGGCCAAACGAGAGGCTGAACGACTGCGGCCGCGCCGGATTCTTGCGGAGCAAATAACCCAGGTCCGTGGCCAGCTGATGTGTCGTTGTCAAAGTCAGCAGCATTGCCGAAGTGTATCGGTATGCCGCTGTTTAATCATGGCAAAAGTTCCAGCCGAACTGCTTCGCCGGCTATTCTTTGTCCTTCGCTTCCATGACCTTGATTTCTAGCACGACCGGTTGGCCATCCGGTACAAGCGACCGCTGCTTGGCAGACAACCCGGTGAGGAGCGACAACTCCATTCGCTGCATCGCAGTTTCGATGCGTCGCAAGGAATGACCACGCAACGAGATCTCGTGTGTGGCGAAGACCAGCCTCAGTTCCTGCGCTTTCCCGTCGTTCTTCAGTTCGGAAAATGCGAACTGATCGAACGGCAGTAACAGACTTTGTTCAGCCGATACTTCGATTTTGACCGCGCGAGCGTTCGGGTCGCTCGCCCAACATTCGGGTGTTTTTGTGCTCATAGGTTTCATTGGATTGATAACGACGACGAGAGAGCTTGAGGCGGCAGAAGTTGTCCGCCGCGCTACGACCGAACCGAAGCATGTAGCCGTGGAGGCGATCCCAGAGGCGGATGCTGCGTCGCGGCGCGAGACCGCCGGCAAGTTCAAGTGCCAGCGGCCTGTGACCAGAGCGTGTCACATTCTCGCGGAGCTGCTCCTTGTCGGGCGTGAAGATTCGGATGCCACGCCGACCGCGCGAGATAGTCACGTACCATTGTTGCGCGTTGGTCGCCGCCTTGATGGTCGAGTCGGAAAACAGAACGTAATCAACCGTCTTGCCTTGCGACCCGTAGGACGTGACGGCGTAGCCGGGGAGAAACTCGCGAAAACTCGAATCCAAGACGCGGCCGTCGGTGAGTTCAACTACACCGTCCAGACGAACGGATTTCACCGTCACAAGTTCGCCGTTTGTAGCGCGGCCTCCTGACGCGAGCTTACGATTGGCCTTGAGGTGCAGGCGGTCACCGGTCGAAACAGCACACTCGCGCGGCAGGCAGACCGAAACGCGGTCGAGCATTTTGTTCGAGACGGTGACGAACCGTCCGCCCACATCAACCAGCAGCCCCGATTTCACGATGCCGGTCAGCTTGCCCTTCGTGCCCGGCTCGGCTTCGCGGATCTTCTGATTGAAGACCACGATTGCGTCTTTCGGATAGAACCGCTCATCGCGTTTCTGCGCATTCGTCAAGTCGAGCTTGTCCAGCACTTCAATGCTCACATCGTTTGCGCCGAGCAGTCCTTTGGCCTTTAGCGCATCGCGCACGCGAGAATTGAACCGATGAACCTCCGCCCAGGTCTGAGAGACAACAACGGCGGAAGCATCCTTTTCGGCGAGCCGAAGATATTCGTCGGCGAGTTTGTCAGCTTGACCGCCCAAGCCGCAGGCAACGACCGCGCCCATCTTGTCGAGTCGTGCAAAGGATTCGGCCACCTTGCCAGCAGCAGCAGATTCAACGGCTTGGCGATACTGCCTGATGCGCTTGCGGTCCTCGAAATCCCGTCCGAGCGCCGGGTCTTGCCGACGAATCTTGTGCAGTTCGACCGGACGAACGCCCGAGTGTCGCTCGATTGCGAGTAGCGCGTCCGAAGCCTCAACCGCACCGTGCTGTCGCGTGTCGCCGGAAAGAATCACCCGGGCGTTGCGCTCTCGTGCGAGCCGCAGCAATTCGAGCATCTGCCGTCCACCGATCTGCCCCGCTTCATCCACGACCACGACCGCGCCAGCGACGAGTTCCCGTCTGAGAAGAAAGTTCGCGACTGTTGCCGGCGACGGCAGCCCGGCCTTTTCCATGTCCACAGCTTGCTGGCGTTGTGGCGCAAAGACGACCACCCGCCGACCGGCTTGTTGCACTTGCTCGACGAATTCGCGAAGAACGAAACTCTTGCCTGTGCCTGCACCGCCGCGAAAAACGGAAATCGCATTCGTTGACGACAACAGGGCGTCGAGAGCCTTGCGTTGCTCATCGTCCAACGTGGGATTCACCGGTCTTGGATTCGCAACCAGCGGATGACAGGCTGCAACGCCGTCCTTTGCGGTCTGGACGATCTCCCATTCGCGCATCAGGACATCGCACAGGGTTACTTCGCCGGGACGCGACTCATCTCGGATGTAGCCGCGTCGCCGGGTGAAATCGGTCAGTTCAGATACCGCGAAGCTCTCGCCTCGTGCGCGACCGAGCGCCTCCTGCCACACCTGGCACTCCAGCACGACCGAGTTGCGGTCGAACAAGTGTTCCTCCGCCCATTGCACGGTCTCAGCTAGGGATATTCGCTTCTCCTCGACTGGCCTTTGGGCGCACTGTTTACGGAGACGGCCAATTTCTTCACGCTCTTCTCGCGTCATTTGCGAGTTCCACAAGGTGAGCAGTTCCTCGCGGCTCAAATCCCGTTGCTTTCGCGCCCGCTCGGCAGTCGCCAAGAGCCGCCGCGCCGCCATCACGTCGCCGCCAGCGATTTCGGGTTTCTCCTCCAGAAGTTTTGCCAGCGCCTTGTCAATCTCCGCATGGCGCTTAGAAAACCTTTCGCAGAGTTCATCCGAGACGCCTTCGATTTGGAAATCACCCCGCGCCCGGTTACGAATCTGGTAACCGAAGCTCCGCAGTTCGCGAGCGAGTTCGTGATAGTAGGCATTCTCGGCGAACTTCCGGGCGCGCAGAAGCTCGTAATTCTGGAGAGCCTTCCAACGATTCTCCACAGGATCGAACGTAGCGTTAAAGACGATGCAGTGTGTGTGCAAGTGCGGGTCAAGGGCACGTGACGTGTCGTGAGTGAACAGGGCTGCCGTGAAATTGCCCGTAAGCCGATCGCTTTGTGCGCCTCCAGTCCGGACACGGGTCGCCGCAAAGGTCTCGAACTCGCGCAACGCAGTCTTCACGGCCCTCGCGTGGGCTTCGATAATCCGCTCGTCTTTGCCGACGAACGCCGCGAGGGACACCGACTTCGGCGGTGAGAACGTGAAGTCGTAGAATATCCGCCGATTGGCCGCGTTCTCGCCGTCCTCAGTCCGCGTGGTGTTCAACCGTTGCGTGAGAGTTTCACCTGTGGCCGGGTGTTGGTTCTCGCAAAGCCGCAGAAAGTCATCGGCGCGGACTTTGCCGTACAGGGCGAGACGTTCCGCACCCAACCCGATCCATTCGCCGGAGACGCGCTGGCCCTCCTGGTAGTAATCGCCGACGCAGAGATGTTCCTCGAAGTATTCGCGCGCGTTCTTGAGGTTGTATTGCGTCTTGGCCGTGACCACACATCGGACACTAGACGAACAAAGCGCGCCTCTCGTGTATCAACGACACAACCGCGGATTTTCCGTCGAGAACCCAGCCGATGTGCCGCTGCCCACGTCTGGGCAAGTCGATTTTACGTTCGACACGGCAATGGCGTTCGATCACCTCGTGCCAAAATTGATTTCGATTGGCTGCCGCAATGCAGACAGGTGTTGCTCGCCTTACAATCAACAGACACCCAGCGGCGTTCGCGGCAAAACTGCATCGAATAACCTCTCTGCGCGAATTTGCCAAACAAGCCGAAGTAGCCAATTAAGAAATCATTCGCCGCCTGTGCGGCTGCAACGGCATTCAGGGTGATTACACTCGGCGCCACAACCAGTTCATCGTCTACGTATGCCTGCTGACGACATTCTTGTTCGGTTAACGCTTCCTCTTGCAGCTTGGCAGCGGAAATGAGTCCGTTACAAAGGAGGCAACCACCCGTCGCGTAAGGCAACACCGGTCGTGATACCGCAAAAATTTCACCAATCTCACCAGTCTCCTTGTCCACCGAAACTTTTGAGCCTACTTGGATACCGGGGATTTGATACTGATGGACGAGCGCATTGAAGATCAGTCGTGCTTGCGCGGAATCGGCACAGAGAAAAATGAAATCAGCATCCTTGAGTAGCAGCGCCGCATCACGCCGGGTCACGCTATCAACAACGGCGTGATAACGAATCCTGGGGTTCGCGCTTGTTGCCACGCGCTTTGCGATCTTCACCTTAAACTTCGCCAAGCAACGACCCAGCCTCTGTATCGCACGCCATCTCATGGTCGAGAGGAACACGCAAGCGTCGCCTGGGCGCGCGCCTACTACTCGTGGCTGGTTGCTCGGCTCGATTTTGTCGAAATCAATGCCAACGATTTCTCCAACTCCCAAATGGGCCATCCATTCGTTCAACAACGAACCTGCTCCGCCCAGTCCAATGATTCCGATCTTTGAGCGTTTCAGGAGTTCCTGGCCTGCCGCTCCGAAAATCAAGGATTGCCGATGGTAAATCGGACTGCATGCGATGGGAGAATTTTGCGGTGATGGATAGAGTCGGCGGATGTTTTGCCCGATAACGGTGAAGCTTTCGAGTGGAGACACACCGTTCATCGTCCAGATGCTTCCGGCGACAGCGTTGTGCGCAAACACAAGCGCGCCGACCGGACCACCTCTGGTGATGTCCAGCAACGCAGGGTAGCCGCGACGGTGCGATTCTTCGTCTGTCGGAGAGAAGTCCACATAATCGTCGCCACCGTGGCAATGCACGGCGAAGTAGCAAAGGTTCTGTTGCGCGCAGTAGTGAGAAACACGGGCCACAAAATCAGCCGTAAGCGCGCGATACCCGCGCTTTCCCGGCACGTAGTCAATTCCGTCTTTTGCGAAAAAGATTTCCCGCGCAAGCAATCGCACCTCACGATCTGACTCACAAATTCCGGCGGCGATAACCGCTCCGTGTTCGTCACTGTCACCGGGAAATAGATGTGACATGAGCCGCTCGAAGATCGGCTCCGAAATTCTGAAGGTGAATTTTTTCATCGGCTTCTGATCCAATCCAAGACTTTCGCCAGTTTGAGAGCGGCAGTGTCGGTTTCCGGGTCCAATCGGTTTGATCGGCGTGATAGCATGATTGCCGGCTCGCTCGCCTTCGGCGTTTGCCACTGGTTGTTGAGATTGAACCCAGCACCGAGTGGACGACTGTCCTTTCGTTTCAATATTGGAATGCAGAAGTGTGGATAAATGTCTGCGAAGGGGTATTGAAACGTGATTCTGAACGCGAGCCAGGACACAGACGGCTCATACTCGTCGCCTAGGCCCAAGTCGTGAACCTTGACGTAAGCACCACCGTCTGCATCCGGCTCAACATCCAGCTTATGGCCGGGGAACGCGGCGCGGATTTCCGCAATTGCTTGTTGAACTGAGTCCGTCATGACTACGAGTTGTCGTCCGGCGTGACACAGCGGAATTCTTCACATTCCGTGAGCGTGACTTTCTCGGAGTCTCCGATGGCAGCACCTAGGCTGCCGTCCGGCCTTACATTGTAGAGAACGCCATCAAGGGTGATTTTCACCTTCTGTGCGATGGCCGTCTGCTTGATTTCCAGACCGGTCACCCGCCGTTTATGGAATGTCACCGGATTGCGGTTGACCTTTACGGTGATGCCGACGCGTTCCGTGCGAAACACCGGACCATTTGTGAATTCGGCGGCTTCGTCGTCCGCAATCGGCTCATCATGCGGCGATTCGTAGTCACGCAGCAACTCGTCTTCGGCAGGAAGCTCGAACAGCCGGCGCAAGGTCGCACCGGTTTGTCGAGGATCGAGCACGACCTCCCATTCATCGTCCACCACGAAGGCGAGCTTCGGTGGTTCATGGCACGCTTGCGAGGGCGCGGCCTCGCAGCGCGGAATGACACGAAAGACGTTTCCCGCCGCCAGGTCCAACTCGGAGTTGTCAGCGACGACCATGTCATTGCGTGTTTGATAATCGCGCACCAAAACAAAGGCCTCGCCGATGCCGGCCTGGTCTTTGATGGTTTGCGTGGTGACCTTGCGTCGGGGCATGGGAATCACTCGATCATCCACAAGGGCGGCCCACTTCGGCGCGGGGCGGCCAACCGGCGCATGTTTCGCCAAGACTTCGTCCTGGCCCGTTTGAATTGCTGAATCGTTCATACGTTCGATTTATTCCTTTGTTCTGGCCGTCGCTGACGTTGTTTGTGTGTCGGCGACGAACCGTTTCAATAGGGATTGCTCAGAACGCGGCGACGTTTAGGGGAAAGAATTTGCTGTTTTGCGAAAGATTTTCCCCAAAAGCCGCCCATTTGTTAGCCTGTTACCTGTGAACGGACGAACCATGAACGACGACGTGATGAGCAAACTCGGCGCGGTGGACTGGGATGAAGCCGCTCCCCGATTGTTGGAATTCGCACGCCGTTGGGCCGCTGGTCTCTACAATTGGTCTGCCGGCACAACACTGCCCAACGGGATGAGCGTCGAAGATGTGGTCAAAGATGCCGTGGCAGCCTTCGCGCGGGGTGAACGGAAATTCAATCCGCGTTTTGAGATCGTGGTTCAGTTGAAAGGTGCGATTCGCAGCATCCTGTGGAACATCCATAAGCGGAAAGGCGCGGGCCTGACGAGTTCGGAAGAACCGGCGTTCTTCGAGGCGCAGTTGGACGAGTCACTCGATCCGGCGGTCAAAGCTGAGAGTGAAGATTTTTGCCGGATGTTTTTGGAAAGTCTCGCGCGCGACAGGCAGGTCCAAAACAGTGCGGAACTGCTCGCCATCGTCAATGCGTTCGCAGGTGGAGCAGAATCCGTTCAAGAGTTGGTTGAACACACCGGTTTGCCGGCGAAGCGCGTTTACGAATTACGCCGGCAGATGAGAGAGATCGCCGCCAGAGTTTTGAGACATTTGAATCGAAAGGAAAAAGCGTTATGAGCAAGAACTATCAGAATACCGTCGAGTACCTGCATCTCTTTCTGGGCGACACCGAGGGTGAAAGCCGCGAGGAGGTTGTGCGTGGACTGCGCGCCGGGGGAATGAATGTCGAGCAGTTTGTCGCCGACATCAAACGGATCGCCGGGGTGCGAAGCGGATTTTCCCGCGTGGGTCGCTTCGCAAACAAGACGCGCGAAGAAATTTTGAAATTGCTCGCTGAATTGCAGGTGGAAACTTCGGGCGTATTGTCGGGCGCGGCGCTGGCAACCCGGGAAGGTGGCGAGAGCGGATTGAGCCAGCTTTCTGATGACGAACTTCGCGCCTTGCTGGAAAAACTGGACGCGCAACGTCCGTCTGAGCCGGAGAACTAACTGAGTTCTCTGATCGCAAGCGGAGCACCATGAGCGCTTGGAAACCCAAAGGAAATAGTTGGAACGGCCCGACCTGGTCTGTCAGCCGCGACCAACAACTCCAGACGTGCGAGCGCAAATACTATTTCCAATATCTCGCCGGCGCGCGGGTCAACGCAACCGACCCGATGCAACGGCGGCTTGGGATGCTGAAAAAGCTCAAGAGCATCCGGATGTGGGAAGGTGATTGTGTGCATTGGGCCATAGCTCGTTATCTGGGCGCGGTTCGGGACAACCTTGCATTGGATGCCGAACAAGTTTTGATCGAACTGCGCGACAAGATGGAACGTGAGTGGCAGTTCTCCGAGCAAAAGCGTTTCCGCACACAACCGATGCTCATTGATAAGGGCGGATTGGGACTGGTGGAGCACGAATACGACAGTGTGCCCGCTGGCGTCACCGCCAAAAGCATTTACGAGGATGCCGCGAGCGGATTCCGAAAGTTTGTCGCGTGGTCGGGTGACATTTGCGCGAAAATCCGGCTGGCAGACAATGTGTGGATTGAACCGCCCGTGTTCGGGCCGGAAGCCCCGGGGTTTACCCTCGACGGTGTTCAGATTATTGCGAAAGTGGACCTAGCTGTTGAGAAGAGCAGTGAATTTTTTGAAATATACGACTGGAAAACTGGTGAAGCGCCAGCCCAGAACAGTTCGTGCATTACACAAAACGAACTCCAGGTGTGCGTTTACCAGTTGTGGCCGCACCTCTCTATGCACCTGCCGCTCAAGCTGGTGTCCAGCCATTTGGTTTATCTGGGTGATGACGTGCCCGAAGTCCGCACGCATCGCCTCGATGAAAAGTCAGTGCCGTTGGTTGTGTTGATGGTTCGGAACAGCGTCGCGCTCGCTGACCGCTGGCAAAAGAATTTTGAAAGCGGCCAGTTGCGACTGGAAGATTTGGATTACGCCGGCTGGCCCGGATTTTGTCGCGAGTGCGCGCACAAAGGCATCTGCCGTGAAAGTTTGCAAAATGAAAACGTCGCCTAATCAAAAGCTGCTGGCGGCATCTCTGTTTCCCATCATCGGATTACAGGGAATGCCATTCAAGTTGCGTGTGCTGCGCGTCGTCGATGCGTTGCCAAACGATAATTACCGCCCTATTCGTTTGCAGGGGTGGGCCGACGACCTTTGGCATAACGCGCTGAAATGTCCGGTGTTCCCAACATCGCGCTTCGATTTTCCGGGATTCATCGTTCCGGCGGACGCGGCAACCGAAGTCGGTCGCGTGATTCCATTGCCGGGCGTTGCGGACAAGGAGTTCCGCATCGAGGTCACTGACCGCACTTTGGATATTGTTCCCCAACAGGCCCTGCCGGAAGAACGTGATCTGGTTGGCAAGATGGTAGAACGCGTCATCAGCGACCGGCTCAATTCGCTCAAATCAAAATTTTGGCGGACCGAGTGGACGCTGTATTACCATCTAGTCGCTGAGAACGAGCGGGAAACACGCGACCACGTCAATGCCTATCGCGGGTTCAAATTCGGCGTGGTGTTGCTCGAAAGCGGCGAGCTTTTCTTGGCGGCAGATATTCGCACCAAATACATCGGACGCCGCTCCCTCGCTCAATACAATGAGGCGGAACGCGAATCTGTGTTGGCTCGACATCTGGACCTTGAAATCGAAATCGAAGACCGTGCGACATTTGTGCGCGACAACGGTTCGATAAAGTATTCATGCCGTTATGCTGGACTGACGGGACAAACCATCAGTCAATATCGCATCAAGGAATTGAACCAGACCGTGCTGGAGTTTTACGCCAAAAATTACCCCCGGCTTCGGCTCAATCCCAACGATGCGGCCGTTTTCTTCGACAGCGGAGGGAAGAAAAAAGACATGGCTGCGCCAGCGTCGCGGATGTTTCCAGTGTTTACCACTGAGGATGAGAGCTTGCGCACCTGCTCGATCAAACCGCAAATGACGCCGGAAGCACGAGTTCAAGAGATTTATGCGTTTCTGAGTGAACTCTCGGGGCTGAACTATGCCGGACGGGACTTCGGCATTGGACGCGAACTCGTAACGCGGGAGCGCAGCATTTTTCTCCCACCGAAACTGGAGTACGGCAAAGGCCACGTCCTTGCACCCTACCCGCAGAATGGCAAAACGCGTGGAGTGTTGCCTGACCTTGAGAAAGCCATTGCCGATTGGCGATTCAGCAAAGTGCCAATGCTTTACCAGCACGGCCCGTATTTCAACGAACCGCTGCCGGACGTGGTGTTCTTTTACCCGGAGGGATTGTCTCGGGATATTCGCGAGGTGTTTCTGGAACAACTGGACTTGGAAATTCTCAAGCAGACCGGCTCGAAGATGAATGTCATTGCGCGTCGTTCGTACCGGATTGGCCCGGGCGAGCGCAATGGTGCGTCACTGCTTTCATCCATCAAAACCTTCCTCGGCGAACAGTCAGGAATGTTTCTGGCTCTCGTGGCTTTGTGGGATCGTTTTTTTGACAGCGTGCATCCGAATGTGAAGGAAACACTCAAAGGCCGTCCTTCGCAATGTGTCACCGAGCGCGTGCTGCGGACCATTGCCAATACCGGCGACCCTATGCGCGCCACGAACCGCGTCCGAAATCTTGCGCTCGGCGTGCTGATCACGGCCGGCGTGCAACCCTGGGTTTTGTCGGAGGAACTGCAGCACGATGTTTACATCGGAATTGACACGCTGCATGGCCGGGTCAGCTACCATTTTTTGTTCGGTAAGGGCGGACGCCACGTTCTTACTTCTTTCGGTGCGGCCATCAAGCGCGGTCGAACCCACGAGTCACTGGACAAGGTGGAGCTTCGGACCAAAATCGAAACCACACTTCGCGAAATTCATCGGGCGGGCCATCCACTTCGCAAGGTTGTGGTTCACCGCGATGGCCGTTGGTGGAAACGCGAAAGCCAGGCGCTGAAAGAAGCCGTCTCGAATTTGATTCGCGACAAAGTCCTCGCGGCGGATTGTGCCTTCGGCGTGGTTGAAATCCGCAAGAGCCATTTCCCCGTACGGCTGTTCACCAAAGTTGCATCGCCGTCAAATCAACTGTTGAACCCGCTGCCGGGCACGTACCTGGTGCTTGACCGGCAACGCGCTTTGCTTTCGACCACAGGCAGACCCGGACCGTGGGACAAGAATGAAGGACGAACTGCGGGAACGTTGCTACTCAATCTGATTGAGAGTTCTCAACCGATGAACATTGAAAACTTGACCGAGGATGCGTACCGGCTGACCCATTTGAACTGGAGCGCGCCAGACATTGAAATTTCCGTGCCGGTGACGATCCGGTGGAACGATGATGCGCTGCGGGCCTCGCTCGCCAGCCAGCAGCGGGAAGAAGACGAAACCTACGACGAGACCAACGAAACCAAAATGGAAGGAGCGAACGTATGAGTCTGATGGGATTCATGTCGGTCAAGCTGGACAAGCAGCAAACGCTGTTGGAACAGCTCAACGAGGCGTTGCTCATGGTCCAAAGCGAATCACTGGGCCGGGCGACGGACCTCGGCTTTACGCCGGAGCAAATTGCTGCCGCTAAGACAACATTGCGCGAATTCGTAAACCGATTGCGCACGAAACTGGTCAGCAATCAAGACAACGGAGAATTGAGCGTTCTAGTGGCGCGAATTCGCGAAGGCCAATTCGAGTTGAAGGAATGGCTAGAGGAATTGGCGCGACTCGAATCGCAATTGGCGCAACCCGCGCCACTGCCATCAACGGCCATTCCGATAATGGAAGGAGTTTTGGCGATACTCGATGAAGAACTGACTGCGGCATTCAGCCGGCTTTACTCTCGTTAAGCGCAAGGATGCGACATGCCTTCATACCGGATCGCCAAGACGGCGGAATTGGACATACAGTTCGACTGGTTGGCGGAGCAACTCCGCCAACTGCGACAAGCCAATCCCGATCAGGGCGTCCTATTGAATTATCTGGACCAGCAGTACAAGCAGGCTGAAACCAAACTGGCACTGCTCCAAACGCTGCTGGCGTTGAACGACCCGAACTTCGCCAAGCGCGCCGACAAGCTCGCTCACGATCTTTCCCGATACGTCATCCCGACTGCAAATCATTATATTGCCGGTTTGCAGCGGCAAGGCCCGGAGGACCGGCAAATGAGGAAAGTCCTGCTGCGGCTCTGCCAGCGTCTTCGGCTGGATTGGATCGAAGACATCCTGGTGTGTTTGCGCCGGGACTTGGCTCTGTTGGCAGAATACCGTGGAATCTTCGCCATCCCGGTTTTCTTTGGACCACCGTATTTGTTGGAAACAATTCTCGAAGTGCCCGGAATTTATCATGAGTTCGGTCACAGCGTCTTTGCGAGGGACGATGTGTTCCGTCGGGAAATGTCGTTGGTGGTGAAGCGGCATTTTGACCAACTGAAGCAACAGGCCGGGCCGATGCCGCCGGACCAAAAGGCGCTTCGCGATCAAGAACTCGACCGTGCCGCGAGTTCCTGGGGAGCACTGTGGTTGGCCGAGATTTTCTGCGATTTGTTCGCAGGTTACGTGTGCGGGCCGGCGAACTTTGCTTCAATGGTTGATTTGGGGCGTGCCCAAGGCTTTCCTCCTTATCTGCTCGCTTCCAATTCCCATCCGCCAAACTACGCCCGCGTCATGGCTTGCCATTTTACGCTTTCCGATCAACAGCGACAGCACCCGACTGTGCAAAAAATTCACGACACATGGCAAAACTTCGCGCGCGACTTCACGCCTGCGCAGGATTACAAGCTCCGCTGCGCCGAGGACCTTCTGAAGTCGCTGGCCAACGTCGTCAATCCACTCATCGCTCAACACCTGCCGAATACACCCCGATACGCGAAGCTGCCGACTGATTTGGCAGAAGCCCGCACCGTGAAAACGGGTATTGAACTTGAAGACCTGATCAATGCCGGTGTGACGATTCTTTTTGAAGCACCGGACGAATTCCCAGTGTGGCAAAAATCCGCTCGACTGTTGATCAATTGAAGTCCGCCGATTTGATGATGTGCGGACTTTTCTCGGACTAAGCGTGCATCCTGTGTAGCTGATACACCCTCGCAAGGAGGGGCTGTGTTCGACTACGACCGTGAGCACAACCGCGATGCTGAAACCGGGCAGCCGACTCTGGGGCATTTACCACACCGACCGCGAGTACGCCCGCACACTTGGTGATCCTCTGCGCACGACCGTTGAAGCGCCGACGAAAATCGCCGCTGAAGAAGCCGCTGCGAAACTCGGCTTCAATGACCCGTGGGCGCACCCGATTGCACCCGAAGTTGTTAGGCTGACGCAGATCATCTTCAAAAGGCATTCGGGACCGCGGGCGCAACTCGCACATAAACCCTCGCGCGGCATTCGCATCTGATTATGCAAACACCATCCACCGCCCAAATCCGCACCGCCATAGAAGTGCTGAAAAAGTTCGGCGAGCACATCAACACCAATGCCGCCAATGAAGCAATCAGCCTGCACGAATCACCGCACTCCGACCAACAGGCTGCGCGCATCGGCGCTCAGACAATTGAGCAAACCACGCGCATCGAGGCCGTCGCGGCGCAACTGGAGAACTGGCGCAACGAACTTCTGCAACAGAGGAGGCAATGTGTTTCTCATCATGTTTAATACAAGGCACGCGTTACCCCTTCGTGCCGAAGGTTTCTGCGTCCGCGAAGCAGTCGCGGTGAAAACGGCAAACAGACGCGCGATATGAATTACGCACGACCACAATCGTGGCAAATCCGCGAACATGGACAGGCAAAGAGCAGGCCGCAGTTGCGGCTGATCCGTGTCCACGAACATTCCGCAGCCGCGTCCAGTCCTGGCCAATGGACACGGGAACAATCAGTCCACATCCGTGGTGATGACGTACCTTCAACTGGCCACGATCCGGCCGTAGCAACGGACACGGACACTCCGCAGACAGACCGAGATTCAGAACTTGCCGCTGCCACGGTCGCGCCGCTGACCGGCATTGAGTGCGGCAACGAGCACATAATGTTTTGTCCGATTTACCGAATCGCCGTGAACGTATCGCCGCCGATCAGTTTCCCGGTTCGCATTCGCCACAATTCATCGTATGTCCTCCTTTGATCCAGCCGCAGTCCGCAAGGCGGTCGAGGAATTCACGCCGCGCCGTCCGCAGAAGTTCCAAGATTTGCTCCCGGCGAAGGAAGTCATCGTCGAGTTGCGTCAGAAACGCGCCTCGTATCGCTCCATCGCCGACCTCCTCACGCAGCATTGCCTACCGACGAGCAAAACCGCCATCGCGCAATTTTGCCATCAGGTGCTCGGCGAAAATGTCCGGCCACGAAAGCGGCCAGGGCGGAAACGCCCGACCGTGGCCATGTCGGGGAATGGAGAGGGGATGTCGCCTGAACCGGCATCGGCCACTGAAGTCACAGCAGCGACCGAATCGCCCACGAATCCCGATGGCGGCGACGCGACTTCAGGCCGCGCTCGCGGACCGCGTATTGCCCAAGTGCGGATGCTCAAGCCCCAAACCACATGAAACGTCTCGATTTGATCCTCAACGGCAAAGGCGGTGTCGGCAAAAGCTTCTTTGCCGTCAACTTCGTCCAATTCCTCAAGGACAAGGGCATCGCTCACGTCGCGATTGATTCCGACAACGAGAACTCGACGTTGAAGCGGTTTCACCCAGACACGAGATTCCTCGACTTGGATAATCGCCGGGAACTCGACGGGATATTCGCGGCACTCGATAAGGCCAATCTTGTCGTGATGGATTGCCGCGCCGCGTCCACCGACCTGTTCATTGAATACTTCGCCGAGATTGACCTGTCCGCCGTCCTGTCGGCGATGGGCGCGGCGCTCACGCTCGTCATGCCCGTGAATCATGAGGCAGACAGCGTGGACCAAATCCAGCGGCTCGCCGACCAGTTTGGAAAGCAATGCAGCTATGTCGTGGTTCGCAACGCCGCGCACAGCGACAGCTTCACGTTGTTCGAGTCGTCGGAAGTGCGCGCCCAACTCAAGGACAAACTCGGTGGACGGGAAATTGCCATGAGTCGGTTGCAGGATTGGCTGGTCGAAGCCCTCAATGCGGAGAACCTGACGATCTCGGCAGCGACGAAGCACCCGGCGTTCAGCCTTCTTGACCGGCAACGCCTTCAAACCTGGCAGCGAAAACTTTACGCCGAGATCGAATCTGTAGTTGGCCTTTTGTTGCCCGCGAAGTAATCCCATGCCGAGCAACGAACAACCCAACTTCGACGAAGAGTTCGACGCGGCCGTCGTCGAGTGGCGCGATAAACATCGGCTGCGAGAAGACGACGCGGTGATGCTCCTCGTCGAGTTGTTCCGAATCCACCAGCGGCATTGGGATGAAGTCCACCGCCGGGAAGTCCCGTCGTTTGAACAGTTCCGGGCGGACATCACGAAGCTGGCGGAAGCTGCACGGACATTTCAGGGACAATCGGCGGCATTGCTCGAAATCTTGCGAACTCAAGCCCCTGCTCACCGCGCAGCTAGAGTCACTCGTGCCGCCGCCGTCTTTGCGACCATCGCGGGGTTGCTCGCGGGTTATCTGATTGGGAGGGCGTGGCCGTGAAACTCAACCTCATCCCCTTTGGTCCTATAATGCCGCCGCCAGACCTCATCCTTGCGTTGAGGAATCCCAAATACGTCATGGTCACAGGCGGTATTCTGCTCGTCCTCATCGCCGTATGGTTACTGTTCAAACCGAGGAAAGCCGGCTGCGTGGCGCGGCTCGGTGGACTGATGTGGAAGCGAGCGCAATTCTGCCGAGGCTGGCTCATCACAGGGGACACCGGCTCAGGCAAAACGAGTTCCGGCATCAATCAACTGGCGCACCAGGTCTTTCAGAATGAGCCGACGTGGGGAGGGCTGTGCATTGATGAAAAGGGTGTGTATTGGGAAACCCTCACGGCGATGGCGGAGCATTACGGCCGCGAGGGGGATTTGATTCAATTGCGAATCCGAGCGGGGAG
Source organism: uncultured Bifidobacteriaceae bacterium (assembly GCA_964458575.1). Classification (GTDB taxonomy): domain Bacteria; phylum Verrucomicrobiota; class Verrucomicrobiia; order Limisphaerales; family JADLHS01; genus CAYWMD01. Next base: position 12,635 of record CAYWMD010000009.1, on the reverse strand, counting down.
CGAGCACGCACAATGGACACCGCAGCATCGTTTCAATCTGACCGGCGACCGCAGCATTCCCTTTACGACCTATGCCAAGTTCATCGTGGACACCGCCACAAGTCTCGGCCAGGGCGGGGACAAGGGCTTTTTCAAAAGCCAGGCGCAAACCCACATCGCCCACGCCCTCGAAATGCTCTACGAATTGAAGCGCCCCGTTACGTTGCTCGGCGCGTTCGAGTTGTTGTCCGACCGCGAGTTGCTGGAAGAAGAAATGGAGAATCTCGAATCGCTGCTTGAAACTCCACGCCGTGAGGCCGTTTACGCCCACTTCGCCAACCGTTTCCTGAACCAGCCCGACGAGCAATCTGGCGGCGTCCGCGAAACCATCGGCAACTATCTGCAATACTTCCTCACGCCCGAAGTGGCGGAGGTGTTCTGTGCCGAGGAAAGCACGTTCGACTACGCCGCGATTGACCAGGGCAAAATCATCCTGACCACGATGCCGCAGAAGTTCCAGACCGAGCGCCGCTACGTGAACACGTTCCTCAAGCTCCTTTATTACAGTCACGCTCTGCGTCGTTTCGACCAGACCAGCGTGGACCGTGCCAAGAACAACCTCCTGATCCTGTGGGCCGATGAGGCCCAGCGGTTCATGACCGCCAGCGAGGACGGCACGAGTGATTACAACTGCGTGGACGTGATCCGCGAAGCGGGTGCAACGGTGGTTGCCGCCGCCCAAAGCACGACTTCATTTGTTCCCCCGCTGGGAAACGACAAGTCAAAGGTGCTGACGCTGAACCTCCGCAACCGAATGATCTTCCGCGCCGCCGATGAGGCTGATGCCGTCCAAGCCGCCGATTTTCTCGGCAAGAAGCGTGTCGTGAAGCGTTCATGGGGCTACAGCGCCGGAAAGCAAAACACGAACTACTCCGAGACCGAGGAACACAAAATCAAACCACACAAACTCCGCAATCTCCGCGACCACGAGTGCGTACTCGTCCACTGTGAACGCGGCTTTCGCCGCGTGAGACTGCCGCCGTTGGAGTCGGACGGAAGCATCGCGAAGTGGTTTTCGTGCTGGAGACGGTACTTCTGAATGCATTCGCCCACGGCTCGAAACTGCATCGCCTACGGACGCTTCGATGCAAGGAGACCTGCGAATTTGCGCAGGTCGAGAGTGGAAGTGTGGCAGACGTAGTTTTCACTGACAAACGCGGTCGTCTTGCCTTCCAGCGGTTTCACATCCTGAAAGAATTCGAGGTGCTTCCGAGAAACGCCTGACCGTTTCCGCCATCGGCTGGCTCTGCGAGAAGCACGCAGGGTTATGTTGAGGGAGTGAATGACGGTTTGGCCGCTCTTATCTGTGGTCACACTGACTCGCTTCACCCCCCAATGGCTGTCATCGGGCGGCAGGGTTGATAAGCGCTGCGAAACGAGTGCTCCAGCGGCTTGCGTTGCAGGGCGATCTGCAGCAGTGAACGCACCGCCGCGTCGTCCGTCGCATGGCGTAGTGTGTCGCGCAAATCAATTTCCCCGTGATCGCCCAGGCAGGGACGAACCTTGCCGTCCGCCGTCAACCGCATCTTGTTGCACGTTTCGCAGAAGTGCGGGGTTGTCATTGCACCGATGAAACCCACCAATACCCCGATGTGCCGCAGGCGGTAATACTTGGCTGGTCCCCAGCCCAGATAGGCCGAGGCTTGCGCGATCAACTCATCTCGTTGCGCCAGCAGGGCCTTGGCCTCCTCAATTGGAAAGAAGTTGGCGTCCGTAAGCACGTCCGTCGTGGTCACGGGCATCAACTCGATCAGGCGCAACGGCAGCCCGTGCTCGGCGGCGAAGAGCACCAGTGGCCAGATTTCCTGCTCGTTCACGCCGCGCATGAGCACGCAGTTCAATTTCACTCGCTCAAAACCCGCTGCCATTGCCGCGCGAACACCGGCCAGCACCGCGTTCACGTCGCCGCCGGTGATGCGGCGGTAAACCGCCGTTGAAAGCGCGTCCAGACTGACATTCACCGTGCTCAGACCTGCGTCGCGCAACGGTTGCGCCAAGGCAGCCAGCCTCGTGCCGTTGGTCGAAAGCCCGATGCGCGCCACGCCGGGAATCGCCGCCATGCCGCGCACGAGGTCTGGCAAGTCCGCGCGCACGAGCGGTTCGCCACCCGTGAGCCGGAACTTGCGGAAGCCCATGTCGACGGCCACTCGCACCACGCGGAGGATTTCCCCCGCCGTCAAATGATCCGGACGGCTTTCCCAGCCCCGATAGCCCTCGGGCATGCAGTAAAGACACCGCTCGTTGCACCGGTCAGTCACCGAGATACGCAGGTAATCCACTGTGCGTCCGAATGCGTCCATGTCGGTTATCTGGTATCGGCCACTGGCGGTTGCTCGGAAGGCGCATGCGGATCTTCCCCGCGCAGATGCGCGATCCCTTCACGGATGGCCGGCGCTAGGATCTCCAGGCATTCCCGCACTGCGGACGGTTTGCCTGGCAGGTTTACGATGAGCGAGTGCCTCCGCACGCCCGCCGTCGCGCGCGAAAGAATCGCTGTCTTCACCTTCGTCATGGATGTCATCCGCATGGCCTCACCGAAACCGGGCAATTCCTTTTCCATCACGGCACGGGTCGCTTCCGGCGTGACATCCCGCAGCGAAATGCCCGTCCCGCCGGTTGTCACCACGAGGTCGAGCTTCAAATCATCTGTGCAATGCAACAAAGCTGCCGCGATCATTTCGCGCTCATCCGGCACGACCTCGGCCTCGAATTGTGCGCCTGGGAAATGCTCCCCCAACACGGCCTCGATCTCCGGCCCGCTGCGGTCGGCGTAGACGCCCGCGCTGGCCCGGTCACTAACGGTGATGCGTCCGATCCTCATTCCTTCACCTTTTCGATTACGCGCACGCCCTCGACGTGCATCGTCCTGTCCACCGCCTTGCACATGTCATAGAGTGTCAGCGCCGCCACACTTGCGCCGGTCAACGCCTCCATCTCCACGCCCGTCTGCGCCGCCGTCTCTGCCATGCAGGCGACCTCAACCCGATCGCGCTTCACGCAGAAATTCACAGCCACGTGGCATAGGGCGAGCGGATGACACAAGGGAATCAACTCCGCCGTCCGTTTTGCCGCCTGGATGCCCGCGATCTGTGCCACCGTCAGCACATCGCCCTTGGGCAGCGCGTTCCGTTTCAGCGCGCGGATCGTCGCGGGCTGGCAGACCAACATTGCGGCTGCCGCTGCGCGGCGGCTTTGAACCGGTTTCGCGCCCACGTTCACCATGCGCGCCGAACCGGCGGCGTCGAGATGCGAAAATGCTCTTTGCGTCTTCATCAAATCCATTCCGTGTTCACAAACTCCACCCGATTGCTGCGTTCCAAGCGTTGCGCGCCGGAAGTGATCCGTATCAATGCGTTCGCCGTGGCCAGCGCCGTTAAATCGCCCGAACTCCGCCAGCGTAACGGCGTGAGCGCGGCCAAGCCATTCATGAATGTCCACCGCGCCGGCCAGAAGGTTTCGCGCGCGTTGCCACCCGCTGACAGCTCTTCCGCAAGTTCACCCGTCTGAAAACCGATTTCGTCGGTCCGTCCTGCCCAAGCCTCTAGCGCAGCGCGGACGTAAAGATTCAGGCAGACGAAATGCGCCAGCGGGTTGCCCGGCAATCCAAAGGCCAAAGTGCCGTCGCGTTGCGCCACGATGAGCGGCTTGCCCGGGCGCGCCGTGGTCTTGCTGACCTGAATCGTGAAACCCGCTTCCTCCAGCAATCGCCGCGTGAAATCATGTTCGCCCACGCTCGCGCCACCGGAAATCAGGAGCAGGTCAAGCTCCGCTATTGGCCATTGGCTATTGGCTATCGCCTTCTTCACCACCGCTTCATCTTCCCGCACGCCCCGTTGCTCTGGAACGATTCCCCACTGGCCGAGGAACGCCCGCACCAGCGTCGAGTTCGAGTCGCGAATCTGTCCGCAGCGCGGCGTCTGCTCCGGTGAAACAATTTCATTGCCGGTTGCCACGTGCAGCACGCGCGGCAGGCGCGTGACGAGCGGGTGGACGCAACCCACGCTCGCTAACAGGCCTAATGTGCTCGGTCGCAAAACCGTCCCCGCGTTCACCAGTTCCTGCCGAACCTGCGCATCTTCGCCTCGAAAACGGATGTTGCGTTCCCCATTACGGCGCAGCACGGTGACGATGTCGCCTTCAACGCGCACGTCCTCCTTCATCACGACCTGCAACCCCTCGCCCGGCAACGCCCCGCCGGTGGCGATACGCACCGCCTCGCCGGTTTGCAGGATGCGCGGCTTCCAGTCGCCCGCACGAACTTCGTCCACGACGCGGAAACTCCTGACCGGGTCGTCCAACCGAATCGCGTAACCATCCATGGACGAGCGATCAAACGGCGGTTGATCCTCCGGCGCGCACACGGCCTCGCGCAGCACGCGCCCGGCGGCGTCCGCCAGGGCCACACGCTCCGCCTCCAACGGACAATTCAGTTCGCGAAGCAGCGACAAAACCTCCGCAGCGGAATGTGCCGAGTCAGGGCGCGTCGCTCCGGGCGTGCCGTCCGTCTTGGTTGTCTCCGCAATTGCCCGCCGTTTCCAGATCGGCACATCCTGCTTCAGCCGGTCCATGAATTCCGTCAGCAGCGCAAACGCCTCGGCGCGATGTTGCGCGGCAATGCCTGCATAAATCGCCGATTCGCCCACGGGCACGATGCCGACGCGATGAATCACCCGGACAGAAAGGCAGGGATGACAGCTCGCCAGTTCCACGAGGATGCGACGCATCTCCTTCTCCGCCATTTGTGGATACGCCTCGTATTCCAGCGCAGCGATAACTGCGCTGTTTTCTTCGCCGCGCACCACGCCCCGAAATTCCACCCACGCGCCCACGCCATTCACCGGCGGCGGTAATGGCTCCGCAATCGGCGCGCTTGTGATGTGGATTTCGATTTCCATCTGTCGCTGGATTCAGCCGCCCGACACCGGCGGAATCAACGCCACTTCATCCGCGTCGTTGAATCGTGCCTCCGCATCCGTGTATTCCGAATTCTTCGCCAGCCGCACCGAGCCGCGAAACCGCTCCAGTCCCGGATGCGCCGATATCAACCTGCGCCACAGGCCGTCGGCATCGGTCTCGTTGCCGGCGACGTTCATCTCCGCGCAACGCGTGATGTCTTTCAAATGGGCGAAAAAGAGAACGCGCATGCTATTTGCCTGTGAGAATGAGTTTCCCAGCCGCAATCCACAGGACCACGGCGAGTGCTCGACGGAAAGCGGAGGTGCGCCAGCGGTTCACGCCAAGATGCGTGCCGAGCAGCGCACCCGCAATCCCCAGCACTACCGCGCCCATGAACATCGGCTGCCACACCAGCGCCTTTTCACCCAGACCGACGAGTCCGGCAACGGAATTCACCACGATGAACAACGCCGATGTGCCGCCTGCGACTTTGACCGGCGTCCAGTTCAGAAAGATCAGAACCGGGGTGAGAAACACGCCGCCGCCGATGCCCGTGAGGCCGGCAAGCAAGCCCAGCCCACCTCCGGCAATCAAGGCCAGCGGCAAACGAATTGGCCGCGCGGCATCGTCCGGTTGATCGCACCCGCCCCAGCCAAGAAACCATCCCGCCGCAAGCAACGTCATCCCCAGTACCAGTCCGTAACCCAGTCCCTCCAGATGCACCCGGCTGCCCAGCCACGCGCAGGGAATGGAGGCCGCCGCCAGCGGCCAGAACACTCTCCCTTCGAAGAACCCCGCGCGTAGAAATCGCCAGAACGCAATCCCTGCCACGCAGCAGTTCATCCACAGCGCGCCCGGTCGCGCCAATGCGGGGCTCAAACCCAGCAGCGCTGCCGCCGCCAGGTAGCCGGTCGCGCCACCATGCCCAACTGATGAATACAGAAACGCCACCGCCGCAACGGCGATGGGCAGCACGAACACGGCAATGGAATCAGGTCCAGCCACTGTTTCTATGCTACTCGTGTGGACGGAAGCGACGTTGACTTGGGTCAAGCGGGCGGAAGTTTAGGCGAGTCGCGGTCGGGCCCCCTCACTTGCGACGGAAACGCAAGCCATAGTGCCACGGAGGGAGGTCGAGCACGTTCCCTGTCAATTCCAGCCTTCCAGTTTGTTCGGCCCAGCCGACGATTTGTTCGGGCAGAGGACGAATATCCATTGCGGGCCCGCGCGGCGTCGCAGGATCGCATCGCCAGTGAATGGCCAGCATCCAGCCCCCGGAACGCACCGCATCCGCTGCCAGGGCCAGCATCCGCACCGGCGTTTCGCCGTGCAGGATGTTAAAGAGTAGCGCGGCGTCTTGGGAAGCCGCCTCACCGCGGAAGCCATCTCGCATCACATCGCGCAACTGGCAGCGTACGTTCTTCAACCCGGCGGCCTCAGCGCGTTGCCGCGTGCGCGCGACCATTGCCGGTTCAATGTCGCAGGTGGAAATGATCCCGGAGATGCGGCGCGCCACCGGCAGGGTGAATGTGCCATAACCGCAGCCGAGTTCGACCACGTTACGGAACCGTGCGCCAATTTCCAGCCGGTCGAGAAGCAGCGGCACGTCAAACAGCGTTTCCCAATACGCCTCTTCGGGCATCCCACTCTCGCGCAATTTCATGGGCTCAGCAGGTGAAAGTTTGGCCGGACTCGGTGTGGCTCATGCCCGAAATGTTGCGGAGCTGCGGCGGTTCGGCAAGTGCAGGGCGAACCGGTGACATGGAACGCAAGAGTTGAACCATGAAACATGTGTACCAATTGAAGGACATTTAACGCAAAGACACCAAGGCGCGAAGACTCTTAACCACGGATCGCCCGCAATTTCGTGCGGAAGTTTGAGCGAAGCGTCCTGCTATTCGCCAAGGTGGCGGCGCAGCAGGGCCTGCAATTTCGACGGCGCGAGTACGACAATGGACTTGCCCTTCACGGTCACCAGTCTCTGTTCGCGGAACTTGGCCAGCGTGCGCGAAAAGGTTTCGCTCACCGTGCCGAGTTCCGCTGCGAGGACGCGTTTGGTCATCGGTAGTTGGATTTCGACCGGCTGCTCGCCGGGCGGTTTGGGACAGCGTTTCACCAGCCAGTTGGCCAGGCGCGTCTCCACGTCCTTCAAGGTCAGGTCCTCCAGTTGGCCGACCAGTACGCGCAAGTGGATGCTCATCGAGCCGAGCATGCGTAGCGCAAGTTCCGGCTGACGCTTGAGCAGCGCCAAGATGCCCGCCTTCTGCACCAGCAACACCTGCGAGTCTTCGAGCGCCCGGGCGTCGGCGGGATAACCGCGCTCCGACGCCAGCGCGACCTCGGCAAACGATTCTCCCGGCCTGAATACGTGGATGATCTGCTCCTTGCCAGCGGCACTCACGCGGTGGACGTTGATTGCGCCTGTTTGGACGACGTAGAATCCCAAGGCGACATCACCTTCGTGAAACAAGTATTCGCCTTTATCAAGCGACTTCACAGCGGCCACTGCCGCAATGCGCTCCATGTCCGCCAGCGGGAGGCCGGTGAATAACTGACAACCCCGCAGGGTGTTGACGAGGGCAATGGTTTTAAGTTCAGTCAGCCGCGCAGTCATGCGGCTGACATTCAACCAAGTTCCCGCCAAAAGTAAACCAACCAGTCAGAGCCTTTGCCGCGTTCCACTTTGGACGCGAATCCCTGACCGCCCAGTCGCTCGATGAGCGGCGAGGGCAGGAACGGGGCGATGATGATAAGGCCCTCGTCCGACTTCAGGCTGCCCACGCGTTCAAAGATCGGCGAACACGGGTCAATACCGTTTTGCAGCATCTCGCGCACGTCGAGACGTTTGAATTTGCTCAGGGGAGGCATCATGGCTTTGGCGATGGAGGGTCAAACGCAGTCCGGAGGCCAGTGCTAGCCTGGGACAACGGCTTACAATTGTGAAGTGTGGACACGTTGGCATCCTACTTCAGTGGGCGTTGGCGGCGTTGACTTGGGTCAAATTCCGCAGGAACTCTTGAAGCCTGCAACGCATGCGTCCATTGCCTGCGTCGAGCAATTCCTTTGGGCAACAGGCTTCGATTAGAGCGCGGTGGCAGCACAGTTGCATCCAATTTGATCAGGGTGATGTGCTGGTTGAAATCGTGGCCGGATCCAAGGCTGCGAAACGATGGCCGCCAAGGATTCTGAAACGGCGTGTGGCGACCGCCCTCTCCTTTTTTCAGCGACCACGGTTGTTGCCCAGCAGCGACACGCCCCGGGTGACTCGGCCCCCGTGTTCAGCAGACGTCGGACGCAGTTGGAACTTCCGCCGGTGCCGACGGTCAGCAACTGACCGTTGGGCAGGACTCGCACGATGGAGACCGTCTCCGCGCGCGAAAAAGGCCGTAAACGTGGCGTCCAGGGCTGGTGGTGGCAAAAGAACCGTTGACCAGATATAATGTTGGTTGTTTGAGGCTTGGTGTCCTATTGCTTCGCCCGGGAGTCTCGCGCAAACGCCATTTTCACTGGTTCAGTTGGTAAGCACATGGGAAATTTCATTCCGCGCGATCAGGCCCGGCGTCTCGGCCGCTACGTGTTGGATGACGCAGACGAAACGCATAACTTCATCAAAACACCTCCGCTCTCAAGCCGGTAACTTTCCGGACGCGGCGGGCGATCTTGGACAAGGTTTTCAAGGGCAGGTGCGCGCAGTTTGGGCGATGCGGCGGGCGATGCGCCGAGTAAATCTGCACCAGCGAAATTTGCGCTCCCGCTTGCTTCAATTTCTGCAACCGCTGGACGTATTTCTCAATTTCTCTGGCGGGCGGCTCGTCGCCGTCCAACTCCGGGAACAGACTCTGCACCACCACCGGGCGCTTCACCGCAATTCCCCGAATGTTTTTGAGAACTTGCCGCAAGCTGATGCCTGGCCGGTTGACGCGATCCATGTAGGATTGGGTGCCGGCATCCAATTTCACCCAAACTTCGTCCTGTTGGCGCAACCCGCCCAAACTACGTTTTACCTCGGGAAGATTCAGGCCGCTCGTATTGGTGATCACGACGATCTTGAACCTATGCCGCCACATTCGCAACCGCACCACCGCTGCCAACGCTTCGGAGAACTTGGGACATAGCGTCGGCTCCCCATCCCCGCTGAACGCCACCTCTTTCAGGGCCAGCAATTCTTTCGGCACGTTGCGTAGCCACGGAATTTCCCGCATCCGCCCTTCCTTGGCCATGACCAGCAACTCATTCAACTCGCTGATCAGGATCGGAATATCCACCTCGCGATCGCGTATGGGCCGGTCGCGGTTAATCTCACAATACGCACAGTCAAAGTTGCAGTGATGATCCGGCGTCAAATTGATGCCGATGGAAAGGCCGTGCGCCCGCTGCGAAATGACCGCATAAACAAAGCGGCGGTTGAGATAGTCGCGGGGATGGGCAAACGCCCCGCGCTCCGCGGGGAGGGCGGCCGGGGCTTGCAACGGCTTCGGGTTTTTAACGGGACGGTGCATCGTGAATGCAGCTCCCGGTTAGTGCCCCAATCCCGGCAAGGTCGGCGGGCTGATTGCAGTTGAGAAAAGCGGGCGTCTCACTCCGGGATATCGGAACGATTTTCACCGCCCGCTCGCGCAGGCATGCGGCGGCAAAATCCCGCGCCGAATGTTGGGACCGGGCGATGGCAGAAAACGCAATGATGTGGCAGCGCTTCGGGTAAATCGCCGCCAGCGGCTCCAGCCCGCCATTCGACTTCGGCACGACGCCGGTCAGCCGGTCGCAACCGCGTTGCATCCGGGCCAGCAGCCTTGGACTCATCTGGGGCAAATCCACGGCCAGCACGTGCAGCAGCGGCGCCGTGCATTCGTACAGGGCGCGCTCAATTCCGCCCAAGGGGCCAAATCCCGGCTCCAGGTCATACAACTCCGGGCATTTCAGCGCGGAATAATCCTCGCCCGCCCGGCCGGAGATGAAGATTTCCCTGATGCCCAGTTGGCGCATTTTCTCCACGGCGAGTTGCGCCAACGGCTTGCCATCATATTCCACCCAGGCTTTGTCGCGGCCCATGCGTTTGGACTCGCCTCCGGCCAGAATGACGGCGCCGAATTCCATGTCAGTCCTCGCAACGCAACTTCCCGTTGCTCAGAATGCGACAACGCAAGCCCGCGCGCCCCTTGAGCCATTCCTCCGCGCCAAGGCCAAGCGCTGAATTCATCCAGTGGCAGGGTTTGCATTCTTCGATCCCGGCAAAGCGCAAGCCCTGCACCACGAATTCCCGGCTGATGAGCGTCCGCAAATCCACACCGCGGACGAAGACATTGCGGCGGGTTGCCTGCGGTTGTGCGTCGGGCAGATGCAATTCGCGGCGCAATGCCTCCAGCACTTCCATCGCGAAGAACGTGATCTGGCCTTTGTAGTCTTCTTTGAAATCGAAGAAACGGTCGCCGCGAATGCCGCGTCCGGCGACACATTCAATATGTTCAACGGCGACGATGGAATGTTCGCCCGCGGGTTGGCCGTGATGACCGAAGAAGTTGTGCCCGGGGGAAATAAACAGATTTTCGACGCGCATCATGGCAACGCTCGCTCAGGCCGCGCCCACCAACTCCGGGTTCGCCGCGGCTTGATACGTCTCCAAGCAACGGCTGCAAAGGCTTTGTTCGGGCTGCCACGCGGGAAATTCGGCAACAATCCGGTGGACAATTTCCGGCGGGAGCATGGCGACGTCCGCCCACTGGAAAGTGGGGAAATCGCACAGCGGGCAGGAAGCGCCCGGCGCGGGCCGATGCGCGTCGCGGAGACCGCGTGGATCGGCGATGAGCGTGAGAAAGTCGGCGTGGCGCGGCGAGCGGCCTTGCCACAGCGCATTGAACGCCTCGGCTTGCCGTTGCTCCGGCCAAAACGAGTAACCGCGGGCAAAAGCAGCGGCGTGTTGCTCGCGGGCTTGCATCGGCGTGCGACCGGCGGCGGCGAGGCGACCGTCAATCGTGATGTCCCACAGCAGACGATACCGCTCCCGGGCGAGGCGTTGCTGCGCGCCGTTCAGGCCGGGCAAATCAAGAGTGGGCGCGTAGCCAAAGGCGGGATCAAGCATGTCGCTCAAGTGTGTGAACTCGTGGCGGACATAATCTCGCAGGGCGGCATCGCGCTCAAAGGATTCCGGGCGCAGCGCGAGGATGGCGCTGCGCTGGCCGGCTTCGTTGACGTAAAGTTCTGCGCCGTCGTCGTTCTTGTTGCGCGTCTTCCGGACGGCGAGCACGCTCAGCTTCTCGAGCAACAACGGAAACTCCTTAAGCAGGTCCGTGATGAGCTTCTCCAGCCCCCATTCGCGAAACCAGTCGAGGTGGAGGTTGAAGAAAGCGGTGTTGCGCTCGTCGGGGTCGAGGATGGCGTAGAGCTTCTCGCGCTCGCGATGGAAGCGGGCGATTTGGAGCGACGGCACGCCACTACGCCGTCCGCTCGTACAGAAGAATGCGGCAGCCTCAATGAAATCCTCGTCGTAACGCAGTTGCATGAGTTCACATCGCGGCCAGCGCGCCAGGTGGAAGATTGTAGATACCACACGAATCGCAGGCCCGGTCAGCGGCTTCATCCACAGGGCGAAGTGCCAGTTCCTCGCTGCCGGGATACACGCCGAAGCGGGCGCACTCGGATTCGATGAAGGCGCGAGTGAACTCAGCCAGCGCGTGGAGCGCAGGTTGGTTGGTCGCGGCGGCGAGACGACGGGCGAAAGCAGGCGTCCAGCGACCGATATGTTCGCGCAGGAACTTCTTCTGCGTGTCGCGGCAATAAGCGAGCTGGTCGGCATCCAGTTGATGCTCACGTGCGTAAGCCTCCTTCGCAGCCAGGATACACATGAACTCCAGCTCCAAGCAGATGTGATCGTGGCGCTCGCCGGCGTCTTCGGCAACTTCGAGTCCAAACGCGCGATAAAATGCAGCGAGGTCGGCGAGGCGATGCGGTTGGAACAACGGGTCGGCCTTGATGTCGCCGTATTCGATTTCGTTTAACGGACACGAACCGCGCGCCGCGTGGCCGAACGCGGCGAGGTAGGCGTTGAGGAACGAGTCAAAAGCGGCGGGCTGGAGTGCATTGATCAAAAACCCGGCGCTGGAAAGCACCGATTGACCGATGAAGGCGTTGGCGGCACGCAGGGCATAGATGGTTTCTGCCTGTGTCAACCAACGCCACGTCTCGGGCATCGGGTCTTCATAAGCTTTTGCGAGGAAGCGATGGATGAACGAGCGGGCCATCGCCAGGTCAATGGCAGATTGGAGCGGAGCGCCGGTCTCCGCCCCGGCACGTCCAGGCGTCACTTCGGAACACGCCGGCTCGGAGAGCAGCGCTCCGTCGGCACGATAATTTCCAAACACCGAACGCTTTGATGTATCGGTGGTGCGGGCGGCCCATTCGCCGCGCAATTGGAGTTCAGATGGAGTTGGCATGTTTGGCGTCCCGCACGTGCAGGGGTTCTTCCACCGTGGTTTCGATGATCTTCGTGCCGTCCTTGGCGTAGCCGGTGATGGTGTCGTTATAGAGCACGAACTTCTTCCCACGCACTTCCGTCTCGAACACCTTCGGACCTTCCTTGATTTCGTAGCGATGGCAGATGCGCTGGTCTTTCCCGAAGAGTTGCAACACGGCGAGCAATTCGCGGTCGGGTGCGGAGTATTTCTCGATGGCGGCGTCCACGCCCGGGCCGAACATCTGGTGCAGAT